>JBJTQJ010000050.1:0-51362 GCA_046075565.1 Verrucomicrobiales bacterium | reverse complement strand
GCACCTTCCAGCATGGCCTTCTTCCAATCGGAAACTTGCACCGGGTGGACGTCAAAATCCTTGGCGATTTGCTGGATGGTCTTGATGCCCTTGAGCGCTTCGAGCGCTACCCGGGCCTTGAATTCAGGGTCGTGTCTTCTTCCTTTTGCTTTCATTTTGGTGTCGTTTAGGTTAGGGCTGTTACCCGCACCCGACCACCATAATCATAGCTTAGCCACTGGCCCGATTTTCGGGGTCCGCCTCATCCCGCCCTGCCCCGACAGAATCCCAACCGTTCGGCCTACAGGTCGTTGACGCCATTTTCTCTGCTCTGGATATCCTTCCCTTCATCGCAGGATCCGTCCTTTTCGCCGCCGGTATGCTCTTATGTGTGTTCCTACTGCAGACCAAGCGGAAGGAATTGCGTTTGGATGGTGATGAAGAACGGCTGGTGTTGAGAACGCTGAAGAAAAGTCGGGTCGTCAAGGAAGAGACGTTCCCGCGCGCTTCCGTCGGCGGCGCTCGTGCCCTCCACACGATCGAAACGAATGACCAATCAATGAGAAGCATCGTGCTCATCGTGGACCGCAAGGCGCGGAGGCTAACCCGATGGACAGCGGAAGAAGACGCCCAAGCCTGGGTGGAGAAGTTGAACTCTGCCTTGGGAATCACCAGGCAACCTACGCCCACTCTCGATCAATGAACTCGGGCCGCATTTCGGCTTTCCCTTCTTCATGGTTGATGAAAACCGTCGGCTTTTTTCCGGAGAAGACCCGCGCCCATTTCTGTCGCGATCACTCCGCGGTATCGAAAAAACAGCTCACAGGGAATCCGACAGCCTGTCGGCAGGCCTATGGCTCCGGTATCAGAAGAGGGATGACCTTGTTTCCGTGGCGGCGGTAGATGCGAAAATCCGAATCCAAGGTGAAAACCCTGCTGTTCCGGAGGAGTTCGCTGAGTCGCACGAGCGAGGCATCCGCCAGGGAAATGGGCAAATTCCGATAACGGTGCATCAACCTCCGGAGGTCGGCATGCTCCTGGTCGATGCTCAGGGCCACACGAATGACTTTTCTTTGCAAGAGTTCAAAAATCGCATCTGGGTCCGCACCCTCCCGTTTGAGGATGAAGACGGCCTCCGTCAGAACGGCTTCGCAGGTGAGCATGGGAGGAGAGAGCCGTTGCCATTGCTCTCGGATCCAGCCGGCATGCTCCGAGTCACGAGCCAGGAACCCCACCAGCGGCCCGGTGTCCAAGAGAATGGTGGAGGTCACTCGCCGAAGCCCTCCATGTATTTCGGGTTTGTCGCGATGTCTTTCGGCAAGCCTTTGATGGAGCCAGCCAGATCCCCGGCCAAATCATAGCAGGATGGAGGTTTTCCGCGTTGATCCGGGGCAAGTTCTCGCTCCAAGGCAGCACGCACCAAGGCGGATTTGTTCGTCCGGCGCAGGCGGCTTTCCTCCTCCAGACGCGCCAATAGCGCGTCCGGCAACTTGAGTGAGATGGTTTGCATAGGGCGAGGGTAATACGCGCCAACTTGCATGGCAATACCGATTTTCAACAGCATGGGGTCAACACGCCACTGGGCTGGGGCCCGGACCACGCGGTGCCACGTTTGGGGATGCGGAACCGTCCTCCTGCCATTTGGGAATCCGCCTACCGCAAGCAATTTCCAAAACGAAGGAAAAAGACTTGCACGAATTGCCCTGCCGCGTAGATTCCACGCCCTATGACTCGTAAAGGTGGCATCGCCAAAACCCGTAAAGCCGTGGCCAAGAGATTCAAGGTCACGGGCACCGGCAAGGTGCTGCGCCGCAAACAAGGCAAACGACACTTGCTTCAGAACAAGAGCCGCAAACGCAAACGTTCTCTCGGCAAAGTCGCCCTGGTCTCGGAACGTGACCTGTTCAAGGTCATGGGTAACCTCCCGTTTGGAAACTGACGGAAGATTACCACCGACGCGCGCAATACCGCGCCCTCCGCCGCTCGCCGGCGGCAGATTCCCCCGCCTGGCCGGTGAAGACCGGCTAAATGGCCAGACGAGGCGGAGAATCTGGAGTCCCAACAACAGTCCGGCCACCCCAAGAAACACATGCCCCGCGCAACCAACGCACCTGCCTCCCGCAAACGCCGGAAACGCTGGCTCGACAAAGCCAAAGGATTCCGGGGAGCCCGCTCCAAACTGTTCCGCTACGCCAAAGACGCTGTCTTCAAGGCGCAGACATGGTCCTACCGCGATCGCAAGACGCGCAAACGCAACTTCCGCAACCTTTGGGTCCAGCGCATCAATGCCGCTGTCCGTGCCGAAGGCCTGAGCTACAGCCGCTTCATTGAAGGACTGGACGCCGCCGGCATCGATCTCGACCGCAAGGTGCTGTCCGACATGGCCATCACGTCCCCCGCCGATTTCTCGGCCGTGGTCGCGCAAGCCAAGGCCGCCCTCGCCAAGAAGGCGGAAGAAACCAAAAAGTCGGCCTAATCCCAAATTTTCAACCTTTCTACCGGGCCGGTCCTCTTCACGGGGACCGGCCCTTTTGTTTTTCTCGATTCAGGACATAGACGATCGCAGGATTCCCACGGCGATTCCAGCCGCAACTACCGTCAGAACTCCCCATTTCCATCGTTGCATGGCGGCGAAGAGCCCAAGAGCCCCCACAATCGCCACGACATCGACTTTCCCTTCGGATGGAAAACAGAGCAGCAGGGCGAACCAGACCGCGAGATTCAGGATTACCCCGGTCACGGCAGCCGAGACGCTCTTCAGGGGCGCATGCAGGCCTTTCTGGCCGAGACTGGCTTCAATATGCGGGGCACCGGCGAAGATGAAAAGATGGCCTGGCAGGAAGGTGGCCCAGGTCGAAATGCCGGCGGCAAGGATGGCCTGACCCCACCCGCCATGGCCATTTTCCCAACCGGCGAGGAATCCCACGAACTGCAGCACCAGAATGAGCGGCCCCGGCGTCGTCTCCGCCAGTCCTAGACCGTCCATCATCTGCGGTGCGGATAGCCAACCGTGTGTGTTCACGGCGTGATCGGCCACATACGGCAGGACGGCGTAGGCACCGCCGAAAGTCACCATGGCCACCTGTGAAAAGAACCAACCGAGCCGGGTCACCACGCTCCCCTCGCCCAGAACCAAGCTCGAGGCGAGAATCGGGGCCAGCCATATACAGAGCCAGAGCAAGGCCACCCGGAGAGTTGCGGTGACTGATGGATGTTTCCTCATTAGTCTCGTGGAATCCACGGTCGTTGGCGTGGCTGGTGAGGGAAAGGCCTCCGGAATCCACTTGCCGGCCAGCCATCCGAAAACAAGCGCCGATGCGATGACCAGAGGAAACGGGACTCGTCCAATAAACAAAGCCACGAAGGCGACAACCGCCACGCCCACCAGCAAGGGTGTGCGCAGGACCTTCGACCCGAGTTTCCAGACGGCGCCCGCGACCAGGGCCAGCACGGCGATTTTGAGGCCGTAAAGCAAGGCCGGGGCGCCCGCGGATGCTCCGAAGCCTATGTAGAGCGCGGATATCCCGAGCATGAGCAGCGCCCCCGGCAAAAGAAAACACGCCCCGGCGAGGATGCCGCCCCATGTCCCACGCAGCAGCCATCCGCTATAAATGGAAAGCTGGTGGGCCTCCGGCCCGGGCAGCAACATGCAATAATTGAGTGCGTGGAGAAACCGTTCTTCCGATAGCCATCGCCGCTTTTCCACCAACTCCCGGTGCATGAGAGCGATCTGCCCCGCCGGCCCTCCGAACCCGAGCAACCCTACCGTCAGCCACGCTTTCAGACACTCCCCGAGGGGCGGAGCCACGGCGGACTCGCTGGTTTGATTCGCGGATTCATCCATTTGGCGAAGATAGACTTGGAATCGATTTGGAAAAGTGACACTTCGCTTCCCTTTGACGCGGGGTTTTGGTAAAGTGCGGCATGTGGAAGGTGCGCGGCTTCATTCTTCTGGTCGTCCTGCTCTGGATCTCCGGAGCCATGGGCTATAAGGCAGCGACGGCGGCAAAGCTCCGCGAAAGCCTCACCAAACAAGATGGGCCCGGAGTGGTCGTGGTGAAAATGACCTTACAGGGAACCTACGGTTTGTCGACTCGCCGCACGGGAGATGTCGTATTCTCCATCTCCGCCCCCAGGACCGACCCCCGAAAAATCGCTCGGATTTAGCTCCCAGCAACTGATCCTTACCATTGATACTGAGGGCCGATGGTGGCCGGAGACCGTCCTGCACGGCTACCCGAAAGTTGTGGAGAATGAAACTCCAGACCCTTGAAGGCGCGACGCGCTGGGTGGCGTCCGCTGCGGGATGATCCGGGTGGATGTGATATCTACCGTTTCATACGCCCCGTGCAAACTGGGATGAACGTTCCTCTTCGAGTTCGATCGAAATGGAGATTCGAGGCGATTTGGCCGTTAGCGTCTCGACACCAATCTCTCTCCATTCAAATGTCGGCCAGGACCTTGGCGAATTCGCAGCCGACGGCATCCCAGTTGAGTCGTTCGGAATACTCGCGGAAGCTGCTTTCCGCGAGCGCCTGGTAGCGCGGCCAATCGGAGATCAGACCGCGGACATACTCACAATAAGACGCGGCATCTTGGTTCAAATCAAACAAACGCCCGTTGATGCCCTCTCTAACAACCGTCGGGATACCACCGACATTCGTGGCGAGACTGGGAACGCCATAAGAGGATGCGTCAGCGAAGACGAGCCCGTAACATTCCGCGAGCGAAGGCACGATGAGGAAATGGCTTCGGGCGAAGAGTTCGTCGAGCCACGCCCGACCTTCGGCCGTGCGTCTGGAGATAAACCCATGTCGTTTCACGAATTCCGGCGTCTCACCTTCAGGCTCACAACCCACAAAATCCAATTCGGTGGGAAGACCCGACTCATTGAGAAGACGGGCGACCTCCACCGCCTTTGCCCCGCCTTTCCGGTGCCAATCCACTCCGACGAATAGAAGTCGGCAAGTCTGTCGCGATCGGGAGGCGATGAAGTTCCGGACGGATGCTTCGTCAAATTGGTGATCGACGTTGGCAGCGAAGGGAATCACCTTCACTTTGGCCGGGTCGGCGCCATCGAAGTCGATGGCACTGCGCGCCGCCCAATCCGAAGAATAGATGGCGTATCTGCAGTGGCGTAAGATCCGTTTCTCCACCTCGTGGCCATTGCGCACGGTCGCGGCGGGATGATTGGAATTTTCAGGATAAAATCAGACGAGGTTTCAGAATGTCGCATCCGTCCAAATCACAATCGGGATATCCGTCTCCAGCATGGCCACTGCCGTCGTGCCGGGGCTGAAAATCATGTCGAACCCGCGACCCGCGAGTTTGGCCTCGACCTGACGGGCCAAGTTGCGGAGCACGAGCGGATCACGGCGCCAGTCGTAGACATTCTTTTCGATGTTCCGGTGGTAGAGGGTCTTGAATGCCACCCGCCAAAGGGGCGCACGTTTCATGTCGAAAATGTCTTCCACCTCGTGGCCCTGGGAAATGAGGCAGTCGCGCATCGTCTTCATCATTCCCGACCAGGAGTGCTCGTCGGAAGGATCTTTCAGGCTGACATAGGCGACTTTCATAAGCGTCGAATCATCAATAGCAATCTTCGATCCAAGGCACAACCATTGCTTTTGAGAAACAGCGGGGTTATTTCAAATTGTCCCTTTCACGACAAGCAAGGCAATGACGCCCGCGACCGCGATGACGGCACCGAGCACGGAAAGCGCTTTCGGTTTTTCCCCGTCAATGGCCATGGCGAGCGGGATCATGGCGATGGGAGTGGTGGCGGTGATGGCGGTGACAATCCCGGCTTTCCAATCGGCGAGTGCCCACTGGAAACAGGAAACACCGAGGATGGGGCCGCAAAGGGTCGTCGCCATCAACCACCGCCATTTTAACGAGTTCGAAACCGCCGTCGCGGACGGGCGGCTCGAGCGGGAGAAGAACCGCAGGAGCAGGACCACGAAAAGGGTGGTGGCGAATCCACCGGAGACGCGTTGCGCGGCGGCGCTGAATCCGTTCAAATCAATGGCGGCGAGGTGGGCGGTATCGAAGGCCTTGCGGCTGATCACGGCCCCGAGGCCTTGTCCGCATCCGGCGGCCAATCCACACAATACACCCACCCACCGGGAACCGAGGCGCGGAGAGTTCCCCGCTTCACGGCTCAGAATGGCCATGGCCACACCGGCGAGAATCACCAGACCGGCACCCGCTTCGGAAAGAGTCAGCCGGTTTCCCAGCCAGATGGCCTCCAAAAGAGAACTCCAGAGCGGGGCGGTGCAGAGGTTGAGCAGAATTGTTAGGCGTGAACCGATGCGCACGTAAGCGAGAAAAAGCGCGATATCCCCGAAGCCGAAGCCGATCATGCCGCTGAGAAAAAGCCATGTATAAGTGGACGGCTCCAAACTGGTGGGAAAAAACGCAAGGGTGATCACACCCATGATGAGCGTGGCCAGAAAGAGCCGGAGCAGATTCCCTCGCTCACTCCCCCAGTAGCGAGCCGTGCGTTCACCCGCCACGGCGGAGATCGCGAAAAGAAGGACGGTGAGCAGGGATGGAATCATGCGGGAATCGGATTGCGAGCGAGCGACGGGCGGTTATGCTCCGTGGTGATGTCCGACCAATCTGGAGAATTCCCCGTCTGGTGCAATGGCGGCCTTTTGCCGCCCAATGAATCCTCGATCTCTCCTTTCGACGCAGGATTCACCCTCGGGGCGGGTTGTTTTGAAACCCTGCTTGCCCTGCGTGGCGAACCCTTCGAGTGGGAGCGCCATCACGCGCGTTTGACCGAAGGGCTGGCCAGGCTCGGGTTGCGCCCGCCGGACCGGGACATGCTGCGCGCCGCCTGCCGCGAGACCGCCAAAGCAGCCGGACTGCCGCGCCTGCGCCTGCGGGTGACGGTGAGCGCGGGCCCGCAACTGCCAGGTGGCAGTCTTGACCCCACGGTGGAACCCACCATTCGAATCACCGCCTCGGTCCCCCACCCTGTTCCCGCGTCCCTTTGCCTTGCGACCGTGAACGGTCGCCGCAATCCCGACTCCCCGCTCGCGGGCACGAAATCGATCTCTTATGCGGAAAATCTCGTCTTTCTGGCCGAAGCCCGGCGGGCGGGAGCGGATGAAGCACTTATCCTCAATACACGCGGCGAGATCTGCGAATCCGCGACCGCGAATATCTTCTTTGTCCGCGGCGGCATCCTGCGCACCCCACCGGTGGAAAGCGGTTGCTTACCGGGGGTGGCCCGCGCCCTCGTGCTCGAAGATGCGGCCATTCTCGGGTTCAATGTCGACACGTCGGATTGTTTGCCCGGAGAAATCGCCGTCGCGGATGAAGTGTTCCTCACCTCCTCGACCCGGGGAGTGGTGGCGGTTTCTGCCCTGGATGGAAAACGTATTCCGATGGCTCCGGGACCAATGACCACCCGGCTGGCTGAGGCCAGGCGGCAGCGTGAGGATTGAGGTCGCGAGTCGCTCGACTCGCTTCAAAGGTATCGTCTTGCTCCCTTTCGCGGTAGTCTTTGTGCTAGGACGGGCTGAATCTTCCCACGCCACTCCGGCGTATCGAGACCGACGAATCATGGATCCCCTGACCCACAGCACCCTCGGAATGGCAGTTGCCATGCTGGTCGCGCCTCGCGGATACCGCCGGCAGGCGGCACTCGCGGGGCTAGCCGCCGGGCTGTTGCCGGACGCGGATGTTTTCATCCGCTCCGATGCCGATCCGTTGCTCGGTGTGGAATACCACCGTCACTTCACACACTCCGTCCTCTTCCAACCTGTCATTGCCGTGCTGGCCGCCTCGATCGCATGGCTACTGCTGCGCGGCAAAACCCCTTGGCGGACGCTTTTTCTGCCCGGTCTCGCTGCCGGGCTGAGCCACATCTTCTGCGACGCGTGGACCAGCTATGGCACCCGAATCTGGTGGCCATTCGTGGAAACGCGTGTGGCGTGGGACATGGTGTCGATCATCGATCCCATAATTACCCTGCCATTGTTAGCTGGCGTGATTTTCGGCTTATGGAAACCCCAGAGCCGCGCCGTGCCCATTGCGTTGTGTTTTCTTTGCGCTTATCTCGGGCTCTCCCTCATCCAACGCCAGCGCGCCATGGCAACCCTGCAAGTTGTCGCTTCTGAACGCGGACACACGCTGGAACGCGTCACGGTTAAACCATCATTCGCGAATATCATTGTCTGGCGCGGACTCTACCAAAGCAGGGGGCGCTACTACAGTGTGGCCATCCGGCCGGGACTCTCCGGGACAGTGGTGGTGGATGGGGATTCCCTGCCAGTCTTTGATGCTGCAGCGGCCCGGGCAAGGTTGGGTGAAAATTCACGACTCGCCCGCGACATTGCTCGCTTCGCCCATTTCTCGGATCAATGGATAGCCGAAGTTGCCTCACCAGATATTGAAACCCGCGTTCTTGGCGATGTCCGCTACTCCATGTTGCCGCAAAAAATGAGCCCGCTTTGGGGTATCGGAGTGGATCCCGCCGCTGCCGATAGGTCGGCCCCTTGGCTGAACCTTCGCCGGATCGCTGATCCAGAACGCGCCGGGCTTTGGCAACTGGTGAAAGGTAATCCTCCCGAGAGGGTTCCGGAGACCTGAGGGAATTGAAGATTTGGGATTGAAGATTGCCGATTTTGCTGGCGCATGAAAAACGCGCTGGGAAAAAGAAAAGCCGCACAATCCTTGAGCCATGCCGACGAGGACCCAGCCTTCGCCGGAGGCTACGGCGGGCAAGCTGCCGACGATCCCGGCGAAAAGCTTTTCTTTATTCCGGCGGCGATGGTGGAACTGGCGCCCTGCTTTCGGTGGGGTTCAAACGAAGAGGCGCAGCGGAATCGGGAGCGAGTTGCCAACCGATGGAGCGTTCGGCAGGCGGCGCAGCGGTCGAAAGCCAGTGAGGCGGAGCATCATCGGTGGTTTCGCCTTCATCAAGCAGTGTGGCGAGGTCGCTGATGACGCGCCCACGCAGATGCAAGGAAGGCGTTTCACCGAGATCAAGAAAACGGCGCACGGTTCCGCGGGCGGTGGCGAGTTTCCAACCCTCAGGACGCGCCACCAGACCGTCAACAGCCCGCGCGAGGGATGACCATGCGCTATTCTCATCGAGATCGTCCCAAAGTCCGTAAATGACGAGGCAGAGTCCGTCATCCCTCTCCTGGAGGAATGCTCCGTCTGTTAGAAGACCCTGGCGTAGCACGGGAAAAAATTCCCGGTCGGACGCAGGAACTTCGATCGCGGTGACGAGGCAATCGCGGGATTCATCGGGCACGGGTTCGTTGCCGGCGGTCGCGAGTTCACTGGAACGGGATGCGTTCAATTTTCCATCGAGGAGACCGAGCAGTGCCTGCTGGCGCGGGCTGCCACCGAAGCCGGCAGCGAATTGTCCTGCGATGAAGGCGAGACAGAGCGCGACCATCACGGGCACGGTGGGAACGGCCCCGCCGCCGATGTGGGCGAGCCACGAACCGGTGAGACAGAGGGCAAGCGCAGCGACGAAGAGTGCGAATTGCTGGGCAAGCGATCGGATTTCAAGGCAGAGCCAGATCGTCCATGCCGAGCCCATGGCGATGAGAGCGACGGCCCACGGATGACTGATGTCGGTGGCGGTATCGACTGGGAAGCCGATACCCGCGGCGAGATCGCGTGCGAGCAAAGTGGCCCGACCGGAACCGGCGAAAGCGCGGGTGATCAAAGCGACACATGCTCCGCCACCCACGGCGATAAGGGGACGTTTCCAGGAAATGCTCCGTGTCATGACGGCGAAACCTCCTTCTTGCGGCAGGCTTCGGCGACCAGTTCGCTCAAGTAGAGCGGAGCGTCTTTCACGGCGGCGACAGGTATCGAGAAGTGATCGCCTGCTCCGGCGGCACGCGCCAGCGGCAGCGCATGATCGAAATCGCGGAAGGAGCGCGCGACCCATTCCTCCACCGACTCCGCCGTCGCTCCGGCCGCAAAGACAATGGCGCGGGCCGTATCGGGTGGGAATTCAATGGTCAGCGAGGTGCGCTCGAAAAATGCCCGAGCGTAACCGGCAAGAGCCTCGCGGCTGCGCTGGAGTTCCTCGTTCATGCTATCGGCAAGGATTTCCGCGAGCCGTTCTTCGGGCGCATCGAAGGCGCGATCATCGATCACGAATTCGCGGGCTCCACTTCCGGGAAGGGAGAATTTGAAAGAACGGAGCAGCCGCTCGCAGACCGTGAGCAAGCCGCGGGCACCGGTGCCTTCCTTGGCCGCAAGGGCGGCGATGCGGCGCAGGGCTGAAGGCCCGAAGAGAGCGCGGATCCCATAGGCGGAGAACTCGCTTTCATACTGCCGGAGGAGACTGCCCTCGCTTTCGGTGAGGATGCGGTAGAGGTCATCCTCCTCCAGTGGTTGGCACACGATGCGCACTGGCAGCCGACCGATGAACTCGGCCTCGAATCCGTAGTCGATGAAGTCGCGGGTGGCGGCTTCTTCAAAGAGATGGTGGGAAGGCATGTCGCCGCCGGTGGCAGCACCAAAGCCGATGGCACCGGCGCGGGTGCGGCGTTCGATGATACTATCAAGTCCGGAAAACGCGCCGCTCACAATGAAGAGGATATGGCGGGTATTGATGGAGGACTTGCGAGGGCCTTGTCCTCGCCGCATTTCCGCCATGGCCATCATTTGTCCGCTCAAATCCATCGGGTTGCGGAGGGGAACGTCCGTCTCTTCCATCAATTTGAGCAAGGTGGTCTGGACGCCGCGTCCACTCACGTCGCGCCCGAAGGTGGCCCCGCCCTTGGAAGCGAGTTTGTCGATTTCGTCGATGTAGATGATCCCATGTTCGGCGAGGGCGATGTCGCCATCGGCGCGACGGACGAGTTCGCGCACGAGATCATCCACGTCGCCACCAACGTAGCCGGTCTCGCTGAACTTGGTGGCATCAGCTTTGACAAAAGGAACACCGATCAAGTCGGCGGCGTGTTTGACGAGATACGTTTTGCCAACACCCGTCGGCCCCATGAGCAGCACGTTTTGTTTCGCGAACTCGATGGTCTGGGCCGGCAGATCGCGATTCTCCTGCACATGGCGGGCGTGGTTGTAGTGGTCGCAGATGGCGATGGCGAGGGCCTTTTTCGCATCGTCTTGCCGGATGACAAACCGGTCGAGGTGAGCCTTGATATCACGAGGCAGGAGGGAAAACGAAAGCACGCGCGCCATAGCGGATTCCGATGTCTCTTCGGTTCCGCTGGTCGGCTCGGGTTCCCCCGGCATGGGCATGGAGTTTCCGAACATCGAGCGCATACGCTCGAAGAAGTCCTGGCTAAACGGGTCGGGGGGATCGCCTTTGGAATCGCGGCTCATGACAAGGTCCCTTCGGAGAATAGGTTGATCACGGCGTGGTGGCTGGAGCCGGAGAAAGAAGTGCGAGGGCGGCTTTCCAGCGGGCGGTAAACTCCCCATCTTTTTCCAAGCTGGCGGCCCATCGATTGGCGGCATCCATTTGTCCGATCAAAAGGCAAAACCGCGCCAACAGACTCCGGCGGAGGTTCACATCCGCTTCGACCGTGGTCTTCTCAAGCATGGAGACGGCGAGCGTGACAATCTGAGATGCCGGCATCTGGGCGATGGAGGCATTCAGGACTCCCACTCGTCCCGACAAAACCAGGGTCGCCCTGGTGGCTTTGGTCACGGAAATGTCCGACAAGGCGGCGGCCCCCTCGCGGATCTGCAAATTGCCTCGATAGGGTTTGGTATTCAGATCCGCGACGAGGGTGGTGAAGAAATCTACCCCGCCCTGCCACTTCCAGAGCATGATGGCCTGGCTATCCTTCGCGACCGTGGTCTGGGGAGTGAAGGCGCGCAGCTCGTTAACCGCCTCCTCGAATCGATAGCCATCGCGGAACGAAGCGAGTTTGACGGCAAGCGCGTCCAATTCGGCCATCTCGCGGGTGGCCCGTTCTTGTTGGGCGAGATCATCGGCTTTCTTTTCAGCCGCCAGCAGGGTATCCCGCTGCTTCTCGAGACCAGACGCCCGGGCTTCGAGGAAACGTTTGGCCCGGCCATCGGTTCGTAACTGGCCGATGGCATCGCGCGTTTCCTTGAGCGCGGATTCGGCATTCGTGGAACGCGGTAGATCATGGATTGGAGAGAGTCCGGCAATGAGGGCGGCATCCGTGGTGTATTTGACGAGAATTGGATTTAGCTCGGTGATCCACGAGAGATCACGAGCCGGCTTGGCGTCCCGCACCGTCTGCAGAAAAACAGCGGCGTCGTTGAATCGCCCGTGTTCCCATGATTTGAGACCGGCCAACAAAGCGGCGGCCTCCCAACCCTGGGTCTTCTTCATTTCCTCGAGTTCGGAAAGAGGCACCGGCCATGATTCGAGCATGAATTCGGTGACGCGGCGGAAAAACGGTCCCGCATTGCCCACGCGGCCCTGTTGGAAATCCGGATGGTTCTTCATGCGCCCGATCATCAAGCGGGCTTCACCCGGTTCACCGGTCAGAAGCGAGGCGAGGGCGGCATTGTAAGCGGCCCAGTTGAGAGTCGGTTGGCGTGTGCGGGGCAGATCAAAGATGGAGACAAATTCCTGACGGGCATCGGCGAGGTTTCCCGCAATGAGTTGCTGGCGGGCTTTCACGAATCTCTCGCCCACGTTATCGCTTTCGACCGTGGCGACACCGAAGCCATCCCCGCCCACAACCTCGCCCCCGCTTGCGGCTGCTCCGCCCGCCGGGTCTTCGCCGCCGACAGCGTGCCAGACCACCAGCCCGATGGTGGCGACAGCTAGCAGGACGGCGGCCGTGCTGGCCTGGATGATTTTTTTGCGTCGTTGTTCCTCGCGGCGCGACTGACGGGTGGCCTGCTTGATCAGACCGAGCGAACCGAGCAGCTTCTCACGGGCCTGGCGAAGCGCTTCGAGCAACTCATCGTAGCTCTGGTATCGTGATTCCGGCTTCAGCTCCATCATGCGATTGACGATCTGTTGCGTGGGACCGGAAATCATCGGCGCGAATGCACCCAAACGCACCGGACGACTCTTGATTTCCTTCAGTTCATCGATGGAAGCGGACTGCGTGTCGTAGGGCGGACATCCCGCGAGCAGATGGAAAAAAGTCGAACCGAGACTGTAGATGTCGCCACGGAAGTCCTCGGGCAAGCCGGCCAGCTTTTCAGGTGGCACATAATAAGGGGTCGCCCAGATCTCGTCGGAGGTATCCACGTCTTTTTCGAAAACCAGCGCGAGACCGAAGTCCACGAGTTTGGCTTTTCCTTCCGAAGTGAGCAGGATGTTTCCGGGTTTGATATCCCGGTGAATGAGGCCGACCCGATAGGCGGCCGCGAGCCCCTCGGCGGTCTGGATTGCCAAGTCGAGAACCTGGGGTTCGGTTAGCTTTTCCTGCTGGCGCAGCATTTCCTCCAGACTCGCCCCCTCCACCAGCTCCATCGCAATGTAGAAATTTCCCTGGGCATGGCCTACCCCATAAACACGCACCACGTTCGGATGGCTGATGGAAGCCGTGAGCCGTGCTTCGCGCTCGAACTGGACGATCCGGTCTTCCTTCGAGCTATTCTCTCGGTTCAGTACCTTGAGGGCAACCAATCGGTTCAGGTGGGCATCTAGGGCGATGAAAACCTGGCTCATTCCACCGACCCCGCGCATCTCCTCGATGTGGTAGTGATCAAACACCACCCGCACGCGCATGAGTTCGCCACAGGACGGGCAAGCGACCTCCTCGAACGGCATGTAGCGGGAAACCTCGACAATGGTCCCGCAAGCGGGGCAATCGTTGGTGAGGGATTCTTTGCCGGGTTCGGACATGAGTACCCCAAACTACACTCGGGAATTACGACTTGGCAACCCACTTTGCCCGCGAATTGGTCCGATATCTTGCATCCCGGCTGGTTGCAGCCATCTTAAAAAGGTGAATGAATCCCCCACCCCCGGAGAAAGAGGTCGATTGGTCGTGCCGAACAGTCTCGCGCCCGACACCCGCCTTGACCGATTTCTGGCCGACCATTGTCCCGAACTCTCCCGCTCGCGCGTGCAGTCGCTCGTCGCTGATGGTCAGGTTACGTTGAACGGACATCCCGTCACCAAGCCCCGCCACGCTCTGAAAAGCGGCGATACCATCGTATGGACCGTTCCCGAGCCGCGGCCGGCGGAAAACCTCGCGCAGGACATCCCGCTTGAGATCCTACACGAGGACGCCCATCTCGCCGTGCTCGTGAAACCCTCCGGCCTTGTCGTTCATCCGGCCGCCGGGAATCCCGACGGCACTCTTGTCAATGCCCTGCTTCATCACTTTGGAAAGCTCTCGGCCATCGGCGGCGAAGAACGCCCGGGAATCGTCCACCGCCTCGACAAGGAAACGAGCGGACTCATAGTCATTGCCCGCGATGATGCCACCCACCAGTCGCTCTCAGCCCAATTCGCCGACCGTGAGGTGAAAAAGGTTTATCTCGCCATCGTCCACGGTGTGCCCAACCCGCCCGAGCGGGAAATCCGCACCTGGATGGGCCGCCACCCGGTGAACCGGCAGAAACGCGCGGTGCTTCCCGAAGGTCAGGGCAAACCCGCCGCCACGGACTACCAACTTCTCCAAATCGAACAAGCCGGTCCCGCGCGCACCAGCCTCGTTTGTTGCGACTTGCACACGGGGCGGACCCACCAAATCCGCGTCCACCTCCACCACTGCGGCCACCCCATCGTCGGCGACCCGCTCTATGGCAACCCCCGCCGCCAGCCCAAGGCCGAGCGCCTCCTGCTCCACGCCTATTCCCTGCGCTTCCGCCACCCCGCCGATGGGCGCCCCATGGCCTTCACCGCCCCGCCTCCCGCCGAGTTCGCCCCGTGGTGCCCGCCCGGCGGTTGGCCGGTGGTCTGATTCGATGAACAGAACTTGACAATTCTCGATTTGCGGCCAAATTCCCCATCCCGTCTCAAACCGGGAACTGAATCTCTTCCACGAAGGCAGAACCATGGCCAGCATCCAAGTCATTCTCACCGAAAAAATTTCCGGGCTCGGCGCCGAAGCCGACCTTGTCAAAGTCCGCGGCGGCTTCGCCCGCAACTACCTCCTGCCCCAAGGCCTGGCCCTGGAAGCGACCAAAGGCAATCTGAACCGCACCAACGCGCTCAAGGCCAAACGCGTCGCCCGCGAAGCTGCTGAAATCGCCGCTGCCAAGGAAACCTCCGCCGCCCTTCGCAAGACCACCATCAATCTTGAGATCGCCACCGGCCAAGGCGGCAAGTCTTTCGGTTCCATCACCACGACCGACCTGGCCAAGGCCCTGCTCGACCAAGCCAAGCTTACCGTGGACCGCCACCACATCGTTCTGGAAAAGGCGATCAAAGGCACCGGCGAATTCGAAATCCCGGTCAAGTTCCACGCCGAAATCGAAGCATCCTTCAAACTCATCGTCACTGCCAAGGCCGAAGGCTGAGCGGAGACGCCGAATCACGGGTAGATTGGCTCGGACCGGAAAAATTTCCGGTTTTTCACGGGGATTTGTAATAATCCGCCGAGAATGCGTTTATGGTGGGGCATGAGGATCTCGCTTCTTCCCCGCACGTCTTGGGTCCTGTCCTTGACCATCGTCCTTCTGAGCGCGGTCCTTCCCGCTAACGAACGCACCTGGACGAATGTCGATGGCCGCACCCTCCGGGGTGTTATGATCGCCAAGACCTCCACCACGGTCACGATTTCCATCGCCGGTAAAGAACACCAAATCCCTCTCGACAAACTGGTTGAGGAGGACCAAAAATGGGTGCAACAAAACTCCGTTTTCAGCCGCGCCCGATTCAAGGTCCGGACGCTGAAAACCCGCGGCGACAGTGGCGACCGGGGAGGATACGGCGGATATGGCGCCGACATGAAGGGCCTCGCCATCGCCGTTACCAATACCGAAAAGCAACCCTTCACCGTGGAAGTCGGCTGGATCGGTCAGGACTTAAACAAGAACAATTTCGGTCTCTACCGACTCACCCGCCTTACCTTCGAAGTCGATGGCGAACAGGAAGCGTCTTGCAGCTTTCCAAAAAGTTACCACGACTTCGACCATGACTACAAAGGCCACTTCGTCGTGCTGAGAGACAGCACCGGAAAAATCCTCCAGCAACAAGCCAGTCAGGAGCCCCTGCTCCGCTTCGTGGGGAAAGAGCCCGAGGTGAAGGAGAAAGATCGAGTGGAACCCCCGAGAAGAATAGCGGAGTAAATTCGGAGTTGTCGGGGCGAGCGTTCTCGGCGTGCCGCATCAGCACTGGAACCCGCAGGGGCCAGTCTGGAACCGGGAAGAAAACGCACGACCGTGCCTCTGGCCGGTCGTCGGGGGATCCGCCACGTCATACGACGACCGGCCAGAGGCACGGTCGTACATCGCCCTGCGTCCAAGTTGCTCAGGAGGGTTTTGTCATCGCGAGTTGTAGAGACGCGCGATGATGCCATGTGGCATCGAAACAACTACCTCGCGGCGATCTCGAGCTTTTGCTTTTCCCCTGCCTTCAGCGTCAGGTCCCATGTTTTCTCTCCATAAACCACCTTGCATGGCAAGCCGGCGTTCGAATGAATCACCGCTTCGGCCAACTGCCCGTCTTTCCAACTCATATCCACCGTGAAGCCTCCACGGGCGCGCAGTCCGGAGACGCTTCCAGTTGGCCAAGCCTTGGGTAGCGCGGGCAGGAGTTGGATTCCTCCGGCATGGCTTTGCACGAGCATTTCGCAATACCCCGCCGTGGCACCGAAGTTTCCATCGATTTGGAATGGTGGGTGGGAATCGAGCAGATTTGGATACACCCCCGCCCCGCTTTCGCCGTAGATGACCTTCGTTTCTTGAACGACGTGCAGCAGGTTGCGCAACATGGTATAGGCGCGGTCGCCATCCCAAAGCCGGGCCCAGAAATTGATTTTCCAAGCACGGCTCCAACCGGTGCTCTTCTCACCGCGCGCCTCGAGTGAAACCCGCGCGGCTTCGGCCAATTCCGGGGTATTCGCCTTGGTGATCTGGCGGCCGGGATGCAATCCGAAAAGATGGGACACATGGCGGTGCTGATCTTTGGGATCGTCTTTGTCAGCTTCCCATTCCTGCAGTTGCCCCCATCGTCCGATCTTCGGTTTGAGCAAGCGCTCGCGCAGTCCGGTAATTCGATCGCGGAATTCCTTGTCTTCACCGAGAACATCCGCCGCCTCGATGGTGTTGGTGAAAAGATCGTGCACGATCATTTGATCATAGGTGACCCCTTCTTCTTCCGGCCCGTGCTCGGGCGACCAACCGTCCGGCGTGACCAAGGTCCCATCCGGGCGCGCCTTCAGGCGGTCTTCCCAGAAATGGCAGATCTCCTTCATGATCGGGTAGGCGGTTTCCCGGAGGTAGGTTTTGTTACGTCCGAAGGCGAAATGCTCCCAGAGATGCTGGGCATACCATGCGCTCCCCGGTGGATTCCACTTCCAGAAAGAGACCCCACAGGCATTGTTCATGGTCTGCACGGTCCATCCGCGTTTGTCCCCATATCTCCGGCGGGTGTTATGCGCGCTCACTTCCCGGATGCTATTCACGTAATCAATGAAGGGCCGGTGGCATTCGGCGAGGTTGGCCGGCTCGGCAGGCCAGTAGTTCATCTCGACATTGATATTCGAGTGATAATCGCAGGCCCATGGCGGCTCATTGCTGTCATTCCATACTCCCTGGAGATTCGCGGGCAGGAAGCCCGGTCGAGAACAACCAATCAGCAAATAACGTCCGAATTGGCAGAACAGCGCCTCCAGATCCGGATCGATGGTCCCCTGGTCATAGGCCTGCAATCGCGCCAGTGTCGTTTTGGAGAACTGCGCCGTTGGCGTTCGTCCGACATCAATGGAAAACCTGTTGAAGATCGATTGGTAGTCGGAGACATGACGGCCGAGCAAATCCGCGTGCTCCATTTTCGCCGCCGCATCGACATGCTTGGTCACGGCAGCATGCGGATGCTCGCCCAGCCATTCCTTGCGATGGTCCTGGAGAAAGTTCGTGCCCGCTGAAAGGATGATGGTGAGGCCATCGCAGCCTTCGAAGAGCAGGTTGGCCTCGGGCGTGGGGATTTCCCAGCCATTTTTCATCGCGGCACCTCCCTCCTTCTCCGCGCTGACCTTGCCACCCTGATTCACCACCAGCACTTGAGCCTCATATTCGAAGCCATTGCCCATCGCTCCTACCGAGGTCAGTCGATTTTCCCGGGCCGTGATCTCCGCCTTGTGCATGTCGGCGAGTTGGACCCGACCGCTGTAGGCACCCGGTTTATCGGCGGTGCAGCGGATGACAATCACCTTGTCAGGATGACTGGCGAAGGCGGTTCTTTGGTAGCGCGTGCCCTCGTATTCATAGGTCACCCGATGGACGGCACGCTCGATGTCGAGTTCAGCACGGTAGTCTTTGACTTTCGTTGAATCGTGCCCAAAGCGCAGGAAAATATCACCGAAGGCCTGGTAGGCACCCATTCGCCCGCCATCAGCATTCCCCGTGCCGAGCGGAGGACCATCTGCGGTCACTCTTTCACCACTCCACAAGCTGATTTCGTTGAATTGCACACGTTCGATGGCCGTGCCCCCGAAGAGCATGGCCCCCATGGGACCATTCCCAATCGGATAGGCTTCGGTCATCCATTTTTCGGCAGGTTTGTCCGCCCAGAGGAGCATGCTGCCCGGCCTTGATGATGCCCCGGACGAATTGGGTGCTTCTTTCGCCGCGAACGCAAGATTTTGCAGTGGCCCGCCGCCGAGCGCCGCACTGGCGAGGGAGACATTCCGGAGAAACTCCCGACGTGGCAAAAATTGATTCGCTGCTTGTGTTGGTTCATCCATGTCAGGGAGAGCCTAGTTGGATTCGCCGGATCGTCAACCCCCTGCCGCAGCCCGAAGGCAGGAAAATGCATCCTTGACCGCACATTTTGCGATCACCAATCGTCCGTGCGGAATGGTGAAGCGGGAAGGCCGGCGCCGTTGAATAGAGTGCACACCGGATGATCGGCCCATCCGTAACGCACGGCGACCGGCGCCTTCACTTGGGAACTTGATACGATCACCGTTTCTCCCTCGATGCGCGCGTCCGCCCAATGCCATATTTTGTCCGCACCTGCGATGGCAAATCCCTTCAATTCCCCGCCCTTGGCCAAGAGCCCTTTGTTGGTGTGAGTGAACGAGAGAACGATTTTCTCGCCTTCGATCTTATGACCGGCGGGCAATGGACCGGAGTAGGGAATGTTTTCCCCATACACCTTTGCCTTGGCCCAGATCGCCAATCGTTTACCGACGGGCTGTTTATCCGCCGGGTGGATATTGTTGGCATCGCCCGTGTCGATGGTAATGACCATCCCGCTGTTCGAAACGGAAAGTGAACGCAGCATCCCCTCGCGGACGTTGGCCCAGTCACTCGGAGGGTTGGGTTCATCGCTTTTTTCCTTGAAGAAAGGCAACTGCACCCATGCGAAAGGAAAATCCCCCTGCCCCCACCGGCCTCGCCAATCCTCGATCAACAACGGGAGCTGAAAATCATAATCCTCGCTCGCCCCCGGATGGCAACTGTTTTCACCCTGATACCAAATGGCCCCGCGAATGGCATAGGGGATCACAGGGGCAATCATCCCATTGAAGAGATTTGCCGGATGGTTCTTGTGTTTCCGGGGATGCACCGGTGTTTCCGGAGGGGAACCCACGGGTTTGCCTTCGGCCTTGCGCTTTTCCGATGCGACCTTCCACGCGGCCATTTGTTTCTTATGCTGCTCGAGCGCTTTTTCCGGGTCATATGGCGCGCTGACCTTTTTCTCCCATGGCTTGAGGACACTTTCCAGTTCCCTCCTCCCCTTCATTTTCTCCATGCTTGTCCAGCCTTCAATTGGAGTGCCGCCGAACGAAGAGTTGATGAATCCAACCGGAGCCTTCAAACTCTGGTGCAAGTCGCGGGCGAAAAAGTATGCGGCGGCGGAGAAGGCCTTGACGGTTGCCGGACTACAAACCTCCCATTTGCCTCCACAATTTTCCTGCGGCGTCTCCATGGGAGCCCTCGGCACAAGGAACGTGCGAATTTCCGGAAAATTGGCGGCCGCGATCTCTTTTTGGGCATTATTGCTGTTGGCCACGGTCATGGCCATGTTCGACTGCCCCGAGGCCAACCAGACTTCACCCACCAATACATCTTCGATTTTGATCGTGTTCTTCCCCTTCACCTCCATGATAAAGGGTCCGCCGGATTCCAGTTTCTCCAAGTTTACCCGCCATTTGCCGTCCGCGCCTGCCTTGCTTGGCCGGGTCTGACCTTGGAAGCTAACAGCGACCTCTTCACCTGGGTCGGCCCATCCCCAGACGGGAACGGCCATGTCACATTGCAGCACCATGTGATCGGAAATGATGGCTGGCAGCCGGACGTCGGCCATGGCCGCGGGGCATGACAGGATACCGAGCAGAACGAAGAACACTTTCCCGGCGGTGATACGGAATCTTGGGAGCGACATGAGATGGCGAAATTGGAATCTGTGGATCAGGAAAAGGCCCGCACCCGGAACACCGATGCGGGAGTGCCGTGGGTGGAAAGCACCTTCACCTTCAAACCGGTGGTATGGATGGACTGTGGTGCGGTCCACTCGAAACGTGCGCCATGATGGTTGCGAACGCTAGCGAGGACATTTCCGTTGCCATCAAGCAAGTCGAAGTCCTTAACCATGAAAGGCACGACCTCTTCAGGATGGGTCATCAGAACCGACTCCATCGGATGGTCCCAGTCGGGGTCGAATTCCACGATCACCCGGCCGATGGCGACCGATTGTTTCCACGCCAACTCGAGCGTCGGGCTCGGGTCGGCGGGATCTGCTACCCAGGCGTTAGGCAAATCCGTCGGGCGAGCCGGACCCGTGAGCACGTTCGATGCGCCGAAGGAATCCAACGGCGGTTCGATGGTCATGGCGAGGTTTTGCCCCTCGGGCCGTCGCTTGGGAAGCCAGAACTCGAATGAATCGATACCGATGCCGGGTGGCGGGCTCTGCAAACTGGAGGTGGCAACGGCTTTGTTATAGGCACTGCTCACGGAGACGAGACCCGTGAAACGTTTCTCGGTCAGACGCACGCGCACGCCGGGGTTTTCACAAAGTTTGATGAAATGGTAACCCTCACGTGTAACGGGCGAACGGAACTCGACCGTAACCCGCGAGTTCCCGGATGCGTGGGCGATATCCAACGCTTCTATCAGCTCTTCGGGCGAGAACCCGGCGGATTTGAACGAACGACGCAACTCGACCTTGAGGGAGCCTGACGCTTTGGCATCGATCTCGAAAATGAACTTCGGGCAGGCCCCGGCGGCGAGCGGAAGCAGCATGGCCCAGCCGTGATCGAGGGAAATCCAGGAATCACCTGTGCCGGTGTTGTCCAAACGCAGCGCGGAACTGGCCGTCGCAGTGGCGGTGGCAGCAAGGTCTTCGGGATCTTCCACCACCTTGCCGGGGAGGAATTGACCGACACGCTGGAGGCGGGACTGCAAGCGGGCGAGATTCGCGCCAACTCCGGCCTCGCGGGGCAGACAACCACTTTCCTTGCAGATGGCAGCGGCGACGGCAACAGCTTGCCCTCCCGCCGCGCACGTGGCCATGACACGCGTGGAACCGAAGGCGACGTGGGTCGAACTGATAATCCGGCCGGCCAGGAAAAGGTTGGTGATATTCTTACTGTAGTAACAACGATAGGGAATTCCAAACACGCCCTTGGAGTGCCACTGCGTGCAGCCCGAGAGTTCGGAATAAATACCGTCGGCCGGGTGGAGATCGACCGCCCATCCGCCATGGGCGACAACATCATCAAACTCTTTCTGTTCCACGAGGTCCTGTTGTTTGATCATGTAGTCCCCTTCGAAGCGCCGGCTCTCGCGCTTGCCGGGAATCGTTCCGACCCATTCGAGTTGCATGGTTTCCGCTTCCGGGAACTTGCCGGAATTTTTGAAGTAATTCCAAACCCCGTAGATGACCTTCCACAATTCCCATTTGATGTCTTCGGTCTGGTGGATGGTGTCGAGTCGTCCACCGTATTCCAGCCACCAGAAGTTGCAGCCCTGCATGTTGGTGTGGAATTGTCGGTAACGGGGAATCTTCGTAATATCGTCGAGAGCCCAACTCGGCGGCACGAATTTCACCGGAGTGCCAATGTCCTTGCTGTAGAAATACATCGAGTGACCGAGCAATTGCCCATAGGTCGCGTCGGGTGCGAACTTTTCCCCGAATTCTTCTTTTGTTTCCGCGCCCATGCGGAAAGCTGCCCCGGACATGAAGCCGAGGAGTCCATCGCCGGAGGCGTCGCAGAACAATGGTGCCTTCAGCAAATAACGGGTGGAATTTTGGGCGCAGAAAGCGTGAACAGCCGAGATGGTGTCCGGGTCGCTCTTTTCGACATCAAAGGCGGCCGTGTTGAGAAGTAGCGTGAGATTGGGTTCCTTGACACATTTTTCCAGAAGGATGGTGTCGTAGATCATCGGGTTCCCCTGGCGGTTGCGGTAAAGGTTTTCCTCCATGATCTCATTGACCACGCCCCCCTGGCGGGCCCATCGGTTGTTGTTGCCCATGTGCGAGGTCGCGCCGAGAACCCAAAGCCGGACTTCACTGGAGGCATTGCCTCCGAGGACAGGGCGGTCCTGCACGAGGATGACCTTGAGCCCCTCACGGGCGGCGGTAATGGCGCAACAAGCGCCGGCGAGCCCTCCACCGACAACAACAAGGTCGGCTTCAAGGGTTACGGATTTCAGTTCGCGACGGTCGGTAGCGGATTCGATGATCATGGGGAATGGGAATTGGACTTCAGTCGGCGCAGCATGAAAGCGCCGATGCCGGCGAGAATGACGGCAAAGACAAGGATCACAACACGGTCGCCGGGATTGATCGGAATGAGGCAGGCCATCGCGCCGCCAAGGCCGACCATACTCCAGCCAATGATACGCCCAGGCGAATGATCGGCATCGGCGGTGGAGCGCGACTCGGTCGCTGCCATCTCCCTTGCCCGCAGTTCCTCGATATTGGCCCAGCGGACATCCTCCTTGCGCGTAAGTAGTTGGAAAACGATTAGAATCACGAGAGGTAGTATCACGCCAATGATGGTCATCGATTGATCCTTGAGCCATTTGCCGAGCACAGTGCCCTGTTCAGGGACAAACCAACCGAAATGAACTGCCATGCCGAGGGGAATACAAATTCCCGCGGTAGCCCAAAGCACCCGCGTGCTGACCCGTTTGCTGAGCAATCCGATGAGAATGGGAGCCAGCAGCGGCACCACCATGATCTCGGTGATCGAGATGATGACCTTTTCAGCACCACCGAGCATTGGGATACACAAAGCGATGGCAGAAATGATGGCTCCAAGAAGCAGGGTGAACCACCGCCCTGCCGCCAGAAGTTGTTTGTCGGTGATCGCCTTGCGCAGGGGTCGATAAATGTCGTGCGTAAGAACTCCGGAAAACACATTCAGTTGGCCGCTAATCATGCTGGCCGTGGCCGAAAACATGGCCGCCATCATCAACCCGACCATGCCGATGGGAAGGACACTTTTGCAGGACTTGATGTAGGCCTCTTCCTTGAGCATCCGGATCATTTCGGAGGAAGCTCCTTCAGGGATCGGGCTTTGCACCCGCCAGAGCAAAGGTGGCAGCAACCAGAGGAACGGGGAGAACAAGTAGAGCCCCCCGAACAGGAGCGTGCTCTTCCGGGCGTCGCTGGGGGTCGGCACGCAAAGGTAACGCTGCACGAACGCGAACTCAGCGCCAATCATGAAGTAATGGATGGCAACCCATCCAAAGAGGAAGAACCACGTGTATTTCGAACCTGCGGTCAGGGCGAGGAAACCCTCGGGCATCTTGTCGGCGATTTGCGCCAGACCTCCGCTATCCATGAGGATAAGAGGAATGACAAAGATGACGGCGAGATTCAAAACAATGAACTGGATGACATCGGTCATCAGCACCGCCCACAAACCACCGATCATGGTATAAAGAACCACAACGGCTCCGAAGATGAGGATCGCGGTGATGAGTTCCGGCGGCATGCCCGCGACTCCGGAAGAAGTGTTCTCCCCACGGGTTACCGCGACCGTCAGAATGGATATGGCATACAGCGCTCCTGCAGATCCGACCATCCGGTAGATCATGACCGTCCATGTGTAGAAGTGCAGGGCCCCTTTACCGAAGCGGCGCTCCACAAACTCAGCAGGCGTCCTTATCCCGAGTTTATTCCATTTCCCTGCTACGGTGTAACCGGCCAATACGGCGGCGACCCCGTAACAAAGGTTGACCATAACTGCGACCAAACCATGCTCGTAAGCCATACCGCCCCACACGACGAAGGTGTTGGCCGAAAACATTGCCATCCTTCGGCGTGTCGGAAAGCCCCGTCAGGTTGGAACGGAAACATTTCAGTGCCGGGCGTAGCTGATATTGAACCCCGGCACAGTTCGAGGCGGGCACAAACATTGAGCTTGTGTTGCCGCGGCCAGCCGCGTTCGATTTCCGGGAAGCCCGTTTCGGGTTTGGAAGGCGCGGCGGCGAGGCGCGGATTGCGTCCGAAGACGAAGTCGATTGAAGCGGTGGAGAGTTGCTCGAGCCGGGCTTTTTTGGCGGGATCAACGGTGACCCAGCTTGCGGCGGTGGCAATCGCAGGAAAGGAGAGGCTGTTCCCTACGTCATTCACTTTCGGGATCGACCAATGGTCCTGCATATCATACCTGCGGTAGTCCCACATATTATCGGATCTGGCGATTGCCACATCAACCCAGGCCGCGATCTTTTCCTTCAGTCCGGCGGGAGCTTTGTCCGGATACTTCTGCAACATCCAGACCAGATTCGGGATCGTGCGGTGCTCGCTCATCCGGTGGCCTTTGGTCGTCCGGGGATCATTCCAGTCGAGATTCTTCACGCACCATTCAGCTTGCTGGACGGCCGCCTCAAGATAGCGCCCGGCGTCATTGCGTCCCTCGCGTTTGGCGATTTCGTGCATGAGAAGGTTAGGAACGATCGAATGTCCCGGTGCGTGGCGCCCTTTATAAGGATGCAAAAGCCCGCCCATGGGGTTGCCTTCCTTGAGGTCTTCGGGCTTGAGATAGGTCTTCGGTTCCCACCATTTGCTGATGCCGAGCGAAGCTTCCCAGTTGGCCAAACAGAAGTCCCGGCATTTGTCATAAAATGATTGGGGCAGCCATTCCTTGATCGCAGGCCAGGCCCATACCACGTAAGCGACTTGCTCGATGGTCTGGGCATGAGTTTTACGTTTATCGGGATCGCCGCTTGGATCCTGGGTTTTGGGATTGACGAGGTAAAACCCGGCACCCCAATGGATAAGCTTCACTACATCGGGGGCATCGGCTTTGGGAGCCTCAAGCTGGTAGTAGGCCCTGACGGCGTCCATGACACCTTCGGAAGATGGATTCTTGGCATCAAACTTGAACTCTTTCGCCGTGACACGCGCCCTGTCAGATGCCCAATCGATCTGTTTCGGCATCGCCTTCACTCGTTCCGGGTCGGCCAAATAGAAGAGGACCAGCGAAGGGAGAATGGCATCGTAGTAGGTTCCGTCACGCCATGGACAACCGCCAAAGGCGCTGGGGTGCGTGCCGACCACCGATCGCGTGTCGATGAGGAAATCCACCGCCGATTGCCAGAATTGCTCCTGGTATAGATTCTGCCAAGTGAGGAAGGGATCACTTTTTGCGTCCTTCAAACTTCCCCCGCGCAGTTCGACGACATAACGCCTTTCCGAATCCGCCGGACGGAATCCACTGAAGTCCCCTACCCCGCCGGACAGCGTCCCTTGGTGGAGGGCCTCGGAATTAGCGTCGGCGCGGACAATAAAGGCCGTGCCATCCGGAGACAAAGGTGCGGTGAAACGTTTGGACCCTGCGGTTTCATTGCCAACCTGATTGACGGCAATTTGGTGCACGGAACGATCAACAGGTCCTTCTCCTTCCGGCGCTGCCCACAAGACGGACGAAAGACTGGATAAAATGAGAGTTATGATTCTTTTCATGAAGGGGGCGAAGGCGGGTGAGGCGAGGCGGTAGCGAGCCAATGGGATCGACGATGAGTGTGAAAACTTATCAGATGATGCTCTTGACAGAAAGAGGCAATCGCGCATTTATTATTCGCTTTTGCGCATCCATGAAGATACCTTTGAAACGTAGACCCATCGCACCGCAGGTGGCGGTCCTGGTCGATACCTCCACCAGCTGGGGGCGCGGGATCATCGAAGGGGTCCATCAATACCAGAGCCAGAACAAGGAATGGCGGTTGTTCGTCGAACCTCGGGGAATGGACCAGCGCAGATGGCTGCCCGCGGGATGGAAGGGCGATGGAGTGATCGCGCGAGTCGGTTTTCCCGAACTTGTGGGCCAATTGCAAGAGCTTCGAATCCCGGTCGTCAACGTGTCGGGCATACGCTTGCCCGGCTGCGATTTTCCCCGGATTCACTCCAATCTTGCAGAAGCCGCGCGTATGGCGGCAGAACACCTCTTCAGTTCCGGCTTCAAAAATTTCGCCTACTTCAGCTTATCAGGTCTCGATTACGTCGATGAGCACAAGGAAGCCTTCCGCAAAGTTTTGGAAAAAACGGGGCATACGTGCGCTTTATACGAGGCCAAACCGCAGCTAGGCGGCGCGGAGCCTGAATGGACAACGGACCTGGATCGTCTGGCAGCATGGCTGAAGGCCCTGCCCAAACCGGTGGCGATCTTCACCTGGAATACGAGCGCGGCACGTGAAGTCATTTTCGGTTGTTTCCGCGGCGGATTGAAGGTGCCGGAGGAAGTATCCGTGATGAGCGGCTCCGACGACGACCTGTTTTGCAAGGTTGCCCCGGTTCCGATTTCCGCCGTCAAGAATGCCGCCGAAGAAATCGGATTCCACGCCGCGGGGTGCCTGGACCAAATGATGAATCGACCACAAGCCCGCAAACCCAAGGACATGCGGTTTTCCCCTCTCGGGATCGTCGTTCGACAATCCACCGAAACCCTCGCCATTGATGATCCGGCTCTGGTGCGGGCGCTCCGACACATCCGGGAGGACCCGGCCCGGGAAATGTCGGTCGGTGAGGTGGCCAAACAAAGTGGACTCTGCCGCCGGACCCTCGAGCAGCGGTTTGCCAAGACGCTAGGGAGAAGTCCGGCCGCGGAAATCCGGCGTGTGCGTATCGAACTGGCCATCCATCTTCTGCAGTCCTCCCGACTCTCGGTTTCCACCATCGCGGAAAAGTCGGGTTTCACCACAGCCGAATACATGGCGACCATTTTCCGTAAACACCTCGGGGTTGCCCCCCTGAGCTTGCGGAGACCTGCCAAAAGTGACGAAAACTGAAGCCCTGGCCTGGTCCTCGGAATTTTGAAAAAATTCAACCCGGCCGCATGTATCCTGACAATATGAACCGATTCCTTCCTGTCGCCGCAGCCAGCTTGGCTCTCCTCTGCCCCGTCATTGCTGCGGAAAAAAGCAAAGCCCTCATCGTGGATGGCCAGAATAACCACGCGGTCTGGCCGAAATCGACCATCATGATGAAGGAATATCTGGAAAAGTCCGGACTCTTCGATGTCGAGGTCGCGAGGACGAAGTTCATCTCCAATTACAAACGGGAAGAAGCATGGCTGCCGTTGGCGGGAACGGGTGAGTCAACAAAGAATGAAAAGCCATTGCCGGACCCTGATTTTTCCCCGGACTTTTCCAAATACAAGGTCGTGATTAGCAACTTCGGCTTCGGGGCCGCCGACTGGCCGGAGCAGACCCGGCGGAATCTGGAGACTTACATGAAAAACGGCGGCGGACTCGTCGTCGTGCATGCCGCGAACAATAGTTGGGGCGGCTGGGAAGAGTTCAATCGGATGATTGGTCTCGGAGGTTGGGGCGGTCGGAACGAAAAAACCGGTCCCTATGTTTATTATGATGCCGAGGGAAACGTGGTGCGGGACCCCAGCCCGGGAAAATGCGGAGCCCACGGGCCGCAGAACGAATTCGTGGTGACCATCCGGGACAAAACCCACCCGATCACGAAGGGCGTGCCTGATTTCTGGATGCATTCGAAGGACGAATGCTATTCCCTGCTCCGCGGACCGGCCGAAAACATGACCATTCTTGCCACGGCGGCGGATACCCCGGAACTCAAAGCGAAAGGGAGAAACGAACCCATGCTCATGGTCGTCAATTACGGAAAGGGTCGGGTATTCAATACCACACTCGGGCATGATGTCGATGCCTTCCAGGGTGTCGGCTTCATCACGACTTTCCTCCGGGGCACCGAGTGGGCGGCAACCGGAAACGTGACGCAACCGATTCCCGAAGACTTCCCGTCATCGGATAAACCCTCGGCCCGAACCTTCCGCACGACACCCTAACAACAGGCAGTCGATTTCTTCCATGGGACTCGATTCCGCAGTCTCCATCACGATCCCCCTTGTCCGCCCAAACAGCGGCACCCTTCGCAATACCGATGTCATCAGCCACTTCCCATCATGAATAACAAATCGTTCCAACTCACCCTCGCCCTATTGTGGGGAATCCTGATAGCCTCTTCTGGCAGCCTTTTCGCGGCTGAAACAAAGCCGCCGAACGTGATTGTCATCCTTTGCGACGATGTCGGTTACGGTGAATTCGGCTTCCAAGGGAACAAAGAAATCCCCACGCCGAACATCGATAGCATCGCGGCCCAAGGCATGCGTTTCACCAACGGCTACGTGGCCGCGACCTACTGCAGCCCCTGCCGCGCCGGATTGCTCACCGGACGTTACCCCACCCGTTTCGGCCATGAATTCAACCCCGGAGGCTCGAAGGACACCGCCGGCCTCTCGTTGAATGAAAAAACCATGGCCGACCGGCTCAAGTCGCTCGGTTATGCCACCGCCTGTGTGGGCAAATGGCATCTTGGCCGCGGGGACAAGTTCATCGCCACCGCACGCGGGTTCGATGAATTCTACGGCACTCCGGAGAACACGCCGTTTTTCCTTCCGCCGAGTTTCATCGACACCCGTGTATCGAAGGATGTTGTCCGGGTCGAGGACAAGAACTTCTACACCACCGACGCCTATGCCGCCCGGGCGGTGAATTGGCTCGCCAAACAAAAGGAGAAACCCTATTTCCTCTACCTGCCTTTCAACGCACAACACGCCCCTCTGGAAGCCCCGGAAAAGTATCTGCAACGTTTTCCCAATCTGGAGGGAGATCGCAAAATCTTCGCCGCCATGATGTCGGCCATGGACGACGCCGTCGGCGCCGTGCTCGGGAAAGTCAGGGAAATGGGGCAAGAAGAGAATACCCTCGTCTTTTTCTTCAGCGACAATGGCGGGCCGACGAAACAAACCACCTCGGGCAACGGACCGCTCCGAGGCTTCAAGTCCACGACGCTGGAAGGCGGAACACGCGTCCCCTTTTGCGTTCAGTGGAAAGGCAAAATTCCGGCCGGGACCACGTTCGAGCACCCGATCCAAAATCTGGATATCCTGCCAACCGCGGTGGCCGCCGCTGGCGGCACCATTGAAGCGGACTGGAAACTGGATGGCGTTGACCTGATGCCCTACCTTCAAGGCAAGGTGAAGTCCCCTCCGCATGAAGTCTTGTTCTGGCGGTTTGGTGAGCAGTGGGCCATCCGCAAGGGAGATTGGAAACTCTGCGCCAACAGCATCGACGGCGTGGAAAATGTGAAGCTATTCAACCTGAAGGACGACATTGGCGAAGCAAAGGATCTCAGTGCCGCCGAACCGGAGAAGGTGAAGGAATTGCAAAGTCTTTGGAACAAATGGAGCGCGGAACAGGCCGCACCGTCATGGACACCGCAAAAGCCCCAGAAGAAGAACGCCCGCAAGGAGGGCAAGAACCGCAATCCAAAAAAACAGTGATGTATGCGCCGCCACTTTTCGTGCGACCATTCGCCCTATCTCCGCGCATTGCACCGCCAGTGGCAAACATCCAGCGTTCGCTGAAGGCCTGACGAATCGGTGCCATGTATTTCCTCCTCACTTCCGCAGCACTTGGACTTTCTGCAAGGTGATGCCGTAGTGCCCGCCCGGCGGATTGACTGGATGCGGTTTGCCTTCCGGATCCAGAGAAAAATTGGCGGAGTAGAGCAACCACATCGTTAACCCGTCGGCGCCGATGAATCTCGACGGGAAATTGACGAAATACGCCTGGGTTCCGAACTCCTTCATGTAGGTGATGATTTTCCAATCACCATCGAGTCGTTTGGTCTTCCCGTCCGTCCACGGCGAATAGAGGGTGTCATTTTCGGCCCAGGTTGGATACCAAGTATCGCCATATCGGAAGCCACTTTTTATGCCGAGAAACCGAATGTCCGTGAATGCTTCAGTTCCAGCAAACGGGCAGTCCTCGGGAATGGCATTCGGCCAGGTGAAAGGCTCAAAATGCAGAATTTCCGGCCTTTTTGCATCGGAAACCGGCCCGGGCAGGAAACGCGTGTTTTTGTGGAAGAAGCGGATGATTTTCGTGGTAAACATGGGCAATCCAAAAAACCGGACATGACTCGACCGTTTCCCCTTTCCTTCTCCGCCCTTCTTGCCACCACACTGCTGGCTTGGTTTGTCCCCTCGGCCAACGCGGAAGTCCCCTCCTCCAAGTCGCCCAACATCATCCTCATCATGACCGATGATCAGGGTTACGGCGACATCTCCGCCCACGGGAATCCCATACTCAAGACCCCGAATCTTGATCGACTCCGCGGCGAAGCGGTTGCCTTGGATAATTTTCTTGTCAGTCCGACGTGTGCGCCCACACGCAGCGCGACTCACACCGGGCGTCACGACTTCATGAATGGGGTAACCCACACCATCCTGGAACGGGAACGCTTGACCCTTGATGCCATCACTTTGCCGCAAGTGTTGAGCCAGAGTGGTTACGCCACCGGTATCTTCGGCAAATGGCATCTGGGCGATGAGGACGCCTATCAGCCGAGCCAACGGGGATTCAGCGAATCATTCATCCACGGTGCCGGGGGTATCGGGCAGAGTTATCCGGGCTCTTGTGGAGATGCACCCGGAAACAAGTATTTTGATCCGGTCATCCGCCACAATGGGAAGTTTATACGCACCGAAGGCTATTGCACCGATCTCTTTTTCACGCAGGCCCGTCTTTGGATGAAGACACAACACGAGGCGGGAAAACCGTTCTTTGCGAACATCACGACCAACGCGCCGCATAGTCCCTATATCGCCCGCGAGCAAGATGCCGCCCTTTATCTGGACAAGGTTCCAGATCGGCAAACCGCCCACTTCTACGGAATGATTCACAACATCGACGAGAATATCGGAAAGCTGATGGATGACCTCAAGGCCATGGGCATCGAACGGGACACCCTCGTGATCTTCACGAATGATAACGGGACGGCCCAGGGCGAGGGCATTTTTAATGCCGGCATGCGCGGAAAAAAAGGCACCCCCTGGCTCGGAGGCACGAGGGTGTCCTCCTTCTGGCGATGGCCCGGTAGATTGAAACCCGGCATCCGCAAGCAACTGACCGCGCACATCGACGTCTTCCCGACGCTCGCGGAAATCGCGGGGGCGACCTTAACCGAAAAAGCGAAGAAACAAATCGAGGGCCGCAGCCTGCTGCCCTTGCTGGGGAGCGGAGATGCCGAATGGCCGGATCGGAAAATTTTCACCCATGTGGGGCGCTGGCCGAAGTCGGCCAATCCGGATGACTTTAAGTTCTCCAATACCGCCGTTCGTAACTCCCGCTGGGCGCTGGTGAGCATCAAGGGCGGAAAGCAGTCCGATTGGCAATTGTTCGATCTCGAAAAGGACCCAGGGCAACAAAGCGATGTTGCCGCCGGGAATCCCGAGGTAGTCAAGTATCTCGCGGGCGCCTTCGACGAATGGTGGGCGCGCTGCCTTCCGAAGCTGGTCAATGAAAAGGTCGTCGGGCCCAAAATCAATCCCTTCGCCGCCGCCTACTACCAGCAATTCGGCGGCGAACCCACGAAAGCCGAACTCAAACGGATGAACCCCGATAAGCCGGGGAAATAGGCCGAATTTCTCGCAGGTTCGAAAACAGTCACTTTCCTCGGGGGCGGTTCTATCAACCCTTATCGCGCGCCATCTTTCCCGGCGGGCACAGTCGCCTCGCGGCTGGGATTTACCGACGGAGTGGTTTGCTGCGCGGGTATTCCGGGAAGAGGCTGCACCGGCACGACGGTGAAGCGGAAGGGCACGCGGATGGCCTCGGGGGCGACAGGGGTGTTCGCTTCCAGTGAGACGGGTTGGAGGTTGTTGGCACTGGGATCATCCGGGGTCGCGCTCCATTGCAAAAGGAAAAGTCCGCCGATCAGAGCGGCTGCGTAGGCGGCGATACCACCGGCAACCCAGCGGCCTCCAGCCAAGTTATCAACAAACACGCCCACCCGTTCGAGAAACAGGCTGCCGGACGATTGGCGCATCATTTCCACCCTAACGCGGGTGTGGATGCGGGGAAGGAGATCCTCGAAGTAGTCCTCGCCGGGGGTTTCGTGGCGTTTGAGGCGCAGGAGCTCGACAAGAGCCTGATCGTTGGTGGGCTGGGGCGCGGGCATGAGTTGGTTTCCGGGGCTGAGCTCAATTGAGATAGTCGGCGAGCATGCTCTGGAGAAGGCGTCGGGCGTAGAAGAGGCGGGAACGGACGGTTCCCTCGGAAACCGCGAGGATGCGGGCGATTTCGGTATGGGGGATCCCCTCGATATCGTGCATGACCACTACGGCTCTATGGTCGTCTGACAACGTGAGGAGCGCTTCGTTCAATTTTTCTTGAATCTCGCGCATTCTGACCTGGCGGGAGGTATCGGCGGCCAGGGTGGTATCGACAAAAGCGGGGTCGTTGGCGAAGCCATCTTCATCGAGTTGGTCGAGGCTCGTGGACTGGCGGCGTTTGCGTCGGCGCAGGAGGTTGAGGGAGAGGTTCGAAGCGATGGCGTAAAGCCAGGTGTAGAAGGACGACCGGCCGTGGAAGCGGCGGAGCGAGCGGTAGGCCTTGGTAAATGTCTCCTGCACGACATCATCCGCGTCCTGATGATGGGAGGTCATGTGGTAGGCAAGCGCGTAGATCCGGCGCTGGTATCGGCGCACGAGCACGTCGAACGCCCCGGTGTCACCTTCGCGAGCACGGGAAACGAGAACCTCGTCGGGCGGTCCGCCATCGGGTGGGAGAGTTTGTTCTTTCTCGTTGCTGCTCATTTGGTCGGTTGGCCCAGCCCGGAGTCGGGGGTTTCCCTTATCGGGGGCGTTGCAAGGTTACCCCGACCCACTCGGTGAAGGGAAGAATGAACTTCCGCACGGTCACCCGGGCAGTTTGGATGCCGAAGTCATCCCGGAGAAGGTCGAGAATATCATCAGCCAGGGTTTCCACGAGCCGGCGCGGACGGGCCGCCGCGAGGGCTTGGACGGCAAGGGACACGGCATGGTAGTCAATGGTGCGTTCGAGGTCGTCCTCGAGCCCCTGAAGTCCGTTTTCAGGTAACAGATCGAGGTCTAGTCGCAGCTCTTGCGCTTCGGACCTCTCCTCCTCCCCCGCCCCGATGTGGCAGGTAACAGCGAGTCCGCGGATGTGGATGGTGTCGGGCATGGACGCGAGGTGACTGCCGCCGGTTCAGTGGGCGACGATGTGGTCGAGGAGTGTGCGGGTCGGTTGGTTGAGGTCGAGTTCGGCCAGAGCGCGGGCGGGTTTGAGCCAGACAAACTCCGAGGCCTCTTCGTTCAATACTACTTCTCCGGTATCCCATTTTGCGGTAAAATTCAGGAGCAGGAAATGGTCTTCCCGGTAAAATTCCGGGGGCAAGATGGCATCCTGGTAGAGCACAAAGGCCACATCCTTGATCTCAAGGCCGGTTTCCTCGCGAATTTCCCGCCGGAGGGCGGAATCGGCGGTTTCGCCGCGTTCGATTTTTCCACCAGGAATCCCCCATGTGTCGCCCCATTTCCAAGTCTTGACCAAGAGAACACGGCCCACTTCGTCGAAAATGGCCGCCCCGACCGTGGGAACGGGATGCCCGGGTTGGCCGGAACCGGCGAGCAATCTGCGGAGACGGGAAAGGTCCGCCACCACGACCTCGGGTCCGGCTTTCATCAACTTGGCGGGCGGGTCGTAACCCGTGAGCACGGCCACGGAGTGAACGCCACAGGCAAGGGCGGTTTCGACATCGTGCTCCATGTCACCAATGAATGCGGTTTCATCCGGGCGGAGGCCGTGGGCGACGAGAATGCCGGGTAAGGCGCTGCGTTTGTCGAGCACACCCGCGTGGATGGTTTCAAAAAATCCGACCACACCGAGTTCGCGGGCCTGGTTTTCGAGGAAATCTTGGCGGGCACTGCTCAGGATGAACATACGCACGCCTTTGGACTGGCAGAATTCGAGGAATTCCCTCGCGTGCGGCAGGAGCACGACGGGGGCCGCGCTCGCCGAAAAGAATTCCCCGAAGAGCACTTCAAGTTCTGCCAGCGGCACTTCGGGCAGGACTTCGTCGTAGAATCCCTTGAAGGGAAGGCGGAAGGTCTCGCGGAATTCGAACTCGCTCAGGTGGGGGCGACCATGGAATTCGAGCAAGCGATTGGTCGCGTCGAGGACGGGTGGCAGATCATTGGCCAAGGTTCCGGACCAGTCGAAAATGATATTCCGGAACATTCCTCAGATGGTGGTGAAAACCAGGCTGTGCACGACATCGCGGCCAAAGGCGTGCTGGAGTTTGGCGAGGAGTTCTTTCTTCATTCCCTGCTCGAGGGCATGGCGCACGGCTGGCTGGACGACCCGGATGTGCAGGGCACCGCGTTTGAGGGCAATCGGCTGGGCATGGGTCGCGAGGAATGGACCAACGACCTGGTTCCAAGTTTCCCGAATACGCTCCTCTCCCAACCAGTCACTGCCGGAGAGTTGCTCGAGCCAAGGACGCAAAGCCTCGGCGGCGGTGCGGAGATTGCGGTCCGGGTCCTCGGGCTCGGTCCACCCCCGCCACTCGCTCAAGACACGGCGGCGCAGGGAGGGTTTCATCGCAAAATGTGATCCGTTTTGGCCTTAGCCGTCGTTACCGATGGCTTCGACCGGGCAGCCTTCCATCGCCTCGACGCACTGGGCGGTTTCCTCGTCACTTTCCGGCTGTTTGAAAACGAAGGAATGCCCGCCATCGTCACTGCGGGTGAAGTTTTTCGGGGCCGTTTCACGACACAAATCGCAATCGATGCACTGGTCATCGACATAGAAGGTGCCTTGGACATTATTGGGGTAGCGGTTTTCGCGGTCTGCCATGGTCGTGATTTTGAGATTGTGTCTCGGGGGAACACCCTGAGTGTATCGGTCCAATCGCCGCCTGCAAGGGCAATTACGAATTTTTCCGGTTTCCTTCGGGGCCGGAAGCGAGTATGGATCGGGACTCGAACCATGAGCCCGGACGACACCAAACCACAACTTCCCAAAAAAAGCGCTGCCCCGGAGGAGGATGCGCAGGAGCTCTTGGCGGGCATCGTGCCCGACCCCGTGGAACTGAAACCCATTCCGGCGGAGAAGAAACCGGACAAGCCCCAAGACGACGACGCGGGCGGGACCGGGAAAAAACGCTGGAAAAAAGTCCACGCCCCGGATCGCAGGGCCAAGCAGATCCCGGCTGAGCTTCCGCTCGCCGACGAGCCGAGCATCGGTGATCTTCCTGAATTTCCGGTCCTGCGCCCGGAAGCGCCACCCGAGGGTGAGGAAGCAGAGCTGGATCCGGCCGAGCTTGCCGAAGCGTTGGCGAACCCTGATGAGCAGCCACCTGAAGAAGTGACCGCTGACGGAGAAGCGCCATCGTCCCCTGGGGATACGCAAGAAGGGACGGAAAGCGAGGGCGTCGCCACTCCCGATGCCCAACCCGCGGCCGCTCCGAACGCGAGCCAAGGACCCGGAACGGCGCTGCCCAGATTGAATCTCGACCCAAGTGATCGCAAATGGCTGCTCATCTTGTTAGGCGGCTTGTTCGTCGTCGGCATCGGTTTCTATTTCCTCCTGCGCCCCGGCCTTCCGGTGGATTCGGTTTACAACGCCCAGATAACACCGAACCTGCCCATCAAAGGCGAAAGACTGACCATCCGTGAATTGACGATTGATTGGAAAGACAACGACTCCGGCTCCCTCGCCGGTGGCATCAATGCCAAAACGCTCCTGCCTCGCATTTCCATGCGTTTTGAACCGGGCAGCACGGGCTCGGCCCGCCTTTTCTTCAGGGACGAACGCGAGCTACTGGTCGGCGATACCGTGGATCTCGAATTGGCCAACGGCGGATTGGATCGTGTCGTCACCTGCACGGTCGGATTGCGCTCGCGCTTGGAATACGATGCCCTGCGCTCCCGCGACCTCGAACGATGGACCATAGAAATCCATGAAGGTCCGAGACCGGGAGCACCGTTGTCCGAATTCAAACTCCTTTGCCGCCTCGCCGTCCCCTGGAATCTGGACAAAAAATCTTCCCCATGAACCAATCCATCGAACCAAGCGGCCACCGGCCCGTGCTGCCTACCGAAGGCCTGCAGGTGCTCCATCTCTTTTATCATGTGGATCAATCCCAATGGTCCTTGCTGTCCGAAGAGGACCGCCGCGAGGCGAAGACCGAGTTCAGCCGCCTCGTGCAGGAAATCCGCTCGCAAGAAAGCACACAGCTCCTCACTTTCGCCATGGTCGGTCCGAAATCGGATCTCGGCCTCATGCTCCTCACACCCGACTTGCAGAATGCTTGTGCCATCGAGAAGCGCCTCGGTCTGGTCATGGGTCCGGATATCCTCCAACCGGCCTATTCCTACCTCTCAATGACCGAGCGTAGTGAATACACCACCACGACCGCGCAGCATCGCGAAACCCTCGTCGCCCAAGGGCTGGAAGGTGATGCATTGGAAAGCGCACTCGCCGACTTCGCCACCCGCATGGACCACTATGCGAAACACCGCCTCTATCCCGTGTTACCGGACTGGCCGGTCATGTGCTTCTATAATATGAGCAAAAAACGCGAGGGTGCCGACAACTGGTATTCCCTCGATTACGAAACCCGCCGCCGCCTCATGGCCGGGCATGCCGAAACCGGCAAGTCCTACAAGGGCCGCATCCTCCAGCTCATCACCGGCTCCACCGGCCTCGATGACGCGGAATGGGGCGTGACTTTGTTAGGACACACGACCTCCGACGTGAAAAGCATCGTCTATGAAATGCGCTTCGACGAGGTCTCGGCACGTTACGGCATTTTCGGAGAGTTTTACATCGGCCTCCAGCTTCCTCTCGACGAGCTTTTCGAGCGGCTTTGTCTCTAAACCTCCGGCCCGCTTCTGGCCATGGAATTCGACCCTCGCGTCGTCCCCTATCGCTTCCGCCCTCCCTTCAAGGATAGTTGGCGACGGCGCTTCTTCACCTGGCTTTCGGGCAAATTTTATCTGCGGCGCAAGTTCGCCGTCGCCTCGGTCACCAGCACGGGAGAAGAACAAGTCACCGCTTTGCTCGCTGCCGGCGAAGGTGTCATGCTCGCGGGCAATCACGCGGATCATGCCGACCCCCACGTCATGCTCCAAATCTCCGCCCGTGCACGGTGGAAGCCGCGCTTCATGGCAGCCCGCGAAGGATTCGAATCGGGCAAACTCGCCAGCTATGCCCTACAGTCCACTGGAGCATTCTCCATCGACCGTGACGGAGCCGATTTATCAGCGCTCAAAACGGCCATCGAGACGGTCGCTTCTGGAGAACATCCTCTTGTTATTTTTCCCGAAGGTGAGATCTACCATCATCAGGAGTCGCTCGATCCCATCCACGATGGCTTCGCATCTATCCTGCTCAAGGCCTCGTCGCGTATGCCCGACGGGAAGAAGGCCTGGCTGGTGCCGATGGCGCTGACTTACCGCTACCCGCCGGAAATCGAGAAGACCTGGGACGATCGCATTGGCACCCTTGAATACCACACCCGGGGCCAGACTTTTCCCGGCCGCGATCCCGTGGATCGACTGCTCTCTCTCGGGGAGTTCGCCTTGGAAAACCACGAGCCTCTCTATCTCGGGTCTCCCCACCCGGGTGATCCCTTGCCCGCACGGCTGACTCGCCTCAGGGAAAAGATTCTCTCTGATGTCGAAAGCCGACTTGGACTTTCCTTTCCCGGAAAATCGACCCCCGAGCGATTCCGTTCGGTGCGCGGGCACCTTCGCCGCAAGCTTCTTTCCGACCCCCCTCTCCCTCCGTCCGAACGCCCGGCTCTGCACGAGGAATTCGTCCATCTCCACCGGGTCCACCAGCTCTACAGCTATCCCGGCACCTACCTTACCGAAAATCCAACCCGCGAGCGCGTGAGTGAGACAATCCTGAAACTCGAAGAGGACATTCTCGATTCCCCGCGTTATTCTGTGCGGAGAACGGCCCATGTGACGTTCGACACCCCCGTGGACGCGCCTTCAGCGCTCGCGGCCGCCGGGGGCCAGCCCAAGGCCGCCGCGGCCGAACTCACCCGACATCTCACCGCCAACCTCACCCGACTGCTCCGACCGACCTGATGTCCAACGATCTTCCAACTGCCAAAACCGACCCCCTGACCATCGGAGGACGCGCTTTCTCTTCCCGTCTTCTGCTGGGCACGGGGAAATTCCCTTCTCCCCGAACGATGGCCGACGCACTCGCCGCCAGCGGCACGGAGATTGTGACCGTCGCGCTGCGCCGCGCCGACCTGACCGGCAAGAAGGATCCCTTTGCCAATATCCTGGAGTTCATCGACCCGGAGCGTTATCTGATTCTCCCGAATACCAGCGGAGCCATGAATGCCGAAGAAGCGGTCCGCCTCGCCCGCTTGGCCCGCACCGCCGGACTGCCCGACTGGGTGAAATTGGAAATCCATCCCGATCCCCGCTACCTTCTGCCCGACCCCATCGAAACGCTCAAGGCGGCGGAAATTCTCGTGCAGGACGGTTTCACCGTGCTGCCCTACATCAACGCCGACCCCGTGCTCGCCAAACGCCTGGAAGAAGTCGGCACGGCCACCGTCATGCCGCTCGGCTCCCCCATCGGCAGCAACCGCGGGCTGGAAACCCGCCGCCAAATCGAAATCATCATCGAGCAGGCCAATGTGCCGGTGGTCGTTGACGCGGGCATCGGTGCCCCAAGTCATGCCGCGGAGGCCCTCGAATTGGGAGCCGACGCCGTGCTCGTGAATACCGCCATTGCCATCGCCGAACAATCGTCCGAGATGGCCCGCGCTTTCCGCATGGCCGTGGAGGCCGGCCGCTTGGCTTGGCTCTCCGGCCGCGCCGGACCGAGCGACACCGCCTCTCCCACCAGCCCGCTCACCGCGTTCCTGCGTCACGAATAACTGAAATGCCCCACCCCATTTCGTATCCATGTCTCCCCTCCTCCGCAAAATCATCAGCCAGAACTGGTATCTGACCGGCGCACTCGCGATCATGATCATTTTCGGCATTAACGCGGTGGCCGTGGCCGGAGAAAATAATCCCAACCCATCCATTCTCAACGCCTACAAATCCCAGATCAATTTTGCCCTCGCCGGTGCCCTCGCCTACTTCCTCTGCTCGCTCATCGATTATAAATGGCTGCGTTGGGTGGCCGCCCCCGGTATGCTCGTCGGTCTTGGCTTGCTGGTTTTCGCTTTGCTGAAGGGCGAGGAGATCAATGATACCAAAGGCTGGGTGAGACTCGCTGGCGTGCAATTTCAACCGTCACAATTCGCCATGGGAGCCGCCATCATCGCCGCTTCTTTCGGCCTCGGCGGGCTGCGAAAGTTCCATTGGTTCTTCCGCCTGCCCTTCGTCAATCTGGCGCTCATCGGCTTCCTCATGGGTGTGCCCTGTCTCCTCGTGCTGCTCCAGGGGGATGTCGGCTCTGCCCTCGTGTGGTTGCCCGTGAGCGCGGCCGTCTGCCTCGTCGGCAACATCCCGTTCCGGCACCTTGCGCTCGTATTCCTCGCCGCCATGATCGTGCTCCCGCCATTCTACTTCTTCGGGTTGAATGAAAGCCGGCGGTCCCGCATTGTCGTGTATCTCGATATGCTTCAAGGACGCCCGGTCGATATCCGCGGCGAAGGTTATGCCGCCCACTATGCCAGCACGGCCGTCGGCTCAGGAGGTTGGAACGGCTTCGGAAGGGCGCAGATGAATAGCGACATCGTTTCTTCCTCCGGTGCCATCGAGGATGATGCTGCGCTCGCTGAGAGAAAAAACTCCCTCCACGCCCAAGGCCTCATTCCCCGCAAGACCGCCCATACCGACTTCATCTTCGCCGTGCTCGCCGAACGCTACGGCTTCCGCGGCTCCATGCTGCTGCTCACCGGTTACGCCGCTCTGCTCGTCATTTGTCTTGTCATCGCCTACGGGGCACGGGATCTAACAGGACGATTGCTCGTCACCGGCGTCGCCGCGCTCCTCTTCGCCCACGTCTTCCAGAATGTCGGCATGAACGTGCTGCTCACTCCCATCACGGGCATCCCTTTGCCCTTCATCAGTTACGGCGGCACTTTCCTGCTCGTAGTCATGTCCCTGATGGGGCTGGTGCAAAGCGTATGGATCCACCGCATCGAGGAAGAGGAACCCAAACCTGAGCCGGAGCCCGACCGCCTGCGCGGACTCTTCGAACGCGAGCAAGGAGTCTGATCTTCCACAGGCTATCGCAGGCAGCGGAACGGAAACGCGAAGATGGTGGAGCAAAAACGGAGGCCGGAATGCTCCTCAGAACGATCGTCTGGGAGAATTCGCGGGGGCGTGCCGATTCTCAAGAGGGGCAGCCCATCCGAGCAAAGTGGACGGGTTCAGTTTTTCCATTGCCATCAACTGGGGGAAGATTGCTTGCAGGTATCGCAGATTCGCGGCGGCTTCCTCATCCCAGTCTACTCGGGCCTTGGCATGTTCATCAATCACCTCCGTGTAAATCCTTTCCAATGCTGGACCGAGCGAATCTTCTTCTTCAGGGAGGACGATGTCGATATCCGGTTGAACAACGTTATCCGGCGAACCGGCTCCCTGCCCGCTGTCGCAAGGCGAATGGAGGCGGCGGTAGATTCTCGGATGCATGACCGATTGATGAATGTCTCTTCCACAATGCAGTACAGCGGGAACACCGGGCAGCGCGGCCAAAGCCCAGAAAGCATCGTGGAGATGGCAAGCGTGAATAATGTCCGGGCGCTCGACCAGCCGGGAAGGATCCGATGCTATTGGAGTCCAATCAATTTTCAAAACCCGGGGCAGTTGCGATGGATGACTCCCGCTGGCAGCCACGATATGGCCGCGGGCTTGGAGCATCCGGGCCAGTTGTCGGCTGACCGGTTCGTGTCCGGCCCGAATGGACAAGGAGAAACCGGTGAGCAGGATTCTCATGCCATCTCCTCCCCTCGTGTATTCGCCGAAGCAAAACTCTGATCCCTCGCTTCAACCATGGAAGCCAGCCAGCGGAAAAATGAAGCGAGGGCAAGACTTTCGCCGTTCTGATCTGGCATTTGCCCCTGTGTCGCATCGAGAACGTTTTGATAGATCTTCAACATTTCGCGGGCTGAGGAGAACACATCCGCCTCACCTCGGATTCTCCCGGTGACCATACCCGCATCCACAGGGTCATAAGAGTCCAAGGATTTGAGCACCGCTTCAGGGGTTGCCGGAGAGCAATTCATTGGAATGGAGAAATTGCGGGCTCTCAGCCGATCAAAGTTTTCGCTTCCCACCATTTCCCCGCAACCACCGGGTCCGAAGATAACGACCGCGCAACCACAGGCCATCGCCTCGATCGCGGAAAGCCCCGATGCGAAAACCACCGGATAGTTTGGAAGCAAGCGTTCCGGGGCCACCACGCTCGCTCCGAACCCCCGGCCCAGGAAATCCACCCTGCTTTGTCGCCGGGTGGTCGCCTCCTTGATCGCGTGAACCACGGGGTCGTCGCTGGCAATTCGTCCGTGATAAACCAGTATTGCTGGCTGCCGTCCTTCCAAAGGCAGTCCGGGTTGGAAGCGGGACGTATCGACCGGATTGAGGAACACCGAAATCAAATCCTTGCTAAGCGACATTTCGATGGACAGACGTTCCGCTTGGAATTCCGACATGGCCACATAATGCCGCACGCGGGGATGCAGAAATGGCTGGTCCTTCCATGTTCCTCCATGGCAATGGAAAATGGCAGGCACCCCGCGGAAGGCCAGCAAGGCAGCGTAGGCCGGAATCGCATGTTGAAGATGGAGAATGTCCGGTTGGAATTCGTCGGGTCCGGTGATCGCCGGCAATTCGGGGCAATCACCCACGTTTCCCCTCTCGCGCAGGTTGCCAAACCAACGCACCTCGTGCCCGAGGCTGGTCAAGGCCCGGGCCAACTCCCGTGTGAATGTAACCACCCCACCACGTCGGGAGATCGAGTTGCAGGTGAAGAGAACGCGCATGGTGGGCGAATACCGAGAGTCAAATCCCCTCCCCTATACCACACCACCGCCGCTCTGGCAAACGGGGATGGCCTAGCCCCTGAAAATCAGGTGTAGGTTGGAAAAGCAGCTGCCGACAATCTCCGTAGCCCCGATCCTTTGGTTCCCGACATGAGAGAGGCGAGCGGTCCATGAGGAAATCTCGCGCATTTCCCTCCATGGTGCGCGGTGCAGGGTTCGAACCTGCGGCCCCATCGGTGTGAACGATGTGCTCTACCGCTGAGCTAACCGCGCTTTTTACGAAAGGATGGTGGAGATAAGGGGGCTCGAACCCCTGACCTTCTCATTGCGAACGAGACGCTCTACCAACTGAGCTATATCCCCATCGATGAGTGGCCGGGAAAACCCGGACCAACCGGGTTACCCCGGCGGACTGGAAAGGTGGAACGGAACAGGATTCCGTGCAACCAAAAATCGTGCTTCAGACGTCCAGGTTCCGGACATTGAGGGCGTTGTCTTCGATGAACTGCTTGCGGGGTTCGACGATATCCCCCATGAGGATGGTGAAGATGCGGTCGGCATTGACCAGATTCTCGTCGTCGAATTTCACCTGGAGCAACCGGCGTTTTTCCGGGTCCATGGTGGTTTCGAAGAGTTCCTTGGCGTTCATTTCACCCAGCCCCTTGAATCGTTTGATCTCGATGCCACGGCGTCCGATTTCGAGAATGGTTTCCAGGATGGCGGGCACGCTGAATACCGGATGGGCGACGGCCTTTTCTCCCTCGCCTTCGACCAGTTCATAAACCGGTTGGTCCATGGAGAAGAAATGGGCCGGGTCGAGACCACATTCTTCGAGGCGCGCCATCAGTTTCGCGATGGCGTGGGATTCGTGCAGTTCGATGAGCCGGGCGCGGCGGGTCGGTCCATTTTCCTTGCGTGCCGCACCGTCTTCGTCGGACGGTGATTCGCTGAAGAGGCGGAGGTCCGGGTTGGCCGCGCCGTAGGATCGCAAATCGGATTCGTCCGTGAAGAACTCTGCGGTTTCTTCGTTACCGACACGCACCTTCACGAGATACTCGGGGTATTTGCCATCCCTGCGGGCGGAGAGGTAGGCATCGAATCCCCCGCCGTTCCGCCGGATGTTGTCGGAAAAACGGGCGAGCTTCATCAGCAAATCGAGCACCTCGCGCAGTTGGTCGTGGCCGAGGGAATTGCCGCCACCGGTAGGGCGCAAGGTCACGTCTTCCGCGCCGAGATCGATGAGGATGCGGTTGAGGGCGGCATCATCGGCGACGTATTCCTGACGCTTCTTGCGTTTGACGAGGTAGAGCGGCGGTTGGGCGATGAAGAGGTAGCCGCGTTTCACCAATTCGGGCATCTGCCGGCAGAAGAAAGTAAGCAGGAGCGTGCGGATGTGGGAGCCATCCACATCGGCGTCGGTCATGATGACGATCTTGTGGTAGCGCACTTTGTTGACGTCGAAACTCCCCTCGCCTTCCCCGGTGCCGATGCCCGCACCGATGGCGGTGATCATCGTTTGGATTTCCTTGTTCTGGAGCACACGGTCGAGGCGGGCTTTCTCCACGTTGATGAGCTTGCCTCGGATGGGCAGGATGGCCTGGGTGCGACGATCCCGGCCCTGTTTGGCGGAGCCACCGGCGGAATCACCCTCGACGATGAATAGTTCGCTCTTCGACGGGTCGCGCTCCGAGCAATCGGCCAGCTTACCGGGCAATCCACCGCCGTGCAGCGCGCTTTTGCGCACGGCCTCGCGGGCGCGCCGGGCGGCGTCACGGGCACGGGCGGCATTCAAGGCCTTGTCGATGATCTTGCGGGCAACCGACGGGTTTTCCTCGAAGTAGCGGGTGAGCCCGTCATACATCACCGAGCCCACCACCCCCTCGATTTCGGTATTCACCAATTTGTCCTTGGTCTGGGAACTGAACCGCGGGTTGGGCAGTTTTACACTCAGCACCGCGACCAATCCCTCCCGAACGTCGTCACCGGATAGCGCTGGGTCTTTATCCTTGAGCAGGTTGTTGGTTTTGGCGTGCTGGTTGATGGCACGGGTAAGGGCAGAGCGGAAGCCGGAGAGGTGGGTGCCACCATCGCCATTGGGGATGGAGTTGGCGTAACAAAGCACCTGCTCCTGGTAGCTGTCGTTGTATTGCAGCACCACATCGACATAGACCTCGTCGGCCACCTTCTTGCCATCGTAATCGACCTCGGTTTGCCTTGTGCCTTTGAGAATGATCGGTTGCTCGTGCACGAGAGTCTTGTTCTCGCCGAGCTGGCGGACGAATTCCTCGATGCCACGGGCATAGAAAAAGCTGTCCTTCCGGGGGCTCTCGGCTCGCTCGTCCTCAAGCACGATGGTCAGCCCCGGGTTAAGGAAGGCCAATTCGCGCAGACGGACCGCCAGACGGTCGAACTTGAACTCGGTGGTCTCGGTGAAAATGGTCGCGTCCGGGAAGAAGGTGATCGTCGTGCCGGTCACATCCGGCAGGACTTCGCCGACGACGGCGAGAGGTTGCACGGTGCGGCCTCTCTCGAAGGTGATGGAATGCAACTTCCCTTCGCGCCGCACTTCGGCTTTAAACCAATCGGCAAGGGCGTTCACACATTTTGCGCCGACGCCATGGAGTCCTCCGCTGTATTTGTAAGCGCCTTGGCCGAACTTACCGCCCGCGTGCAAATTGGTGAGCACGAGTTCGATGGCCGGCATCTTGAATTTCGGATGCATGTCCACCGGAATGCCCCGGCCATTGTCGCGGATGGAGATCGATCCATCGACATGAATGGTGATTTCCACCTTCTGGCAATAACCGGCCAGATGCTCGTCGATCGAGTTGTCCAGCACCTCAAAGACGCAGTGATGAAGGCCACGTTCGTCGGGGTCGCCGATATACATGCCGGGACGTTTGCGAACCGCTTCGAGGCCCTCGAGTTTGTCGATTTGGGCGGCATTGTATTCCGCTCCGCCGGACGGAAGCACCGGTTGGGTTTCGCTGATTTGAAATTCCTCGGCTTCGGGGGTGGATTGAGGGTCTGACATGTTCCGGTTACTTTAGAGAGATGAAGCACTGAAACAAGTTTTTCCTGCCTGAAATCGTGCCCGAAAAACACCAAATTCAGGGGTCGCAGACGGGAAAAAAAGCGTCAATTTGACAATTCCAAGCGGATCCCCCACCCTGCCCGCATGACACAAAAATTTGACTGCATCGTGATTGGAGGAGGAAGCGCCGGCTACGCGGCCGCGCGGACGGCCCACGGGTATGGATTGAGCGTGGCGGTGGTGGACGGCGCGGCCGAATTGGGCGGTCTCTGCATCCTGCGGGGCTGCATGCCGAGCAAGACCCTGATCGAGTCGGCGAACCGCTTCTATTCGATGCGCCGAGCCGGGGAATTCGGCTTGCGGGCCGAAAACCTACGGGTCATCCCGGCGGAAATCCGGGAGCGCAAACGCCACCTGATTGCGGAATTCGCGTCCTACCGTGCCGGGCAACTGGAAGACGGCCGGTTCGCGCTTTTCCGCGGCAAGGCCCGCTTTCTGGACACGCATCGGGTCGCCGTGGAGACGAAAGACTCCGGCACGCTGGAACTGGAAGGCTCGACTTTCATTCTCGCCACCGGCTCCACCATCTCCATTCCCGATGTTCCGGGTCTACGGGCGGCCCGCCCGTTGACCAGTGATGATGTCCTGGACTCGGACCAACTTCCACGATCGATCATCGTGCTTGGAGGCGGCCCCATCGCCCTCGAGTTGGCATGGTATCATCACGCACTCGGGTGTGAGACGACGGTTATCCAGCGCAGTCCCCGCCTGGTGCGATCGTGCGATGCCGACCTCGCGCTGTCACTTGAAAATGCCCTCCGCGAATCAGGCATGACCATCCATACGGATACCAAACTGTTGGAAGCGAAGAGAGAAGCGAATGGCACCATCTCGGTTTCTTTCCAGCAGGCCGGAGAAGTCCGAAAGATTCAGGCCGATGAAATCCTCTGCGCGCTCGGACGCGAACCGGCCACGGATGGACTGGATCTAACAAAGGCTGGTTTCAAGAGCGGTCAACCGGTCACCACGGGCGCGGACCAGGCGACGCCCATTCCACACATCTTCGCCGCCGGGGATGTATGTGGTCCGCATGAGATTGTGCACATTGCCATCACGCAGGGAGAAGCCGCCGCTACCAATGCCGCAATTCTGTTAGGGAAACTTCCGCGGGAAATGCGGAAGCTCATGGACTACCGGGTCAAACTTTTCGCCATGTTCAGTCATCCGGAACTGGCGACCGTTGGACTCGGCGAGGATAAAGCCGGAGATCGAAAAATCATCATCGCAACCCATCCTTTCGACGATCATGGAAAGAGTATGGTCATGGGTGAAACCAGCGGCTTCGTGAAACTGGTCGCCGATGCCGTCAGCGGGGAAATTCTCGGCGGCGGGGTGGTCGGCCCGCATGCTTCGGAACTTATCCACGAGGTTTCCGTGGCTGTTTCCGCCCGGCTGACCGCCGGCCAGCTCGCCCAAACCCCCCACTACCATCCAACGCTGTCTGAAATCTGGACTTACCCAGCCGAAGAGCTTTCCGAGAGGATTCTTGAAAGTTCCGGCCCTTGAAAATGGTATATTCCGGACTGTCGGCGGGCCCGAATTTGAAAAAATTTGGAGTTCCGCCAATAAATTTTTGACTATTTAACCTTTCCTTGATTAAATTCCCTTCGTGTTTCCCCGCCGCATCATCCAAACCAACGAAAACCCACCCCGTCCGGAACCCACTCCCGCGGCCCCTGTTTACACCCCGGCAGCTCCGGTCGCGCCTGCTCCGAGCTACAACCAACGCACCACTGCAGAATCTGAATTTCGCCGTAACAATTATATGACCAACTCCCCCAAGAATATCCTGTCCAGCGATGTCGAAATCAAAGGCTCCCTTAAGTTCTCCAATGACCTCGTCATCGACGGTCGCATCGAAGGTGAAGTAACTTCCGATGGATCCCTGACCGTGGGAGAAAATGCCCGTATCAAGGGTGAAATCAAAACCAAGTCCTGCATCGTGTTCGGCAAGGTCGAAGGCAACATCACCGTGACCGACCGCTGCGAACTCAAGCAGTCCGCCGAATTGGCCGGGGATGTCCGCGCCAAAACCCTTGCCATTGAGGAAGGCGCCGCTTTCATGGGCAAATCGATTGTTGGTGCCGCCGCTGCCGCACAGAAGCCGGCCAATGCCGCCGCTCCTGCCGCTCCCGCACCCGCTCCCGCCAAACCGGAAGTCGCGCAGACCGCCAAAGTCGGGGTGTAAATCCTTTCGAAGCCAATTCAACTTCTTCGTCGCGAAAGCCCGTCCGGTCGAGTGACCGGGCGGGTTTTTGTTTTTGCGACGAGGACAGAGAGGCTCGAGCATGGATGCGTGCGGGGATTTCGATCGTTTTCCTCTAACCTTAAAAACCACGAACGAACACGAATTTACACGAATAAAAAAAGAAAATCAGAGATTTATGAAAAGGGCTTCACTCACCCGCAGGATGAATTGGTTTTTTTCCATAACTCTTTGAAAATTCGTGCCCATTCGTGTCAATTCGTGGTTCAATTTTCCTTTCAAGGCTAACGAAACCCCGGCACTCCAGCTTGTTTACCTTGTGTTTGCGGATCCGCCATGGCACTCGCCATAGCCAATGAGCAAATGACCAACATGAATCTCAGCTGCCCGTTCCAACTTCATTTCTTCTTGCCCTTTTTCCTGACAACGGGCGTCAAGACCCCGGTCTTCTGCACATGGCTCGAGAAAAACTTGTCGTCTTCCGCATTTTTTGACAGCGGCAGGCCGGGCGGTTGAAGCGTGGCGGACCATGATTCGAGTTTCTTTTCCAAACGTGCCGCGATGTCCGGATGCCGGGCCAGTTGGTTGTTCGCGACCAGTTCGCCATCGGGACTGGTAACATTGAAGAGGAACTTCTCCTGCTTGCCGAGAAGAACGAGCTTCCATGGAAACTCAAGCACGGCGGCTTGCGATCGCCACCGCCAATAAAGCGCGTCGTGGGGTGGAGTCATATTGGTCCCATTCAGGAATGGAAGGAGATTCACGCCGTCGAGACGTTCATCACCGGGCAGGCCCGCGGATGCGTTGGCGGTTGCGGCCACGTCCAGAGCGCTCACAGGATGTTCATAAACCTGCCCTGCCGGAATGGTTGATGGCCATGCCGCCAGGAAAGGCACCCGAATCCCTCCATCCGTGAGCATTCCTTTCTCGCCGACAAGCGGAGCATTCAACGAGCCATCCCACGCGCCGGGCTTCACGGGCGCACCGTTGTCGCTGATGAAAAAGATGATGGTATTTTTCTCGGCACCCATTTCCCGGAGTTTGGCGCGGATTCTGCCTAGCCCATCGTCCATGGCCGCGATCATCGCGAGGGCCTGGCGGCGCTCACGCGGAAGCTGAGCGGGCGTCTTGGAGAACCACGGTTCCGGCGACTCGAGCGGCACATGGGGAGCAAACCAAGCCAGATAGAGGAACCATGGCTGCTTGGCAGCTTTTGCCCTCCGGTCGAGGAAGGAAAGCGCGGCATCTGTTTGGACCACCACACGAAAGCGGTCATCACTGACAACATGAGGGGCATCCCCGAAGGATTTGCCGTCGAGCGCATGCGAGGCATGGTATCGCCTCATGCTGCCACAGAAGCATTCTTCAAATCCCAGTCGATGGGGAAAACAATCTGAATCCAGACGCGCGGCGCGTTCCCCACCCTGCTCGAAACGGGTATCGAGGTGGCTCTTGCCGACAAAGCCACTGACATAGCCGGCCGGCTTCAAACGTTCCGCGATGGTGATCTCGGCGTGAGGCAAAGGCCCTTTGGCGTTGTCCTCAACCCCGAACCGTTGTTGATAACGGCCTGTGAGAACACCCGAGCGCGAGGGCACGCATTGCGGCGCGGTGACATAACCCCGCGTGAATCGGACACCGTCCCGCGCAAGTTGGTCGAGATTGGGCGTTTGGATATCCTTGTCCGCGCCTTGTGCACCGAGATCCGCCCACCCGTGATCATCGGTGTAGATGAGGAGAATGTTCGGCTTGGGATGTTCGTCGGCGCGGGTTACTGCACCGGTTGAAAGCATGCAAGCGAAAGCCAACGCTAATAAGCCATAAATGGGAACATGCAGTCGTGTTGCGATAACAGCAGAATTGTCAGACCCTTGTCTCTCCTTACCCCAACCATACGGTGCCCTGATGGCGCCGGGGTTACACTTGACATGGAAACACAAGCAGAATCGCCTTACGAACTTTACCCGGAAAATGTAGCAAGACCGTCCCGGTCTTGCCCTGGCCGTGCTGCCAAGCCTTCGGTTTTCACGCGGAGCGCCAGTTCGTGGAGATGCTTGAGCTTTCATTCTGGATGGGGCAAGCGGATTTCGGCGATAGCTCCACCATCGGGGTGGTTGGACAGTCGGGCACTACCATGATGAAGATGGGCGGCTTCGCGCACGAAGGCAAGACCAAGTCCCGTGCCTTTGCGGCCAATCACTGAATGCGGAAGCGAGTAGAGGCGCTCAAAGGCTTTTTGCATCGCGGAATAGTCACCCCCCCTTTAGGCAGTTGCACCTAGAACCCATCTTTTTGCCACCGCATTTCCTCCTTCTTTATCCTTGTCCCACCACCGACACCCGCAAATCCCTCAGCACTCGCAGACCACCCCACTGACCAAACCTCATCGCCACCCCGGGCTTGCCTTCCGTTTGCTCAGCCCTATTTATTTCGCCTAGCCCATCTGAAACCTCCACGCCATGCCCTGCCTCCTCCTTCTTTTGTCTTCTGTCTTCGAGCGAGGCGGTCTTGCGTCTTCCTCCCGTCAACCTCCGCAAGAACTCCTCACTCCCAATCGCCGCGCCATCCACCAGATACCGCGACTTCAACCGCAGCATCACATTCATCGGCAAGCGCCCTCCCCGCTTCCTCTCCTCCCACACCTTCCGAGCATCAATCCCCATCCGCGTCTTAATTTCTCCGGTTCTCGGATCCTGAATCTTCCTTGCCCCGGCATAGCCTTCACGCGACGCCGGGTCTTCATTCCCCTCCTCAAACAAATACACCCGATACTCCGCCAACGCCCCCTTCAAACCCCTCTGCTTGCCCCAAACCCGCAAGAGCCCTTTCTCGCTCTCCTTCTCTCCCACCAAGGCCCGCGCATATCCGCACCACTCGTAATCCTTAGGATCTTCCACCATCCCCGCTCGCACCGGATTCAAATCGATATAGGCCGACACGATCCGCGCCGCCGCGCCCAGGGTCGCCAGATCCTGGATTTCCACCGCCACACTCCGGTAGCGATCTTCCCACAGGGTCCCCTTCCTCCGCTTGCGTCCGTTATACCAACGACTGAACCGCTGCTTCAACGACCGCATGAAAATCGCCAGGTCCCCCATGCGTTTGGTGAACCGCTCCAGATACCGCATCCGCGAGGCCGCATCGGGGCACTGGCCCAGCACCCGCGTGATGTCCGCCATCTCCGCCTTGCCGTAAATCATCCGCAAGCGCCGCAGGATTTCCTTTTCTGGCAAGGCCGCCGGGTCCTGCTTCTCCCGTGACGGCACATGCAGCAACAGGTGGAAGTGATTGTCCATCAAACACCACGCTGCCACCGTGATCCCGGAAAACCCGGCATATCCCACCAGCAACTCCCGGAACTTCCTCTTCTCCTCCTCCCCGAAGATCATACGCCGGTCCACCACGCGGCTGACCACATGATAAAGCCCGTCCATATCCGGCGGCACGATGATGCGTGGAGGCCTCATATTGGGGTGACCTTGGACATCGACAGTGGGAGCGTCAACACTTTTTGTCAAAGTGCCAGGTTTTACTTTTTGCGAAGGTTGAAGTCCAAGCTCGGGACGAAGGCGGCGGTGACCGCTGCCGCCCACAAGATGGCACGCATCCTCTGGGCGATGGTCAAACACCGCCGCCCCTACGATCCATCGCGACTGGGCAACCCCGAGTTGGCCAGCGCCCGGAAGGAGCGCTACTTGCGCCGCCAAGCCGAGCAACTTGGATTCGCCTTGACTCCGGTCCACGCCGAAGTTTCATAAGAG
>JBJTQJ010000049.1:0-9510 GCA_046075565.1 Verrucomicrobiales bacterium | reverse complement strand
AGACCGAGGGAATCAAACCTGGCTATGAAACGAATGGCCAGACGATCACCTGGTGGAAAGATCCCGTTCGTGGCGCGACCCATTATCCACGGCACTTCTGGTATCCCTCGCACCTGAAGAGCGGCTCCGGGACCGTCTATGCATTTACCCGCGTCTGGTCGCCGAAAGACCAAGAAGTCGGCGCGTGGATTGGCTTCAATGCGTGGAGCCGGTCCTCCGGACGCAGCCGCGGCGGCCCCACTCCCCAACTCGGAGAATGGAATGGTGTCCACGCGGGGGTTTGGGTCAATGGCCGCACCGTGCCAGCACCGCAATGGAAACAACCCGGTCTCGGTGGCAAGGCCTCGGAAGAAATCCCGCTCATCGACGAAGACTATTTTTACCGCGAGCCGACCAAGATCCAACTGCGCGAAGGATGGAATGACGTGCTGGTCAAAGCCCCGCACAATGGGGGATGGAAATGGGTTTTCACCTTTATTCCCGTGCAAGAAACCGGTGTCGGTATCAATGTCCGCGAGGTGCCGGGACTTCGCTACAGCGCGGCATTCGAGGGCAAGGAAGGGGAAGAGTTCGCGCGCATGCTCGCGCTGGCCCAAGCTCCCAGCCGTTCCAAGGTTGATGAACGATTCGGTGCTCCGTGTTTGTTCGGCAACGCGGCAGAGGGACCCTTGCGCGAATTCAATTCGACCCATGGCGTTTGGTCGGCTACCCCGGGTCATGCTTCCATCATCACGCATCAAGGACAACGCAGACTCAAGATCGAAGGCGGGGATGCGCGCCGGGTGGAAGTTGCCCTGCTCGACGTGGAAACCATCGACGGTCTCTCGCTTTTTCTCCGCCGCTGGACCCGCAATGATCCTTTTGATCTCGGCATCGAAGCCCAGGTCGATGGAGAATGGAAACCAATTGCCAAACTCTCGACCGCCGACATGAAAGGCCGTGTGGAGACCGTGAAGTTCCCGGTCGTGCAGGCCAAAGCTCTGCGCTTCACCATGACCTCGCCATCCCACGGCGGGCTGATGCTTGATCAGTTGCGTTTGCGCTCGGCGATGACGCCATGACTCCATGACGCCGGAGAACCGGGGGCACCAAGTCCCCGGGTCAGGAAGTCATTAAAAAGGCCCCGTGACCGCCGCCGTAGTTCGCGCATGAGCAAGATCTACAATCGCAGTGGGGGTTACCGGAAGCTGCATTCCTTCAACTTCGCCACCATCATCCACCTCGGGACCATCAGCTTTTGCAAGCGATACATCCCGTGGAAAGAAGACCCGCTGGGAAAAATCTCCGGCCAGATGATCGGGGCCTCGAGCTCCGGAAACAAAATATCATCGAAGGCAGCTAACGCGCCAAGACCTCGTCGGAAACGGAAATCAAACTCACCGACGTCGCCAAAGCCAGTCTTTCCGAACTACAGGGTGACTTGGAAGACTACCTCATCCAGAAAGGCAGCATTCCTTGGAGCATCAGGAATGTCGACCACCAGGCGGTTATCTCCATCATGGTCGACGAATTCGACTACAGTGACGACCTCCTGCACGATTACTGGACCTACTTGCTCAAACAGAAGAAAAATTCGACCCGTGGCTTGAAGAACGCGACGACATCACCGCGGCCAATGCCCTCATCATCCTCATCCAACGGGCCACAGGTCTTCTCGGTCGGCAGTTGGCCAAGTTGGAGAATTCCTTCATCGAGACGGGCGGCATACGTGAGAAAATGACCACCGCCCGCGTGGAAGCGCGCACCAAACCGGACGCGCCTCTCTGCCCGGAATGCGGTGCCCCGATGAAGAAGCGCAATTCCCAACGCGGTCCATTCTGGGGATGTGGCAGTTACCCGGAATGCAAAGGCATCCGGCAGATCGATGCTGGCACTTGAGTGACGCCGTAACTTCATGACCTCGTGATTCCGGCGTCATGAAGTCACCGTGTCGCCTCGTCATTCCTTGTCGAGGCGCAACCGGAAGAATCTCCGCGGCAGGCCGGAATCATCCACCACCTCGATGAAACCATCGGCGGCCGGCAGGATGCCGGAATGCGAGTCGAAGAGAATTTCCGCATTCTGCCAGAATGCGGGATTGTCCACGGCCTCGATTCTCCAGCGCACGCCGCGCAAGCCCGGATCGAAGGGGAAGCGGATGTGCGGCAGGCCGCCGGGCCCGCGCTCGACGGATGGCAGGCGCACCCGGCCATTGGCATCCGTTCCAAGCGCGAAACGCAGCAGATTGCTGATGCCATCGCCGAACGGCGCGGCAGTCGGTCCCGAGATGGGGGGATTTGTCCGGTCATCGGGGACGGGAAAGGCGCCATCCGCCCATGTCCCGTAGTCAGCGGGCGAGCCATCCATACGCAGTTGCAAGGCGGCACCCGGATGCTCCGGCCATGGCGAGGGCACGCGTGTCACCGTCACTCCCTGCAACTCGCTCCATTGTTGTCCGTTGAACGCGCGGCTGCCGGCGGAATCGGGCGCAAAAACGCGGATGGAATCCAAGTCCACCGTATTCCACGCGGAGATGGTTGGCAAAACGATCCCGCCGGTGTGACGAGCCTCGGACGGATTGGCGAAAAACAAATCAATCGAGGCCGGGGTGTTAAGCCCGTCGGCGATGATTGAGGGTGTGCCGGGAAGAAAGGTCAATTCGAGGGACACATTGGAGATGTTTCCGGCATCGAGCGCGCTGCCCGTCACCCGGAGCAGGCCGTTGCCGGAGATCCCGCCACAGGTGCCGGCCGCGTCGATTGTCGTGGCGGCATCCGTGACAATAGATGATGTCCACCCGCCACGCATCACGATGGAACCACTGGCGCAATGAAGCGCGCCGGTAAAGCCATGCGGGTTGTCCGGGAGCACGAGCGTGCCTCCACCTGATTTTGTTAGATTCGCGTTGCCCGCCAGTCCCCCGGCGAGCGTGAGCTGATTGCCCAGGGTGGCGATGTGAATGCCGGCGTTGGCCGCGATCTCCACCCGGTTGGTCAAGGTGGCGTGGTTGCCAGTGGAGCCGGGCTCATAACGAATGGCACCGAGCTTTCCCTGTCCCGCGTCGTCCGGGATCTGCACACCGCGTCCGCTGCCCGCAATGAAGACGGGTCCGCCGAAGGTGTAAACGGGCGAAACGGTCGAAGTAAGCCGCAGTTGCCCGCCATCGAAGACGCGCACCACACTGGTGTTAACCGGCGCGCCGTTGCTCGTGACAATCAACACTCCCTCCGCGATCACGGTTTCCCCCAGCCAGTCCTTGCCTTCGCCATTGAGGGCGGCAATGCCCAGGCCCTCCTTGCGGATACCGCCGGGACCGGTCCAGCTTCGCCGCAAGCGCAGCGCGCCGTATTCCGGGTTTCCAGAAGTCTTCGGGATGTCGATGGTGAGGCCACCTGTAAGAGCCACCCCGGCATTGATGTCGAACTCGACGTATCCCGTGCCACTGCCAGTGACCTTCAAACGAGCGGGATCGGGGGTGCCGCTCGAAAAGGTGAGTGTTCGCGGTGCCGCGCCTTGCAGGCGGTTGAGGAAGGTGGAGTCCTCTTCTTCAAACAGAAGCGAACCGATGGTCGTCGCCGAGGCCAGGGTGACGGTCCGGTTGGCGGACGCAGGGCGGTTGATGGTCGCGGCCTGGCCCGGGCCATTCGGGGTGGCCCCGGATTCCCAGTTGGCATCCGCGTGCCACGATGCGTTGCCACCGGGCAGGAACCTCGGGCCGGTTTCCGCCGGGAAATAGATCGCTGTCACCGGACCACTCCACTTGCCATTCGCGGCGCGAGTCCGGGCGGTCACGGTCATCGGGCCGGTTATCGTGATGGGCGCACTGTAAATCGAGGCCGCCGGCGAGGGGGCACCACCGCGCGAGCGGGGATCACTGCCGTCGGTCGTGACGTGGATGGTGCCGGACGAAACACTCATGCTCAGAACAAGGCGGGGTTCCATCGGACCACCGGGATTGCTGAATACCGGTGGAGAGGGATCCAACGCGTCGATGGAGGCGGCGCGGGTGGCGAGCCAAGATTTCATATTGGTGATGTTCGTCTGCCATGTCGTCGCGTTGATGCCGCTGCGCGCGGCGACGACGGGGGTGATGGCGGCGGCGAGTTCGTCGATTAAGGCGTGCATTTTTTGGGTGGCGAAGGCACCGCGGCGAAGCTGTTGCCAGATATCGACGTGGACTTGAGCGAACTCCGGGTCCGTGATCAGGCGTTGATAGAACAACCGGTTGTGCCCCCAGGTGAGGTTGTTGTTCGGGTTGGAGTCCATTCTCCGGTAGGCGCGGTCGAAATCCCACACGGAAGCCCAGCGGATGGGTGACTGCGGCGTTTCCCGGAACAAATAGGAACTCAGAATGATGGCATCCTGGTTGCGGGCGAGTTGATGGATGGCAAGATGGTGCGCCCAATTTCCCGCGTCAATATGGGGTGCCCAGCCGAGCAGTTCATTCTGATAGTTGCTGCCATAAAGCGCGGCGTCAAAATCCCGCATCGCCGTCTGAATGGCATTCCGCTGGGCGGGCAGGATGTCCCACCCGCGTGGTGAATCGAAATTGAAAAACGAATGATAGGCATTCGGCTGATCATCTCGGATGGGATCGAGTCCGCCGCCGCCACCCGTGCCTTTGTAACCCCTAGCGACGTCGTCCGGTGTTTGCAAGATGCCATCCGGCCCGGCGGTATGGAATTGGCGGGGGATCATGATTGCGGGATCGCCGCCGGGGGGCAGGCTGTCCATGCGATCCACGCTCACCATCCAGCCGCCCTGGGTTCCGTCGTTGGACATGAGGGAAAATGGCACGCGTTGCGAATCGCGCTTTACCGTTTCCACCAGCATGTGGAGCCCGCGGTGATCATTCATGTTGATCACCCCGTCGCCATTGATGTCGAGAAAAACCTCGACCAACCGGTATCGCGGCGCGTTGAAGCCACTGCGGCGCGCGAGTTCGTAGGTGAAGGCATTGTGAATCAGCGTGATGTCGAATTGCGACGGATCGGGCGCGTAGAGCACCCAGTCGTTTTCCCCGGGCATGCCTAACAGACTGATGTTCCGGTTTTCTTCTCCCCGCTCGCCCCAGGTGTTCACCCGGTAGGAGCGGCGCGAAAAGCTGAACGAGCTGCTGCCGCGGCGGCGCAACCCGGCGCGCGTCCATGCCGTGGCCGGGCTTTGCAGTGAGACATTCTGGCCGGGCGCGGATTCAAGGATGGCCATCATCTGCGACTGCGGCGCGGCCTGGATGACCTGCGAGCCGTCGTTGTTCGGGCCATAACCCGAAACGCCCGGCACATCGCCCGCACCGAAGTTCGAGAGAATCACCATGGGCAGTGGCGAGGAGAATGCGCCTGCCGCCATGCCGGAAATCAGATAAGGCGCGCTGGCTGGGATGCCATAGCGCTCGCCGGGCGCGATCAAAGCGACACGCAGCGCGGTGTTTTCCGCGATGGCAATCTGGCCATCAACAACCGGAGAATTCCAATCCGGCCGACTGTCGTCGGTCGTGTAGCGCAAAACCGCTCCGGGAGGTATGGTTCCCTGCGTGGTTACGTTGACATGGACGCCTGCCTCATGCACGCCCGGCGGCGGATCGAAAAGGATTTGCGCCGTGCCCGGAGACATGCGGCCGTCGAGATTCGGAGCACCGTTCGTGGGTTCGTCAAAATATCGCCAGCCATTCGCCGTGTATCCCATGCTCACATCCGCGACTTGCGGGCCGAAGACAATCACGCTCGCGGCAAGGCTGTACGGGCGGGTGAGAGCCACCTCCTCGCCATCGGCCGAAAGCGAGAAATTCGTGTGCCACTCGCCCTTTGGCGTGGTCCGGTTTTTGCCACTGGCAAAGACCACACGGAATTCGCCGGGCTGCATCACCGCGACCGGCAACGCCCACCGCAAAGGGTCGGTCGCGCGGTCTGTCAGATGCCAGCCGGCGGTCGAGACCGGTGCGGTGTCGGCGTTGAAAATTTCAATCCAATCCTCGCGGCTGCCATCCTCATCGCGGATGCCGCTGCCATTCGTGGCGAGAAACTCATTCACCCGCAAGCCGGCCCCCGGCACCAACACCATCACCGCCGCCGTGTCCGTTTCGCTCCATACCTCCGGACCATTGAATGCCCGGCACCAATACTCGCCATCGTTCGATGCCGCCAACGGATCAAGCGTCAGCGTCGCCGCCTCCGCCCCCGGGATCGGCGCGCCCTCCTTGAACCACTGGAAATCCGTCACCGTTCCCGAAAACGCGGCTGTTAGGGTGACCGCACCCCCGGCTGGCGCGATCGCCGATTCCGGATGCGCCACCACCACCGGACGCGGTGGGGAAATCACCGGCTCATCCACCGCGAAGACCACCTCATTCCAATGCCCATCGCCGCGGCCGCCAGTCGATTCCGTGCCAAAGCGCACGCCGTTGAAGCTGTTGGATGCGCCATTGTAGCCGGTGTGCCGCACAACGCCGTTCACCAGATAATCCGTGTTGTTCGTCGCCGGATTCCACACCAACTGATGTTCGTGGTATTTCGAGAGGTCGAGGTCGGTGATGGTGAGTGTGGTCACCGCGCTCGAGCCGCCCCACAGATCCACCACCAGATGCCCAGCCGCATTCACATCGAAAAAGAACAGCCACCGCCGCGAGCCATTGCCGTATGAGAAGGTGACTGTGCGGTTGCCCGCATTGTTCGCCACCGGGTCGGCGATGCGCACCCGCGCCGCCAGCGTCCATCCATGTTCGGTCGCGGACGCGTGATCGGCGGCGGCCACCGGATGCGTCCATGTGATGAACTGGCTTGTGGCCGTGCTGTTGTCCAGCGTGCGCCACGCATTCAACCCGCTGCCGCCATCCGGCGAGACCGGGCCATTGATGAAATTTTGCAGATCATTCGTCGGGTTCACCGCATTCCAGCCCAGCGTGGCAGGGGAGGGGGCTTCCGCCGGATTCCCTTCCAGCCCGGCAACATAACGAGCCACCACCCGGTCGGCGTTGGCGGTGTGCGCCAACAGCAACGAGGCGAATGCGATGCAAAGAAAACGACCGGCGACATGCCGATGCGGGCCTGCTTGAAAAGGGAATGTGCGTTGACTCATGGAAAATGGGTTAGTTTTCGGCGCGGGAAAAAATTTGGAACTCCGCCAGCGTTGGAGTGTCACTGGCTTTGCGGATGTTCAGGCGTACCGCCTCGGCGCGGATGCCGTCCACCGGCACGCGGAGCGAATTTCCGATGGTGGTTCCCTTGGCAACGGGCATCCATCCATCAGCAGTCTTCGCTTCGATATCGAATTCAAGGGTGCGTCCGTATGGGGCATCGCTGAGCAGGATTTTGGCAAGCGGTTGGGGCTCGCCGAGCGCGATCACCACCGATGCCGAACGCTCATGTTCCCCGGCCGCCCACATCGTATTCGGATCGCCGTCGGTGATGAACTTCGCATCGAGCTGCGCCTCGCGACCCGGCCAGAAGCTGGAAACCTCCGGGCGGATGCCAGCGCTCACCAAACGCGGCGTGGGCGACAACCGAGGCTCGCCATCGATCTCGACGGCAATCACCGCCGCTACCGGGTCGGGTGCGGATTCCGGCACCGTGATCTCAATGCCGTTCGCGGTCGTGCGCGGCGCGAGGGAAGCCTCCGGATCGGCCAGCAGCCATGCGCGCTTCACGACATTCACGGCGGGGATGGTGATCGATCCGCTTACCGGCCAGTTGAAAACATGGAAATAAAGCGTCTGTCCTTTGCGGGTGCAGCGTCCGTCAAATGGAAGATCGCTGAACGGCGAAGCGGTGGTGCCGTAGATGGCCTCGCGGTTGGTCTGCATCCACACCCCGAATTTTTCCAGACACCCGAGCGCCTGCGGCGGGATCGCTCCCTCGCCGGTCGGGCCGATATTCAGCAAGAGGTTGCCGCCCTTGCTCGCGACGTCGATGAATTGGCGCAGCAGATCGGTGAACGTGCGGAAGCCGGTGATCCGGCTGTAGCCCCAGTTGTTGGGCAACTGCATGGTCTGGCAGGTTTCCCAATGGATGCCGGGCAGCCCGGTTGCGGGCACCTCTCCTTCCGGGGAGATGTAGTCTCCGGCGAAAACATAACTGTAGGCATTCTCGATGTGGAAATCGAACTTTGGCTGGGGTGGAAGATGGCCGGAGCGGTTGTTGATGATCACCGAGGGCTGCAGCGAGCGGAGGTAATCCTCCAGTTGTTTGCCATCATCCGAGGTCCAATGTTGCCTGTCCCAGCTTCCATCCAGCCAGATCATGCCGATGGGGCCGTAGTTGGTGAACAACTCCTTCAACTGCCCATGGAGATAGGCACGGAAGCGTTCTTTATCCGGCTGGCCCTTGGCATAATCGTTGAAGGGCGGGCGGCCCGGCCAATCTGGATGATGCCAGTCGAGGATGGAGTGGTAAATGCAGAAGGTCACGCCATGGCGTTTGCAGGCTTCAGAGAGTTCCTTGATCGGGTCGCGTTTGAATGGGGTCTTGGAGATGTTCCAGTCGTCGTTGAGTTGGGTCGGCCACAAACAAAAGCCGTCGTGGTGTTTGGTGGTGACGCAGATGTATTTGACTCCGGCGTCCGCGATGGCTTTCACCCATGCCTCGGCATCGAAGTGTGGGGCGGCGAAGGAATTGGCCAGGGGCATGTATTCGGAACTGGGGATCTCGAGGTATTTCTGAATCCACTCCGCACCGCCGGTCACGTGTTTTTCCTTCCACTCGCCCCCGAGTTTCGAATAGAGTCCCCAGTGGATGAACATCCCCAGCCGGGCCTCGTCGAACCACCTCATGCGTTCGTTCTTTTGCTCTGCCGTTTCCTGAATGGATGGAAGCTTGGTTGCCGGTTCAGGTGATTCTGCGGAAGAGAAGCTAGCGACCAAACCGATGGCCGAGAGCAAAACGATAAGATGTGGCCGATAGGGTCTCATGTGGATGTCAAAGTGAAGAAACTGAAGTTCCCGGAGAGGGAAACTCAACCGGTGGTCATGGGGCTGCGGGAGCTTTGCCCTCCTTCAAGGCGCGGAGATCCTCGCGATAGATTTCTTCGTCCTCTTCCTCAGCAAGTTTTTCCAGAATGGCGATAGCCACCTCTTTGTTACCCGCGGCATTTTCCGCACGCGCCTGCATGTGAAGGCAAATGGGCTTGGCGTCTATCTTGGCGGCGGCCCGCGCACACTCAAGGGCAAGCTCGTTGTCGCGGACCGAACCATAGTCCAACAACCCATGGGCTACTCGGAACAATACCCCCGCATTACCATTTCCGACCTTGACCGCCTTCATGTAATGACCAAGGGATTTGTCCTTCTCTCCCAATACCGAGTAAGCCATTCCACGCAAGACATCCGGATCGGCAGGATCGGTTCCAGACAGGATACTCTCCTTCTCGTTGATCAGGGCCAAAGCCTTCTCGCCTTCCCCTCCGCGCAAGGAAGCCAAGACCTCGAGGCGTGCCTTGCGGTAGGCCATGACCGCTTCTCCCGGCCCGTCGCGCTCGGCGACCGGCTTTGCCGCGATGGTCCCGCCCCGCAAGACACCGCCGATAGCCTCTTCGGTCAGT
>JBJTQJ010000048.1:0-5501 GCA_046075565.1 Verrucomicrobiales bacterium | reverse complement strand
TGAGTCTTGGAGCGAAGCGGTCTTGTGTCTCGTCCCCGCCCCTCACGCCACTGCCCCTTGACTCCTGTCCCCTGACTCCTTTCGACAAAACTCCCCTTGCCATCCGCATTTCTGTAAATTACAATTTTCTGTATGGCTGAGCCCACCTTCATCAGCACCACCGAAGCGGCGCGGCACCTTGGCGACTACCTCGCCCGGGTGAAGCACAAGGGCGAGCATTTCCTGCTCACCAAAAACGACCAGCCGATTGCCGAACTCTCGCCCGCTCCGGGCTCGCGGCGCGCCACCTGGGGGGAATTGCTCGCCGCCACCGCCCGCCTACCCCGCGACCCCGCCTTCGCCGATGACCTCGAGTCCGTCAACCGCGCCGACCAGCCCTCCCGCAACCCATGGGCCTGATTCTCGATACCTCGGCCCTCATCGCATGGGAACGTGCCCACCACGCCGGGCGGGTTGTTGACCTCGGTGACGACGAAGAGCTCGTCCTCCCCGCCATCGTCTGGGCCGAAGCCTTGACCGGTGTCCGGCTGGCGGATTCCGCCGCCCGCGCGGCCCGCCGCCTCGCCTGGCTCGAAGCCCTCCGCCGTGTCATGGGCATCGAACCCTTCACCGCCGAGATTGCCGAACACCACGCCGATATCTTTGCCGAACTCACCCAAACCGGAAACCTCATCCCCTCCAACGACATCACCGTCGCCGCCACCGCCCGCTGCCTCGGCTTCGGCGTGCTCGTCGGCCCGAACGACGAATCCCACTTCCGCCGGATCAACGGACTTGGTGTTAGAGTGATTCTCTAAAGACAAAAGACCGCTTCGCTCAAAGACACAAGACACAAGATGGCACTGAGTCCTTGGGTGATTGGTGCTTGGTGCTTAGTGCTTGGTCAGGGGTCAGGGGTCAGGAGCCGGGAGTCAGAAATGCTGCGCCCTCACCCCCCCTGGATCGCCGACAGCCTGCCTCCCGGGAACGCCGAGCCCCAGCTCGGCCTGCGCAGGCGCTGCTCCAGCACCGCCCGCCACGATGGGAAAATGCAAGCCGCAGCCGAAAGGGTGCGAGAAATGCGGGCCAGGCACAAGTCACAAGCCTCAAGGCACCAAAACAATCTCTTTCCCAACGGCCTTCTCTTCGGCAGGGAAGACCGCCCGGCACACGCCGGAGCTTGACTCCTCGGATTCACAAGTGGCAGCCCAAAAGCCGGGTCAAAGATCCAGGAGCATTTATTTAGAGGCCGCGGAAAAGGCGTCGCTCCTGGCCAGGCAGCCTCGGCGGGAAGCACAAATTTTGCTGCCAGGAATCGAGCGTTGTCAGTTGGCCAATCACCAAATTCGAGTGGTCGAAGGCCATTCCCTGCGGCGCTTGCAAGAACCCAGGAGTAAGAGATCTCGAACTTCAGTCCTCAACTCCGTGTCCTTCGCACTGAAAAATCACCCTGTTCCGGCAAATCATACATCGCGCGTTAGCGTGCAGTTCGCGGTCTAAGCAATGAAGGGCGCCATGTTTAACCAAAACCGTCCTCCAGTCGCTAAACATGCCTGCTGGTTTGCCACATGTTGCCGAAGCAATGTGTGGCAAAATTGCCAAGGATTTGCAAATGTTCGCTACCAGTCAAGCACTTCACCTAATTAGCCGAAGTGTCCAAGGATGAATTATTTCTTGTTTTGAAGCACCACCTGTTGCCTAATCAGGTCATGCAACATTTTCTTAATCTACTCTACATGCAAAGGAGCGAATGGGATGACAGCATTCGGGCCGGTATCTCCGAAGACGTGAGGGCCCGATATCTGCGAATCGCCGACCTCACCGAAAAGAGAAACGACGAGAAGAAAATCCAGTTGAGATTGAATACAGCGACTCAAGAGGGGCAGATTCCCTACCTTGCTCTTATTGCTCCTGAACAAGCGCTGAGTCAGTCTTACGGAGGGATGAGCTTCGTCGTTTTTCCTGCCGATGAGCTGGGCCAACCGGCCCTGATTGGAATGGTTGTCGGGACCGGAGGTCTTGCTCCAGATGAAATGATTCTTGGTCGGCCCGGCCATAGCCGCAAATGCGCTGCCATTGCCTCCTGGCTAAACAGCAGCAGGATCTCCGGGATTTTCGCATGGGCCAAACAGGATCCTACTCGAATTGATTCGGAACTTCCCAATACAGTCGCCGAACGTCTTGCCCGTTGGGAATCCAGTTGCAAAAAATATGGTAAATACCTTTACGCTGCTTTTGTTCCGCCAATTCAAAGGCATGAGGACGGGGAAGAATTGACCATCCAAGCCCTAACGGCTTTTATCGATTTATTCTTTGAGGAACGACAAATCCAAGTCAAGGCAACAGCACAAAAAGAAGCCGACGCCGTGCGCTCACGGTGGATGGAACGGTTACTGCCCAGCACAACCGACGATGAAGTTCAAAGAATGCTGGAAAGGCGTCGGTTTGTCGTTTTGGAAGGACCACCCGGAACAGGCAAGACCCGCATGGCAGAACAACTGCTAGCCGGGGCGTATAAGGGCTTCGGTAAGATCATTCAATTTCATCCAAATATGACCTATGAGAACTTCATCGGAGGCTTAGCTCCCGTTGTTTCGGATAAGAGCCAGGCACTCTCCTTTGCGCCGGCGCCGGGACATCTGATGAGCGCGGCAGCGGAAGCGCATGCCCATAAGGACAAACGATATTTGCTGGTGATCGATGAGATCAATCGATGCGATTTGGCGAAAGTTCTTGGCGAGGCATTGTTTCTACTCGAACCGGGTTCTCCCAATCGCACGGTGTCGCTCAATTACGAATTCGCGATGTTTGGTCGCGAATTCTCACTGCCGCCAAATTTGGACATCTTGGGAACCATGAACAGTGCCGACCGCAGCATTGCGATTTTGGATGTGGCGGTACGACGTAGATTTGCTTTTGTCTCGCTTTGGCCACAGCTATCGGCGCTTGGGGACAATCCGGATCCAGATCTGAAATCGGCATTCGAAAATTTATTGAGGATCTTTGTCGAGCATGCCACGAAAGATGCTTTCTGTTTGATGCCCGGCCATTCCTATTTCCTGAGCTCAGATCTGGATTCGCGTCTCAAGCTACGAAGCGAACTGTTACCACTGCTTCATGAATACCTCGCGCAAGGTTACGTCGCCGGGTTCGCCGACGAAATCCATGCTTTTATCGATACCTTAGGTGCCCTGAACTAATAATACATGTCGGCCAATCGGACACAGAAACGGGGAAACACACGTGTGGTGCGGGATTCAACCGCATCATTCATTCCTGTCCTAGATTGGTTTCCACCCACTAGTGCTATCAAGGACCCTGAGAAGGCCGGGCAAAAACTTGCGGAAAGTTTTCTTAACTGCAATCGGGGCATCCTAAAGGACTTCAAGATAATTTCAGATGTTCGCTTCAAACAGGGGATACCCGGGGTCGCTCTTTTGCCTTCGACCCGAATTGGAGCCTTCCCTTTGCTGTCTCCTACAACCGGCAAACCGGATTTTGGACTTGTTATCGAGCCCCGCTTTACCTGGAGCACTGCGGGAAAAATGTTTGCCGCGATGGGATTCCGGACCGTGCCCGAAATTTTGCCACTCCCCTACCCGCCACAATCGGAAAGACAGATTCCCGCTTGGCTAATTTCATCGATTGTTTTGCCCCGCATCCGGCAATTATTGGATACCGTGCACCGACGGTTTGAATTTACCGAACAAGTCGAGCCAGCCCCTCGCGGAACAGTCCAATGGAACGATTACGCCAGCCACCACTTGGCCCGAGGGCGAGCGGACCAGGTGCCCTGTCGGTTCCCTGATCTCCGGAACGATAGAGAACTGCTCTCAGCCATCCGATGGGTTGTCTTCAAGCACAAGAATTCTTTGCTTGGGCAGCGCGCCCACGGACGGGTCGTTCATGAACTCCTGCTCGAGTGCGATATTCTGCTCCGCAAGTTGGGAGGTTACACGCCTATGGAGCCACGCGGGAGTCTGCTCAATCGACTTCACCGACGAGCCGGAATCAACACGAAGGTTTTTCGCGAAGGTCTACAGGCCATCGAATGGACTGCCGAAGAGCGCGGACTCGCTGGCTTGTCGGATTTGGCAGGCCTTGCTTGGAGCCTTGAGATGGAGGTCTTTTTCGAGACCTGGGTCGAAAGCATAGCGGAGCGCTTTGCCCGAAGCGCTGGTGGGAGCATCAAGGTGGGCCGAAAACGTGAAACACAGGTTCCGATTGATTGGTTGCCTCCCTCGCTTGGATCCCAACGTTCGCTTGTGCCAGATATCGTGGTTGCGAAAGAAGATGTCGTGCTTGTCATCGACGCAAAATACAAACGGCATGCGGAGGAAATCGAACGCTCGAGCTGGAATGATTTGAGCGATGACGTGCGAGAACAACATCGAGAAGACGTGCTCCAGGCCCTCGCCTATTCGACTCTATTTAATAGCCGACGGGTCATCACATGCTTGGCCTATCCAACGGCCGCCAATCATTGGGAGACCCTAAACGAGCGCAATCGCACAATGTCTCACGCCACGATCCGTCAGGGTCAACGTTCCGTCGAAATTGTCCTTCTCGCTGTTCCACTTTCGGGCAATACAGATCCAATTGTAGAAAAGTTTTCAAGTTTGGTGGCATAACCACATCTTTCTATTCATCAACCTCACTCGGTGTATTTATCTCATCATTTCGCAGCCGCCAGATCCTTTGGACCAAGATTGTCGATGAACACCGACTGCCGTTCGTGGAACTACCCGAAACGTTGCTTGAGGTAGAGATTGAGCGCAACAGGGAGCAGGTCTTTAGTCCATCGGATGCGAGGCGGGGCATAAGGGAGGGTAAGACCCAAGACTTCAAGTCGCAGGACAGGAGCCAGGAGTCGGCATGAAGCAGGATGCCCACAGAGCAGGGCCTTGGCTTGCCCTCTTGGCCATCAAGAACGAGGAGGGTGTCGCGTTGTGGTGAGCGGGGCGCGGCAGATCACGGAAAACCTTCTCGGGACAGAATGTCGGTCCCCAATTATCAAAAATCTCGCTACCCCGCCAATCTCTCGCAGTGCCAAGCGAGGGCATCCTTGGCCGGGGCGAAAGCGGGTTCGTTGGGAGGCAAGAGGGGTTTGCCGGCCAGGTCGGCGAGGTCCTTTTCGCCCGGTGAGCGGTGGGGGATGATTTTTGCCGAGACTTTCCATCGGCCATCCGGGCAAGGCGCGATGAGGAAACGGTCCATGGCCCAGTGGTGGTTCTTGCACAGGGCGAGCCCGTTGGTCGGGTGGTCGTTGGGGGTGACGTTGAATGGGATGAGGTGGGCGGCATCCACGAAGGTGAGGTCGCGGACATCCGGCATGCGGATGCGGAGTCCGCAGGCGGCGCATTGGCAGTCGTAGATCTCGAGGATCTTTTTCCGGAAGGCGGAACTGCGGCCGGGCCGGGCCTCGTAGTCGGAATCCGGTTCCTCGGCCGCCCTCGGCAGTGCTGCTCCTTCCTGAAATTGTGCTTCAAGGGCGGCCCGGCGGCCCGGAAAATACCGGCTGA
>JBJTQJ010000047.1:0-3691 GCA_046075565.1 Verrucomicrobiales bacterium | reverse complement strand
CTAGAGCGTCCCGCTCTTGCCCTGGAAAGGAAAACCCCGCCGGGTTCGCCCGGCGGGGTTGGAAGTTTCGCGTTTCGCGGAGAGCTTACTTCGCGGGGCGGCCCCAGACTTCAGCCTCGATGTATTCGTTCATCCTGTTGTCGGTGCTACCATACGACCAGCAACGGACGAATTGGCCTTTGGCACCATTGCCGCTGACCTGCTTGCCCATGTAGGTGCCGATGAAAGCCTTGTCGCTTCCGGCACCTTGACCGCAGGTGTTGCCTACATCGTTGTTGAAGATGGTGGTCACGCCGGTCTTGAACTCGGCGTCATCGCTCACCTGGACAACAACCCCATTGACGACACGGTCGTTCTTGAAGTAATGCCAGAGCACGACGGCATCGACAAGGCTGGACGCACCAAGATCGATCTGCACCCACTGCGGGCCCTCGCTGAGAATGACCGAGTAACCTTCGTTGCCGTCTTTCTCGCCATCGGTGATCATGGCCAGTTCACCTTCAAACGGCTCTTCCTTGTCGGAGGAGGTTACAGTCTTCTCCTTGCTGATGACCGCCGAATCCTTGGGCACCATGATGGGGGTCGGCTTCTTGTTCGGGTCGAGGTTCGGGGTCTTCGAGAGATCCTTGGGTGTGCCCACGCTCAATTCGGAAGGGAGTTCGGTCTTGAGGGGGACACCATCAGCGGGACCGGCGGAGCCGCCGCCAGCGCCACCGGAGGATGATTCACCGGCGGGTTTCGAGCAGGACGCGATGCCGAAGGCGAGAGCCGCGGCGAGGGGTAGAATGAGGGACGATTTCATGGTTCGTGGGATAGGTGGTTTGGTTTGTTTGGACGGATGTTTTGCGGGTTTCGTGTGGTCAGGCCGGATTTCAGATGGCGAAATCTTCGGGCTTGAATTCGTAGGTTCCCCCGTTTTCGAGGGCTTCATAAATCTTGAGCACGCTCACGCAGGTGTGGAAGGCTTCCTCGCCCGGACAGTTGAGCATTTCTTTTTTGCCAGCTTCAACAGCGGCGAAGAAATTGAGCAGGTGCGGTTGGTGCGGCGGGACGTTGAGCACGGTGCCGAGTCCGTAAATGGCGGGCTCGCGTGATACACGGGCATCCACATATCCGGTGCGGCGGGCCTCGTCCTCCTCCTTCGGGGTCTTGAACCAAGACGGCGGTTGGCGTCCGAATGGCTTCGGAGATTCCCATGGGCGGCGGCCTTTCCAGACGCGGTCGGAAGGAATGGCGTAGATGAGGCCTTCACCCTTCATCGCTTCCCAGCGCGTCTGATAATCGCTCACGAGGGTGTTGTAGTCCTTCTGGGAAGGGGTTTTCGAGGCCGCGACGCTTTCAGCGGTGACAGGTGCGTCCAGGAATGTTTCCATCGAAATTTCATTCCACTTCGGAACTTCCGACATGGTCACGGCCGCGCAGTCGCCATAAAACTTCTCGTGGAAGCTCTGGCTGCCGGTGGTGGTGAGGGTCTGGTAGTAGGCGCGGGCGGTGTGCACTTTGCCATCCGGACTGAGGTGCCCGGGCACATCGTATTCATACATCACCATGACGTTATCCGGCAGTTCATAATGGCCGCGCGGATTGTCGGGCGTCCAGTAGTTCACGCCGCCCATGGCCACGAGGCGTTTTGGCAGGGCCTGGAAGAACCAATTGAAAAGATCGATCTGATGCGCTCCGAGGTCGGAAATGATGCCGCCGCCATATTTGCGGTAGTGGCGCCAGTTACGGAACTCGTGGAAGGATCCGTAGCCCAACTCTTGGGAAAGTTGTTCCCGTTGTTTGCTGCCGCGCACTTCAAGAGGCGTGCTGGACTGGATACCCCGGTGCCATTGGGCGTATGCGTGGGTCATACGTCCAAGACCGAGATACTTTCCGATAATGCCGTTGCGAAGCGCGAGATAACGCGGGCTGGAGCGGCGCTGGTGGCCGATCTGCAGGAGTTTGCCGCTGGCGAGTTGCGCTTTCACCATCTCGCGGGCCCACTCGATGCGATTGGACATCATTTTCTCGCAATAAACATGGAGACCGGCCTGCAGGCCCTTGATGGTCAATTCATGGTGGATCCAGTCGGGCACGGCGAGGATGACGGCATCCAGTTCCTTGCCTTCCTTTTCCAGAAGAAGATCCATGTTGGCATACTGAGTGGCCTGATGGCCGGCGGCGCTGGCACGACCGGCCAACTCGCTCAGCTTGGTGCGGTCCACATCAACGACGGCGCGGATGTGGGGAACCATCTTCGCGTCCTGAATCCGCTCGATCGCGGTCATGAGCGCATTGCCTTGCTCACCGCAACCGACGATGGCAATCTGGAGATCGCGCTCCGGTTTACGCGGCACCCACGCTGGGTTGATGGCGGGACGATAGAATGGCCAAGGTTTGGTGGCCGCATCGGCACCGGCGGCGGCCCCGACAATGGCGGAGGAGCGCAGGAAACTCCGGCGGGAGAATGTGCCCTCGCCGCCCGGCGTGGTGGTGGCCTCTGGATGGGATAGTGTCATGGGAAACTGGCGTTGGTTGTTTCCGGCTTCAGAATTTTCCGAAGACCATGAGGCGGTTGTGCTTGGCAAGCGCGATGGCGGCGGCGAAAAGGCCGAACTGGGCGGCGATGTAGCCGATTTCCTGGGAGTCATCGAGGGTGAAGAGCCCGAAGGAAAGGCTGAGCATCACGGCGGCTCCGAAGATGAGGGCGAGTCGGTTGGTGATGCCAAAGAAAATGAGGAAACCGCCGAGCAGCATCACCCAGCCGAGGCTTGAGGTATAGAGGCGGGCCATCGGTTCCGGCAGTCCGCCATATTTCCAGAAGGGCTCGAACGCGTGGTTCACCCAGCCGCTGCCGGCGGAACCATCGCCATAATAATTCTGCAAGCTGATGGTCATCTGCCCGTCGGGGCTGATGCTCTTGAACTTCACGATACCGGCGGCCAACATACGAAGGCCAATCCACGCGCGAAGGAGCAACATGGCCCACGTGAGGTCGGAGAAAATGAAGCCATTCGAGAAGCAGCAGGACTTTTTCTCTTGGGAGCAGCTTTCTTGTTTTCCACAGCAGGAATCTTTGGATTCAGTGGCGGCTTCGGTGACAGTGGTGTCGTTATCGGTGCTCATGGGATGAGGATTGGCTGAAGGTTCGAAGGAAGAGATACTGAGGGAAGTGTTGGGAGAAATACGGGAGCGGGTCTATTTTTCTTTCAGTTTTTTCGATCATGGGTCACCCGGAGGTGGAGGCGCGGCGAGGTCGCCGGCGGCCCATTGGATGCCCGCGAGATAATGGGAAAGCACCTTTGGATTATCGTATATATGCGTGTTGTGACCCAGCGCGGAATAATACACGCGGCCTTTCCCGTGTGTGCGAACCCACGACATCGGAAAGTCGCCGTCGGTGCGTTTGATGCCCTTAACGTTCATGTTCGTGCGTTCGGTATCAAGACGTAAAAGAACATCCTGGCGATCGGACGCATAGGGCTTCTTGAACTGGTAACACTCCTCCTTGAAGTCGAGGTGGGTGTTGCCACGAAGCCCCTGGTTGATCGGATGCTCCGGCTTCTCAACCTTGATGGAGACATCCACATTGGCATTCCATGGATGACCGTCGAAGTATGCCCCGATCATGAATCCGAATTCCGGCCATTCATAGAACGTATCGGTCGCGGCATGGATACCAACGAAGCCTTTGCCGGAACGGATGAAG
>JBJTQJ010000046.1:0-45390 GCA_046075565.1 Verrucomicrobiales bacterium | reverse complement strand
TTCGCCACAACCGGCCAGCGCCGGCCGCTGATGGTGAGCGTCACCATGTGTGCTCGGCGATTCCTCGTTCCTACTTTGGATTATAAGACAATAGGCGTAGTTATTGGCCGAAAATGTTTGATCGGGTGTTGGCATTCTGCGATTTCCGCCCCGCTTTGGCCCCGAAAATCGCAGCTTGTTGCGACTGCAAAAGCTGAAATCAAACGTTCACTTTCCACCGTCCGCACCGTCGCCCGACAATTTATGCGGTAAATCACCGGACAACACGGTCAAAAATGAGAAGGCCGCGCACCTGAGGGTGGAGAGACGACCAGGGCGAAGGGCACCGCGCCTCGGCGATGGAGCGGTCGTGGAGGCCGTGCTCGCTGATGCCATGCTCGTGGAGAACGGAGTGGTGCGCGTCCAGCTCCTGGCGATGCTGCCGGCCACATCGAGGGCGACAGTCGCGCACCTGAGGGTGGAGAGACGACCAGGCCGGAGGGCACCGCGCCTCGGCGATGGAGCGGTCGTGGAGGCCGTGCTCGCTGATGCCGTGCTCGTTGATGCCGTGCTCGTTGATGCCGTGCTCGTTGATGCCGTATATGAGGCACTATAAGGGCACCATGCTTTCGCTAACATCCGCAGCTAGTCGTTTTTAAACCTGGCCTAAGCCCTGCAACCCTTTGATTTCCAGCCAGTACCGGCGGTGGGACTCGAACCCACACGACCTCTCGGACAACGGATTTTGAATCCGTCGCGTCTACCATTCCGCCACGCCGGCGACTGGGCATTTACGATGGGGTAGGGGAGGGCCTGATGCAAGGCCGTATTATGCCGGATTTTTCGAGGGAATCGCGTGTCGGGGCAAAAATTTCCTTTATCCCCCGCCCTGCATGCCACAAAATGAACGTCATGACCAACGATCCTCGCTATTCCCGCCGCCGGTTCCTTGCGGCCTCCGCAGCCGCCGGGCTGGCCGGCTTCGCGCCTTCCTGCACGAAAAAGACCTCCGGGCAGACCGTGCTCCACCTCTACACCTGGGCCGACTACTTCAACGCCGAGGTCATCAAACGATTCGAGGCCGCTCATTCCTGCAAGGTCGAGATCGACCTTTTCGACGCCAACGAGGCCATGTATGCCAAACTCAAGGCCGGTGCCACCGGTTACGATGTGATCACGCCATCCAGCTACATGGTGCGGACCCTTGTCCGCGAGGGGATGTTGATGGACCTTCCCCATGACAAACTGCCGAATCTTTCCCATATCGACCGCGAATATCTCAAGTCCGCCCTCGATCCGGCGATGAAACACTCCGTGCCTTACATGATGGCACCCACCTGTCTCGCTTACCTCAAATCGAAGATTGCCGAGGCCCCGCACACCTGGCGCTTGCTTGAAAAACCCGAGATCAAGGGCCGGGCCACCATGCTCAACGACATGCGCGAGGTGCTCGGAGCGGCCCTCAAGACCCTAGGTCACCCGCTGAACTCATCCGATCCGGCCCAACTCGCCGCCGCCCGCGACGTCGCCATCGTTTGGAAAAAGAATATCGCCAAGTTCGAGAACGAACAATACAAGACCGGTCTCGCCTCCGGTGAATTCTGGCTCGTCCATGGATATGCCGGCGATATAATGCAGGTGGCGGAAGAGAACGAGGATATCGAACTCTTCATCCCGGAGGAAGGAGCGGCATTCTCGTGCGATGATTTCGTCGTGCTCAAGAATGCTCCCAAACCGGAACTCGCCCTCGCTTTCATCAACTTCATGTGTGATCCGCAATCGGCCGCCGACAACATGACGGAGGTCAGTTACCGGGCGCCGAACACTTCGGGCTACGCTCTCTTGCCGGAAGATTTCCGGAAAAACGAGGTGCTGTTTCCGCCCGCCGATGTGTTCGCCAAATGTGAGGTGCTCGACGATCTCGGCGAAAGTTTGCCGCTCTGGACAAAAACATGGGATGAGGTGAAAGCCGGTTGATCTCCTGCTCCTTCCGGTTCGTCTCCCCCGCCCATGGAAAATCAGTTTTACCAAGCCTTCGACGGCGAGCGCCTCCAGCCGGGCGGGGCCGGCACTGATGATTCTCGCACACCCTTCGAGGTCGATCGTGATCGGGTCATCCACAGTTCCGCCTTCCGCCGTCTTCAGAGCAAGACCCAGGTTTTCCTCGCGGGCGAATACGACTTCTACCGCACGCGGCTCACCCATTCCATCGAGGTGGCGCAAATCGGGCGTTCCATTTGCCGCCATCTCCAGAGGGTTTCGCCCCTGCTCGGGGATAATTATCACATCGATTCCGATCTCGTCGAAGCCATCTGTCTTGCCCATGATCTGGGCCACCCGCCCTTCGGCCATGCGGGCGAGCGCACGCTCAACCGCCTCATGGAAAAGCACGGTGGCTTCGAGGGCAACGCGCAAACCTTGCGGCTCCTAACAAATACGATCTACCAAGGACGCCGCGGCATGAATCCGACCCGCGCCTTTCTCGATGGCGTGCTGAAATACAAGACTCTCCGCCGGGAATTGATGGACTCCGTTTCCGCCGCACCGGAAAACCATTTTCTTTACGACGAGCAGGCCGAAACGCTGGGCTTCGTGATGGGAGGGAGGGAATTTCCCGCTGCCGCCGTTCCGGGTTCGGCACGCGATGCTGTGCGTTCGATCGAATGCCAGGTCATGGACTGGGCCGACGACACCGCTTATTCCATCCACGACATTGTCGATGGCATTCATGCCGGTTTTCTCGGAAGCACAGCCATCGAAAAATGGGCGACCGAGAAGTCACTTGCCGGCACGGCGGGCAAGGTCATCGAGAATTTGCTCCAGGCCATCCGGGATGGGAAGGCGGAACCCCGCATGGAGCGACGCATCGGGGACTTCATCCGCAGTGTCACCCTCGTCGAGCGCCCCGGCCACCTGGCCGACCTGACCAACCGCCATCGCTATGCCCTCGAACTCGACCCGGATATCCTCGTCGAGTGCCGGACATACAAGAAACTCGCCTTCGAACGCGTCTTCCTCACTCACCAACTCAAGCAACTGGAATACAAGGGCGAGCGGATGCTTACCGAAGTCTTCGCCATTTTCGCCGGCCAATACCTCGATCGGGAGGAACCGTCCTTCAATCTCCTTCCGCCCGATACCTCCGCCCTGCTCCAATCCGAAGCCGGGACATCGCGGCGAGCTCGGGTGCTCTGTGATTATCTGGCCGGCATGACCGATGGATTCGCCTCCCGGACCTGCAGACGCCTCACCGACCCCGATTTCGGGAGTATTGTGGACCTCGTGTGAGCCGCCATGGTCGCATTGGCCCACCATCTCATCCGCCCGGCGCTTCGTATCGCGCTTAAGGTCGCCGCCGTGAAGCGAAAGCTCTCGGATCCGACCACGACCAATCAACGAGACAGATCAACCGACAGGCAGGGACCGCTGTCCCCAGCGGTCCGTGAGATCGTGAGGCCAAAGAGACCGCCAAAGCGTTGTAGGTCTTCCGCCGCGGACGTTTGAGGACAAACGTCCCTGCCTTTGTCGTTCGGAGCGGCGAGTTGCTTGGTGGCGGCAGATCCCATTGAGCTGACCGTGACCAATCAAGCAATTCTGTTACGTCCTCCAGCAAACGGGACAAAACCCTTGCAGGGTTTTCATCTTCTTTTTTCCGGGTCCCAGGCTAGCCCCGCATTGCGGGACAACCCCGGGCTCTGGGACATAATCCCGCTGGGATTGGGGCAGAGACAATTGTCGGCAAGAGGCACGGATTTGGGCGCGATCCCGTTGCGATTGACGGCAATCGGACATCGGGACAACGCTCACTTGGAAAACTTGGGTCCGCGATGACAAGGCACTTCCGTGCTCGTGAACCCCAACGGGGTTCCGTCCCAAAGCCCGGGGGTTGGTCCGCATGGCCTACCCCGGGAATGGTCCCGACTCGCTGGGCCGCCGCGTCACCCCCCCCAAGAGCTGGGAAGAATCCCAGCAGTCCAAGAGCCTGCGGCCCTACGGTAAGCCAACCCCGAGAGCCACGCTCTCCCTTTTCCATAGAGCCACGGATCATCCGCCGGAGGCTCTGGAGTGCGGTGGTTCCTCCACCGCACTGGGGTAAGATCATATATCGCCCTTCCCAGTAGCATTGTTCCAGCATCTACCGGTTATTGACCCTGAAGGGGTTCTGTCCGGGTAGCATCGATCAATCCCAAACATAGCCTCGATTCCCGACGTGCCCCGGCACGGTCACCACCCGAATCAATACACCACCAGCGCTTCGACTCCTTGGCAGGACAGGTTTTTCCGGCCTTCGAGAAAAGCGAGTTCGACGAGGAAGTGTGCCCCGACAACTTCTCCACCAAGGCGGTGGACCAATTGAAGTGCGGCCGCGCTTGTTCCTCCGGTGGCCAGTAGATCATCGACAAGCAGGACTTTTTCTCCCGGAGCGATGGCATCCTTGTGGACCTCAAGCACGGCTTCCCCGTATTCGAGGGCATAACTGGCGGACTCGGTGGCCCAAGGGAGTTTGCCGCGTTTGCGCATGGGCACAAAGCCGGCTCCGAGGCAGAGGGCAACCGCGCCACCAAAGATGAAGCCGCGCGCATCGATGCCAACCACCTTTTCCACTTTCAGTTCGGCAGCCAGATCACAAAAGGCATCAATGGAAAAGCGGAACAAATCGGGGTCGGCGAGGACAGGTGTGATGTCCTTGAAGACGATTCCGGGTTTCGGAAAGTCGGGCACGTCGCGGACGGCGGCGCGGATTGATTCAAGCGGCGTGGGTTCCATGATGTTGGATTGGTTGTCGGTCAAGTGAGTGGAAAATCAGAGCCTGCGCCAGACCCGGCCTTCGCGGGCGAGCAACTCGTCGGCTTCCACCGGGCCCCATGAGCCGGCGGAGTATTCCGCCATCGGCGGAGGTGTGTCGGATTGATGCCATGCGTGTTCGATGGCGTCGATGAAAGCCCAGGCGGTTTCGACCTCGTCCCGACGGGCGAAAAGCGTGGCGTCTCCGGCCATGGCATCGAGCAAAAGTCGCTCGTAGGCCTCGGGGCTAGCTTTGCCAAAGCTGGTCGCATAGCGGAAATCCATCTTCACACTCTCCATGCGCAGGCTCACGCCCGGAAGTTTCGACACCATTCGCAGGGAATGACCTTCATCGGGTTGGATGCGGATGACGAGTGTATTTTCGTGCGCCGGATCGGGTGTCTTGTTGAAGAGCACCGCCGGAGGCAGTTTGAAATGCACGGAAATTTCAGTCGCTTTCTTCGGCAACCGTTTTCCCATCCGGATGTAGAAGGGAACACCGACCCAACGCCAGGAGTCGATGAACAGCCGCAGGGCGACATACGGCTCGGTCAGGGAATTCTCCGGAATGCGGTCTTCCTCGCGGTACCCCGGCACCGGTGCGCCGGCGATGGTGCCGGATGTGTATTGCGCGCGGATTACATTTTCGTTTACATCGGCGGCGGTCGGCATCGGGCGGAGAGCTCGCAAGACATTGACCTTCGCGTCGCGCACGCCATCGGCCGAAAGGTCGACGGGTGGCTCCATCGCGATGAGGCTGAGGAGCTGGAGCAGGTGGTTTTGCACCATGTCGCGCAGCGCGCCGGCTTTGTCGTAGTAGCCGCCGCGTCCGCCTTCCATGCCGAGGTCTTCCGAGCAGGTGATTTGCACGTGATCGATGAAGCGGTTGCGCCAGAGGGGTTCGAAAATGGCGTTGGCGAAGCGCAGGACCATGAGATTCTGCGCGGTCTCTTTGCCCAGATAGTGATCGATGCGGAAGGTGTCGGCTTCCGCGAAAGTGCGGGCCAGTTCCTCATTGAGGGCGCGGGCGCTCGGAAGATCCGTGCCAAAAGGTTTCTCCACGATGATCCGCGACCATCCTCCGGCGCAGGGTTGGTTCAACCCGGCGGCGCGAAGTTGGCCGAGAATCTCACTGAAACTCTCCGGAGCGGAAGCAAGATAGAAGAGCCGGTTGCCGCATCCGCCGCGTGCGGCTTCGATTTCCGCGAGCCGGGTTTGCAGCCCTTCGTAACCTGCCGGATCATTGAAATCACTGCGATGATAGGAAATGGAGCGGGCGAAAGGATCCCAAACCGCCGGGTCGTGGGGTTGGCGCGAGACCTTCGGGTTCATAGCCTCGAGATCACGCCGGAAATCCTCGTCGGATTTTTCCCTCCTTGCGAAACCCACGATGGCGAGGTCCGGAGGGAGTTCTCCATCCACTGCGATATTGTAGAGCGCCGGGACTAGCTTCCGGTGCGTCAAATCCCCGGTTGCGCCAAAGATGACCACCGTGCACGGGGCCGGGCGCTGGCGAGTGACGAGGTCTTCGCGGAACGGATTCATGGGAATCGGGCACTTTGCCCCATTCGCGGGGCCCTGCAAGCCCCAGACGATGGGCCGACGGCCTCAACCAAGCCACCCGGCCCAGGAGTCTTGGAATACCGCGGGCACACCTTCTTGGCGGCAAACCCGGATGGTGTGACCGGTGCCGCCATCCATGGGGTCTTCGAGGTTCACATAAAAAAGCGCGCAGATTGGTTTTGGAAACGAATCGGAATGTCCAGTCACTTTCATCGTGTCGCGCAGCAGATAGAGAGCTTTGGCCCCCGCTGCGCTGCTTTGACCGCGTTTTGCGATCATTCCTTTGCTTTTCGGGCTGGCCCAGATCGTCTTGGTGGCAATTTCCTCTTCTTGGGACAGGAGAAGAGAGTCGGGGGAGTCATACTCGGCCTCGGAGTAGCGCAGGCTTTTGCGATGGGAAGAATACGGCGCCACCACTTGGAGACGGCGCGGGTCGATGGCAGCAATGCCGCGGGAAAATGCAGCATCAGCTCCTTCCGCATTGCCAGAGCGGAAACGGAGTGATGGAAACTCTGACGCCAGATGTCGGGCCAGATTCTCCGCCAGAATCGCATATTCGTCGGAAATGGCCCGTCGTCCTTCGAGTAAAACGACTCCACAGGGGGCTTGCGTCACCAGTGAGCTGAATTCGGCGTAGGTCATCGCGTTGGCTCGAGTCAGAGATGTATAAAAAGTTTACGCGATGAGCGAGGTGTCGTCATCGGCGCTTTAACGCGATGATCCCAATAAGCCAAGGGAACCGACGGCCCAAAAAGCTCTCGCTCTCTATCCAAAGCCACTTCTTTTCAGGAAGTGCGGTATCAGCTTTGGTCATGGGAGCGGGGAGTTTGTTGATTTCGTGGAAATCCTCTTCCTGTCCGCTCAAATCATCCCGAGTTTCATCTTGCCTTCCTCGGAAATCATTTCCTGGTTCCAGGGCGGGTCCCAAACGATATCGACGGAGGCGTCGTTGATGCCGGGGATGGTCATGATGCGGGCCTGCGCGTCGGCGGCGATGACAGGGCCCATGCCGCAACCGGGGGCGGTGAGGGTCATTTTGACCAGCGCGGATTGTTTCCCATCTTTCTCCACCAGTTCGCAATCATAGACGAGACCGAGGTCCACGATATTGACGGGGATTTCCGGGTCGTAAACATTCTTCAATTGCGCCCAGACCTGGCCTTCGAGGTCGCCTTCGGGGATGGCTTCAGCGGATTGTTTCTCCGGTTCGATGCCGAGGGCGTCGGCGTCTTTCGAGCCGATGCGGGCGAGTCCGAAGTCGGTGGCGACGGTGTAGGTGCCACCGAGGGATTGGGTGATGAAGACTTCGGTGCCGACGGGCAGGGCGATGGTTTCACCGCTGGGGATTTGCACGGCGGTGACGTCGCGGGAGAGGGTGATTTTCGAGGACATGGCGTATTTTCTAAGGTTGGGCCGGTCAACCGGCGTCATCTTCAAGGGGAATGACCTTCACTTTGCCAGAAGGCGCGGTGCGATGCAAGGAGGCGGAAAGGGTCGAGGCGGAGCCGGCGCCGGGCGCCGCAGCAGGTGCTTGGCCGAGGGCCGAGCGCAACGCCCCTTCGACGAGCTGGCCGCAGTGGATTTTCATCGGGGGAAGTGGTCCGAGCTCGCCGCTGAGCGAGGCGGCATCGAGCTGGCGGGCTTCCTCTACGGATTTTCCCCGTAGCAGTTCGGTGGCCATGGAGGCAACGGCGATGGCGGTTTGGCAGCCGAAGGACTGGAACGAGGCGCGATCGATGACCTTGCGTCCGTTTTCCTCTTTAAATTTAATCCACATCCGCAGCATGTCGCCACAATCGGGATTTCCCACCGTGCCGACCGCGTCGGCGTCGGTCATTTCCCCCAAATTGCGCGGGTTGGCAAGGGCGTCCTGGAATTTTTGTTCGTCCATGGTGGTCTCAGCTTTCCATTTCTATACGATAGCGGGGGACGGTGCGGTCCACCTCGCGGCTCCAGGCGTCGATGCCGCCGGCAAGAGCTCGCGTGGCGCGGAGCCCGTGACCCGCGAACCAGGCAGCCATGTCGAGCGAACGGCCGCCCGAGTGGTCGTAAAGGATAATGGAGCGGTTTTTGTCCCAGGTGGCAAAGGCCTCGCGCTGGAGATCTTCGGTGAAAAACAGGCTGCCGGGCAGGCGGACGGCATCGTGTTCCTCCCGGGTGCGGAGGTCGATGAGGACGGGGGCATTTTCCCCATCGAGCAGGGTCTTTGCCTCGGCGGGGGAAATCAGGAGGGCGGCATCGGCGACGGCCGCTTCCCGGAGGTGGTCGAGGGATTCGGCAGGGTCAACCTCGTGCCGGGCACAAACCTCGGCCAGTGATTCACCGGGCTGGAAGCCGCAACTCGAGCAACCACCGATGTGGTAACGCGCAAAAAGGGCGCGGCGCGCTCCCGGCCAAGCCGCCATGAGCCCGTCCATGGGAGAATCCACGGTGAAGGCGTCCGGGGCGGGTTCGGCGGGGGTTTTCATAAACGGGAAACAAACCACGGATGATGGGGGCAATCAACATGTCATTGCCACGGAAATATCTCGAGAATAAGCAAACGAATCTGGCAGACGGAATGAAACGTGCTACTGTGCCCGCTTGCCCATGGCCCCCGACCGACCGACCCTTGACTTTCTCAACGGATTTCCCAAACACGATCGTCGTGAGGGCGAGTTGATCCAACGCGACGGCGCCGTGACCCAGATTTTCGGCAACAGCGTGTTTATCCGCGCGCAGGTCGAAATCAACAAAGTGTATCGCACCGGATTGTATCTCCGGCAGGGAAGATGGGATGGGGAAGTGCAGCCGGAGGATGCCAATGCCGGACCGGCCATGGTCGCGACCATGCTCGAATTCCTGAAGCGTGGAGGAGATATTCCGGAGAATCCGAACGAGGTCGGGCAGGAATCCTTGGCCATGATCATCGAGCAGAAGCTCGGGCGCGCCTTGGAAAGCCGCGAGGAAATGTTCATCGAGAAACTGGAGAAACGTTACCGTCGCTTCGAAATCGAAGGCGTGGTGCGTGATACCGATCTGGTGCGCTTGAGCCCGCGTTGGTCGGTCGATTCCCTCGAACCCCTCCGGCTTTGGGAAGAACGCCCGGCGGATATCCTCGCGTTTTGGAATCACATCGCCTACGCCTTTGAGCGGCGTGCCATTTCTTTGCCCGCGTTCATGCAGGTGGTCACCGACACCGCTTCCATTGGAAACCGTCTCCGCGAGATGGAAGAACGCGAAAACCTGCGGGCTTGGAAATCGCGCATTGCTGCCACGACGGTGACCACCGCATCGGCGGCTGTTGAAACCCTCGACCTGCGGTTGCTTGTCGGACCGTCCGACGCGCGCCTGCAATGGAGGCTCGGTGGAACCGGTGATTACCACACCGCCAATGGTCGCCACGGGGTGGGGGATTTGGAGAAAAAAGTGCATAGCGGCCAATGGCGTCCGGGCGCGGCCGGGGCCTTGCTCCTCGCGCAATTCGCCGAATACCTGCGCGGGCAGGATGCCGAAGTCTTCGATCTCGATCAACCGGCCGCCTGCCGCTTGCTCAACCGTCTCTTCCACCATGACGGTTTATCTCCGCTCATGGTCACGCTGGATGAAACACCATTCCATCGGGGCGAGGGCTCGGTGGGTTGGAAATGCCACGACGACGCGGGTATTCCCGGTGCGTATGGCTTGAGTTTGTTAGGACCGGACGGTGAGGAGCTTCCGCACTCGGTGCGTGTGCTTCCCGGCGCGGAGGTCATCTATATTGCCGACGACACGCTTTTCTCCGGTCCGCCACACTGGGCCGATACGACGGAGGTCGAACCGCACCACGATATCCCCCACGCCGCCCTCGAAACCCCCGAAGGTGTCGGATTCCTCGCCACCATCGGGGCAGGGCTTCCTCCATCGCTCGCTTCACGGGTTGTCGATGAGGATTTTTCCATCCGTATGATTTGCCGTTCCACGCGCAACATCACGACCGCCGACAGTGAACACATCGTGGCCGAGATCAGCGCGACCGCCAATCGCACCGGAAGAGTCGAGAAACTCGGACGCGACGGCTGGCAGGTGCAGGAGACGGGGACAAGCCCCGATGGTTGTATCGTGCGCTACGACCGGATGCTGGTGGATTCGATGCAACGGCGGCTGGAAGAAACCGGGTTCGCCTTCGATCCTGCATTGGGTGCCTTCCGCGCCCGTATGACCAAGGCCTTTCCGGATCGTTTTCATGCCTGGGCGCGTTCTTTGCCGACCGCCATCTCCATCGAGGGCGATGAGGTGGTCGAGAGCCTGCTCGCTGATCCGGTCAAGGCGACCATCCGTTTCGAGGTTCAGGAAAACGGCATCGACTGGTTTGACCTGCGCATCGTCTTCAACGTCGAAGGGATTGACCTGAGCCAGGAACAAATCCGCGCTTTGGTGGCCGCGCGTGGCGGATTCGTTCGCCTCACCGGCGGCAAATGGATGCGGCTCGAGATCGACATGGACGACGAGCAGAAGGAAGCGGTGCACCGCCTCGGGCTTGATCCGTTCGATCTAACAGGATCCGAGCATCGACTGCACGCGGCCCAACTTGCCGACCCCGCCATGGCGGAAGTCTTCGACCCCTTGGCTTGGCAGAAAATCTGCGAACGTGCGACCGCTTTGCAGGCTGCCGTCACGCCGGAACCCCCAGCGGATTTGCAGGCCACGCTCCGGCCTTATCAAATCGAAGGCTTCCATTTCCTCGCCTACCTCGCCACCAACCGCTTCGGTGGGATTCTTGCCGACGACATGGGTCTCGGCAAAACCGTCCAGAGCATCTGCTGGCTGCTCTGGCTGCGCTCCCTGCCCGGCAACAAGGATCTGCCGGTGCTGGTCGTGTGTCCGAAATCGGTGATCGATGTGTGGGTTGCTGAAGTGAAGAAGTTCGCACCCGTGTTGAAAGTGAAAGTGCTGCGCGCAGGCAACGATGATGCCTGCGAAAACGGAGAAACCGCTGAAACCGCCGAGACGTCATCCGAAATGGTCACCTCGCTCAATGGATTCGCTTCCGTTGATCTGGTCGTGATGAACTACGCGCAGATGCGCATCCATGGTGAATCACTCCAGCAAGTCCGTTGGCTCGCCATGATTCTCGACGAAGGTCAGCAGATCAAGAACCCCGACAGCAAGGCGGCCCGGGTTTCCCGCGCCGTCAAAGCGGACCACCGGCTCGTGCTTACCGGCACGCCCATCGAAAACCGCCTGCTCGACCTCTGGTCACTTATGGCCTTTGCCATGCCGGGCGTGCTCGGGCCGCGCGCCTATTTCAGCAAGAATTTCGACCGCCGCAAGGACCCCGAAGCGCAAGTGCGCCTCGCCTCGCGTTTGCGTCCCTTCCTGATCCGCCGCACCAAACGCCAGGTCGCCCGCGATCTGCCGCCGCGCACCGAGGAAGATGTTTTCTGCCGCATGGAAGGAAAACAGAAGGAACTCTACGACGCGGAACTCAAACGCATCCAGAACGTGCTGCTCGGCATCGAGCGCCCGGCTGATTTGCAGAAGAATAGTTTTGTTATCCTGCAGGGCCTCATGCGCCTCCGGCAAATCTGCTGCCATCCCGCGCTCATCGATCCGGCCCATGCGTCGGAAGAAAGCGCGAAGATGAATGCCCTCTTCTATCTGCTCGACCAACTGCGCGAGGAAGGGCACAAGGTCCTCGTCTTCTCGCAGTTTGTCACCATGCTCGACATCATCCGCGCCCGCCTGATCGAAGAGAAACGCCCGTCCTCTTATCTCACCGGGCAAACAAAGGATCGCCGCGGGGTAGTCGATCATTTCCAGCGCACCACCGACCCGAATGTCTTCCTGCTCTCGCTCAAAGCCGGGGGCAGTGGCTTGAATCTGACCGCCGCTTCTTACGTTATTCTCTATGATCCGTGGTGGAATCCCGCCGTAGAAAACCAGGCCATCGACCGGACCCACCGGATCGGCCAGACCCAGAATGTCATGGCTTACCGCCTGCTCATGCGCGATAGCGTCGAACAAAAGATCCGCGTGCTCCAGCACCAGAAACAAGGACTCGTCACCGGCGTGCTCGGCCAGGAAGGCTTCGCCCAAACCCTGACCGTGGACGACCTGAAGTTCCTTTTCGACGCGGAAGCGGAGTTCTGATGGCGGATGCCCGGGAGTGGTCGTCGAAGCCCGTTCGACAAGTCCGCTCCTGCACAGATCACGGACCCGACCCTTCGGGATCGTGTCCCTGCGGTTTTCACCCGCTCCTTCACCGACGTCGGCGCATCAAGTCGTTCGAGAGACGGTATTTCGGTTTCTCGATCACGTTGCGGCGGAGATCATCGATGAGCAGCCAGAAAGCGGTCCCCAACATGAGGGTATTGATCACAAGCATGAGGCTGGTGCCCGGAGAGAAGCGACCGAAGCATCCGCACTTCACATCAAGGTTGCGCTGGATGGTGTAGATATGCACGAAGGCGAAACCGATGCTCATGAGAATCACCGCGGCCAATGAGCCCGCTCTCGCCCAGCCGACGATGAGGAAGAAACCCACAATCACCTCCAGAACCGGAAGCAGGAGGGCAATCCAGCCGGCCGGCTGTTTGAGCAGGATCTGGTAGGACAAGACATCCTTCTGGAAGGCATCGAGGTCCACCAGTTTGAAGATTCCCGCGAAGAGGAAAATCAATCCGAGACCCGCGCGCAGCATGTGAGTGCCATGCCACCATGGGCGCGGTTTCTCGAACATTCCTGCCATGTCGTGATCCTTGTGGATTCAAAGTCGGGGCGGAGAGCCCAAATCAGCAACCACAACCGCCACTGCTGCATCCACCGCCGCCGCAGCATCCACCACTGTCAGCGAGTTCCTCGGGCTCGGGCAAACGACCGAGTTCGATGGTTTTCCCAATCCAGGCGGTCAGACTGCTCTGCATGTCGCCAAGTTCGCGCTGGGCGCTGATGAACTCGCGGATGGTCGAATTATCGAAAAGGGCATCGCGTTGTTTTTCAAACAGCATCACTTCGGCGTCCTCGAGTTCGATTCCGGCGCGTTGCTTTTGCTGGAGTTCGTGGCTGAGTTCGGTGACCGAGCGGTATTGTTCCTTCGCGGCCTCGTTGTCGAGGAAGGCGTCCACGCGGCCCATGAGGCTCTGGTAACCGGGGTCGGCAAGAATGGCCTCGCAAAGGTCGCGGATTTTCGAGTTCAGGGCGGGGGATTCGACGGTGGTTGACATGGGGCCATTTTACCCGCGCCCATTCCCCGCCGCAACCCCTTTCCCTATTGACGACCCCCGCCCCCTGATGCTCCATTTGCCATGCTTTTCCGCCATCTCCCACTTCTCGCGGCCGGCGCCCTTGGGCTCGCCTGCCCGGATTTCCTTCCCGCCCAAGCCAAGGAGGAAAAACCCGCGCCCGAAGAAAACCCCGCCGAGAAGACCGAAGAAAAGCCCGATGGCGAATCCGCGCCCGAGATAAAAGACAAGGAAGAGAAGAAATCCAAGCCCGGTGAGGCGGACCTCAAATCAATCACCAAGGGGAAAATCACCCTGGGCGGCAAGGAAATCACCTTCGAAGCCGAGACCAACACCATCGAGCTGCTCAACGACAAGGACGAGCCGACGGCCGCTGTCTTCTATGTGCACTACCGGCGCACCGGCGTGGACTCTCCGGAGAAGCGGCCCCTGCTTTTCTGCTTCAACGGCGGTCCGGGTTCCTCAGCGGTTTGGCTGCACATCGGCGGACTCGGTCCCCAGCGCGTCGTCCTGCCCGGCGACGGGACCGTCTGGCCCAAACCGCCCTTCGCCCTGGAAGAAAACCCCGACTGTCTGCTCGATGCCGCCGATCTGGTCTTTGTCGATCCGGTCAACACCGGATTCAGCCGCGCCGCCAAAGACAAGGATCCGAAACAATTTTTCGGCTATCAGGAAGATGTCGGATACCTGACCGATTTCATCCGGCGCTTTGTCAGCGACCATGATCGCTGGGCGTCGCCCAAATACCTGCTCGGGGAAAGTTATGGCGCCTTGCGTGTCGCGGCCCTCGCCGATTCGTTGCAGGAAAGAACCGGCATGTATCTCAACGGCGTCGTGCTCTTGAGCGGACTGCTCGACTTCAAAACCCTCATCGGCGGAGAGGGGAATGATCTGCCTTACGTGTGTTTCCTTCCCGCCATGGCGGCCACCGCCAAATTTCATGGCAAACTTCCTAGTTCGCCGGCTGTTGAGAAGTTGATGACGGAAGCCCGCGACTTCGCTTTCGGCGAGTATGCGGTCGCGCTGCTGGCCGGTTCCGGACTTCCGGAGGCCAAACGCAAGAACATCGCCGCCCGCTTGGAAAAACTGACATCCATCCCCGCCGCGACCTGGATAAAAGCGGACCTCCGCCTCGATCCGTCTGTCTTCAGGAAACTGCTGCTCACCGACAACAACGACGAAATCGGCCGCTTCGATGCGCGGGTGAAGGCAAATGCCGCGAATCCGCTTTCGCCGGTGGCCTCCTCCGATCCATCCTTCGATTTGGCCATCGGTGTATTCTCGACGACCATCAATGATTACCTCCGCCGTGACCTCAAGGCGAGCACGCCGCGTGGATACGAGGTGCTCAGCCGCAACGTGCAACCATGGAAGTATGGAACCGAGAATTCCTACATGAGGGTTGATGAGCGGCTCGTCTCAGCCATGCGTTCGAACCCGCACCTGCGTGTGCTCGTGCAATGCGGCCACTACGATCTCGCAACCCCGCCCGACGCCATCGGATATTCCGTCGGACGACTCGATCTGCCTGAAACACTCCGTAAGAACATCTCGACGGAACATTACGAGGGCGGCCACATGTTCTACACGAACCGCGAGGCCTCCGCGAAGATGCGCGTGGACCTCGTCAAGTTCCTTCAACCCTGAGTGTGTCGAGCCTGTATTGCCTCTTTCCCCATGTTCCACGCCCTTCGACTCGTTCCCGGCCAGGATTTGAGCATCACACTCAAGGAATGGACCGTCGCCAACAACATCCAGGCCGCCGCCATCGTCACATGTGTCGGCAGTGTCAGCCAGGCGCACTTGCGCCTCGCCAACCGCGACTCCGGCAGCCGCTTCCACCAGAAAATGGAAATCCTTGCCTTGTCCGGCACCCTTTCGCCCGACGGACCCCATTTGCACATCTCCCTGGCGGACGGCGATGGTCGCTGCATCGGTGGTCACATTCTTGAAGGCTGCCTCGTGCACACCACCGCGGAAATCGTGATTTGCGAGATCCCCAATGTGAAATTCGGCCGCAAACTCGATGAGAAAACCGGCTACCGGGAGTTGGTCATCATAAAGTGAGGGGGCGGGTTGGTGACAGTATTGTCACCCAAGTCAGGTTGCCGTGATGGTCGGGTGGCTGAAAGGTTGGCTAAGGCCATCTCCTCGTGTCGATTCCGTTTCAGACCAAGTTCCGCCAGACCCTCGCCAGCCTGTTACTGGTGTGCGCCATCGTGCGTGGCGAGGAGCGGACGAGCGAGAGCAGCGAAGCTCTCCCGCCGTTCGTGGAACCGTTGCCGGAACTGGATGATACGGCAAAGACCGAACCTGAATTGCGATTCCTTGTGCGTCAATTCCGGGTGCGCGGGGCGAAAAAGCTTCCTCCCGCTAGCGTTGAGAAAGCGGTGTATCCCTATGTCGGGCCGGGGCGCACGCTCGAAGATCTCGAGCAGGCCCGCGCCGCCTTGGAGAAAGCCTACCGAGACGAAGGTTATCAGACGGTGGCGGTCGAAATCCCCCAGCAGAATGGAACCCGGGGCATCATCTACCTGGATGCGGTAGAGAACAAAGTCGGTCGTCTTCGCGTGCGTGGAGCGAAATATTTCCTGCCATCGCGCGTCGTCAAGTCTGTGCCCTCTCTGGCCGAGGGCGAGGTGCCGGATTTTGATCAAGTGCAGAAGGAAATCGTGGCTGTCAATGCGTGGCCGGACCGACGAGTCACCCCCGTCCTGCGCCCCGGGGTTGAGCCCGGCACGGTGGATGTGGACCTGAATGTGGAAGACAAGTTCCCTCTGCATGGCAGTGTTGAGTTGAACAACCGCTACAGTCCTGACACCACCGAACTGCGTCTCAATACCTCGCTTTCTTACGACAATCTCTGGCAAGTCGGACACTCCGTCGGAGGAGCATTGCAAATCGCGCCGGAACGGCCCGAAGACGCCCTTGTCTATTCTGCTTATTATATCGCTCGCTTCGCTTCCGCCCCGGAATGGAGTGTCATGTTGAATGGTACCAAACAGGACAGCGATGTTTCGACGCTTGGTGGCGCGGCCGTGGCGGGACGCGGTCAGATTCTCGGGCTGCGCATCAACCGGACCCTTCCGGGCGGCGATGGATTTTTCCACAGCCTTTCCACGGGTTTCGACTGGAAACAATTCGACGAGGATGTGGTGGTCGGTGCAGAGTCTTTCTCCACTCCCATCGAATACTATCCATTCAATCTTTCCTACAGCGCATCTTGGGACGGGAAGAAGACCTTCACCACTCTCAATGCCTCGGTCAATCTCCACACCCGCGGTCTGGGCAGCGACACTTTCGAGTTCGATGCAAAACGTTTCGAGGCGGACGGCAAATACATCTTCCTGCGCGGCGATCTTTCCCACACCCATGATTTGCCGGGAGGATTTCAGGCCTTCATGAAACTCCAGGGCCAGGCCACCGCGGACGCCCTCATCAACAGCGAACAATTCGCTGGCGGCGGGCAGGGCACGGTGCGCGGTTACCTAGAAAGCGAAACTCTGGGCGACAAAGGGTATTTCGGAACGATGGAGATCCGAACCCCTTCACTGCTCCAGAAATGGGTTCCGCCGGAAGAGCGCAACAACAATCCCAGACACGAGTGGAGATTCCATGCCTTCGTCGATGGCGGGCGGGTCCTTCTTAACAGACCCCTGCCCACGCAGAAGAAAGCCTTCGACCTCTCCAGCGTCGGTGTTGGGACCCGTCTTCTCGCTTGGAAACACTGGAATGGAGCCGTCGATGTGGCCTGGCCGCTCGAGGACCAGACTTACACTACCGCCGGCGACCCGTTCCTCAGCTTCCGTCTCTGGGCCGATTTCTGACTTTACGATACTTTCCCATGTCCACGACCCGTGCCATCTTCCTCACCCTCATTTCATTCGCATCTCTTCTCCGCGCGGATGATGCCGCGTCCACAACGCCCTGGTGGGACCAGGCCTGGAGCGCCCGCAAGCCGATCGATATCGTCATTGGTGGTGATTCTCCCGCCAAAGAACCGGTGGCGGGAGCGCTCGTCGCCGTGCGCTTGCACGAGGGAAATTTCAATTTCGCCAGTGTCCGGGAGGACGGTGGGGACCTGCGTTTTCTGGCGGCCGATAACAAGACCGTGTTGCCCCATCGCGTCGAGAAAATCGATGCCTTGATGAACGAAGCCATTGTCTGGGTGAACGCGGGAGATCTGAAACCATCTTCCTCCACCCGAATCTGGCTCTATCATGGCAATCCCGAGGCACCATCCGCGAAGGCCGAGGGTCTTTATCCACCGGAGGCCATGCTCGTGCTGCCGTTCAGCGACAAGGGAGGAACGCCCGCCGACGCTACCGGCAAAGGAGTGACAATTGTCGGCACGCCCACGCCCGTCGAAGGAGCGCTCATAGGTGGTGGCCTGAGGTTTTTCGGCAACAACGGACTTGAAATCGCCGCCGCCGAACCGCTTCGATGGAACGCCGGCCAGGAACTCACGGTTTCGCTCTGGATCAAACCGGTTGTTAAACCGGGCAATGCCGTCATTTTCCATCGCGAGGAGGGAGGGGCCTTTTTCACCATCGGTCTCGATGGGGGCAAACCCTACGTCGAGATCGGCGATGCCGCCGGCACGGCACGCGCCGATGCCCCGGAAGCGATCGCCGATGGCGCGTGGCGTCATCTTGCGGCCACAACGGGCCAAGGGAACTTGCGTCTGTTCGTTGATGGCAATCAGGTGGCCGAGGTGGCCAAGACGCTGCCCGCGCTCGCCGGAGCTTCCTGGCTGGGTGGCAAATCCTCCCAATACCCGGCTTTTGCGGGCGAGGTTGATGAATTCCGCATCGTCGGGCGGACCTTGGCCGCCGCCGATTTGCTCTTCCAGATCGCCAATCAGTCCGGAACGGAAGCCGCCCAGAAACTCGTCGTGCTCGGCGGGGAGGAAAGCTCCACCGGACCGGAGAAAAAAAGTGAGACACTCGAGCATATCATGCTCTTCGGAGACATCGCCGAAAACATGATGTTCGACGGATGGATCGCCGTCGCCTTGTGTGTCCTCATGATCATCGTGGGCTGGACGGTCGCCTTGAAAAAGCTCTTCTATCTCAATCGCGTCGATAAAGCCAACAAGGCTTTCCTGAGAGAATGGCGCAAATTGGCCGCCGACCTCACCGCCCTCGATCAGGAAACCGACGGAGTGCCCGCGATCGAAGTCGAACGGAGGAAGTTGATCAACCAGTCGCCCCTTTACCACCTTTACCACATTGGTTCCGAGGAGATCAGCCACCGGACCCAGAAGACTAAACGCGGATTCGACGGGCTTTCGGGGCGTTCCATCCAGGCTATCAAGGCCAGCCTGGATTCAGGGGCGCTCAAGGAACAGCATAAACTCAATGGCGGGCTTGTTTTCCTGACCATCAGCATCGCGGGCGGGCCATACGTCGGACTTCTCGGCACGGTCATGGGCGTGATGATCACCTTCGCCATCATCGCCAAGAGCGGGGAGGTTGAGGTGAATTCCATTGCCCCCGGTATCGCCAGCGCCCTGCTCGCCACGGTGGCCGGGCTGGTCGTCGCCATCCCCGCGCTCTTCATTTATAGCTACCTGTCCTCGCGCATCAAGCAGGTGATGAGTGAGTTGCAGATGTTCATCGACGAGTTCATCACCAAGATGGCCGAGTTCTACAAGGAGGCAAAATAACATGCAGGCCGGCGACGACAAATCCTACGACGACATCAATGTCACACCGATGGTGGATCTCTACCTCGTGCTGTTGCTGATCTTCATCATCATGACCACGGCCGGTGTGCAGGGAATGAAGGTGGACCTTCCCCGGGGTAGCGCCAAGGCTCCGGAAATCAGCGGTCCGAAGGGACGCGCCATCACCGTCAACAATGAAGGCAAAATCTTCCTCGATACCGTGCCGGTGACCTTGCAGGAACTCGAACAACGTCTCTCCGAGCATAAGACGAAGAACCCGGAGTTTCCCGTCGTGGTGCGCGGCGACCGGGGGACGCAGTACCAGGGCATCATGGACGTGCTCGATGTCATCGGACGTGTCGGCATCACGAAAATCGGCCTCGCCACCCAGGCGCCGAAATAATCCACCCTTCCTGAAACGATGAACGATCCTTACGACGACAACGACGACCGCGGGTTTTTCGCCCGCCATCGCGGATGGCTCATCGCGTTACTGCTCTGCGGAGCCGGCATCGGAGCGTACATGAAATTTGCCTCCGGTCCCAAGGAAGCCCCAAAAAAGCCGGCCAAGCGGATCCAGATGGTGGATTTGGCTCCCCCACCTCCCCCCCCACCACCTCCTCCGCCGCCGAAGGAAGAACCTCCCCCACCGCCGGATGTGGCCGAACAGAAAGTCGAGGAGTTTGTGCAGGAAGAAGCTCCCGTCGAAGCTCCTCCCGAAGACGCTCCCGCGGCGGAGCCCGAGGCGATGACGACCACCGTCGCAGGTGATGGGGACGATGGATTCGGATTGAAAGCGGGCAAAGGAGGAGGAGGCAGCCTCGGAGGCAAAGGCATCGGCGGGCCCTCGCGCCGTTCCGGCACGAAATACGGGTCCTACGCCGCCCGCGTGCAAACGACCATTGCCCAGGCCTTGCGCGGAGATCCCCGCACCCGCTCCGCGCGGATGACGCTGCAAGTGCGCATTTGGGCCGATTCCATCGGTCGAGTCACCCGCGCGCAACTCGTCGGAAGCACCGGCCGCTCCGACCTCGACGCCGCCCTCCGAGAGGATATTCTGCCGGGTCTTCAACTTCCCGAGCCGCCGCCTTCAGACATGCCCATGCCCATCCACCTGCGCATCACCGCCCGTCCCTCGAATTAAATTCCCCATGACATCAATCCTCCGTCACCAACTGCCGCTCCTGCTCCTTGCCGCCGGATGGCCCGGCCTCGCTCTTCCCGCGGAAGAATCTCCGCCCTCACCGCCTCCCGGTGCTTTGCCCGGCTTCGGTGAGCCGCCAGCCGAGGAAGAACTGGAAAAGTTGCTGGCCGAACCTCCCATGCTTGCGGAGAACCTCCTGCCGCCCGAACAACCGGATGCCGGCGCGCTGCCTTCGGAAACCGCCGTGGTCAATCTGATCCGCATCCTTGTCAGCAAGGGAGTGCTCACCAAAGCCGAAGCCGAGACCATGATGGCGCAAGCGGAGCAGGAGGCCGCCATGGCCAGACAGGCTTCCGCTGCCGCCGCACTCATCGCCGCCGACGCTTCGATGGCCACGGATGGAGATGTCGTCGTCACGCATGTGCCCGATCCCGTGCGCCAGCGTCTTCAGGAGGAGATCAAGGCGGACCTTCTGCGCGAGGCCAAGGAAGGCTCCTTCCAATTCAATAAATCTGGTTCGGAGAATTTCACCTTCTCCGGCGATGTGCGTGCCCGCTTCACCGGCCAGTATTTCCCCGAGAATGCGAATGACAACACCGGGGCCTTTCCCGATTTTAATGCCATCAATACCGGCGAGCCGTTTGATGTGGCGGGGACCGACTTCTCTCCTCAATTGAATGTGGACGAAGATCGCACTTCCATGCAATTGCGCGCCCGTTTGGGAGTCGAGGCATTGCTCGGAGACGGGTGGAGCCTCGGCCTGAGGGCGGCCACGGGCAATGACGCCAGCCCGGTTAGCCCGAACCAGCGTCTGGGTGCCGGCGGTGGAAACTTCAGCAAATACTCGCTCTGGCTGGATCGGGGCTACATTCGTTACGAAATCCTGCCTGATGCGGTGGCACCGGTTTCCGATGACAAAGCACCGCTTCCCTGGCAACCGGATTACGGTGTCACTTTCCAGGCCGGGAGATTCGACAACCCGTTTTACAGCACCAGCAGCATGATTTGGGATGACGATCTCGGCTTTGACGGGCTCAGCTTGCAGGCCCGCCGCGAAATCGCTCCAGGTGTCATGCCCTTCCTCAACGCCGGGATGTTCCCCATCTTCAATACCTCGCTCAACTTCTCGACCAATAATCCCGACAAGTTCGAGAGCACCGACCGCTGGCTCTATGGAGCGCAGGGTGGCGTTGGCTTCAAGCCCGCCAAAGATGTCTCGGCCAAGTTCGGCGTCGGTTATTTTGATTTCGACAACATTCAGGGAGAACGCTCGACTCCATATCTGCCCCTCAGCACCAAGGATGCTGGGGATACCGACGCGCGCCGGCCCGGCTTTGCCCAGCGCGGAAACACCTACATGGCCTTGCGCGACATCATCGCCGATCCTTTGAACGATTTTGGAACATCCAAGCAGTGGCAGTATTTCGGCCTCGCTTCCGAATTCCGCGTGCTCAATTACACGGGTCGTATCGACCTCGACCATTTTGAACCCGTGCGCATCGGCCTGTTCGGTGAATACGCAGTCAACCTCGCCCATGACCCTGTTGACATCGGAGCAACGGCCGTCAACAACCGCGGTCCGGTGGCCGAAGGCGCGAGTGTCGGCAATTACGCCGGCGGCGACACCGCCTGGAATGTCGGTATCCAATTCGGAGAACCGAAACCCAAGGAGAAATGGGATTGGAACATGGAATTCGGATACCGCTATATCGAGAGCGACGCTCTCCTTGATGCCCTGGTGGATTCCGACTGGTTCGGTGGCACCAACACCGAGGGGTTCATGCTCGGCGGTTCGCTTGCCGTGAGCCAGGATGTCGTCTTCCGTCTCCGCTGGATGTCGGGCAACGAAATCGCCGGACCGCCCCTCAAGTCGGATCTCCTGCTCATCGATCTCAATGCCAGCTTCTGATTCCCATGCGTTCCATCACCACTATCCTCATCACCCTTGCCTTTGGATCCTGCGCCCTGCTCGCTCAAGATGCGGCTGAAGCCAGCGCGGTGGAAGCGAAGCTGCGCGATTCCCTTCGCGCCACCACGCAGCAATTGCGTGCGGCCCAGACCGAGAAGGCCCAGGCTCTCGCCGATCTCGAGCTATTGAAAGCCTCGAGTGAAAAAGAGAAGAAAGCAGCCGAAGCGCGCTTCGCCGAATTGACCACGCGCACGACCAACGAACGCGAGGAGTCGGCGAAAAAGATCGCAGAGCAGGAGAAAGAACTCGGTCAACGTGCGGCCCGGCTCGAAGCCCTTGCCGCATCGCTTACCAAATGGCAGGCATCCCATGCCGAGTTGGCGAAAGTGGCGCGCGTGAAGGAAGAAGAACGAGCTGGCCTCGCCTCCAAAGCGTCGGTGCTGGAACAGAAGGTGGCTGACCGTGAACGCCGCAATCTGGAACTCTTTCAGACCGCGAAGGAAATCCTCGGACGTTACGAGAAGTTCTCCCTCGGGCGCGCCCTCGCCGCGCGCGAGCCCTTCACGGGACTCGCCCGTGTGAAACTGGAGGAACAAATCCAAGACTACCGCGACAAACTCGCCGACGGACTCATCCGCACCGGTGATCCCGCAAAACCATCCGTTCCGGCCAGTCCGTCCAGTCCTGCGGCCCTGTCGCAACCTGCCGACCTAGAAAAGGTCGTGCCTTCCGCACCGACCCAACCTTGAAACTCCCCATCCCATCCGCAATGAAAATTCCCCATTCGATCCGATTGATTGTCTGCGCCAGCCAACTCGCCTCCCTTTCCCTGATTGCCCAGGAGAATGGCAAGGAAACCATTGCCTCCGTGGGCGAAGCCTCCGTGAGTCTCGAGGAAGTGCGCGCGAAAGTGGCCGCGCTGACTGATGTTGAAAAAGAGAGCCTGCGCCGGGATCCCGGAGCGCTCGGGCAGTTTGTCCGCTCTGTTCTCACGCAGCAACTTCTCCTCCGCGAAGCCAAGGCTGTCGGCTGGGAAAAACAAGCCGTGGTCACCGAGCGGCTCGAAAAACTCCGCGAGACCATTGTGACCAGCACATTCCTCGAATCGAAAAGCCAGACCGCGGCCGGGTATCCCGGGGAAGCGGAGTTGCAGGCCGCCTATGAATCTAACAAGGCCGCGCTCCGCGTGACCAAGTCCTATCGCCTTGCCCAAGTCTTCATCGCGGATCCGAAGGCTGCTCCTGCCGGAGGAGCGAAGGAAAAGTTGGCGAAAGTGCAGGCTTCGCTCGCTGCCAAAGATGCAGACTTTTCCGCCATCGCCACCGCCAACAGCGAAGAGGCGGGCAGCGCCGCACGGGGCGGAGAGATCGGGTGGCTAACCGAAGAACAGATTCAACCGGGCATCCGCGATGTGCTGCCCAAGCTCGCCTTGGGTCAGGTTTCCGAAGCGATCCGTCTCGATGGCGGCTGGCACATCCTCAAGCTGCTCGATTCGCGCGAACCCTACACACCCACTTTGGACCAAATCCGACCGCAGCTATCCGCCCGCCTGAAAGCGGAGCGCGAGCGGATGTTGGCCCAGGAATACTTGGCCAAGCTGCTTCAGGACAATCCTATCGCCATCAACGAAATGATCTTGTCCAAAGTGCTCCCGGCGGCACCGCCCGCAAAGTGATTCTCCCATGGCCCGGACGTCCTTGCGCCAACGCCTTCTCTACCGGAGTCTGGTCGCCCTCGGCGTGATCGGCGGTACCATCGTATCTCCGATCCGCGTTTTGGCCGGTGACATCCTCCGGGGAGGAGCCGCGTATCAGGAGAACGGGAAACGGTCGGCGGAAGCCAACGCCGCCATATCGGCTGCCGCCGCCGAAGCTCGCCGCAACAGCCAGGACGCGCTCAAGCGCACCAGCCAGGCCCTCGATTCCGTCCGCAACATGCAGGCGGCCGCACGGGCCGCCGCCGCCGCCCGCCAAGGCAACAACCTCGGCGAGAATCCGAATTTCCCGGGCACTCCCTTGCCCGATGTTCCCAATGGACTGGGCATCGGAGGCTTGCAGGTCGATCCCGGCGTCGGTCTCGGCACGGCCCAGTGGGCGGGGGCCAATCTGCCCACCCAGACCCAATCGGGGGGACGGACCAATGTCAACATCCGCCAGACCCAGCAGCAGGCCCTGTTGTCGTGGCGCACGTTCAATGTCGGCAAGGAAACTACGGTCAACTTCGACCAGTCGGCGGGGGGAATCGACGCGGGCAAATGGATCGCTTTCAACCGCGTTACCGATCCCACGGGAAACCCGAGCCAGATTCTCGGCTCCATCCAGGGTCAGGGACAGGTTTATATCATCAACCCGAATGGCATCCTGTTCGGCGGTGCCAGCCAGATCAACTTGCACACACTGGTCGCCTCCTCGCTGCCCATTAATGACAATCTTGTCCAATCAGGTTTATTAAACAACAGGGACGCGCAATTCCTTTTCTCCGGTTTGTCCGTGCCCGGCGGATCGGATGGCACGCCGCCGTTCACTCCACCTGTTCCTCCGGTCGCCCTCGGGCGCTTCGGCGATATCCGCGTTTTACCGGGAGCGAAACTCACCGCGCCGGCGGGCGAGGGCGGCAGCGGCGGCAGGATGATGCTGGTTGCGCCGAACGTGGTCAATGAAGGCCACATCTCGACCGAATCAGGACAAACGATTCTCGCGGCGGGTTTGCAAGTCGGTATCGCCGCCCATGACAGCGCAGACCCGAGTCTGCGCGGTCTGGACGTCTGGGTGGGTGCTGTCGGGACGTATGGCGGCACCGTGACCAACCGCGGATTGATCGAAGTGCCGACCGGAAGCGCGTTGATGACCGGACGCAGGGTCGAACAACTCGGGGCCATCGGCAGCACCACCACCGTCAATCTCAACGGACGCATCGACCTGATCGCCAGTTACGGTGCGGTCGGAAACCCGAACTTCGACAATCCAAGCGCCGTTGGTGGTGGCGGTCCGCCTTTCCTTTATCAGCATACCGGCCTAGTGACCACCGGCGCGGGCACCGTGACGGCCATTCTTCCCGATTATGCCAGCACGAAGGCCGTGCCCGGCACTGCCTTGCCTGAACGCTCGCGCATCAATATGGAGGGTTCCGTCGTGCATCTTGGCGATCGCTCGACCATCTTCGCGCCGAACGGTCTTGTTAGCGTGCGCGCCGGAACCTGGCCTTACACCGATGCCGATGGCAACCGCACCATTTTCGACGCCAATGGTGATGTCGAACCCGGTCTCCCCAACCAATTGACCGGCGGAAAGCAACGGTTCTTCCTTTCCAGCGGACAGATCCATGTCGGCCGCGAGGCCATGGTCAATGTCTCCGGCAGCACGGACGTCTTCGTGCCGTTGGCCCACAGCATCCTCGATATCGAATTGCGCGGCGCGGAACTCGCCGATGCCGTCCTGCAACGCGGGAGTATCCTTCGCGGCATTCCCTTGACCGTGGATATCCGGCGGACTGGAGTCTTCAATGGTCGCTTCTGGGTTGGCACGCCGCTCGGTGATGCGACCGGTCTGGCCGGCTTGATCGAACGTAACGCCGCCCAGTTGACCGCGCGGGGCGGAGACATCTCGTTTTCCTCCGGTGGCTCCATCGTCACGCAGCCCGGTTCCGTGCTGGATGTTTCCGGCGGCACCTACGCGCACGAGGCGGGGATGGTGAAAACCACCTGGCTCACCTACCTCGGCCAGATCATTCCCATCGAGCAGGCCACCCCCAACCGCATCTACAGCAGCATCTTCACCGGCAAACGCGATGAAACCCACGCTCGCTGGGGCGTGACCAAAACCTTCTCCATTCCGCTCATCGGCCAGCCCCACTACGAACAGTCGTATGTCGCGGGCGCCAATGGCGGCAACCTGAGCCTGAAGGCCCCGTCCATGGCGCTCGATGGTATCCTCCGCGGCCGCACGGTGCCGGGGCCGCGCCAGCGCGACAGCCTGCCGGATCCGTCCTCGCTGACCATCGCTTTCGAGGGCGAGAAACGCCTCGACATCAGTCCTTCGGATTTCCGTTTTCTCTCCTACTCGCCCTTTCCTCCGGACGTCATTTTCGGCAGCGGAGGTGGAAGCCCGGTTCCGAGCTTCGATTTCGCCAGCGGCGCGGCCTCGTTGCTGCCGGCGGATCGTGTGGCCAAGGTGTTCTTGCCCGCCGCCCTGCTCGACGAAGATGGCTTCGGAAAACTCAAGGTGCGCAACCCCGATGGGAACATCCATGTTCAATCCGGCATGAATCTCGCGGCCTCGCCGCTGGGTGAGGTGAACTTCGAAGCCGCCAATCTTTCCATCGCTGGTTCCATCACCGCGCCGGGTGGTAATCTTTCCTTCACCACCTACAACATCTCGCCGACCTTTGCGGCCGAGTTCCCCATCCTGAATCCCGCCGGTGCCTTGTTGCCCGCTCCCATTCCCGGGCGCGGCATCTTCTCGCTCGGCGGCGGCGGCAGGTTGAGCACGGCCGGATTGATCGTGAATGACCGTCCGGGCAGCCCGACCATGCTGAAGGACCCGATCGTCATCAAGGGAGGCAATATTTCCATCGCCACTTTCGACGCCCTTCTGTCTCCGGGTAGCGCCATCGATGTCTCGGGAGGTCTGCGCGCCACCCGCGAGGGAATCACCTACGGTGATGGCGGCAGCATTTCCATCCTCAGCGGGCGCGACGTGACCATGACGAATGTCACGGGCGGGAGGATGCTGCTCGGTTCGGAACTTTCCGGCTACTCCGGCGCGACCGGAGGCAGCCTGACCTTGCAGGCGAATCTCATCCAGATCGGCGGCGGCGCGCGGTTCCCCGGCACGCTCCTGCTCCAGCCGGACTTCTTCCAGCGGGGAGGCTTTACCAAATACACATTGAATGGAATCGGGATGGACTCCGACGAGGTCGCCGCACCGGGCGAACCCGACACCTATGTGCCCGGCCTGCTCGTCGCGCCGGGGACCATCATCGAACCGCGTGCGGAAAGCCTGCTCGCCGTGGGCAACCAGTGGGGCAATCCCGGATTGGAAATCCGCCGGATCCTCAAGCCGGAAGGATTGCGCAAACCGGTCAGTCTGAGTCTCGGAGCGCTGGGCGCGGATGACAACTTCACCATCGACAAGCTCGAGGTTCGTGGCGACCTCGTGCTCGGGCGCGGCTCCCGCATCAGCGTGGAGCCCGGGGCCTCGGTCGCCTTGTCGGGACAAACGGTTTCGGTTTTTGGATCGGTTTTCGCACCGGGCGGTTCGATCACCGTGCGCGGGGCTTCCTCGTTTCCCATTCCACCATCGCAAGCGCCACTCGTGACGGCCGCCCGTCCGACCGTGCATCTGGCGGCCGGTTCAGTGCTCTCCACGGCGGGAGTCGTGCAATACGTGCCCGATGCCTTCGGACGCCGCCTGGGCACGGTCTTCGGAGGAGGCAGTATTTCCGTTTTCGGCAACATCATCGCCGAACGCGGGGCTTTGCTCGATGTTTCCGGAACCAGCGGCATCCTCGACATCCATCCCTCGTGGCTGGGTATTTTCGAAGACCCGATTGTTCCCTACAACAGCGGGCTCAACTCCCCGTTGTGGTCACGCCGGGCCATCGCCACCCGCATCGATAGCAGCGGCGGCACGCTCGATTTACAGGGGTCGGAAATGCTCTTCACGGATGCCACCCTGCTCGGCAAAGCGGGTGGACCGACCGCGACCGGGGGAACCCTTTCCATCTTCTCGGGACGGTTCTACCCGCAGGGCGCGACGCGCACTGGTGCCGACATCAATCTCGTGGTCACGCAAAACGGGCAAACCATCGCGGCGACGAACACGAATCCCGGCATCGGGCGCTTTGTGCTCAATGGCTCCGGAGCGCCGATGTCCGGCATGGGTTACTTCGCGGCGGATTCATTCCACCGCGGTGGCTTCGCCTCGCTCGACCTCGGGGCCAAATACCTTTCGTCCGCCAGCCCGATACCTTACGGCGGCAATGTGAAATTCGTCGGGCCGGTCAATATCAATGCCGACGGTATGCTAAGAGTGGCGGCCGGTGGGGTCATCGAAGCGGATTCCGCCGTCAATTTGCGCGCTTCCTACATTGCCATCGGCCAGCCATTCCGAGCCCCGGATCATCCGAGTGACACGATTTCCTATTTTAAAATCGACCCCGCCCTCACGGGTTCGGAATTCACCTTCGCTCCCACGAATGGCCCGGGCAGCCTGAGCTTGTTCGCCGATTTGATCGACATCGGCACCTTGTCCATGCAAAACATCGGAACGGCGAAGTTCCGCTCCACGGGCGATATTCGCGGCAATGGCATCGTGAGCATGGCCGGCAATCTCACTCTTGATGCCGCGCAAATCTATCCGACCACCCTAGCGAAATTCTCCATCTTCGCCCACGACTCGGCCGCCGGACCCGGAAGCATCACCGTGCTCGGAAATGGCAGCGCCGCTCCGGTGCCGTATTCGGCCGGAGGCGAGCTTTCGCTTTACGCAACGACCATCCGCCAGGATGGCATCCTGCGCGCGCCCATGGGCACCATCCGTCTCGGTTGGGATGGCACGGATCTGGATTTGTCGGATGCGGATCTCGATCGCCCCGTCAACCCCATCGCCGGATCGCTCGCGCCCGTGACCGCGACCGCTTCCGTCACTCTCGGAACAGGCAGCGTGACTTCCGTGGCCGCCATGGAAGGTGGGCGATCCCTGCTCATCCCCTTCGGTCTCAGTCCGGACGGCCTGACCTGGATCGATCCGCGGGGCGTGGACGTGACCTTGAATGGATTGCCGACGCGCAATGTGCTCATCGGCGGCACCAACGTGACCACCGAGGCCGGCTCGCTCATCGACCTCCGGGGTGGTGGTGAACTTCTGGCCTTCCGCTGGTTGCCGGGTCCTGGAGGAAGCGTGGATTTGTTAGGAACCGCCTCCTCCGAATGGACGGGCGGCACCGAATACGAGGCGGGTGATCTTGTCACCCTCAATGGTGAAACGTGGTCCGCGCGCCTCGCTCATTCCGGCGTGCGTCCGGCCACGAATCTCTACTGGACCAGGGTCAGCGACTCCTGGGCGATCTTGCCCGGCTTCGGGAGGAATTTCGCGCCCTACGCGCCATTCAACAGCGGACCGAATGCCGCCGCGCTCGGGGGTGATCCCGGCTACGGTTCCGGTTCCCTGCGCATCGGTGATGTGATTCAGCTCGGAGCCAGCCCGGGTCTTTCCGCCGGGACCTATACCTTGTTGCCACGCCGTTACGCCTTGTTGCCGGGATCTTTCCTCGTCACGCCGCAAGCGGGTATGCCGGTGGGAACCTTCAACCTGCCCGATGGAGCCAGCCTGGTTGCCGGGATGCGCTACAATTCATTCCAACGCCCGGAGAGGCTGCCCCCGATTTGGTCCCGCTACGAGGTTGCCCCGAGGGACGTGGTGTTGGCACGGGCTGAATACGAATTGTTCGAGGCGGGGTCCTTCATGCCGGAGGCGGCCAGACGTGTGAATGCGACCACGGTGCAGACCTTGCCTGCCGATGCCGGTTATCTTTCCTTCGGAACCACCGGCACGATGAGCCTGCTGGGTAGCATCAGCGCCGCTCCCGCCGCCGGCGGCAAAGGGGCCCGCGCCGATATCAATGCCAGCGGGAACATCCGCATCGTCGGAGGAACGGGCAGTGATGATCCAGCCGCGCTCAACTTGCGCGCCGAACAGTTGGCCTCCTGGGGTATCGAGAGCCTGCTCATCGGTGGCGCGCGCCGGAATACCCCCACCGGCATCGTGGTGGATACCCGCGCGACCAATCTTACCTTGGACAATCCAGGTTCCGTGTTTTCGGGACCCGATATCATCCTGACGGCTCGGGAGAAATTGGAGGTGACAGGTGGTTCGAATCTCCGAGCCACCGCCGCTCCGGTCGGTGGTGCCGAGATGCTCACGGTCAACGGTGATGGCGCATTGGTGCGCGCGAGCGGTGATGCCGGAGCGGGCATTCTCCGTTCGAACCTCGGTTCCGGGACCAGCGCCCTGCTCGAAATCGGCGATGGAGCGAGTTTCACCGCAGCCGGTTTGATTCTCGATTCAAGCTATGGGACATCGTTGTCGAGCACGGCCGTTCTCGATGCCCGGGCCTTGACGCTCGGCAGCGGTCAAATCAGCATCGTGTTGCCGGGGGCGAGTGGTTCGTTGGCAGGATCCCTGGTCAATCCGCATCTTGTCTTGTCCGGCGCGACCTTGCAGGAAGTGCAATTGCTGGAAAGCTTGAACCTGCGCAGCTACCGCACGCTGGATATCTATGGAGACGGGACCTTCGGGCGTCCTGACCTCGCGCATCTCTCGATTTCCGGCGCGGGGATTCGTGGATATAGAAACAGCGGTGGTCCCGTGACGATACGCGCGGGCGAACTTTTCCTCGGCAACGAGAGCGCGGTCGCCGCCGTGGCGGCGCCCCCGGTGAGCGGGGGAAGCCTGGTCCTTGAGACCACCCGCACCACGCTCGGTGCGAACGATTTCGCCATCGCGGGGTATTCGACCACGACCCTGGGGGCGACATCCGCGATCACGAGCACGGGAACGGGCCGGCTGGGCGTGACCGGAGATCTCATTTTCCGCACCCCGGTGCTCACCGGTGAGCGTGGGTCCACGCGGACCATCACGACGGGTGGCGATTTCACCTTGCTCGATCCCGGTGGCCCGGGAGGCATCGTCCCTGGTATTGGTGCCGCTCTCGTCATCAATGCCGCTGCCGTGGATCTCCGGTCCGATATCCTGCTGCCGAGCGGCAAACTTGAAGCCGTGGCGAGGACCGGCAACCTCCGGGTGGCAGGCAATCTGAATGTCGAGGGTGTGGCCCAGGGCTTCCACGACCTCACGCGTTACGCCGATGCCGGTTCCATCCTGCTCGCGGCCGACAGCGGCTCGGTCAATCTCGAAGCGGGCAGTCGCGTCTCGGTGGCCGCCCAGCCCGGTGGAGGAAACGCGGGTTCGCTGGTCATCCGCTCTCCGGGCGGCGCCTTTGGAAACAATGGTGTTCTGTTAGGCGATGGTGGCACGGGCGGACGCGATGGTTCTTTCCAACTCGACGCGGCCACCATTCCCGGATTCGACACGCTTTCCGCCTCTCTCAATGCCGGAGGATTCACCGAATCGAGGCAGTTCAGGTTGCGCACTGGCGATATCACCATCGGTGGTCCGATCACGGCGCGATCCTTCACTCTTTTGGCGGACGCGGGATCGATCACCGTTGATGCTCAGATTGACGCGTCGGGCCTGACCGGAGGGCTTATCCAACTCGGCGCGCGCGACAACGTCAAACTCACGGGCAACGCCGTGCTCACGGCTCGGGCGTCCGAATTCAATTCCGCCGGCAAGGGAGGGGAGATTCGTCTTGAGGCTGGCAATCAAATCAATGGCACGGTGAATTCTTCCGCGATCGTGGATATCGCCACGGGCGCCGTGCTCGATCTCCGGGTGGATGAATTCGTGGCCGGTGGTTATCTCACGCCCGGCAGCAGCGCGTCGCGCGGCCAGCTCACGGGCACCCTGCATCTGCGGGCCCCCCGCACGGCGAATGATGTGGGCATCTCCAGCTTGCTCGGCGACATCCGCGGCGCATCTTCGATTGTTGTCGAGGGATACCGGCTTTACGACATCACCGGCAGTGGCAACTTGACAACGACTTTGCGCGGGACCATGAACACCCAAGCGCAGGCATTCATCAATGCCAATGAAGCCGCCATCACGACACGACTGCTGGTCGGTGCTCCCGGTGCGGCCATGCTAGGCGCCTCGCTCGTGCTCGCTCCGGGTGTGGAAATCATCAACCGCACGGGTGATTTGAATCTCGGCACGCCCAACGCGGACAATGGAAACGCGACCACCCTCTCCACCGGAGACTGGGATCTCAGCACCTTCCGTTATGGAAGCAAGGGCGCGCCTGGCGTGCTGACCCTGCGCGCGGCGGGGGATATCGTTTTCAACAACACCCTGAGCGATGGCTTCAATCCGGTGGCGGTGACCGCCGACAACGGCCATTCGGCCATGTGGCTCGCCACGCTGATGACCCTCAACCCGAACCTGCCGATGAATACCCAGTCATGGTCGTATGGCATCACGGCGGGAGCGGATTTCTCGTCGGCCGGTCGGGGGACCGTTTTGCCGCAATCCGCCCTGGCCGCGGGCAAAGGATCGGTGCTGGTGGGTGAGTTTTACTCCGCCATTCCGAACACGGCGACGACCGGCACGGCGGCGGCCATTGGATCGAACGGGCAAACCGCCGACACCATCCGCATCTCGACGTCGAATACCAACCTCGGCACGCGCTTCGAGGTCATCCGCACGGGCACCGGTGGGATCGATGTGAATGCCGGGCGCGACGTGCAGTTGCGCAACCAGTTCGCCACCATCTACACGGCCGGTGTGGCCGTGCCCGTGCCCACCACGGTGTTCCAGGCGAATGACTTCGCCGTTCCCGTGATCCCAACCGCACTCAACCGCCATCCCAGCCAGGCTGGTGGCGCGGGCTCCACCTTGGGGGCCATCCAGCAGCTCTACCAACCGGCATGGACGCTCGCCGGGGGGAACCTGAACCTCCGCGCGCAAGGGGATATCGGCCGTTTCACCCGGCTCAACGGGAACATCATCGCGGACAGCAGCCGCCAGATGCCGACGAACTGGCTCTACCGGCGCGGTTATGTGGATCCGGCCACGGGACTTTTCGCCAGCGATGGTGGAGTTGACTCCACGCCGATCATCAGTTCCATCACGGATCCATCGACATCAACAACCTGGTGGATCGATTTCAGCAATTTCTTCCAAGGGGTGGGTGCACTCGGTGGTGGGGATGTTTCCATCTCGGCCGGTCGTGATGTGGTCAATCTGGATGCCGTCATTCCGACAAACGCGCGAATGGCCGGTATTGATCCTTCCACGGGTGGGAACCTCGCGCCATCGGCGGAGCGGTTGCTTGAGTGGGGGGGCGGGGACCTCTCTGTGATCGCGGGCCGCGACATCAGCGGTGGTGTCTATTACACGGAGCGTGGAAATGGCGAACTCTTCGCCGGAGGCGAAATCACCACCAATGCCGCCCGCACCTTGTCCCTGGGTATCCTCGACACGTCCACTCCCGCCGTGCTGGAGGAAGTCACCTGGATGCCGACCACTTTGTTCACCGGGAAATCGGATTTCCGCGTCGCCGCGCGGGGAGACGTGCTTCTCGGTCCGGCGATCAATCCTTTTCTTCTGCCCCAGGGATTGAACAACCGGTATTGGTATAAAACATTCTTCCAGACCTACGGTGAGAATTCCGGGATCGACGCGGCTTCGTTCGGTGGAAGTGTCACGCACCGTCATTCCGTGACCTTGCCGGGCAGTTCCTCCGCTCGTTCCATTGTCGGGGCCTGGTTCGAAACGCAGAACCTTTTCACCGGTGTGGAGTCGGCCTTCGTTTCCTCGAATTTCCAACCGTGGCTGAGGTTGAATGAACTTGGCCTAGGTCAATACAGCGAGGTGTTCACGCTGGGCGCGCCGAATCTCCGCAGCACGGCCTTCGCCGGAGATGTCAATCTGGTCGGCGACCTCACGCTTTTCCCTTCCGCGAAGGGGCAAGTGGAACTCCTCGCTTCCGGATCGGTTGTCGGACTGCAACCCACGGGAACGGGAAGCGTTGGTGGCCGGAATGTGCAGGTCTGGACCTCCGCCACCCTCAATCTTTCCGATGCGGATCCGGCCGCCTTCCCGGCCATCACCAGTCCGCTCGGTTACCAGACTTTCACCGGTCGCAATCGGATCGCCGCCCTGCAAGGCAACATCGACGCGCTCGATCAAATCGGACTTTCGATTGTCGAGACGGGTTCGTATGCAGGTGCCTCGGCCTCTATCCAAGTCAAACAGGCTCTTCACGCCCCCGGACTGTTGCATGCCGGGGCTCTAAATCCTCTCCGCGTAAGCGCCGTGGACGGGGATATCACCGGATTCACACTCTTCTCTCCGAAGGCCTCGCGCCTTCATGCCGGTCGGGACATCACCGATATCGCGTTTTACCTGCAAAACATCGCGGGCGATGACATCACAATTGTTTCGTCAGGGCGCGATGTCATCCCATTCAACACGAACGCCCCGGTGCGATCCATCGCCAACAATCTCGCGCTTGGCAACGCTGTCGGGGATCCAGCGGCGGCCACAGCCGACGGCCGTGGCACGAGCGCGATGGCCGGGGACATCCAGATCAATGGTCCGGGCGTGCTCGAGGTGTTAGCCGGGAGGAACATCGACCTCGGCACTGGACCGAACTTTACTGATGGACGTGGGGTCGGCATCACGAGCATTGGAAACGCCCGCAATCCTTTCCTACCTTTTGCAGGTGCCGATATCCTAGCCCTCGCCGGTGTCGGAGGTACCTCGGGCGGACCGGCGCTCGGACTCTCCGGCAGCAACCTCGACTTCGATGCCTTCATCGCCCAATACCTCGCGGGAGGGCCCGAAGGAACCTCGGCCTATATGGAATCCATCGGCGCAGCGTCGTTCGCTTCGCTTAACCCCGAACAACAGGCCATCGTCGCCCTGGAGGAATTCTACCGGATCCTCGCCGCCGCCGGTGAAACGGCTGCCACGACCGGCAACTACGACGAGGGATACGCGGCCATCGAGGTGCTTTTTGGCAGAGCTGGCGGCGCGGGCGATATCTTCACGCGCGCCAGGGACATCCGCACCAGCACCGGAGGAAACATCTCGCTTGCCGCTCCCGGAGGTGGCCTGACCATGGCCTCCGACATCTTCGGCAATCCGCTTACCCCGCCGGGAGTGGTGACCGAATATGGCGGTGGCATTTCCATGTTTACCGACGGCAGCGTGGACATCGGTCAGGCTCGGATTTTCACGCTGCGTGGCGGCGACATCACCATGTGGTCTTCCACGGGAGACATCGCGGCCGGCTCCTCGCCGCGGACCGTGGTCACGGCTCCGCCCACCCGGGTTCTCGTGGATGTGACGAGCGCCAATATCCAGACGGATCTCGGCGGCTTGGCCACGGGCGGCGGCATCGGTGTGCTCGCCGCTGTCGAAGGAGTGGAAGCAGGCAATGTCGCACTGATCGCGCCGCAGGGTGTGGTCGATGCTGGCGACGCAGGCATTCGGGCGACCGGCAACCTCACCATCGCCGCCACCGCCGTGCTCAATGCTTCGAATATCCAGGTCGCCGGCGGCACGGCCGGCGTGCCTTCCGCGCCCGCCGTGGCCGCTCCGAACATCGGCGGGTTGACCGCCGCCTCATCGGCCGCCGCCGCCACCACCAACACCGCGACACAAATGGCCCAGCCCAAAAAGGAAGAAGAAGAAGATGAAAAAGAAGAGGCTCCTTCCATCATCGAGGTCGAAGTGCTCGGTTACGGAGGTGGGGAGGAGGCGATTCCCTGACACGAATACCGCCATGAAAACCTTGAATTCTATTTTTTGCTTTGGGTTCGTCCTTTCTCTCTCCGGCCTTCGTTCGGAGGGAGTGGAAGGGAAAAACCTGAAAGAACAAATCCCGGTCGCGGGTGCGCCGCTGCTTTCCGATGCCGCCGCGAAATTCGAAGCGGCGCGCGCGCTTCTGCCCAAGGAGCTCAAGCGTGGGAATCCCGAGGAGTCTTTTGCCCTGATGAAAGAAGCCGCCGATGCGGGATATCCCGATGCCGTCGGGGCGATTGGCCACTATCTGGCCAACGGAATCGGGACACCCAAGGACGAAGCCGAAGCGGTGCGGTGGTTCCGCAAAGGGGCCGAACTCGGATCGGCCAAGGCGATGCTCAATTATGGCCTTATGCTTTGCCAAGGCAAAGGAATCGCCGCGAATGCGGCGGACGGGCGCGAGTGGATCCGCAAGGCCGCCGCGACGGGTTTGCCCGAGGCGAACCTTGAATGGGCGGAGGCGCTTTTCCATGGCAATCATGGTGCTACCGTCGACCGAGCCGCCGCCTTCCCCTTTTACAAGGTGGCCGCCGATGCAGGGATTCCGGGAGCGTGCAATACCCTTGGCACCATGTATGAAAGTGGCATCGGCGTGCAAGCGGAAGACGCTGAGGCAATCAGGCTATTCCACAAGGCCGCGCTTCTCGGTCATACCCTCGGGCAAATGAACTACGGTCGGATGCTGGACCCCGAGTCGAATGATCAGAACAAGCGCGTAGAAGCCATCGCTTGGTTGCTCCTCGCCGAGCAAAGCGGTTCGGTCCCGGCCGAGAAACTCTTGTCGCCTCTGCGAATCGGTGGTGCGACCGGGGATTTCCCCGCTGCTGCTAGAAGGGCGGAAAACCTTCAGACGGAAATCCAGCGGAGCAAGGCGGGCGAACTTTAATCGGGCAACAGATCACCTCAGCGGTTGGACGGGGCTTCGGAAGGTGGTTCAGTTGCGGCATCCGCGGTGATCGCCTCGGTGGCCTTGCGGATTCCCAGATTGTTGTAGGCGGCATCACCGAACAAGGCCCGGTAAAGTTCATCGGAGCGCTTGCGGGCCTGGTGGTAGGCCCTGGCCAATTGTTTTTCTTCCCCGGCAGGAATCGAGACAAGGGCTTCGGTCAGTTCTTTCTCGAACGAACGGGCCAGATTCTCCTTCGCCTCTTGGATCTGCGGTGTGCGTCCGGGAGTCTCATCCACAAGTATCGCCGGAAGCTGGACTCCTGGGGCGAGTTCAAGGAACTGTCTCCCCGGTGCTTCATCCACACTCGCTCTCGCCACGGAACTCCCCATCGTTCCTGTGGCCACGCCCTCAGGCACCACCGGATTCTCCCGGTTGACCTGGACATGAGTCATAAACGTCTTGAATGGCTCCTGGTGTGCTGGCTTGGCTTGGAAAGACTCCACTGCGGGTTGTGAAGTTGTCCCGGAGGTGTTCATGGCGGTGGCGGCGGGATTTTTCTCCTTGGAGATAGCTCCATTTTTACGAAACCCCTCGGGTGATTCGACGGGATCTGGCGAATGGGGTGGCAAGCTTGCCACAAACCGCTGGTCGGTTGCTCCGGTGCCGCCACCGGGATGGACCGCGTGCCAGATGGCTGCGAGCAGTGCGACGAACAAGAGGCAGAGGAGGATCTTCCTTCGATTCATGAGTCTCCTTGATTGGAAATGAAGCTGGCACCGGAGGATGCGCTCCGGTGCCAGCGTGTTGATTGTTGAGTAATCTCAAACGTGCGGGTGAGCCGGGGAACAACAGGCATCGGCCTCAAGGCGCGACCGTACCGCCATCGGTTTCCCGACCGGCGGCCATATCGCCAATCTTGATCCCGGCGGAGCCGAGGGTTGTTCCGGTGTTGAGATTCGTCTTAAGGCTGTTGGCGATGCTGAATTCGTCGCCGCTGCTGAGGCCGGCGCGCAAATACATGTTCTGGTAGCTCCATGCGGTGTAGGCACCGCTGGTCACCTTGGCCTTGTCGGCGGCATTGGTGGCATGGTTGATGTCATTATTGGCGGTGACCGAAGACATGGTGGTTAGGCCAACACCATTGAAGGAAAGGAACTTTCCTCCTTCGTTCAGAACCGTGCCGCGCGAGCTCACGGCGTCGCCTAGCGAAAGGAAGGTGACCAGTGAGAGTTTGATGGGGCCTGCGAAGGCATCCGTGTCAGTGGCATCGAGCACTGTGACCGATCCGGTTTCCCTGGCCATGTCGCCGCGCAGGGTCGAGCCACTGCTGTATCCCCCGTTGCCATCCACATCTTGTCCCCACACCGTGGAGGCGTTGGCACCATTTCCCGCAGGCACCAGGCGGAGCGTGGTGATGGTGTCGCCGGAAGTGGCGGTGGCTATATACTGGTTGACCAATTCGGTGACTCCATAACCGGTTTCCGCTAGATACGTGGTGCGGGTTCCAGAGCCATCATTTCGTCCGGTGGCAAAGATATACTGGGCGTTCGTGCTCGGGGCCGGGGCGGCCGGATCATCGGCGGACACGCCGGTGAAGAGACTCAGGGGCTGGAAACCCTTGGTAAAGAGGGCACGGAATTGCTGACTGGAGATGTTGGTTAACGGGCTACCTTCGTTCGCAATCATGGTGAAGACGACCACACCCACCGATGAGCCACCGGTCGGCGTGACCAGTGGCGCTGCGGCGAAGGGCGTTACGGCTTTGGAAACATCGGAAAATGCGATATCGGATTGGGCCGCAGCCGTGGTTTTCGCGAATCCTGGGGTCGAGGTATGGGTCTCGCCGCCGTTGATGGCCGCCGGAGTGACCAGATTGCCCGCAATATCGGTGTAATAGGTCGGGTTGGCGGATGGGCTGTTCACGAGTGCGTCGATGCCCTCCACCGATCCATTGAAGGAAGTGCGGATGGTCGTGACACCGCTGATACCGGGGAATGTGCCCTTGAAAATTGCGCGGGTGGAAAGGTTGAAGCTGCCCGCGGCCTGATCGTGCGCGTAGCGGTAGGCCACGCCTGATGCATCAAAGCGGGCCTTGATGGTGTTGAGCACGGCCTGGCGGTAAGCGGTGGCACCGGTGATTTCAACGGAGACATCGGCCCGGAGGGCGGCGGTGGTGAGGGTGAGCGCGAAAGCGCTGGTGGCGATTTTGGTCAGTTTCATGGGATGTTTGGATGGCAAATGTATTGGATGTGTATTGCAACTAGGGCTTTCCTGTGGTCACATTTTTCGCTCATTCCATCATGATGATAATGCCGGATAAGAGCACCGTGATTATCGCATGGAGATTCAGGAAATGGCCACAACAATCATGTGCCGATTTCGTGACATTCGCTGCTCGTCGTTCCCGTGTGACAACAACGTAACCAAAAGGAAATGGTCGGCTGTTTGTTCGTCGCATAATCTTCCCATGCTGAAACCGGAATGCCCGAAGTCGTGCCAGATTCCGGTTTTGACGAATAAACAAAAAATCATCAATCCCATGACGAATTCCTGCTTCCCTCTTTTGAAATCCGTGGCCGCAGCGGCTTTGCTGATCTCGGCACCATGTGCAATCCAAGCCAACCCATCTTTCGCCGCCGGAGATCTCATGCTCTACTTCCAGGAGCAGGACGCATCTGGTGCCAGTAAAACCATCTACGTTTCCCTGGGTTCTTCGGCTAACAACTTCCGTGGCACCGCAACCGGCGCCGCGGACAAGCCCAATGCCATCGACATTGCCAATCTCGGGGTACAGTTGACCAGCACCTTTGGCTCCAATTGGAAAGACCGCACCGATATCTACGCCGGTCTGGCCGCCGTCTGGGGGACTTCAGCAACGAATAGCACCTTGCAGAACGGTGACCCCCACCGCACCCTGTACATCAGCCAGCCTCGTTCGTCCGTCGGCACGCTCGGTCAAGCCGGGTCCAGCACGCCATCGTTGAATACCGATACCGGGATGAGCACGGCCGCCAGTGCGATTTTCTCCATGGGTCTACCCTTTGACAACAGCTACAGCGTGGCCGTGGCGGAATCGCCGAAGTCCGTTTCGGAGATCGACGATAAGAATCCTTTCCTCACCGTCGGGGCGACGACATTTCAGAATACCGCCTTCGGTGTTTTCTCCGGCGGTGTGCAGCAACAGGGCGGTGCGGTCGGTCTCGGGACTTTCGGACCGGTGAGCAACGTGGAATTCGCTCTCGATCTCTACCGCATCCAGGCGCGTAGCACTATCCCTGGCCAAGTAGGGCAAGGCCAAACTGTCCGTCTGGGTACGCTCGAAGGAACCATCGTCGTTGATCAAAACGGCAAGGTTTCATTCCTAACCAGTTCGGGTGCCACCAGCGCCTACGAGACGTGGGCGAATACCAACTCGCTCGTCGGTGCGGATCGCGCCGGTAATGCCGATATGGAGAAGGACGGAATCCCCAATGGAGTGGAGTTCGTGATCGGCGGCAATCCCAATCTCGCGACCGAGGCTGGCAAACTTCCGACCATCGAGCGGAGCGGCGGCAATCTCATCTTCCGCTTCCGCCGCACCGATGCATCCTCTTACCTAAACCCGTTCGTCCAGCATGATGCCGATCTCGTCGGACCATGGACCACGGCGGTCCATGGCTCCGGAGGAGTCGTTATCACCGTGGATACGGACTATTTCAATGCGACAACGGATCGGGTGAATGTCACCATCCCATCCGCCGGAGACGAGAATTTCGCGCGCCTGGTTGTTCCAAGCCCGAATTGAAAAAGGAGCCTGAGACACTCCCTACAAGCCGACGCCCTCTCTGCCCGCGCGGAGAGGGCGTTTTGGTTTGCGCGGGTCAGGGGCTTCATTCTTCCGCGTTGCGCCCGGCCTTCAGACGCCTTATAAGTCGGTCCCCGTGCATATCACACCCGGTCTCGCGTTGTTTCCCTTTGCCACCTATTGGTGGTTTTACCTTGTCTTTATCGCGTTTGTCATTGGTGTGCTGGTGCTCGACCTCGGTGTCTTCCACCGCAAGGCCCACGAGGTAAAATTCAAGGAAGCCGCCGTCTGGTCAGTGATATGGATTAGTCTCGCCATGGTTTTCGCGTTCGGTTTCTGGCAATTTTGCCGGGCCAACCTCGCCCACCACGACGGGCTGCTCGCCCACTTCGCTTCGATGGGAATTCCCGAAAGCGGATGGAAGGAAGCGTCCTTGCAGGTTGCTGATCAGTGCGCCTTGGAATTCCTCACGGGGTATGTCATCGAGCAGAGCCTGTCCGTGGACAACCTCTTTGTTTTCATCCTAATCTTCGGGTATTTCGGCATTCCGCGGGCCTATCAGCATCGCGTGCTTTTTTTCGGTATCCTTGGAGCGCTGGTTTTCCGAGGTATCTTCATTGCCATCGGCGCCGGGCTCATGCAATTCCACTGGGTCCAGTGGGTCTTCGGTGCTTTCCTGATTTACACGGGAGGTAAAATCCTTTTCGGGGGAGATAACCATCCGGAACCGGAGAAGAATCCGATCATCGGGCTCCTGAAGCGATGGATGCCGGTGACCCCTGAACTGCACGGACAAAAATTCATCGTGCACATCCACGGGATCCGGCACGCGACTCCGCTTCTCGTTTGTCTCGCGTGTATGGAAGTCACGGACATCGTGTTTGCCGTGGATTCCGTTCCCGCGATTTTCGCCATCACGAGCGAGCCGTTGATTGTTTTCACCTCGAACTTGTTCGCCATTCTCGGCCTGCGTTCACTCTACTTCCTGCTGGCCGAGCTGATGAACCGCTTCTGGGCCCTCAAATACGGACTCGGCCTCATCCTTTCGTTCGTGGGATTGAAGATGCTCCTGCTCAATCATCTGGCGGGAGGGAAATTCCCCATCGGTATTTCTCTGGCACTCATCCTTGGCACACTGGCGCTCGCTGTTGTTGTCTCCCTCCTTTTCCGGAAGGGCACGGATGAGGATCTAGCGGGTGGCGACGCGCAGTAGCCCGAAGGTGCGGCCCGGCAGCCAATGATCCGCTCAGTAGAGCAGGGAACGAAAGGCCCTAGCCCGCATATCTCACACCCGTTCTACTGCGGCTTGTTCTTTCCCGTCGTGGCGGCGTTGCGTTTGCTCGCGCCTCGGGCAGTATGTTCCCATACAGCCCATCGTCGCTCGCCGCGCGCGCCTTGCCACACCGGGAAATCCCCGCGCCTCGTTACGAAAGGTGTGAGATATGCGGGCTTGGCGGTCATCCCCGGGAGCGGGCCAGTTCTGCCATTACGGCTTTCTGGACGTGCAGTCGGTTTTCCGCTTCGGTGAAGATCGTCTCCGCATGTGCCTCGAGGGTTTCAGCGGTGATTTCTTTTCCACGGTAGGCGGGCAGGCAGTGGAGGACGAGCGCCCCTGGGTTGGCTTTGGCGACGAGTTGCCGGTTGATTTGATATGGCAACAAGGAATCCTCGCGCGCCTGATCGCTGTTGGACTCTTGGCCCATGCTCACCCAGACATCGGTGTAAAGAACATCCGCGCCCGCCACGGCGGATTCCACATCATCGGTGACCGAAACGGATGTGCCTTGGAAATTTTTCATGTCTTCCGCTTTGGGCTGGCAACCCGGCGGGGCGGCGATGACGAGCGGGAATCCGAGGCGGGCCGAGGCCCACATCCACGAGCGCGCCATGTTGTTGTCCCCGTCGCCGAGGAAGGCCACCCTGCGGCCCTCCCATCCTCCGATGAGCTCTTTGATGGTCATGAGGTCGGCCAGGACCTGGCATGGGTGCTCTTCGTCTGTTAGGGCGTTGATGGTCGGGACGCAGCTGAAGCGCGCGAAGTCATCGACCTCGCTTTGCGCGTAGGTCCGGATGATGGCACCATGGACCATACGTCCCATGACACGTGCGGTGTCCTCGATGGGTTCCCCGCGTCCGAGTTGCAGGTCGCGGGCGGAAAGATACATGGCATTGCCGCCGAGTTCACGCACGCCGACTTCGAAACTCACCCGCGTGCGGGTCGAGGATTTGGAGAAGATCATCGCCCAGCACTGTCCGGCCAGCGGGGTGGGGGAGTTCGCGCGTCCTCGATCCGCCTTGGCGGCGAGTCCCCGGTCAACCAGGTGTTCGATTTGTGCTGCGGTGAGGTGGCGGAGCCCGAGAAGATTCTTCATGGCGGAGTAACGCGGGGAAGGGGAAGTCTAACACGGATCCCGTAAGACGGAAAGAAAAACGTTCCACTCTCCCGGAGTTCCTGCTCTCTCACCCCTCGGATTTTTCTTCCGGCTTCGCCGCCGGGGCCGGTGGATTGCCTTCAGGGGCCGGGGCCAGATCGTCCGGTTGTTCCTTCTTTTCTTCCAAACGTTTGGTCGTCACGCGCACGGCCTCGCTCCCCGGTGGGAGATTCTTCAGAGACGCTTTGCCACGTAGGTATTCGTCAACCATGAGGAAAAGCTGGGTCGATTGCCAGGGCTCCTGGACATGAACGGCCCTTCCTTCGGCACCGACCAGCAGGACGGAGTAATCCGAAGAAGGGATGGACTTTGACGAAAGGTGCGTGCTCGAATTAAGGATGCGCCCGCGGTCGAGGATGGTCTGCACGAAGGTGCTTTCGTCCACGTAGCCCATGAGGGCATTCGCCCAGTTCCCGTAAATCGGGTCGCCGCTCTGTTGTTTGGCGGCCGAGACGATCTTCGGCATATACACCACCATGGTGCCCGGCAAGGCGAGCTCCGGTGGTACGACCAGAACCGGAACCTTTTTCTTTCCCGCTCCCCGTAATGACTCGCACCCGGTGAAGGTGAGTACCCCGGACAAGCCCGTGGCCAGAGCCAAAACAAGCGCGAGGTGGCGGCGGCGGGACTTCATCAGCCGTTGAATCGTTGGATCAACAAAGAGGCATTGTGGCCGCCGAATCCGAAGGAGTTGCTCAAGGCGGCATCGACCTTCATCTCGCGCGCCACATTCGGCACGTAATCGAGATCACATTCCGGATCGGCCTCGACCTGATTGATGGTGGGCGGGACGAGTCCGTGGCGGATGGCATTGATACATGCGATGGCTTCAACTCCGCCCGCTGCGCCGAGAAGGTGGCCGGTCATGGACTTGGTCGAGGAGACCACGAGTCCGGATTTGGCATGGGCGCCGAAAACTTTCTTGATGGCTTTTGTTTCGCCGATGTCGCCGAGCGGTGTCGACGTGCCATGGGCATTGACGTATTGCACCTGCTCGGGCGCGAGTTTCGCGTGGCGAAGGGCCATTTCCATACAGCGCGTGGCTCCCGAACCATCGGGATGCGGTGCGGAAAGGTGGTAGGCATCCGCCGACATGCCATAGCCGACCAGTTCGGCAAGAATGTTGGCACCGCGTTTGCGAGCCTGTTCCAACTCTTCGATCACCAAAACGCCGGAACCTTCGCCCATGACAAAGCCATCGCGGTGTTTGTCGAAGGGTCGTGAGGCCGCTTGCGGATCGTCGTTGCGGAGGCTCAAAGCCCGCATGTTTCCGAAACCGGCCAGGCCCATGGGCAGGATGGTCGCCTCGCAGCCCCCGGCGAGGAAAGCGTCGGCGTCCCCGAATTTGATGATCCGCCATGCTTCCCCGATGCTGTGGTTCGAGGTCGCGCAGGCCGTGACGATGGCCATGTTCGGCCCGGATAGGCCCAATTCGATGGAAACCAAACCACTGCACATGTTCGCGATGAGCATCGGAATGGTGAATGGCGAAACCCGGGCCGGGCTCTTCAAAATCAGGTTGCTGTGCTGGTCTTCGAGGGTGCTGAGCCCGCCGATGCCGCTGCCAACCATGACCCCGAAGCGGGTCGGGTCGATGGCATCGGCCGTCAGTCCGGCATTTTTCCAGGCCATTCTCGCCGCTGCCATGCCGAGTTGGATGTTCCGGTCGGTCCGGCGCGCGTCCTTCGGGTTATTGAAATGCGCCGCCGGGTCGAAATCCCGCACCTCGCCCCCGATTTTGCAATCATACTGGGTGGTGTCCATCTGCTGGATCAGACCAATGCCGCTGCGGCCCGCCGAGAGATTCTGCCAAAAAGTATCCGCGTCGTTCCCCAGCGGGGAAACCACGCCCATGCCTGTAATCACAACACGACGGTCCATTTGAAACGATGTTTGGGTGCTCGGGGTTGGGTCGACGAATCGCCGGAAGATAATTAGGCCAACCATGGGGGAGGCGCAATCCCGAATTCCTCCCCCGAAATGCCCCTCAGAAAGAGGTCTTGCAAGCCGGGTGCCGGATGCGAAATTTTCCCCCTATGCTCCGTCGCTTCCTCATTCTTCATGCGTTGGTCCTTGCCTCGGTCCCCATAATTCCGCTTACGGCGTCCGAAAAACTGGACCGGGCCAAAATCGCAGCCGCCATCCCGGAAAAAGCCTTCGCCGAGCCGAAACAAGCCCGGAAAATTCTCGTTTTCAGTGTGACGCGCGGATTCCGCCACCAGTCGATCCCCTGGGGCGTCGCCGCGCTTGAAGAAATGGGCAAAAAAACCGGGGCCTTTACCGCCGTGACCAGTGATGACCTCGCGAATTTCGAGAAGGACAAACTCGATGCCTTTGACGTCGTGGTTTTCAACAACACGACGCAGAATGTCTTTATGCCCGCGAAAGAAGAGTGGGAGAAGATGGACGAAGCGGCCCGTGCGGAAGTGAAGGAACGCGAACTTCGCTTGCGGGCCAACCTGCTTACCTTCATCCGTTCCGGCAAAGGCTTCGTTGGTATCCATGCCGCGACCGATACGTTCTATGAATGGCCGGAATTCGGATTCATGATCGGGGCATACTTCGACGGTCATCCATGGAATGCCAATGTGGATGTCTCCATCAAGGT
>JBJTQJ010000045.1:0-5917 GCA_046075565.1 Verrucomicrobiales bacterium | reverse complement strand
ATGAAACGTCGCCTGACATTGGTTCGACGGCGTTTTGGCCGCGCTTGATCAAGGCCACCTAGCAATGGACTTGCGTCCCTAGTAGATTTTCCGGCAACCGAACTGTCTACCCAACCCTGTCTTCCCCATGGACAGCATGTCCTGTGACAAAAACCGAGCCTGATCTCCGTTCTAAGCCTATCGTTACGGCCCGGGCTTGCCCGATTTCCGCACAATATCTTCAGTCCGTCCCATTTCGCTCTTATGCCCACTTCTCCCAACCATTTCCTCTCAGGCGCGCTGGCCCTGTTTCTCGCCCTTCCGGGGATCGGCGCGGAGCCGCCGCGTCAAAAGGCTTCCTATGTGGTGGCTGTCCGAAAATCGACGGTGGACGATCCGGCGTGGCGTGAAGTCGTGACGGCACTGGAAAAGAAGCACGGTGCGACCCTGGCGATCTATGAAGCCTCGGTAGAGGAAGTTCTTCCCGCACTGCAAAAGCACTTCCCTCGACACACATGTTTTGTAGCTCCCCCCACTGAGACGACCCGTGTGTTCGTGACCCAGGTTCATCAACTTACGCGCAAACTCGACGAGGACATCTACACTGATACCCGCTGGGGAATCCTCACCGGATACGATGCCGCCAACGCGTTGGCCATCGCCAGGGAAACCAAACCACTGACGGTTCACAAGGTCGGTTCGGGCACTCAATTCGCAATGGAGATGGTGGAGGAGGGGCTCTGGTATGACGAGTTAGTCAAAAACAAAATGGTCCGTAAGAGCAAAGGTGGCACGCCGGAAACCGTTCAGGTGGAGCAGGATACCACGAAGGCTCTGGTGGACATGGTCAACGAATACCGTCCTGACTGCATCCTCACCTCCGGACACGCCACCGAACGCGACTGGCAACCCGGTTACGCCTACCCGAACGGAACCTTCCTCTCGAAGGCGGGTAAAATGTTCGGCCATGACATGAAGAAAAACCAGTTCGAGGTGAACTCGACTAATCCGAAGGTCTATCTGGCAATCGGCAATTGTCTCATGGGCCACATCGACGGGGGTGATGCGATGGCCCTCGCCTGGATGAACAGCGCCGGCGTGCGCCAGATGGTCGGATACACGGTGCCGACCTGGTTTGGCTACGCGGGTTGGGGATGCCTTGACTATTTCATCGAACAACCGGGGCGCTACACCCTGAATGAGGCGTTCTTTGCCAACCAGCACGCGCTGGTCAACCTCTTGGAAAAGGCGCCTTCGAAAGGATTGAAATTCGATCGCGACGTTGTCGCATTTTACGGTGATCCGGCGTGGGAAGCACGGATGGCCGAGATGCCGAAGGCATGGGATCAGACACTGGTGGCCGAAAACGGGACCTATACCTTCAGCATCAAACCCAACCGCGGCGAAGCGACCTTCAATCCAATCGACACCAATGGTTCCCAGCGAGGCGGGCGGCCAATCGTGCACTTTCTCCCGGAAAGATTGAAAAACATTCAAGTCGTCGAGGGCGCAGACTTGAATCCGGTGATCACGGATGATTTCATTCTTGTTCCGAATCCGGTGAACTGCGATCCCAAACGCGAATACAAGATTGTTTTCAAGTCAGTTCCTTTCTGAATTCCCTCTCCCTTGTCGTTCATCATCCAATCAGCCACCATGATTCGGAAATCATCGAATAGAATACTCAATCCTCTTGCCGCAGCCATCTGGCTTGGGGGCATAGCCTCGGCTACCGTCGAACCGCCGTCCCCTCCCCTCCCCTCACCGGTCAAGGATTGGTTTGTCGCGGCATTAGAGGGGGAGGCCCCGGCTTTTCCGCAGGAGAAGACGCTGACGACCACGGAAGTCACCTCTACCCAAGCCACGCTCTGGGCGGACTACAAGGCGGCCGCCATTGAACTCGGATGGGACAAGGAGCTTGCGGAAAACCCCGCCATCCCCAATCTGCCATCCATGGCGGAGCTCCGGAAAATGCCCCCTGACCAACGTCCGGAAATCCCTCCTTTCAAGGCCAGCATCATGCCGTGTGGTGAGGAGACCATGCCCTACCTTCTCTTCTCCCGCGGGGAACGCCCGGAAAAGGGCTGGCCCTTGTTTTTTCAGACCCACGGCGGAGGCGGGACGGAAAAGAAACTGAGCAGTCCGCATGGTTGGGAGGTCAACTCGCAGGACTGGCAGGCGCAAATCGGCGTGTGTCTCTTCTCACTGCCCGAAGGCATGTATTTTGTCCCCCGCATGGCCAATGATAACAAGGGGCGTTGGTGGATGAAACACAACCATATCGCTTTCGACAAGATCATCCGACGCACGATCCTTTTCCGCGATGTTGATCCTGATCGCATTTATATGATGGGAATCTCCGAAGGCGCCTACGGCACCGAAGCCATGACCCCGTTCTGGGGCGACCGATTCGCCGGTGGATGCGCCATGGCTGGCGGAGCTGGCGGAGGAGAACGTTTCTATAATGTCCGCAACACCGCTTTCCGAAGCGACAACGGCGAGAAGGACACCATGTTCAAGCGCATTGAACTCGCCATCCAGACTCATGATTACCTCGCCCGACTCAAGAAGGACGACCCGGAAGGATACGACCACTCGATCGCCGTCCAAACTGGCCGCGGCCACGGCATCGAATACCGTTCAGGCCCAGCCTGGATCGCCACCAAGACAAGGAACCCGCGTCCATCCAAAATCTGTTGGTTCAACTTCGCCCTCGATGGTCAACGCCGGACGGACTTCTCCTGGTTGTCACTCGCGAAGGCTCCCGAGCGCGACACACTGATCGTCGCCGAAACGGATCGCAAGGAAAACCGGATCACCATTACCGCCCAAATCAATCCGCCTGACATCAAGGATGAAACGCCAGTTTACAATCAAAGCACCCCGCCACCGGTGGCCAATCGGGTTCCTTACACAGGCAACACTCTGACCGTCCATCTCGATGACCAACTGCTCGATCTCGACAAGCCGGTTATCGTGCTGGTCAACGGCAAGGAGGCCTTCAACGGCCCGGTCGAGCGCAAAGCCTCCCACATGGCCGCTGACATCGCCCGTCACGGCGACCCCGGCCGAGTGTTTCCCGGAAGGATCACCATCAGTTTGTAAGAATCCATTGGCGGGTGCCACACTTATCGAATGAACGAACCGCGCCCAAATGTTATGGGCAGCGGAACTGAATACATTCACCAAGCATTCCCATGAAACCGCCGCTCCCCTGCCTCGCCCCACTATTAATGGCTGCGGCGTCATTGTTGCCTGCCGCTGGTGAGCCCACGCCGGCGGCCTTTGGTGGAGGGCGTCAACAACAGCGGGGATGTATCGCGCTCATTCTACGCTCGCGAGCTGCCCTCATTCCCTAACCGACGCACCCGAGGGATGTTCTCCACTTGAGCCCGGCCAGCCGAGAGAGGCTTCAGGACAGCTTGAAGAAGGTTTGGATGGCGGAACGAGGCGCGGCAGGTCGGAGGTTGCCGCCGACGGTGCTCTTGATGGCGCTTAGGATGGCCGACCATTCCGGTGAGCCTTCAGGAAAGGAGGAAAGAAAGGCGGACAGGTCGGCGCGGATGGTCTCGGGCAGGTCCACCGCAGTGTCGCCGGGAAGGGTGGCGGCAAGACGGAACACATCGGCCCGGTGCTTGGTGATGTCCTTCGCATCTATGGCCTCACCCGCTTCTTTGCGGGAGCTGAGGTCGAGCCACGCCTTGGCTTTGAGAGGGATCAGAGCCGACGCGGTCGCGAAAGCGATGCCGTCACGAGCCTGCTGATGCCGGAGGATGAGAGCGTGGTAATCGGCATCGACCAGAATGGCCGAGAGGCTGTGGCCATCTTGACCCGCCGGGATTGGGATGATGGTTTGCTCATCACCCGGCGAGATGCCTTCGGGAAGGCGGCTGAAGATTTCCAGCATGGCGGCAAACCGGTCATCCGTGGGTTTGGAAAAGCGGTAGAGCACCGGCGGACCTCCCTCGCTTCTTTCCCGTATGGCGTAGCCTCCCTCGTGGATGAAGGCGCGCATGGTGGTCACGAATTCCTCGTTCACCGCCTCCAGAATCAACACGATGTCCAGATCGCGGGTGGCGCGGAAGGTCATGCCGAGACGGCCGAACCACTCGTCACAGGCTGCTCCGCCTATGAGAACCAAGGAGTCCGGGAAATCCCGGAAGCGTTCGCTGAAGATGTCGATGCCTTTGATCATGTTTCTTGGGGGAATGCCCGGGCGAGCACGGTTTGAAGTTGTATTTGCACGCGCTCGTCGCTGTCGCCGCGCAGGCTCAGCACGAGGGAGAGCGGGTCCACGCAGGGACCATCACTCAGGAGGCGGGGATCGTAAGTCCACGCCTCGACGCGGACGTTGGCGTCCTCCGGGCCGCCTACCTCACGGAACTCTCCTTTGGCCAGCATCATGCGATAGTCGTGGTGTGGCAAGGCGGTCGTCGGAATGGGATCATCCTCAATCATGCTGGTCATGCTCAAGGCGGTGTAGCCCGCCGCGAGACCGGCGGAACGGGATTTCTCCCAATCCTTCCAGCGGACCCAGTGGGACTTCTTCACCGGGCTGGCCATGAGTTGCTCCGCCTTGTGCCAGAGATCGCGTCCACCGGCGTTGAACTCCACGACCAGAGACCGGCCCGCACGGACCGTCTTGCAGAGACCATTGGTTTCCAGTTCGTCCTTCACCTTGGTGATCGTCATTCCCGTATAGCCGGTGAGCTTGGCGATTTCGTGAAGCACCCGGCCCTTGAGCGGTTCGCGCAGGAGATGGTAAAGCAGGATGAACTGCGCTGCCGGGGTCAATGGCCGACCCGCCGCCGGCCCCTTGGCTGCGAAGCGCTCGCGCAAGTCGACCATCATGAAGGGCATAAAAAGCTGGCTGCCTGGCACGATGAAAGGGGTGCCGGCCTGCACCATGCGGTTGCGGGCGTAAGATGCCACCTGCGGAATCACCAGCGTAACCGGTTCGGAAATCTGGTCCAGCATCGTCCCGACATGGGCGGCATACTCCCCCGGAGAACCGGTTTCCATGCCGGGTTTCTCCAGCGCCAGCAGGCAGTCACGGCCAAACAGTCCGATGCGGCGGAACTGGTAACGCTCCCGCAGGAACAAGGGTAGGCCCGCCTGAGTTGGAACATCCCGGAGCGCAGGAACGCCGCCGGTCAGCGGTTCCAGATACTCAATCAGCCGGTTTTCCAAGGTTGGCATGATTCTAAACCTATCAGAGCATTATAAACCAGTCAAGTTTATCGTGCATTTTTTTGTTTATTAAGGTGTTGGACCCCGCCCACGCCGATGTTTGCAGCCATACCTGTCACCCCGCCTTGATGGCCAGGGCTGCGGCCACGGCCTGCAGGTGGCGGCGCTCGCATCCGGCGCGTTCCATCGCCCGCTCGTTCCATAATAGGACCAGCGCACGGCGCACTGGTTTGAGCATGTCCAAATCCACCGCGTCCACCGAACGTGCGTCGAAGCCGGGAGCCATGAGGGTGGGCAGGATGGCGGCGGCATGACCGGCCCGCACCAGGGTCGCCGCCTGAAGCAGTGAACCGGTCTCGCTCACCACACGGGGGTTTCATGGTCTGCTGTGCCGGGGGCAACAGGGGAGAGTTTTGAGAACGCCCCCGCCATCACGCACGGTTGTAGGCGAGTGGGAATGAAAGATCCCTAGAGTAGAGGGTCATCATCTCTTTCCATTTCGTCGCAGAACGTGCCGATGGTGGAAGCTTGCGAAGTTGGGAAGAGATTCGCATGGGACCGGAGGATCAGAATACATGTTGCACGGCTGTCAGGCATTCCCTGCGCTGCGAGCATAGCTTGGAGCATTTCGTCGAGGATCCGGCCTGATTCATCGGAACCCATACCCCAGACGAGCAGAACCTTGGTGAAGAGTTCCATCCACTTCCGCCGATCAAAGCAGGTGATGGCTTCGGCCGCTCCTCTCATG
>JBJTQJ010000044.1:0-32134 GCA_046075565.1 Verrucomicrobiales bacterium | reverse complement strand
TGAACCCGGATTATGCAGTAGGGTGCAGATGAAAGGCTTGCGATAAGTGGTGACAAGGGCTTGGTGGGCATGGCATAATCACCGGTATGGTGAACTTGCCGATTGAGTATTCCGACAAGCCCGTGACGCCGTTCGGTGGCATGGCGCTGATGAAGCGCTTCGTGGACCAGACGGGCATCCGCGAGTATTTGGCCACGCTGGATTTGCCCCGTGGCGGCTCCAACCGGGCCTACGATGCGGTGCAGGTCATCGAGAGCTTCTGGCTGGCCGTCTGGACGGGAGCCAGCCGCTATGTCCACTGCGAGTGGCTGCGGCAGGACAAGACGCTGGCCGACATCTTCGGCTACGATTCCTTGCCCAGCCAGAGCACCTACAGCCGGTTCTTCGGCAAATTCTCCCGGGCGCGCAACTCGGCGGTGTTCCCGGCCTTGCAGGGTTGGTTTTTCGGGCAGATCAACACTGGCGCGGTGACGGTGGACTTCGACAGCACAGTCATCACGCGTGAAGGCAGCCAGGAAGGCTCTGCCAAAGGATACAACCCCAACCGCCGGGGACGCAACTCGCACCACCCTCTCATTGCTTTTGTCAGCCAGATGCGCATGGTGGCCAATGCCTGGCTTCGCCCGGGCAACACCGCGGCTTCTTCCAACTGCGTGGAGTTCATGCGCGAGAGCTTCGATGAAGCGCTGGCCGGGGTGAAAGTCGGTTTGGTGCGCGCCGACAGCGGATTTTACACCGACGAGATCTTGAGCGCGCTGGAAGATCGCGGCCTGCCTTATGTCATCGCCGCGAAAGCCTACTCCAACCTCAGGAACGAGATTCACGGCATGAAGGACTGGGTGGAAATCTGCCCCGGCATCGCGGTCAAGGAGTGGACGCACCAGCCCGCCAATCCGAAAATCAAAGCGCGGCGGCACATCGTGGTGCGCAAGCAGACGAGCCGCCGGCCGCAGGCTGCCGGCAAACTGCTCTTCGAGGACCAGCCCGACTACCGCTTCAGCCTGTATGTGACCAATCTGAATCTGCCTCTGGATCAAATCTGGAATATCTACAACACCAGGGCGGACTGCGAGAACCGGATCCGCGAGTTGAAGCAGGACTTCGGCCTGGATGCGTTCTGCCTGCAGGAGTTCTGGGCCACCGAGGCCTCTTTCCGCTTCATCATGGTGGCTTACAACCTGATGAGCCTCTTCCGGCACTTCGCGCTCAACAGCCACAACCAGGCCACTCTTGGAACACTCAGATCCTATTGCTTTGCATTAGGCGCTTGGGTCAGCCAGCACGCCCGCAAACGGGTCCTTAAGATCTCCTTGCCCGCTCAAAAACGCCCTTGGATGGACTCCATCTTCCGCAATATCGAGGCTCGACCTCCACCTTTTGACTACTCTATTGCATAATCCGGGATGAATGTGTGGGGAAAAGCCGAATCTACCTCGTGGCGAGCCATTCAACACTGAAATCAAGGCCACGAAGCGCGGGATTACAATGCCTGTTCGGTGAAACACCGCCTGACGCAAATTCCCTTAGAAAACTATCGTCGGCCAATAAAAGCTGCCGAAGCGCGGGGGCTGGGAGCGGAAGGCTGGCTCTAGGAAGGGAGGTCAAACGGGAAAACGGAGCGAGGTTTGCCTTTCTCGGTGAGTCTGGAATACCCTTGCCATCAGGGGGGAGGAATGTATTCTCCGCGGATGGACGAATATGATCGTCGCCAGTTTTTGAGCACCACCGTGCCGGGATTTCTCGGCGTGTTGCTGGCTTTGCCGGGGATCAGCGCGGCGGCGACAAAGGCGAATGGCAACAAAGGACGGGCACCCAAAGACGGGAAGATGAACTGGGATGCGTTTCTCGAGGCGGTGGCGGCGGAGGCGGCCAAACAACACCTCGACCAGTGGAACCAAGACGACTATCTGGAAAAAATCTCCGCCTTGTCCCTTCGTTTGCACCGCGAAGATCCGGTTTTACAGAAGGGCTTCGCGCAGATTCGCAAGCGACTGGAAAAGGGCAACGTGGATATCGAATATCTGGAGAAGCATCTCGACTTCGCGGTGTGCCTGGTGCAATTCGAAAAGAACCAAACCATCGCAGCCCACGACCATCCCGGAATGGCCGGTATGATTCTTTGCGCCAGCGGGAAAGTCCATACGCGCAACTACGATCTCGTGAAGGAAAAGGTCATTGCCGCCGGTGATAACCGGAAGAAAATCGAATGCCTTTTGCGAAAGAGCGCTGAGACCACCTTGCTCCCCAACGCGATCACCACGCTGACATCGAAGGCGCGAAACATCCACAGCCTGAAGGCGGAGGCCATCACCCAGTTGATCGACATTTTTACGCCTCCCTACAACGACCAGCGGGTGGCTGACAGCCGCTGGTTCACCATCGACGACGAGCCGCAGGCCGGCAGCAAAGATCTGTTCGAAGCCGTGGTCCGGTAAGCTTGTTTCTCCCGCATTGGGAGACGGTGAGCCGGCAACTTACTACGACGGATCGACAAGCGGTGGGCGGCGATTCACCACAGGTGGTTTGAGCATTTGGTCGCTTGAGAACTTGATGCGATTGATGGTTTCCTGTAAATATGGCCATATGAAAACCACGATTGACCTTCCAGACTCGATTTTCGAGCGGACGAAGATTGCCGCCGCGCGCCGCCGCACTACCATCAGGAGTTTGGTTATTGAGGGGCTGGAAACGATCCTTGGACAGGAGGCCAAGCCCTCCCCGCCCGCCGATGCTCTTGCGCGCCTGCGGCGAGGGTATCATTTGGGCGGCAAACCTTTGACCCGGGAGGACTGCCATGGCCGTTAAGCGCTTCTTCGACACCATGTCCTGCTTTATGGCTTCGATCTTGACGCCCCGGAAAAACGGAGAATTGCCCTCGAAGTTATCGAGCATGCATGGTCGGATCTTGAGCGCACGGCAATCAGCGTTCAGGTGCTTCAGGAATTCTTCGTGAACTTCGTCCGCCTCGGGCATCGTCCCGACGACGCAGCCGCCTTGGTCGGCGATTTCAACCACTGGCCGGTTGTCGATAATTCCCTTGCCCTCTTCAGACTGGGCTTGTCTTTTCAATCCCGCTGGCAGCTTTCGTTATGGGATGCGATGATTCTCTCCGCCGCTCACGGCAGCGGCGCGCGTGAACTCCTCACTGAGGACTTCAATCATGGACAGGATTACGGCGGAGTAATCGCTGTGAATCCCTTCCTATAAAAGACTGGCGCAACTGCTTCGTAGGGACGGGAGGAAGCACGCTCCCGAATGCCATGCAGTCACTTTGTCTCTATCGGAACGACCCAGACCGGACAAGCGGAACCATCGAGCAGCCATGCGCGCAGTTCGGCGGCCCGTTCGGATTCCTTTGGTTGCTCAGCCATACCATTCTTCCTTTCGATGGACCTCACCATGCGGCGAGCGGGAGCGGAAAGTTCCATCGTAGCGGCTTCGCGCAGTAGGGTCGTGTCGGTGCGCAGGACGCTCCGCAGCCGGGTGGCCAGTCCGGGCTCGGGGTCGGCAGCGGCTGCCTCGTCGAAAAGCTCGAGCGCTTCGCGGGCATTGCCGAGGGCGAGCGCCCGGCGGACGCGTTCGGTGCGCCAGAGGGGAAGCCTTTCGCGCTGCTCCGGTGGGGCGAACTCGAGCCAGAGGCGGAGAATGCGGTTGCTCGCCGAACCGGCAGAGTGCCCCGGTTCCTTTTGCCAGGCTTGGATCGCAGCCGGAGGAAGACAACCATGGAGCGAGCGGCAGGCGGGATGCAGCGAAAGCACAAGCGCCCATGTTTTCGCGAATTCAGCCTCCTTGAAGACAGGTGGTTGGGCCATGAGGACAGCGAGCACGTCGTAACGTCGATTTTCCGATGCGAGCAGCGCGCATTTCCACCATAGCAGCTCCGACAATTGATCATGCGGTCTGCCACGCGCGATGAATTCCAGAAAAAGCCGGTCACGTCCCTCGGGCGAAAGGGTCTCGGTTTCGGTCAGCCAGCGGAAGGTATCAAAGGGAGCGACGGCGCTCCAGGGAAAGGTGCTCAACGCAACCTCATCGCCCAAGTTGACGGCACGACAAATACCGTCGCGCCAGAGCTCGACGGGAGGGGTTCCGGCGTCGGGTGGTTGGTGGCGACTTAGGTGGTCGGCCACGGCGACGATGTCAGGTCCGGCCTTGTTCCACCACTCGATCGCGCTCTTTTCGTCCAAACGACCAATCACCAACTGGAGCATGGGGGTCGGATTGGGCGGTGGGTTCCAGCGGCCCACATTCTCCCGTAGCCCGAGCGCGACGAGGGCAAGTGCCTTCCATTCGGCATCCAGCGGACCATCACTTTTCGCAACAAGAGCATCGACCGTTTCCTCAAGCGCGGATACGCCCCGTGTCTGGAGTTCTGACAATACCTCCGCGTTCCATTGGATTTCTGCAGCCGCAAAGACGGGCAGAAGCAAGACAAGAGGCAGGCTTCGAGAGAACCATCGAAAAGGGGAGAAAAGCGAGCAACCCATGGAGATACATCACGTGGTCGCGACAATGGATGTTTCAATGGATGCCGCGACTCGGGGTGGCGCCTCCGTAAATTTCAATCTTTCCCGTCGAAGCCGGCATTTTCCCGTCGCCGCATGAACATGGCGGTGAGTTCGGCGCCGGCAAGGAAGGCCTGGATGGAAAGGAAAAGCCAGAACAGGAATATGAGCACGGTGAGTCCGGTGCCGAAGATGCTGGCCAGTGGACTGTGGCGCAGGTAGAAGTCCAGACCGCTTTTCAGCGAACCAACGGCGAGTGCGCTCAATATGGCTCCCATAGCGGCGGGCCGCCAGCCAGGCCTCCGGCGAGGCAAGACCTTGAGGATGAAAAGGAAGGCCAGCGAGAGAAGCAGATACGTCGAGAGCCATTGGTAGCCCTTGAGCGGGGAAAACCAATCGAGCCATTCGGTATCGATTTGACCGGCGAAGGAACCGATAAAGCCTTCGATCGTGGTGCCGACTACGAGCAGGATTCCGAAAATCAGCAAGAGGCCGGCGCACAATCCGCGCGCGATGATACGGGCCAACCAGGGGCGGGCGGGATCCAGCGGTTCGACCTCGTTGATGAGGTTCAGTGTTTCCCGCAGTTTGGACAGAACATGCGAACCGGAAAAGAAAAGCACCACGAGGATGAAGGCGAAAGCGAAAGGTTCGCTCTTCGGATTGATGCGCGCGCTCTGGAGGATTTGTTCGAGAAAACGTGCGGCATCCGTGCCCACCACGGCGGCGAGTTGTTTCTCCAGTTCACCGTGGGCGGCGCGTTCGCCAAGCACGACTCCTGCGACGAGCACACCGATCATCAGCACCGGCACGAGGGAGACGAGCGAGTAGAAGGTCAGGGCGGCGGCATTGTCCGTGTGCCCATGCACTCGCCAGCGGCGGGCAAACTTCCTCCCGAGAGAGTCCGGATGGGCGAGCAACTTCCAGAACCGGTCCATGGTCAAACCGAGGTCGGGGTGCCGCCCGGCTTTATTTCAGTCGGAAAACGATCCGGCCTTTGGTGGTGTCATACGGCGACATTTCCATGCGCACTTTGTCACCCGCGACAAGGCGGATGAACCTTTTGCGCATCTTACCGGAAATGTGGGCGAGCACTTCGTTGCCACCGGTCACTTCGACCTTGAACATGGTGCCGGCGAGGACCTGCTTGATGGTGCCGTCGATCTCGATGGTGTTGCCGTCGCGCGAAAGCCGGGGTCCTTCGGGTTGCGGGGGACGAGGCGGACGCGGGCCGCTTGGGGGACCACCGGGGCGCTGACCTCCTCCACCGGGACGATTGCCACGATTGGAATTTGGGCCAGATGAACGCTTCTGCGGGGAGACGGAAATAAGCTACTCCTTGTTGGTTGGAATTACGGAACAGTGCAAATTCCGCCAATTCCGCCTATTTGCAAGCGGATTCCTGTTTCCCAGGTCGATGCGTCGGATGCCTGAAAATTTCTGATTTCCCCGCTTGCCGGAGGCTCCGGATGGGGTTCTTTTGGCTCCCCGATTTTCCGCATACCGCATGGACAATACCACCCACCTCGATCGCATCTCCCGCGAGCTGAAGCTCCGCCCCGCCCAGGTCGCCGCCACCGCCAAACTTCTCGCCGAAGGGGGCACCGTGCCATTCATCGCCCGATATCGAAAGGAAGCCACGGGCGAACTCGACGAGGTGGCCATCACATCGATCCGCGACCGCATGGAGCAGCTCGCCGCCCTTGAGTCGCGCCGGAGCGCGGTGCTGAAATCGCTGGAGGAGCGCAACCTGCTCACCGACGAGCTGAAATCCAAGCTGACCTCCGCCGACACCCTTTCCGCCGTCGAAGATATCTTCGCGCCCTATCGTCCGAAGCGCCGCACCCGCGCCACCATCGCAAAGGAACGCGGACTCGAACCGCTGGCCGATGAAATCTGGAATCAGCAGGAAAACAACACCTTCGATCCAGCCGCCGCTGCAATTGCCTTCGTCGATGCGGAGAAAGAAGTTCCAGATGCCGCCGCCGCGCTCGCCGGAGCCCGCGACATCCTTGCCGAACGCATGAGTGATGACGCGGCCGCCCGCAGCGCCATGCGAGCCCACTACCTCGGCAATGGCGTGCTCAGCTCAAAGGTCCTTATCGGAAAAGAAGAAGATCCGGAAGCGCAGAAATTCCGCGACTACTTCGCGTGGTCCGAGCCATTGGCCAGCATTCCCTCGCACCGTCTGCTCGCCATCCGCCGTGGGGAGAAGGAAGGTCATCTTCTGCTCCGCATTTGCCCGCCCGAGGCGCCCGCTCATATGATCATGGAGAAACTTTTCGTCAAAGGTGGCAGCCCGTCCGCCGCCCAAGTGCGCGAGGCCGCTCATGACAGCTACAATCGTTTGTTAGGGCCCTCCATGGAAACGGAAGCCCGGTTGGAGTCAAAGAAGCAGGCGGATGCCGAAGCCGTGCGGGTCTTCGCCGACAACCTGCGTGAGCTACTCCTGGCCGCGCCCCTCGGTGGCAAACGTCTGCTCGCCATCGATCCGGGTTTCCGCACCGGTTGCAAGGTGGTCGTGCTCGATGCCCAGGGCAAACTCCTGCATAACGATGTCATCCACCTCGTCGGCTCGAATGCGTCGTTGCTCGAAGCCAAACGCACGCTCCTCGAACTCATCGCCGGCCACCGCATCGAAGCCATCGCCATCGGCAACGGCACGGCCGGACGCGAGACGGAGGAATTCGTGCGCCGTCTCGGCCTTCCCCCGTCCATTACCATCGTGCAGGTGAATGAATCCGGCGCCTCGATCTATTCCGCGTCTGATGTTGCCCGCGAGGAATTTCCCGACCACGACATCACGGTGCGCGGCGCGGTTTCCATCGGTCGCCGTCTCATGGATCCGCTTGCCGAACTGGTGAAAATCGACGCCAAGTCCATCGGCGTCGGGCAATACCAGCACGACGTGGATCAGAGCCTCCTCAAACAGGGCCTCGATGACATCGTCATCAGTTGCGTAAATGGTGTGGGCGTGGAGGTGAACACCGCCAGCAAACAATTGCTCACCTACGTCTCCGGGCTCAACTCGGCGCTCGCGGCCAATATTGTCGCGCACCGCAACGAACACGGGCCATTCCGTTCGCGCCGCCAGCTTCGTGAAGTGCCGCGTATGGGCGACAAGACCTTCGAGCAGGCGGCTGGGTTCCTCCGGATCCGCGGGGGTGAGAATCCGCTCGATGCCAGTGCCGTGCACCCGGAGCGCTACGAACTCGTCGGCCGCATGGCCGCCGACCTCGGATGCTCCGTGCCCGATCTGCTCACCCGTGACGAACTGCGCGCCCGCATCGATTTGAAAAAGTATACCAGCGAGACGGTCGGTTTGCCCACGCTCAAAGATATTCTCGCCGAACTGGCGAAACCCGGCCGCGACCCGCGGGAAAAATTCGAGGCGTTCTCCTTCGCCGAAGGCGTGCACAAACCGGAGGATCTAACATCAGGCATGAAACTTCCGGGCATCGTCACCAATGTCACCGCTTTCGGGGCTTTCGTGGATATCGGGGTCCACCAGGATGGATTGGTCCACGTGAGCCAACTTTCGGATCAATTCGTGCGCGATGCTTCTGAGGTGGTCAAAGTCGGGCAGCGCGTGCAAGTGACGGTTGTGGAAGTGGACCTCGCGCGCAAACGCATCGCGCTCTCCATGAAATCCAAACCCGACTTCGAGCGCCGACCCGGTGGAGGCGGAGGAGGCGGTGGTGGCCAAGGCGGTCCCGGACCTCGTCGCGACGATCGCCGACCGCCCCCGCGTCCTGCGGCACCCGCGCCCGGCAACGACTGGTTTTCCCAAGCTCTGTCGAAACGGAAGAAGTAGGAAACCTAATGGCTTCCGTCAATGACCTTGGCAATTTCCTTGTCGTTGCGGGCCAGATGATCTTTCACCACCGCGCGTATTTCAGCCGTTGGCTCGACGCCTGCCGCAAGATGTGCCAGCAGCGCTGGCTCGTAGTAGCGTATGGCCGCGGACAAAGTGAAGACTTCATCGGTTAGGTCCGCCGTTGTGCTCGGGGAGCACATGTCGGAGATGTTGTCCTAACCCATGCGCACGGGAATACCGGCGGCCACGAGTTCAAGCACCCGCGGGATGCTGTTGTAGGTCGGGGTGGCCAGTGGGCGCAGTTGCCGCATGCCAATCGCCGCCGACGGGCAGGAAATAAGACCAACTCCCAATTCCAGCATGTCTTCCACGAGTTTTTCAAAACGCGCTTCATCATAGGTCGAAGGCGAAACCATGTGCACGGCCCACACCAGCGGCTCTATACCTGCGGGCTTGCGGTGGCCTTCCTGGCGCATGACCTCGAGCAAGCGTTCGGTGCCGCGTTCCCCCGGTTCATTCCTTTGATCCGTGTGCACATGGATCATCTTTCCTGCTTCCGCAGAGACGGCCAACATCTTCCGGCAGTGCTCCTCGAAGCCCATGTGACCCGGATACTCCGATATTTCATCCGATTCCGGCAAAGCGGAGATGAAATCCGCCATGGCCGCGCCTTGCAGGAATAGTTCCCATCGTTCGGGTTGATTCAAGGGAAAACCCAGTGGCGAGTAGGCGGCCACGCGCACGTCAATGCGATCCGCCCACTCGGATTTCAGTTGCAGCATGGTTTGCAGTGCGGTCAATGCAACGCGGTCCGCTGTCACGTCGGAAAGAGTATCAACCCGGCGTGTGCCCACATCGACCATGACCTGCAAATGGTCGGAAACCCGTGCCCGCAGATCATCGGTAGCATAGGCCGGGCCGCGATGGACATCTTCGATCAACTTGTGTTTCTCGTGTAATGAGATGTAGGAAGTGTCGGTAACCCGCAAGCCGGTCGCGCTCCAATAACGTTCATCCATCGTTCCGGCGCGGTCCAGGTGGGTGTGGGCATTCCAGTAGCCGCCGAGGGCGCGGACTTCCTCAGCAAGTTTACGATAGAATGGGGAGATGAGGCGGGCTGGAACCATGATGTCTTCGCGGAAGATGGACGGAACAAGTGCTTCAGGAGAGTTTGATCGTGGATGTTGATCTTGAGTTGGAGTGGCTTCGTGGGGTGCTGCGATTGCTTTTCGGAGAACCACGCGACACCTTCGTCAACCATGTCAATCTCGAGCACACGCGGGCCGGATTCCGCCGGGGCGGTGATTTTGATCTTCAAGGCAATGGTCTGGCCCGGTGGCACTTCGCAGGGAAGGGCAACCGACTGGCCGGGATCACCGCCGGGTCGGCCTGTTTCATCCAGCCAGCGATGGCCCAAGTGCAATCCGCTGCCTTCTCCCGGGAGCCAGGTCTGCTTGCTCGTGTTCGTCACTTTCACCCGCAGATGCACGGAGCGATTCGCCCGCAGCCATCGCGGAGAATAGCCGCAGGTGTAACTCGCCCGATACACCACGCCCGGCACTTCCACCATGGGCGGGGATGATGGGATTTTGCGTACATCGGACCACAGGGAGATCAGCTTCTTCACCTCGCGGCCCAGTACAGGCTCCTGATAAATTTCCTCGTGAACGTCGTCCGCCATCCACAATTGAAATCCAGCGGGGCAAAGTTTCCGCAGAACCATGTCCGGTCGGCTGAACCGGCGGAATAGACTGTTCGGATAGGAGACGGTCATGCCGATCGCCACGGGAACGTCCAATTTCCGCGGAGGAAATACCTCATGCATGAAGACCAACTTGATGGGCAGGCCGCTTTCCCGCAAATGGCCCGCCACGAGTGCGGCAATCCGACCGCCAGCGCAGAATCCACCGACGATCATTTCCCGGCCGGCGGCCACTTCCTCGACTTCGCGTGCGAGCATGCGGGCGAGCGCCGCCTCATCGTGGCGCTTCTTATCGCCTAACAAATACAAGGATCTCGAGGCATAGAGCGGCATGTCTTGCGGCACCCGGTTGGCGAATCCCTCGAACTCTCCACTTCCTTGGCCGCACCAGAAGATTGGGGTTCCTTTGGCCCCGGTGTTGCGGCCCACGAGCAATGAAAACTCGTTCTTCCGCTCGCCGGCCCATACGCTCATGGCAGCCCGGAGGCGATGGAGAAAATCGGGATGGAGCGGGGTGGTTTCCGCCAGGAATGCTTTTTGCACGGGGCTCGCCACCGAGATCGAAGAAATGCCCGGTGCGCCCGATGGCGCTGATGCGGAGTTCGGTTTCCCACCATGCGGCCACGAGTCTTTCCATTTCCGTTGCCGGCGCTTCCCAGTCGGACTTGGGCTCATTGCCCAGTGGAGGAAGTTCACGCACGATCCCGGGCAGCAAACGGCGCCGCAGTTTGCCGCCCGGACCGCGGGGCAATTCTTCTAACAAATAGAAGTTCTTTGGCACCTTGAAGTAGGCCAGGCGAGCCGCCACATGTTCAGTCAGACTCCGGGCATCAATACTCGGGGACATTCCAGCCTCCACCACGATGGCCGCCGCGACCTCCTGGCCCAATTCGACATGCGTCATGGCGAAGGCCGCCGCTTCACGCACCATCGGATGGGAAACCAAAACCTCGTCGATTTCGCGGGGAGAAATCTTCTCTCCGCCCCGGTTGATTTGGTCCCCGATACGCCCGGTGATAAACAGATATCCATCGGCATCGAAATACCCTTCGTCTCCGGTGCAGAGCCAACCATCCGTTGTCATCGCCGAAGTCCCCGCGCTTGCCTCGGTGAGCCCTTCATATCCGCGCATCACCCCCGGACCGTGGACAAGGATTTCCCCGCACTGCATGGTGGCGGCGGCGGATCCACTGTCATTCCGGACGATGACTTCAAGGCCGGTGGTCATGCCCACCGATCCGGCTTTTCTCTTCGCGGGTGGCAAGGGGTTGCTGGTGATCACGCCGGCGGTTTCCGTCATGCCGTAGATTTCGATGAGCGGGGAGCCCAGAGCGTGTTGGATTTCGTGGAGCCAATCAAGCGGCATTGGCGACGAAACCGCGCGGATGAATCGAAGCTTGCGCTTGTGTTTGTTAGGATGCTTCACCGCATGAGCGGCCAGCTCGTGCAGCATGGTGGGCACACCCTGGAACCAGGTCGGGCGTCCGTCTGCGAGCGCCGCGAAGAATTCCTCTGCCGACATTCCAGCGGACCGAAGCACCGAACCCCCGACCGAGAGCGGAGCGAGCAGCAAGTCCACCACCGCGCCCACATGGAACATGGGCATGAGGTTCAAGCAGCAGTCTTCGGAGGTCAGCCGGACCGACTCCGCCATTCGCCGTGCCGAGAGCGCTAGTTGAAGGTGGGTGAGAGGAACCCGTTTTGGGCGCGCGCTGGACCCCGAGGTCAGCAAGACCAAGGCGGTCTCATGCGGGCCTGCTGCCACTGTCAGCGCAGGTGCCTCGCTGAGAGGCGAGCCCGACCATCGCAAACCTCCATGTCCATCCCAATCCACCTCGAGAACCGGCAGGCCCAAGGTTGCTGCCGCCTTGCGGGCTTCGGCGGCGCAGAGGCCGTGGGCCACGAGCACATCAACCCCCGTTTCCGGGATCAAAGCGGCAACCTCCGCCTCGCGTAAATCCGGATTGATCGGCGCGCAAATGCCTGTGCAGCACAAGGCCAGCAGCACAAACGCGGTCAGCGGATCGTCGGGCAGGGCGTCATTACTCGGGTGGCGCGCCCGATGCCGAGCGCGTTCAGATCGGCCCCGGCTTTGACCAGCATTGCATGGAGGGCATCATGATCCAGCGCCATCTCCCGGTCGCGGCACAAAGCCGCCCCGCCATTGGCCAGACTTCGGCCATGGAAGAGCAACTGGGGGATGGTTTCAACTTTCATGTGCCTGGGGCAAGCCTCGCCTGTGGGGGCGGATCAGGCGGTGAACATGAAGAATTCCGGCCCTCTTGCAAACGGATGATCCATCATTTTCCCCGCTCGATGGTCAGCAAGGCGCTGTCAATGAGGTCGAGCGCGGTGGTGAAAGTTTCGTCCACGTAGAAGAGACCCCAGGTTTCCTTGCCATCGCTTTTCGGTTCCTCGCGTTTGGGATAGCCGCGCAGTTCGAGCAATTGGAATGTCCGGGGCAAGGCATTGTCGATTTCCACGGCGTAAACCAGAGAAGATTGCTCGTCGCCGGTCTGGTTGATTTCCAGCAGAAGCTGATAGGGCGTCGAGTCCTTGGCTGCCTTCGGTAGAATGTAATCAGCCGGGTCGAAGGAACCATTCGGCGTGGGCGAGGAAACGGCATCGATCTCGCCGAGTCTCTCCGCCTCGCGTTTGGCTTTTTCCCATCCCGCGCGTTTGAAGGCCCAGTAGGGAGTCTCTCCTGGGTCGGAGGGCTCGAGCAGGGTCTTGATGTGGTAGGCCCCCTGGTTTTCCAGCCAGATCGCGACATGGGGCGGGGGAGTGGTGCGGTAGGATGGTCCGGTCTGCACCGTCAGCCGCATCTTGTATTCCGGCGATGGTGTGTAGTGGAAAACCATGACGTCTTCCCGCATCTCGAACATTTCCATGGCCGGTCCGAGATTGCCGCTCCATCCGAGGATGGTTTTGACCGGAGCCGGTTGCCACCAGAAGAGGGCGGTGAGGGTCACGGTCGTGGCAAGGGTGACCCAAAGCGCCTTGCTGCGCAAATAACTAACAAGCGGTCGGCTATTGTTGAAAACATGCAGCGCGATCAGCAAGATGAAGAGAAATCCCATCAGCGAATGCAGACCGATGATGCCGATATCGAAGGGCTGGCTGAAGGCGAACACGCCGGTCACGGCGAGCACGAGGAAGGTCAATGCGGTAAGCAACGAAACCAAGCGGCGGCGGAGCGTGCCGAGTTGCGGGTTGGGTCGCTTCGCGTCCTTCATGAAAGAAACGGGTCGGGGAGAGATGGGAATGTTTCAGACATCCCCGGGAATGATCGCCCCGTGGGTCCGGAGCAAATCGTGGATCGCGGCGAGCGGCACCTCCAAAGGAGTGGTGTTGGATTTCACGGCCAGCGCGGCGGCCGCTCCGGCGGCTTGTCCCATGCCCATGCAGGAAGCTTGCACGCGTAATCCGGAGTTGGCGAGGCGGTCGCTGCTCACGCACCGTCCGGCCACCATCAGGTTGCGGCTTCCTTTGGGGATGAGGGCACGCAGCGGGATGGTCGGGATGATGCCGCGTTTAAGCGGTTCCGGTTTCACGCCGTTTTTGGTGTGCAGGTCCACTGGATAGAAAGCATAACAAATGGCATCGTCGAACTTGCGACCGGAGCGGTAGTCCTGTGCGGTGACGAGCGTTTCACCTTCGATGCGGTAGCTTTCGCGGAAACCCGTTTCCGGCTGCAAGTGCATGAGTCGTTTCTTCTTCTCCCGCACTTCGGCGAGGATGGACTTGCGACCTGTTAGATTGGCATGGGTAGCGGTGCGCGAATTGGTCGAGTCGGCGCCGTGCACATATAGCCGGTGGATTTGGTTGCGGCCAGGTTCATGGGCCGTGCCCAGCATGTAGAGGAACGAACCCGGTTGGCGTTCATCCTCACGCAAGCGAGGGAAGCCGCAGAGCCCGACCACTTCGGCGCCGCCCGTGCAGTCGATGATCTGCCGGCAATGCACCCGGCGTTTCGTGCCGAAGCCCATGCAGTCCACTTGCCATCCCTCGGCGGTTTTGCTTACCGTTTGCGGAAACTCGTAGTAGGCAATGCGCACGCCCGCTTTTTCGCATTTTTCCTCGGACAGGATGGCATAGAGAAACTGATTGGTGAAGACCTGGTTGTGAAAATGTCGCGCCGGGACTTTTGAGAAATCGGGCAGTGTGCCGCCATCCATTTCCACGCTTTCTTTGACGAGTTCCCATCCGATGCCCGCGATCACCTGTTTGCCCCAGGCATCGAAGAGGCCGGGATACGCCACCCCGCCGGTGGTCATGGTGCCGCCGAGTTGGCTGCCCCGTTCGACAAGCAGCACTTTTGCCCCGGCCCGCCCGGCTTGGATGGCCGCAATCGTTCCCGCCGTGCCTCCGCCAATCACCAGCACATCGACGGTGTCCACCAACTCCGGGGCATCGGAATTCGGTGCCGGCTCCGCTCTCACGTCGAGCGTTGAAGCAACCCCGAGACCGAGGCCAGTTGAACCGAATAACGATTGCTGGAGAAAAGTTCTGCGACTGTTTTTCATGGGTTTCGAGCAGGTTCTGAACGTGCCGGCGGGACGTCATCTTGCAAAATGCGGACTTTCACCTCGCGAACACCGGGAAGCTGGCGCAGCCCCTCACCCTTCTCGTGACCGAGCACGCAAGCCGCCGTGGCCAGCGGGTCGCTGAGTTTCGCCTCGTTGGCCACCACGGTAGCGGCAATGCGTCGGGTCAGACCAAGTCCGGTATTTGGATCGACAATGTGCGAATACGTGATGCCGTCGATTTCCACGGACTGATGGAGATCTCCGGAGGTGGAAACCGCCGCATTGGCCAGCACGAGCACATGCTCTGCGGTCGTGCGATCAAAACTCTGCACGGCTACCCGCCAACCCTCGCGCCCCGGTGGTGGATCGCCCAACCGGATGTCGCCCCCGGCCGCGACCATCGTTTGGGGAAACCCGGCGGTTGTTAGCGATTCAACCATGAGATCGGCTGCATATCCTTTGGCTACGCCCCCGAGATCCATGGCCATTCCCGATCGGGAAAAGGTGATGGTTCGCGCAGTCGGATCGAGGGAGAAATTTTGCCACCCACATGACTCGCGGGCTGCCCGCAGAATCTCCGCGGATGGAAGGCGTTCCGATTTCCGCGTTTCGCGCCAGAGTCGGGTCAGTGAACCGAGAGTGGGATCAAAGGCACCATCCGTCGCTTCGGCTAACTTTCGCGAGTGCGCAAGCAAGGCGAACAGTTCCGGTGAAAGCGGAACCGGTGATCCCGTCTTTGCGGAACCCAAGCGTGAAAGCTCGCTTTCGGCTTCGTAGTCCGAGGCGATAGCCTCAAGTTGCCCGCCGATGGCGAAGGCCGCCTCCGCTGCTTTCTTCGCGGCCCCGGCATCCGCGCCATGGCAAACGATCAGGAAGCGCGTGCCCATCATCGGGCGCTCGAAGCGAAACTCCTCCGCCGGTGCTACCATGGCCATCAGGCAGAGCAGGAAAAATGATCGTGCGATCACTCTGTGCATTGATGGAGCATACGATAGGAACGCTCTCCAGGCCCGCGCAAAAGCCGAGCAGAAGCGGGTTAAATCCAGAACATGCCATCCACTTCCCCGGGGCTTGCCATGCTGGCGAGCGTGATCGCCGAGAGGGTGGCTTCGAAGCGGGTCGCGATTTCTTTCCACGTGCGGGCGACACGACCGGCGGCTTCGCCGGTGCCATTGAGTTCCACTTCCAAGGGCGCGCCATCCACCGCTTCGACGATGTCGCGCAGGGTAATTTCCGTCGCCGGTCGCGCGAGGATGTAGCCGCCCAGCTTTCCGCGACGGCTGGCCACCAGCCCGGCGCGCCGGAGGTCGTTGAGGATTTGCAGGAGGAAATTCGCCGACAGCCCTTCCTTGCGGGCAAGGTCTTCCACCCGGACGACCCGGTGGCCGTCGTAGCCTTGGGCCAACTGGACCAGCACGCGGCAGGCATTTTCGAGTTTTTGGGAGACCTTCATCGGAGGCGATTTTTCCCACACCCGCACCGCGATGACAACCCAAATCCTGCGAATCCCACATGTTTTACCGTATTTTTGCCAGTTTTGGCCGCTTCGGAGGGGAAAATCCCCGATGCAAACCGACCAGATGGCGTAAAGTGTTCATCCGTTAGACCGAACCGTCCGATTCCACTCCGATGCCTCCCATTGTCGAACCCACCCTTCCCGCCGCCTGGCAGCGTTTGCTGGACGAGGCGCGCACGGCTGCCGAACGCGAACCCGTGCTGCGGCCCATGCTCGAGGCGACGGTGTTTTCCCAATCCGGACTCGCGACCAGCGTGGCCGAGCGGCTCACCGGGAAACTTTCCGGCCACGGGTTGGAGGACTCGGCCTTGCGTGAGCTGCTCCGGGAAGCCCTTTGTCAGCCGGAGGTCGAGCGTTGCCTGCGGTGCGACCTCGCCGCCATTGTCGATCGTGATCCGGCGGCCGACACGCTTCTGGAGCCGCTGCTTTTCTACAAAGGTTTCCATGCCATTTCCGCCTACCGGGCTTCCCATTACCTGTGGAATCAAGGCCGCAAGCTGATGGCGCGGTTGCTGCAAAGCATGATTTCGGAAGCCTTGGCGGTGGATATCCATCCGGCCGCGAAGATTGGCCGGGGAATTCTGCTCGACCACGCGACCAGTTTTGTGGCCGGGGAAACGGCGGTGATTCACGACCATGTATCCATCCTCCACGAGGTGACCCTCGGCGGCACCGGCAAGGAACATGGGGCTCGCCACCCCATCGTGGAATCCCATGTTTTGCTGGGAGCAGGGGCGAAAATCCTCGGACGCGTAACCATCGGGCAAGGGGCAAAAGTGGGCGCGGGCAGTGTCGTTCTCGACAATGTGTCGCCGCACACCACGGTCGCCGGAGTGCCAGCCGTGGTGGTGGGTGAGACCCGCGAGTCCTCCCCCGCCGAGGCGATGGACCAGTGCCTTTGAGGGTTTGGCCCGGGGTGCGGTTTTGCCGGAAAAAGGGGGATTTCCTTCGCATTCTTGCAAATTAGGACCTCTTTATTTTCAGGCCCTTTCTATTTAGCAGAAGTATTGACTGAAAATCAGATTCCTCTTCCATAAAATGGCAGAATGACGGGGTTCACCCTCGACATGGACTTTTCAGCCCCGACAAAAAAGCCAGGGAATCTCCGCTGGCTTGGCGTGCTCATGACCGCCGGGATTCTCGCCGCTGGCGCGGTGATCAGTGGTTTTTTCTACATGCTCAATCGGGAGAACAGTCTGACCCAGATGCGGGAGTTGGTGATCCGTGATGCTCTTTCCATGGGCGTGCAGGTGAAAAGCTACATGGACGGTCATGAGCGAGGCGTGCGGGCCATGCGCGAGTTGTTGGCCCGGAATCCATCCATGGCTGAGCAGGATCTTCGCTAGGTGGTGCCGCAACTTTTTCCGGGCTCGGTGTCACGCTCGAGTTTGCTCGTGCTGCAGTCCTCCCCGCAGCGGGGAAATGCCGGCGAGATGATGGTAGGCCAAGCGCTGGGCCAGGAACTCCCGAAATTGGGTAAAGGCGGGAACTTCGGGGCCACGGCCACCGGGAAAGCGCTGCTGCCGCTTTTACAAGATGGATCGGATGGTCAGTGCAGTTCGCGCAACCTCAAATTGCCGATCGACGGGCGGGTGACCCTGCCCTCTTTGGTGGTGGTGGGGAAGATCAATCCCACGAAAGCCGGGGCCGCATCAGCGGTGGTCGGGGTTTTCTCCCTTGAGGAAATGATCGAAGGGGCTTTGGATCCGGCAGTCACGCTCAGCTATGATGTGGTTGCTTACTCCGAGCCCCGGCCTTCCGAGCGGGATTTGATGTATTACAACGCGGCGACCTATCGCGAGGACAGTTTGCTGCCCGGCTTCGCGGCTTTGCACGAGTCCACTGCTCACAAATACAGCCTCAACCTGGGTGACTCGAAGCTTTTCCTGAACTTCACCCCGACACCGCAATGGATGAGGCGGAATGATACACCGCTGCCGAGGGTGATCTTCTTCCTCGGGCTTGCCACCACTGGTGTGCTCGCGGCGTTGTTCGTTTACAAGGCCAGACGCGCGAGTTTTGTCGAGGACCTCGTGCAGGAGCGCACGGCGGAACTCGCTCTCGCCAACCTCCGGCTCGACGAGAGCCGCGGCACGTTCTCGTCGTTGCTCGAAGCCTGCCCCGATGCCATCAGCGGCAAGGACCATCATGGACGGTGGACCTTCGCCAACCGTGCCTTCCTCGAACTGGCTGGCATTAAAGAGAATTTCCCTTACAAGGGCCTGACTGATAATGAGATCATCGCACGCGCCCGCCCGACGAATGTGCAATTCCTGAAACTTCGTGGGGAGCTTGACGCCCGGGTCTTGAAAAACGGTGAGGGACTGAGGGAGGAATTGAACATCGAGACGCCGGGGCAGCCGCGCCGTTAGCTCGATATCCACATGCTGCCCGTGCGCGGACACGACAGCGGAACTGTGGGGCTGGTGGCCGTATGCAACGACATCACCGAGCTGCGCCGTCGTATCAATGCCCTCCAGCGCAGCCGTGAGCGCGTGAAATTGCTCGTCGAAAACACGGCCACCGCCATCGTCGCATGGGACGACGAATTCCGCCTGATCCACTGGAACCCCGCTGCCGCGCGTTTGTTCGGTTACGATTTGGAAGAGGTGCGTAACAAACCAATCGCCTTTTTCACGGACCCGGATGGCGGAGACATCGCGGCCACGGCCCTCGACTCCTTCCTGCGCGAACGCGAAAAGACCATTCCCCAGACTTTCCGTCACCGCTCCCGCCGTGGAAACCTCCTTACCTGCGAATGGCAGAACACACCGCTCATCGACGAAGAAGGTCGTCCGCTTGGTGTCACCTCGTTCATTTACGATGTCACGGAGCGCACCAAAGCGGAACAAGCCCTGCGCAAACGCGACGGCATTCTCCGCGGTCTCGCGGGTTCGGCCATCAGTTTCCTCAATGCCGACACGTGGGAACAAGAGGCCGGGGAAATGTTGCGTCATCTCGTCGAGTCGCTGGCGCTTTCTCGGGTCGCTCTCGTGCGTGTGCCGCCCAATGATCCCGCCAACGCCAGCTACACCGTTCCGGACTGGACAAATCCCTATTGGTAGGGCTCCGGCACGTCGGAGAACGCAACCTCGCCGTTCAAGCCGAATGTCGAACTCATCCGCGCCGGGTTGCATCAATACCTCTCCGAAAAAGGCAGCATCTTCGGTCCATGTGCCACCTTGCCCGGGCCGTGGGCCTCGCTTCTCTCCGCGCAGGGAGCGCGCTCGGTGCTGTTTTTGCCGCTCAGCCTGCAGGGCGATGTCTGGGGATTCCTCCGCTTCGACGATTGCCGGGTTCACCGCGAATGGTCGGCCGACGAGGTCGATGCCTTGCGGGTCGTCGCGGGCGTGCTGGCCAGTGCCATCGCCCGCCAAATTCCAACAAAAGACCGATGGTAGATGGAGAAACGTCTTCTTCTCTCCCAGAAGAGGGAAAGCCTCGGTCTTCTTGCCGGTGGAATCGCGCGCGATTTCAACCAGCTCATCGATGACATTCTCGGCAATGCCTCGCTGGGCCGCACCCTCGCCGAAACCGATAGCATCATCGACGATTGTCTTTCCTCGATCGAGGAGCACGGCCTGCGCGCCGCCGCGCTCTGCCGCGAGATGCTCGGTTACGCCGGCCAAGGGGAATCCGAGACCGGTTTGGCCAGCCCGAACCTCATCCTTCTCGACGTGCTCAATGGCCTCGACCCTGAACACCAGCGGCGCATCCACTTCCGCAAGGAACTGGCCAACGGTATTCCCGTGGTGGAAATGGAAATCGATCAGATGCGCGAAGCCATCCGCGCCGTCGTGCAGAATGCCATCGAAGCGATCGGAAACCAGACCGGTGTTATCGATATCCACACCCGCGCCGCTTCCACACTTGGACAAGAAGGAGCGGAGATTCTGAGCCGCGACAGCGGCTCCGGCATGGACTTGCAGGTTAAAGATCGCGTCTTCGATCCATTCTTCTCCACCAAGATGTCCGGACGCGGGCTGGGCCTCACCATCGCGCAGTCGATTGTCGAGGCTCATGGCGGACAGATTACCATGGAAAGCGAACCAGGCAAAGGCACCACCGTGCTCATCGCCCTGCCCGTGCGTCGGCCCAAACCCGCGTTGGCCGGGGCCCCGTCAGGTGATGCCGCTTCCACCATGGGCGGACTCGTCTTGCTCGTGCATTCCGGATGCCCCGCCGACCGCGCCACCCTGCTTCCGGGTTCGCTGTCCGCCGAATCCCTCACGGGAGCTGTCGCCAGCGCCTTCGGAAACGATGGCAACCACTGACGCCGGCAGGTGGGCAGTTTTCTTCCCTTTGGAATTGGAAAAAGTGCATCGGGCTATTGCCAGACCGAGCTGCGGTCTGCTATAAAGCGGAAAAATCATCCTCATGCCATCCCTGCTTTCCGCCGCCGAGGCCAATGCGTTACTCGAAAATGATTCCGGACAGGTTCTGCTCGATGTCCGTCACCCCGAACGGCATGAAGCCGGCCACCCCGAGCCAGCCGTCTCCAATTGTGTCTTTGAAGTCGCTTTCCTTTCCCGCATGGACGGAATCGCCTCGATGGAAAGCCGGATCATCCTCCTGGGCGAGGACGAATCCTCCGGCGAAGCGTCCGCCGCGGCCGGAAAACTCGAACGTGCCGGCTACCGCGACATTGCCATCCTCGCCGGAGGATATGAGGCATGGAAATCCGCCGGACTTCCCATCAAGGGCACGGGTGAAGCCGAGTCGCCCGTCGCCTTCAGCGGCACCCTAGCGATTGACACCGAGGAATCGCGGGCGGAATGGACCGGGCGCAATCTCATCAACAAACACTGGGGCACCATCGCCATCGCGGATGGAAAACTGGTCTTTGAAAATGGAACGCTCGTCGGGGGGCAGATCACCCTCGACATGAAACGGATCACTTGCGCGGACCTGGCCGGATCGCCACTGCACGATGTCCTGATCGCGCACTTGGCCGACGATGACTTTTTCGATTCCGATCAATTTCCCACCGCGACTTTGGAGTTGGACACCTTTCCGGTCGCGCTTGCTGGAGCCCCTGGTGGGCCCAACCTGCAGCTGTCCGGCCTGCTCGAATTGCGTGGAGTCCGCAATACCATGGACTTCACGGCCAGCGCCGGGTGGACCGCCGACGGCCGCGCGGCCGCGCAGGGCGCTTTCGCCATCGACCGCACGCGCTGGGGCGTGCTTTACGGTTCCGGAAAGTTTTTCCGTTACCTCGCCGGCCATCTCGTCAACGACCTCATCGAACTGCAGGTGAGGATTCTAACAAAGCCTCGTTGATCAAATCAAAGAGCCGATCGTAATCATTGGGGAGATTGGACCGCGGTTCCGTCGGCAATCCGGAGAGGCAGACGTGCCTGACACTTTGGCGTGCTTTCGATCCATGGAGGGACACGATCCCGCAGGGTCATGTCCTTAGCTGGCTCGAGCGATGGGTCATGCTGGAGGAGTTGCGGGGTCATTCGCCGAAAAGGGAGCGCGGGCATCCTGCCCGAGGATTGGGACAGGTTCCGGGCGGGACGCCCGGACTCCCATTTTGTCGAGAAAAAACGAGTGTCGCGGCTCCGACTGGCATACCCGTTGCTTATTCTGGGGACTGGAAAATACCCCGGGATGGGCTATGGTATCCGGCTATGCCCTACGCCGGCACGGAAATCATCACCCAAGACAAGACCACGACCAGCCTCGCCTTGCCGTGGAATGTGGTGCTGCATGATGATCCGGTGAATTACATGGGATTTGTCACGCTCACCATACGCCGGGTCTTCGGGTATCCGGAAGCAAAGGCGGAAAAGCACATGCTGGAAGTGCATCAACTCGGGCGTTCGATTGTCTGGACCGGTGCCCGCGAGCAGGCGGAACTCTACGTCCACCAATTGCAATCCCACCACCTTACCGCGACCATGGAGAAGGCGGGAGACGACATATGACATTCGCCTGCCGATCCGACTTTTCGATGGAGTTGCGCAATCTGCGTGCGGAAGAGCTATTCCTTTTCCGGGCCATCACCGCCGCCATTGCGGAAGGCGATAGTTTTCCCTGGCTGGCGGATCCGGTCGTCGGAGAGGCCACCGATGCTGTCGAAATCCGGGACGACTGGGAAAACTTCGTGCGCCCCGACCTCATGGCTGCCAGCCAGCGCGAGGTGGATGTCCTCATCGCCGACTTGGCCACTGCCCAGCCCATGGCTGAAGAAACGGGAGATCCTGCTCCGGTTCCGGAGGAAGACCAGCCCGGCGATGAAGATGGCGATCTGTTTTTTGCAACCTTGGACCCGGGATTCATGGTCGAGATTCCTTCAGCGCACATCGACGCATGGTATGGCGCGTTGAACCAGGCGCGTCTGGCCATAGAATCGCGCCATCGCTTTTCCTCGCGCCGGGTGGAGCCAGCCGATCTTGAAGCAATGTCGCCGGAGGAGCAGCTCGCTTTCTGGCAATGGATCACCTTCGCGGCTACCCAGGAAGCCCTGCTCCGCTGTATGGAAGCGCGCTTCGATTCCGGTTCCTGAAACCGCGCCCTTTCGAAACGCACTGCATGCCGACGTTTTTCCGCATCCTGCGCCACACTCTGCGCTTTCCCGCGCGCACCATCATCTCCCTGGTGTTGGCCGTGCTCTGCACCGGTCTTGTGCTCGTGTTGCCCGGCGTGACCATGAGGTTCGTGGACGTGATTGTCCCGCAAAGGCGTTTCGACCTGATCCTGCCCACGGCCGCGCTCGGCATCGGGGCCATCCTCGCGCGCCAGATCCTCTTCACGCTGCGGACCTATTTCAACAATATCCTCGAGTTGAAACTCGTGCATTTGTTGCGCGTCGAACTTTACGACAAACTGCAGCGCCTGCCCATCCGCTGGTTCGATTCCAATTCCTCCGGTGAGATCATGTCGAGGGTGGCCGAGGACGTGCCAACGATGGATCGCGTGCTCATCGACGGCACCGATCAGGCGGTCGCGGCCTTGCTGCAATTCCTCATCGTGGTCGGCTTCATGTGCTGGCATTCCTGGGAATTGACTTTGGTCACGCTCGCGCCTTTGCCATTCATCGGAATTCTCACCTCCTGGTGGTCGAAGCGGGCGGAACCGAAATGGCGCGCATCCTCCGAAGCGTCATCGGCCTTGCACGCGCTCCTGCACGACAACCTTTCCGGTATCCGCCAAATCAAAGCCTACACGGTAGAGCCGGAGGCGCTGGACAGCTTCGATAGCGCCTCCCGCAAGGTCGGTGAAAAACACATGGATGTGATGCGCGGGCAAGCCGTGGTCTGGCCGGCGGTTTCGTTCATCGCCGAATCGGGCATCATCCTCATGGTCGCAGCCGGCACATGGTGGGCTTTGCAGGGGAAAATCACCACCGGCACGGTGATTTCTTTCCTCGTGGCGTGGGGATTCCTCTTTGATCCGATATCACGCATCAATGCATTGGCCCAGACATTCACCCGGGGCGTGGTCTCGGCAAAACGTGTCTTCGCCATCCTTGATACGCCGGATGAGCGGAATCTAACCGAAGGCCTGCGACCAGAGAGATTTGACGGCCGCGTTTCCTTCCAGGACGCGGGTTTCTCCTACGCGCCTGATGCACCCGCGGTGAGTGGGTTGAACCTGGTGGCCGAACCCGGCCAGACCATTGCTCTGGTAGGGCCGACCGGAGCCGGCAAATCTACCATCCTGAACCTGCTCACTCGTTTCTACGAAACCGACCATGGGCGGATCCTGTTTGACGAGCATCCCATCTCGGATTTGTCGAAGGAATGGCTGCGCGACAATACCGGCTACGTCACGCAGGAGAGTTTTCTCTTCAACACCACTCTGAGGGAAAACCTGCGTCTCGCGAAAAAGGATGCCACCGATGATGAAATCTGGACCGCGCTGGAAGCAGCCAATGCCGCCTCGTTCACGCGGGCATTGCCGGAAGGACTCGACACCGTCGCCGGCGAGAGGGGAGTGCGCTTCTCCGGCGGGGAAAAGCAAAGGCTGTCCATCGCACGTGCGTTGTTGAAAAATCCGCCCCTGCTTCTGCTTGATGAGGCGACATCCGCTCTCGACAACGAGACGGAACGCCTCGTGCAGAAAGCCCTCGAGACCTTGCGTCGGCAACGCACCTGTTTTGTCATCGCACACCGCCTCTCCACCGTGCGCAACGCCCACCGCATCCATGTCCTTGAAAAGGGCCGTATCGTCGAATCCGGCACGCACGAGGAGCTGCTCGAACTCGGCGGGCTCTACGCCCGCCTCTGCCGCGAGGCCGAGGTGATCAAGGATGCGTGAGGAGGAGACTTTCGCTCTTATTCCTCAAGCGGTTCCTTTGTGTGCCTGCGGCTAGGGCGTCGCCACTTAATGTGCCGGTTTTGATCCTTCTGTTTTTCCTGTCTTCAGGGCATGGGCAGCGGCTGCCGCCTTGCCTTCAGGAGTCTGGGCGTGGTCTTCGGATTTCTTGTTGCCATAGCCGATGATGATGGTCGATCCCACCAGCATGGCGAGCATGAGCACGACCAGTTTCTTGGTGGTCGCTTGGGCACCCTTCCATTCCTTGAAGAAGATGCCCCATAGTGTGCTGAAGATGATGATGCTGGCCATGTGCAAGGTCCAGCTGGAGAACTTGTAGTTGCCCATTTGGCTCTCGCCCATCTGGTAGAAGAAGAATTGGAGATACCAGAGTGTCCCGGCCGCGATGCAGAAGAGGTAGTTGGAGGCGAGAGGAACAGCGCTGCCGATCTCGAAGGTTCCTGCCGACAGTTTCTCCCCGTGCCCGGTGCCGCCCTCAGTCTGTCCGGCCACGGGTTTCACGATTGGGCTGAGGTATTGGTGCGCTGAACCATTCTTCACATGCAGGATGACACACCAGATGAAATTGGTGGTTAGGCCGCCGAGAAGGATAACAAGGATAACCGGCAAGCCGACCCATAGTGGGCCTGTGCCGTGGGCGGCGGTGATTTTCGTGATTGGATCGCCGAACTGGAATCCGAAGGAGAAGCAAGCGCTCATGATGCCAGAGAAGGTCGCGATGGCTAGTCCCTTCCAGAGGTGGAACTCTTGGATCGTGGAAGCCTGCGCGCCCATTTCCTTCTCCTTGCGGATGCCGGCCACGCCGCCAACAGCGATACCAAGCAGACAGACAGCCACACCGAAGAGCACGGTTGGCCCTCCGGCACTCGTGCCGGAGGCATTGAAGAGTTTGTCGGCGAATTCACCCGTGACGAGTGGCGGCACGAGCGTGCCGAAGGCCGCGCAATACCCGAGCGCGATGGCCATGCCCAGAGACATGCCGAGGTAGCGCATGGTGAGGCCGAAGGTCAGGCCGCCCATGCCCCACAAAACGCCCATGAGATAGGTCATCCAGAAGGTGTAGGGCGGTATTTCCTTGAGCACCTGGAAGAGGTCCTTGGTCAGAAGCAGGGCGCCAACCCAAGGGCAAATCAGCCAACTGAACATCCCGCCCGCGAGCCAAAAGGTCTCCCACGACCATTTGCGCACGCCCTTGTAGGGGACATAGAAACTTCCGGAGGCCAGGCCTCCGAGCCAGTGGAAAACGACACCAAGTAACGGGTTGGGCTGCATTATGGATGGTTGATTGGACTATGGGCTTGTTAGGATGGAGGATGAGGCGCGCGGGCACAAGTCGATCTTTCGGTGCCCCCGCGCCCCGAAAAGAAAACGGCGGGACTCCGTGGGGAGCCCCGCTGGGGATGCGTGTCAAGTTAAGGAAAAAGTTGTGGGATATCCGTGGTGCGAAGCGGAGGAATATAGCCCGAGAATTGGCTCAGGTGTGGACTGCGGTGGCAAGCCCTGGCGCGACACCGCTTTGGGCATGGACGATCTACCGGGGAAAGCGCCGTCGGCGGTTGCCAAAGGCTCCCTCTGCCGGCGCAGTCCGACACTTTTGCTATTCGTGTGCCCCGCGGCGAGAGCGATTGGGGTCTTTAACTTGACGCGCATGCCCGGCAGGGGCGGGGAGAATGCCCCGCCGAAGGAACAGGCCGCTATTTCTTCCCTGCTTTCGGGGACGAGGAAGCCCGGTGAGCATGAGCTACCCCCGAAAAAATGGGAGGATCCCGCCCCAACCCTAGATCAAATCCCCAGAATGGGGGGTTGAGCCGGAGGGGCGGGATGGGGATTACCAACCGCGGCGGTTGTTCTGGCGGTTGGTCGTGCGGTTTTGCACGCGTGTTTCCTGACGGACCTAGGACCGGCCGGCCGGCCCCATACACGAGGAATTGAGCGCCGCGATGACGGGCGCGCCGATGAGGGCGAGGAAGAGACTGATGGATTTGCGTCTGGTTTTCATTGGTGGCAGGGTGTATTTCTGGTTTGTTGGTTTTTCCGGTCAACCGGAAAGTGTTCGGATCATGGGGCCGGAAAAATGACTTTCCAGTCATTTTTCATGCTGACGAGATGCCAGCCTCGGGCCGGAGCCTCGTCGAGCCCGCGGGCGAGTTTTCTGAGGTGGTTCTGGCGCTCATGGTGGAATTCATGCCCGGCGTCTTCGTGGCGCACGAGCAAGCTTTCAGAAGATGACTTCCAAGCCAACCAGCGGTCCATGTGCGACGGTATCGAGGGTGAAGCCGTCGTCCTTGTAATCGATGCCGAGGCCACGGTAGCCGATCACGCCGGTGATGCCGGGGGTGAATCGATATCCAAGGCCGAGGAAGGCCTGCCAGGTGAGGTCGCTGCCCACGCCGAAACCCCCGATATCGCCGGAGTAGGTGAGGGAGGCCTTTTCGGTGAAATACCAACGCCCGCGGACCCCGATGACCGGGTCCATCCAGTCCTCATCCGTGCCGCGGGAAATCTGACCGTCAGCAAGGCGCAGGGTCAGGTCGTAGTCGATCATGGTCCAGCGAGCACCGGCAAGGATATCCATTCGGTAGTCGGGGGTTTGAATCAGATTGTAGGACACGCGGGGGGTGAGGATAAGTTGCGTTTGTTCGAACTCCCCGCTTTTGAAAAGCCGACCGCCGGTGGTCACATCCTGGCTGAAAGTGGCGTAGATTCCATCGAGGCCGAGGGACCATTTTCCTTTTCCTGCCTCGAAGACGGCCATGAAGCCCAAATCGAGGGTATCGAGGGTGTCATCAAATCCGATGTCCACTGGCGCTTCAAAGCCCGCGATTCCGGCGTCGCCTTCGGTGGCGGTCAACCAGACATAGGGAGCGACACGGAACCACCATCCGGAGTCGGATGTTTCCAGAACGACAGGATTTTTACCAGTGGATACACCGGCGGCGAGGCTGTCTGGGGTCAGCGAGGCGATCAACAAGGGAAGGCAGAGGATTGATGATTTCATGATTGGAATGGAGTGGAAACAGAGATGAAGGGAGAAAGCTTTGGGTGAAAATAAGGCTGAAGATTACCAGGCTCCGCGGCGATCCCAACGGTCTTCGCGGCGATCGAGTTTGTTTTCGCGGCGGTCGACCCGGTTTTCCGCGAAGCCACCGGGCGAGTGGTCGCCAAATCCATTGGAAGCAAACCCACCGGCAGTGGAGAATCCGGCTTTTCCGCTGGCAATCACATACAACACACCCGCTCCGGCAATTGCCCCAATCACTTGGGCGATGATGTAGGGCACAACCTCCGACTTCGGATGGCGTCCGGCCACCGTCAGCCCGATGGTGACCGCCGGGTTCAGATGGCAACCCGAAATGTGACCGATGGCATAAGCCATGGTCAACACGGTGAGACCGAAGGCAAAGGAGACACCAACAAAGCCGATGCCTAGTTGGGTCGGCGAGGCCCCGTCGGTGAGAAACAATGCCGCGAGGACCGCGCTGCCGCAGCCGCCGAAGACAAGCCAGAAGGTTCCGAAAATTTCAGCGAGGAATTTTTGTTTGAGTGTGATCATGATTTTGGAGTGGATTGGTTTGCAGGGGGATCTTTATTGGAATGGAAGAACTCAGGGTGTGGCCGGGGGATAAATTGTTTTCCAATCCCGCTGCACGCTCACCACACTCCACCCCAGAGCCGGGGCCTCGTCAAGTCCGCGGGCCAGTCGGCCGACGTGGCTCTCGCGATCATAGGCGAATTCCCGTTCGGCATCGTCGTGATGGACGATCAGGGCGAAACGTGGCCCGGGGCCGGATGTGGTCCATTGAAGCATCTCGAAGTCTCCGTCGGAATTGCCGGCTCCGAAGATCGGGCGGCGGCCGATATGCCGGTGGATCCCGACGGGCTTGCCGGCCTTGTCGTCGATGAAGTCGAGTTCCGGGAGTTTGACGATGACGGGTTTGCCATCGCGCAGCTCGTATTTCGCCTTGATGGACGAACCGATGATTTGTTCGGGCGGGATGCCATAGACTTTCTCCGCCCATGGGCGCATGAAATCGATGCCGCCGCCGGAGACGATGAAGGTCTTGAATCCGTTGGCCCGGAGATAAGCCAGCAGTTCCAGCATCGGCTGATAGACCATTTCCGTGAAGGGCTTGCCGGTCTTCGGATGTCTGGCGGTGGCGAGCCAGTCGGTGACGGATTTTTCGAACTCCTCCGTGCTGAGCCCGGAGTGGGTCGCCATCACCATTTCCAGTAACGCGTGTTCGCCATCGGCGAGGGCGGTCTTCGTATCGCCCTTCAACACCGAGGCGAAGGGTTCCTTGTCTTTCCACTCCGGATGCCGCGGGGCCAGCGCCTTGATCCGGTCGAACACGAAAAACGCCTGGAAATACATCGGCTGCTCCGACCAAAGGGTGCCGTCATTGTCGAAGACGGCGATCCTTTCGGCGGGCGGAATGAAATCCGATGAGCCCTCCTTGGTGACCTTGCCAACAAAGGCCATGATGGCCTGCTTGGGCGCGGTGTCCTGCCATGACGGGAGGGGATCGGCGGCACGCCCAAGGCAGACGGTGGCAAGAAGGGAGAGAATCAGCTTCATTCGCATGCGAAGGGAGGAAGGGCCGCGCCGAAAAACGAAGCGACCCCCTGTGCCTGGAATGCGGTCACTTACCCGGCAGGGTCATGTGTTTGATCTGCCTCTCCAGGGATTGCAGGCTCCAGTCGCCCGGCGTCTGGCTCGGCGGATAGTCCTTGAAGGTAAGCAGGAACCGGCTGGCGACCACTTGCATCGGCCCGAGCACATAGGCGCGGTCAATCATCCAATCATGATAGGTATTGGAGTTGTGCTGGGCACGCTCGAAGGGATCGCGGCGCAGGTTGAAAAGCAGGGGCAGGCGCAACTGGACGAATGGTTCGCGCCAGACCTGGAGCTGCTCGGCGCGGTTTTCCAGATACACCGCCTTCCAGTCGTCAAAACGGATGGCCACGACCTCGGCGGCGTCGTTGAGATAGATGAACTCGCGGCGTGCGGATTTGTCGGTCTTGCCGCCGAGGTAATCGAGCTGGTTGTAGCCGTCGAGGTGGTTCTTGTAGCTCCGGCCGTTGAGTTCGACGCCCTTGAGGAGCTTTTCCTTGATATCGGGCGCACCAGCGGCGGCGGCGAAGGTGGGCAGCCAGTCTTCGTGGGAAACAATCCCGTTGAGCGTTTTGCCGGCAGGGAACTTGCCGGGCCACTTGATAAAACACGGGGCGCGGAAAGCACCTTCCCAGTTCGAGTTCTTTTCTCCGCGGAACGGCATGGTGCCGGCGTCCGGCCAGGTGTTGTAATGCGGGCCGTTGTCGGTGGAATACTGAATGATGGTGTTGTCGGCCAGGCCGAGTTCCTCGATCAGGTCGAGCAGTTGGCCGACATGGCCATCATGTTCGATCATGCCGTCGGTGTATTCGTCGTTGCCGGGGTGGCGGTTTTCTTTTTTGACGTGCGTGCGGAAGTGCATGCGCGTGCCGTTCCACCAGCAGAAGAACGGTTGTCCGGCGGCGTGCTGGCGTTTGATGAAGTCCTTGGCGGCGGCGAGGGTTTCCTCGTCGATGGTTTCCATGCGCTTTTTCGTGAGTGGGCCGGTATTTTCAATGGTCTGTCCGCCCTTGCCATCGGCCTTGCATTTCATCACGCCGCGCGGACCAAAGACCTCGCGGAAAGTTTTCCCATTGGCCAGGACCATGTCGCCGGGATAGTCCTCATTCTCCGGCTCCTCCTCGGCGTTGAGGTGGTAGAGATTGCCCATGAACTCGTCGAAACCATGCATGGTGGGCAGATGCTCGTCGCGGTCGCCCTGGTGGTTTTTCCCGAATTGTCCGGTGGCATAACCCTGGCTCTTGAGCACGGTGGCCATGGTGACGTCGGTTTTCTGCCAGCCCTCCTTGGCACCGGGCATCCCGACCTTGGTCATACCCGAGCGGATGGGTGAGGAGCCGCTGATGAAGGCCGCCCGCCCGGCCGTGCAGCTTTGCTGGGCATAATAGTCGGTAAAGGAAATCCCCTGGGCCGCCACCCGGTCGATGTTGGGCGTCTTGTATCCCATCATGCCGTGGTTGTTATGGCTGATGTTCCAGTAGCCGATGTCGTCACCCCAGATCACGAGGATATTGGGTTTTTTATTCTGCGCCGGGGCAGCCACGGCGGCGGCAAGGGCGGTGGTGACTATCCAGAATGTGGATCCTATTTTCATGATTATTTGGTTGTGGTTTAGGACTTGGACTTGCGGCTAGGGCGTGAATCAAAACCTCCAAGATTGGCGAGACTAGCAAATTGCCAAGGGTAGGGGAACTGCATTTTGGGTATTTTTATCATGCGTTTTGCGCATGGTTCTGTCGATTTCCGAACTTTTTTCGCATGATTGCGGTCGGGAGGCATCCGGTCTATGTTCGGGCCGATGTTGGATTTACGCCTGATCACCAACGCTTTGGCTCTTGCTGAACACGGGAGTTTCGCCCGTGCGGCTAGGGCCGTGAATTTGAGCCAGCCTGCCTTGAGCCGGAGTATCCAGACCTTGGAGGCGCACATGGGCGTGATTTTGTTCGTTCGGGGAAAACGGGATATCCAACCGACGGACGCCGGGAAACTGTTCCTGGACCGCAGCCGGATGATTTTGCTCCAATCCGAGGATCTGGAGAGGGAAATCGGAGTCATGAAAAAGGGTGGTGGCGTTGGGCTGCGGCTCGCCTGCGGTCCTTACCCGGCCCGTTTGCTCGTCGGCCGGGCGCTGGCCAAATGCTTGGTCCGGGTGCCCGATTTTTGCGCTTCGGTTGCCGTGAATGCTTACCCGGAGGTGATCCAGATGGTCGCCGAGCGCGAGGCGGATCTCGGGATCTGCGAGGCGAGTGATATGAACGCGCCCGAGTTAGAATCGTTGCCCTTGCGGCGTCGGGTAGGGCGGGCTGTAGCACGGGCGAATCATCCTCTGGTTGGTCGGACCACCCTCACGATGGATGAACTGCTCCGCTATCCGCTGGTTTTCACCACGCGCTTGCCTCCCCGCCTGTTGGGCAAGTTGCTCGGCAATGAAAGCCGCGCCGTGACCCCGGCCATCCGGTGCGAGTCGCTGCAGGTTGCGATCGATGTGATCCTGCACAGCGACGCCATCGCAATTTTCCTTGAACCCATGGTGCGTGACCGCGTCAATTCCGGCGAATTGGCTCTTCTGAACTTCTTTCCAGAATGGCTCCATTCCGCTTTCAGCCTGATCTGGATCAGGGACCGTATCATCTCGCCTGCAGCCACCATGTTTCGTGAGATGCTTTTGGCCGTGGATGAGGAATTGGATTGAGGAAACCCTCGCGACGGCCATGTTTGCGGGTCCGAACTGGAAAGCGACCCATGACGTTGTTTCTTGAAATCACCATTCCCATCGTGGCCTTTGTCATGATGCTGGCGGTGGGACTTGAAACACGCGGGCCGTCTTTGGCCGCCCTGAAAGGGGAATGGTTGCGAGTAGCCCTGCTGATTCTGCTCCAGTGCCTTCTTTCCATCTTCGCCGTTCTTTTGGTTGTTCGCGGGGAGTCAAGTAGCCGGGTTGCCGGTGCCCTGCTCCTGATAGCCGCATGTCCGGTGGGCGACATCGCCAACTTTTACACTCTGCTGGCTCGCGGAAATCTCCCGCTTTGTTTGGCCCTCAATTTATCGTCCTGTCTGGCGACGCCTTTGGTGTTGGGAACCAGTATCGCCATCTTTCGTTGGCTTGGACTCGAGGCGGGCTGGTTTGGCGCGGGTTCACCCGCGATGTTCGCCCGCGTGGTTCTCCTGAT
>JBJTQJ010000043.1:0-55034 GCA_046075565.1 Verrucomicrobiales bacterium | reverse complement strand
ATCGAATCCGACGCCACCATCGTCGTCCCACTGACTTTCGCCTGCGTGCTGGCGGAGGAAGCTGCTGGGTAGAACAAGCGTGCGAACTCCTCCCTCCGCCTCTGGAATGTACCACAGGCATCCTGCCTGTGGCCCCATGGCATAGAGCAACCACCTCCCCCATCGCTTCTCACACAACCACCGGCAAGATGCCGGTGGCACACTCCAGAGACACCCCGAAATGCGGGCTGGACTCTGCCCGGCATCCCTGCCAACATTGCCGGAATGACCAGTGAAATCAGCGCCCTCACATCCAGCGCCGCCACCCACGGTGCTTCGGATCTTTTCCTCAGCGCCGGGGAAGTGCCGCGGATCCGCGTGGGCGGCAGCATCGCCACCCTCGGGGAATCGCCTCTTTCAGAAGAAACCATGCTCGCCTTCTGGCGTCAGCTCGGCGCGGACCCGGCAAATACCACCGACCACGACACAAGCCATGTCGATGCGGACGGAAACAGATTCCGGGTGAATCTTTACCGTCATCTTGGTCGACCGGCCGCCGTGCTTCGGCACATCAAGAGCCACATTCCGCAGCTTGGCGAGCTCGGGTTACCGGCCGAACTCTTGCAAAGTTGGATGCTCCAGCCATCCGGTCTCGTGCTCGTGACGGGTGCAACCGGCTCGGGCAAGTCCACCACTCTCGCCTCCTGCCTCGATTGGCTCAATGCCCATTCCGACCGCCACATCGTGACCATTGAGGATCCGGTCGAGTATCTGTTCGAGAACAAACTCTCGTTTTTCTCCCAGCGTGAAGTGCATGTGGACACCACATCCTTCGCCAAAGGATTGCGCGCGTCGCTGCGGCAAAGCCCGGATGTGATTCTCGTCGGGGAAATCCGAGATAGCGAAACCGCCACCACCGCGCTCCAGGCCGCGGAAACCGGTCACCTCGTTCTTTCGACGCTGCATAGTTCGTCGGTTACCGACACGCTTGAACGACTGACCAATCTTTTCCCGCCGGAAGAACGCGCATCGGCCCTGTTGTTGCTCTCCTCGCAATTGATCGGCATCCTCTCGCAGAAACTATTGCCGGCAACCCATGGCGGACTCCGGGTGGTGGTCGAACATTTACATAACGAAGGCGCGACGCGCGATTGGATCCGCGCGACCGCCTTGCCGGAAATCACCGACCACTTGCGCAAGGCCGCCGTGCCGGGCAATCGATCCTTCCTCGCTTCCTTGGTCGAGGCCGCGCAAGAGGGAACCATTGATCAAGCGGTGGCCGAACAAGCGAGTGCGAATGCCACCGAATTCCGCCGGGCCATGCGCGGTATCTCCTGAAAGCTGTCCATGCTCCGCGATCTCGCCGCCTTCGCCCGATTGCCCAACCTGCCCACGGTCTGGAGCACGGTTGCTGTTTCCCATCTGCTTGCCCTCGGGCTCGCCCGCGCCGCGCTGGCTGATACCAGCCTCGAATTGCCCTTCCGCCCGGAGATGCTCTTCTGGCTGATGCTCTCGGGCACCTTGCTCTATTTGCACGGGACATTCATCAACGATGCCTTCGATGCCGAATGGGACATCCGCCACCGACCGGAACGCGCTATTCCCTCCGGACGCTGGAAACGGGACACCGTGCTCAATCTCGGCCTGCTGGCCGGACTGGGCGGACTCGCCGCCGCCATCCCCGCTGGCAAACACGCCCTCGCCGCCGCCACCGCCATCGCCATTGGAGTGTGGATTTATACTCTATTACACAAACGCAGTGCCTCCGGTATCGTCTTCATGGCTCTCTGCCGCGCTTTGCTCGTCGCGCTCGGCGCGGCCGGCGCAATCACCGAATGGGGCAAGGAACTCAATCGCACGGGTTGGTTGCTCGGCGGCGCTGCCGGGCTCGTCTTCTGTTATACCCTCGGCATCTCGCTGGCCGCCCGGGGCGAATCGACGGAGAACCCGCGGCCTGTAGCCATGGCCATCGCGCGCCTTCTACTCTCGCTCCCCTTCTTCGTTCCCATCGCTTACTTGCTCTGGTTTTTCCTCGGCGATACCGAAGCGAGCGGTTGGCAGGCGGGCGCTATCGCGGGTATTGCCGGTTCGTTAGGTCTGGGCTGGGTCTGGTTCGCCAGCGCCGCCAAGTCCACCGCCACTTTCGTAGGACGCTCCCTGCCCGGACTCGCGCTCGTCGATACCATCCTGCTCGCGCCATCATGGCTGGTGCAACCGGCGTTGCTCGCCATCCCCCTTTCCGCCTTCGCGCTCGCCCTCATTCTCCGCCGCCTCGCCCCCGCCACCTGATCCCGCCCGATGGACCCGTTTCCCCACGAAATTTTCCGTTGTCCGCTTACCGCCTCGCCGTTGCGTCCTGCCACGACGGAAGAGTTGTCCGCTTTCAACCGCGCCATGGAAGGCCAAATGCCCGTCGTGCTCGGTGATGGAACGAAACTCACCTATCCGTGGAGTGAGGCCTGGCGCACCACTACCGATCCCGCGACATGGTATCCTGTCTTCGACGGCATCCCCGTTCTCACACCCGACGCGGGGAAATTGGTCGCTGGGCATGAAGGCTAGAGTGCTTCTGGAGTTCTGACGGCCCCAAACATTCGACATGCAGGGACCGCTGTCCCCAGCGGTCCGTGAGCTCGCGGGGCAATCGCAAGTGACCAAGCGTGGCGGCTCCACCACCCGGCACCGGAAGCGGTGCCACTACGGCAAGAGCCGGTGAGCCGCGCGGAAGAAGGAAAAGGAGAACGGGCATCTTGCCCGTTCCCTCAATGGGGAAGATGGCAACTCCACGGTGTGGGGCCACAGGCAGGATGCCTGTGGCACACTCCAGAGGAACAGGCGGCGTTCGCGAATCGGGATCTACACGACCTTTCCGATAGTGGCAGCAAGTGCCGTCGCCCGCGCGGCATGCTCCTCATCCGAGATCACCGGGCGCATCTCTTTTTCCCAATTGGCGGGCGGCTCGGGCAGGTCAACCCAGGACCGGCAGCCTCCGAATTTCGGCTGATAGGGGAATGACCAGATGGCTGGCAGCTCATAAACACGAACGAAGGCGACGGAGATGCAGTCGGCTTCGAGTTTTTCGCTGTAGCTGTAACGGTCCCAGACAACTTGCGGGGTCCAGAGATGGTGCGGGGCCAGCGCTTCGATGATTTCCCGGTCGCGGAGCAGCACGGCCCAGTCGGCGACGGCGAAATGCCGGATGGAAACGCCATTTTCCTCAGTCGCCGGAAGGAGTTCGCTGAAAGGCGCGGGAGCCGTGAGACCTTCGGCGGCTTCATGGAATCCCGTCGGGAAAAGGAAAAAACGTTCGTGTTTGAAGGAAAATCCGTCGCGGCCCTCGTGGATGCCGCCTTTTCGCAGGAGTAGGCTGCTCGTGCCCGCGCCGAGGTGAGTGCAGACGCCAAGCCATTCCTTGAATCCGATGTTGGTCATGGTCGGAATTTGGCGCGGCTCTGACCGCCGGGCAAGTCAGGGCACGGATTTCGCAAGACGAAAAGGTTGGGGTTGCCGGATGGGGCAGATTCGCGCATTCTGGCGGTCATGTCCGAATACCTGCTCGACATCATTGTCATCATCACCTATTTCGTCGTCATCATTGGCATCGGATTGTATGCCGCGCGCGGGCAGAAAAGCATGGAGACCTTCGCGCTCGGCAACCGCAGCATGCCGTGGTGGGCGGTGCTCGCGTCCATCCTCGCAGCGGAGATTTCGGCGGCAACCTTTCTCGGTGCCCCCGACGAGGGGTATAAGAAGCTGGCCTACACCTACGCGTTGCTGGTTATCGGCACGATCCTCGCACGTTTGATTGTGGCGGGTGTATTTATCCGCCCGTTTTACGAGATGAAGGTGGTTTCCATCTATGAATATCTCGAGCACCGCTTCGGCATCCTCACGAAACGTCTGGCGAGTTTTGTTTTCTTGCTCACGCGTTCGCTGGCCAGTGGTTCGCGGCTCTACGTCGCGGCCATTCTCATCGTGCTCGCCTATGAAGCCATGCACGGCCTGAAATTGGATCCGCTGGTGTCCGGCGATCGCGCCACCTTGTTCTGGTTTTATTTCTGGGCGGTGATCGGGGTGACCGCATTGACGACGCTTTACACGGCACTGGGCGGCATCAAGGCCGTGGTGTGGACGGATCTGATCCAAATCACCCTCATGTTCAGTGCAGCCGCTTATGTCTTCTTCTGGCTATGGGGAAAAACCGGCGGAGCCGATGCCATCGGCAGCGTGCTCCGGCAGCCGATCTTCTGGGACTTCGGATTTGCGAAAAATGCCGACGGCGGCATGGCGGCAGGACTCTGGCCGCATGTGAAGAATATCCTATCGAGCGAATACACCGTCTGGGCTGCTTTTTTGGGTTCGGTCTTCACAACCATGGCCACCCATGGCACCGACCAAGACATGGTCCAGCGAATGTTGACCGCTACCGATCAACGCAAGAGCCGTTGGGCCGTGATCGGATCCGGTTTGGTGGATTTGCCCATCGTGCTCGGTTTTCTCACCATCGGGATCATGCTGCATTTGTATTTCACGAAAGTGGATCCCGGTGGCCTGCCGGCCGGAAAGGATGCCTTCCCGTGGTTCATCATTCATGACCTGAGCCCCGGATTGCGCGGATTGCTTACGGCCGGGCTCTTCGCCACCGCCATGGGTTCGCTCTCGACCGCACTGAATGCCTTGGCCACCAGTTTCACCCGCGACTGGTATCTCGGTTTGTGGAAACCGAGCGCGAGCGAAAAGGAGCAGCTTGTGGTCGCGCGCTGGAGCACTGTCGGATTTGCCATCGTGCTGGCCGCCGTGGGCATTGGCACCGCCGCCCTCAAACTCGCCAATCCGGATCTGCGCATCATTCCGATCGTGCTCGGAAGCTTCGGCTACACCTACGGTTCGCTGCTTGGGGTCTTCCTGCTCGGGATGCTAACAAAAACCCGCGGCAACTGCCGGGGGAACCTCATCGCCATGGCCAGCGGATTCATTGCCGTTGGCATCCTGAGCGGCGCTCACAACGACCTCCACGACATTTTCCTGGAAAAAGAGGCTCGCGTGCGCAAGGCCGTCGTCGAACTCCGGGCGGCCGAGGCCAAGGCCGATTTCCATGGCGAGCGGCTGGCTTTCCCTTCCTTCACCGGTCCTGAAATGGTCCTCACGGATGCCCAAATCACCGGACTCTCCAAAAAAACCCGACTCGGTCCTGAGGAAGTCGCCGCCGCATGGACTCACTCCAATGCCCATCGCCCGTGGTTCCAATCGGACAAGCTGCCAGTCCTCGCCTTCACCTGGCGGATCATGGTCGGGAGCCTCGTTACCATGGCCGTCGGTGCTTGTTTCCCCTCCACCAACCGGAGGAAAGAAACCGCATGATTATAATTATTGGAATTTTCTCTTGCAATTGGTCTGATTTCTCATAAGCTGGAGGTAATTCCTCGATTTTGCCTCCCGTGACACCGACCATTCTATCCTGCGAATCGTTCGCTTGCCCGCACTGCCGGATCGAGCTGCGCCTGCGGCCCGGCATGGCCATGGTTTCCGGCCCCTGTTCGAGCTGCGGCGGGAGGATCGAAGCACCTTCCCCCACCCCCGAGCCTCGCCTCGATACTTTGATCCAGCGGGTCAAACTCCCCCCTCGCCGTGCCCCCGGGCAGCGCCCCATGGCTTGGTCCGATGAAGCTCCCGCCCCGCCCGCCGAACGGGTGCGCCTCACCCGCGAGGTCGCGCCCATGCCCGAGCGGAACAATTTTGGCTCCCAACGCCCTGGCGACGCCGCCCGCCGCCGCCGCGAGCAATCACGACGCGCCATCTGGAAAAACCTGCTTTCCCTGACTGTCTCGACCATTCTAATCTTCATCACTGGAGCCGCCGTGCTCAATGCCTTTGAGAAAAAAGCGGAGACCGCTCCGGAACCAGCCGCCTTTTCCCCAGGGAAGAACACCTCGTCCGCCTCTTCGCCCGAAGCCACTGACGACTCGCTTGCCACCCTGCAAAACTGAACGGGAGCCGGCGATTCGGCCCAATGCCTTTTGACAAGGCCCGGGCCAGCGGGGAGATTTGCCCCCGTGTTCCAGATCGTTTTCAACGAAATCAGCGCCGCCGAAATATCCCGGCTCGACACCCTCGCCCAGCTTGAGTTGCTGGCCGAATTCAAGGTGACCCCGGAGGACCTGCAAAAACCGGACGGCAAACGTTTCGGCACCCTCGACCACGGCGGCAAAAAACTGCACCGCTACCGGGCCAAGGACAACCGCATCTACTTCGAGGCCAAGGACGGCTATGTGCTGGTGCACCGTGTCCTGCACAAAGGAACCCTCGCGGACTTTCTTTTCCGCTCGAACCTCGGCGACGCGGATGAGGACGAAGCCCTCGCCGGTAACAAACACTTCTGGAAATTGATCGACGAGGGGGCCGCCGCCCGCCGCTCCGGAATTTGACCTCACGGAAGAATCCTTGCCTGCCCGTTCACCCGCTGTTAAACTCCACAAATCTCCGAATTCCCTCACACGCTCCCACCCATGAACAAAGACGCCACCCCGCAAACTACCGTCCCTCTGGAAGAACTCCGCCGCATCGTGAGACTGATGAAGGACAATGATTTGTCCTATTTCCAGTTCGAAAAAGACGGGTTCAAGGTGAAGCTCCGCCGGGGAGCCGAGCAAGTCTTCGCCGCGCCGGCCGCCTACGCACCGCAACCCGTTGCCGCCGCAGCCGCAGCGCCTGCCGCTTCCACCGCACCCGCCGCCGCCCCGGCCAAACCCGAAGGCACGGAGATCACCTCCCCGATGGTCGGCACTTTCTACTCCGCTCCGTCGCCCGGTGCCGATTCCTTTGTCAAAGTTGGCGACACCATCTCGGTGGGCCAGACCATTTGTATCATCGAGGCCATGAAAGTGATGAACGAAATCAAAGCCGAAAAATCCGGCATCCTTACCGCCATCGTCGCCGAAGACGGCACCCCGGTTCAGTTCGGGGCCACGCTCTTCCTCCTCAAGTAAGCCGGGCCGGCGTCCTCCGTTCCACCTTCCCTCTTCCGCCTCCATGTTCAAGAAAGTCCTCGTGGCCAATCGCGGCGAAATCGCCCTCCGGGTCATCCGCGCCTGCCGTGAACTCGATATCCCCACCGTCGCTGTCTATTCGGAAGCCGATGTCGATTCCATGCACGTGCAACTCGCCGACGAGGCAGTATGTATCGGCCCGGCTCCCAGCCCACAGAGTTATCTGAAAATCGATCGCATCATTGCCGCCGCCGAAATCACCGGGGCCGATGCCATTCACCCCGGCTATGGGTTCCTTTCGGAAAACGCCCGCTTCGCGGAAATCTGCGAAAGCTGCAATATCAAATTTATCGGACCTTCGGCGGAAGTGATCCGCATGATGGGCGACAAAAACACCGCCCGTGCCACCGCCACCGCTCATGGCATCCCCGTGACCCCCGGTTCCAATGGCTGCGTGCGCGACGAGGAGGAAGCACTTGCCGTGGCGAAGCAGATTGGTTTCCCGGTGATGGTGAAAGCCACGGCCGGCGGCGGCGGACGCGGCATGCGCCCGGTCTTCGCCGAAGAAGACTTCCTGAATCTTTTCCGCGCGGCCAGCGCCGAAGCGAAGGCCGCCTTCGATAACGGGGACTGTTATCTCGAAAAACTCGTACTCAACCCGCACCACGTCGAGTTTCAGGTGCTCTGCGACACGCATGGCAACTTCATGCATCTCGGCGAACGTGATTGCTCGATGCAACGCCGCAACCAGAAGATCATCGAGGAGTGCCCGTCGCCTATCCTTACTCCCGAACTGCGCCAGCGTATGGGTGAGGCCACCACCCGACTTGCCCAAGCCATCGGCTATGAAAATGCCGGCACCATCGAATACCTCGTCGATGACAACGGCAATTTCTACTTCATGGAAATGAACACCCGCATCCAGGTGGAACACCCGGTGACGGAAGAACTATTCGGCGTCGATCTGATCAAGGAACAGGTCCAGATCGCGGCCGGTTTGCCCATTTCCCAGCATCTCTTCAGCAGTTCACCCCGCGGCCATGCCATCGAATGCCGCATCAATGCCGAGGATCCCTACAACAACTTCGCTCCCTCTCCCGGCCTGATCAGCCTCTGGTATGCTCCCGGTGGACGGGGCGTGCGGGTTGATACCCACGTCTATACCAACTACACCGTGCCACCGAACTACGACTCGATGATCGCCAAACTCATCGTGCACGGGGCCACCCGCGATTCCGCCATCCGGCGCATGAAACGCGCGCTCAAGGAATTTTACATCCAAGGCATCAAGACGACGATTCCCTTCCAGCTTTCCGTCATCGATCATCCCGACTTCCGTAATGGCACCTACAGCATCAACTGGGTGAAAGACTGGATGGATAAGGGTGGACACTTGGTCGGGAAACCGGAACAACCCGGGCAGGAGTGAACACGAGCAAGTTAGATCCGGAGCACGCGCCCGCGCTCTACGCCATCGTCGATGGCGGCTATGTCGCCGACGAGGCCATGCCCGGTATGACCCGTGCCCTCATTCGCGGCGGAGCCGGCATCCTGCAATTGCGCGCCAAAGGTCGCGAGCCGGCGGACATCACCCGCCTCGCCCGCCAGCTTCTTCCGATCTGCCGTGGCGAAGGCATCAATTTCATCATCAATGATCACCCGCACATCGCGGCGGACATCGGAGCGGATGGCGTCCACATCGGTCAGGATGACGGCACACTCGAAGAAACCCGGGCCGTCGTGGGAGCGGATGCCATCATCGGACGCTCAACACATTCGCTTGAACAAGCCCTCGCCGCCGATTCCGAAGGATTCGATTATCTCGGCTTCGGTCCGCTTTTTCCCACCGGCACCAAACCGGGTCGGCCGGCCATCGGACTGGCGGACATCGCCACGGCCATGGCGAAAGTCCAGCGACCGCTTTACTGCATCGGCGGAATCAACGAATCCACCCTTCCGGCTGTGCTCGCCGCCGGGGCGCGGCGCATTGTCGTCGTGTCTGCGCTCTTGCAAGCGAAGGATTCCGAAACCGCGACGCGGAGAATCTTGGAAATGGTGCGAGGCGGAATCAAGTAAACCCGATATGACCTCTTCTCGGTAGCGGCATCGCTTCCGATGCCGTGAGGGAATGACTCTCCGCCTCTCCCCGATCGCGATATCTTCCCTCTGGACAGTAAAACAGGCATCCTGCCTGTTTCGTGTGAACTCCACCGGCAAGATGCCGATGGCACACTCCAGACCGCGCTGCCCTCAAGCAACATTAAACCCTCTTCGAGCACGCATTCGTCGCCGACCAGAGCCGCAGCAAACAAACAACAAGAGGGAGATAATACCGCGTTTCATGGGTGGTGGATTGTGGGCGAAGTGAGCTGAATGTCCTGTGGCAAATCCCGCTGCGTGGAGATGTGGCATTTCCGCAGCACATCATGGTAAGCCTTCACCGCGTCGGTCGGTTCGATCTCGCGGTCCACTACCCGGCGCAAGAATTCGATGAAGGCCAGCGGGTGCTCGGAAAGGTTGATTTTGCGGCCGAACAAAGCGGCGCGCGCGCCATGCTTGCTGGCATCATGAATGAGCTGGAAGGCATCACGCGTGGTGCCCGCGCTGCCCCCCAGAATACCCACGACCAGATTCGGGTCATAGCCGACCAGTTCCTCCAGCGGGCCGGGGCCATTGTAGGGGATTTTCAGGAAGATCGGTCGCCCGGCCTCCGTGACTCCAGCGAGGGTGCGGATGATGTGGTCATTGAGAAAACCGGTGGCCTGTTCTCCGGGGATGCCGGGATCCACATTCGGGTTGAAGACCTCGAGAAAATGCCGGAAGCCCTTGCGTTCGCATTCGATGCGAAAATCCCGGTAATCCACCAGCGCCCGGTGGTCCCAGTCGATGTGGTTGGTGAAAGTGATGGAATAAAGACCGAGGTCGGCGCCCGTGAAGGGCTGACGGTGATCCTCCGTCAGACGTCCGTATTTGATGTGATCGATGCTCACGCCGCGGAAGGGGCGCGACGGATGTTCGGACGCATACGTTCCGCCGCGCACCGCCCATATGTCGGAGGTATCGTTGGCCCTCGCCGCGGGCGTGATTTCGGAATCGCGGAACATGCCCTCTTTGATGGCGAGGCGTTCGAGGTTGGAAGCGGAAAGCAGGACGATATCGACGATGTCCTGGGCGATGACGCCACGGATTTGCTCGAGGTATTGCGGCAAGGTTTTCCAGCCACCCGCCTTGGCACCCAAGCCACGGCGATCGGAGCCGGCCTGCGGCCCGGGCGAGGTGCGTCCGAAGGCCATGTCGGCATCCTTGGCATCGGCGATGATGAAGTCGGCAGGCGAGGTCGAGCCCGCGAGCAGATTGGCCAATTTCCGGTCGAGACGTTTCATGCCTTCATTCTGCAGAAATATCAAAGTCCTGCAACCTTCCATCCTTCCCGGTAGGTGCGCTTGAGCAAGCCTTGGGCGGTGGCATTATTGGCGATTTCCATTTTGGCGGAATCCCATTTCAGGGTCTCGCCGGAGCAGCGGATCGCCACCGTGCCGAGCAGGATGGCCTCGGTCATCGGGGCGCTCTGGCCGAAATGCGATTCGGTCATTTCACCGCCCAGACAAGCATCCACGAAATGATGGTAATGATTGCGTGGCGGCAGTTTTGGCCGCGGCTGCTCCTTGAATTTCTCTCGCGGGTTCAAGCGGGGGAGCGACTGATGCGGCAGGAGCAGGGAACCTTCGGTGCCGATGACCATGGCCGCCTCCTCGGGGTAGCTGGCCAATTCCCCCAATTTTCTCACCTCTTCGGGCGGCAACTTCTCGCCATCAAACCATTCCACCGGCAATGTATTGCCATCGGTCATTGCGTTGCCGGGGAAAGACCAGGTGATGTGATTCCATTGGGGCCAGGTGTCGGCGCGGCGGACGGGAGATTCCTGCCATGACTTCTGGACTTCGGCGGTGATGGTTTCGGGCGCGGTGAGGCCCAAGCCTTTCCAGACCGCATCAAAAATATGACAACCGATGTCGCCGGACCAACCGGTGCCGAAATCCTGCCAGGCCCGCCACTTCATCGGATGATAGATGTCGGGCGCGTAGGGGCGCTGGGGAGCCGTGCCAAGCCAAAGACCCCAATCAAGATGGGCCGGCGCCGGCCTCGCTTCGGCAGGGCGCGGACCCTCAAGCCGATAGGCCTCGACCGCGCCCGTCCGGTTCGAGCAAAGCACGACCCGCTTGATCATGCCGATGGCACCTTCGCGCAGCAATTGCACTGCCATGCGGTCGCCGATGCCGGAAGCATATTGAGTGCCCAGCTGCGTCACCACGCCGGCTTCCTTGGCCGCGGCCGCCACCGCGCGGCATTCGGCCACGTCGTGGCAGAGCGGTTTTTGACAGTAAACATGCTTTTTCGCCGCCAGCGCGGTCATGGTGATGGCCGCATGCATGTGGTCGGGAACCGCGATGTTCACCGAATCAATCTTGTCGCCCTCTTTGGCAAGCAACTCACGCCAGTCCGTGTATTTGCGCACGTCGGGAACGAGTTTCGCGGCCGCCTCGAGCCGATTTCCATCAACATCGCAGATGGCAACAACGCGGACATTTGCGTGGGACATGAAATTGTGCATATCGACAGCCCCGATTCCGCCGACACCGATGCAAGCATGGTTCAATTTGCCGTTCGGCGTGGCCGCCCTCCCGGCGGACATGGCAACAAAACCAATTCCGGTCGTGTGAATGAACTGGCGGCGTGTAAAACGGGTTTTCATGGTCTTGGCGTATGGGGCGGCGAAAGATAACAACTCACGGCAATCGGAACCAGTCCGTTCCGCTGCTCCACCGGTGGTGGAGTTAACATGCCGGTATCGAGACCGAATCGACGTCTGTCATTCCGTCTATATCCCACGGCAAGCCGTTCGACTACGACTTTTGGCTCGTTATTTGGCACTATAGTCTCAACATTTGGCTTTAATGATCCAGCGGAAGCGCTAAAAAATGCCAATATGGCAACTTCCCGGGAAAACATCCAACTTGGCGCAGGGCAAGCATTTCGGGTCTTGCGCTGGACCGACCGCATTAGCGAAGTGGAGGAAATCACGGCACCAGGTGAGGCCATCCGGTTACAAGGGCGTGGTGACCAATGGCATTACCACCCGCAGACCGAACTGACCCTGGTGCAACGTGGAGAAGGCACGCGCTACGTCGCCGATCACATCGAGCAGTTCCACCCGGGCGATCTGGTTTTGATTGGTTCGAATGTCCCCCACTACTGGCACGTGCGCGGCAGGTCCACGGGCCTGGCCATCCAATGGCATTTCCCCGAGCACCACGGCATCTGGGACTTCAACGAGATCGCTTCATTGCGCTCGCTGGAAGGGAGGGCGCGCAAGGGCCTGCACCTTGGCGGCCACACTGCCTCCACCATCCGCAGCCTGATGGAAACCATGCACCGGCATGTCGGGCTACCCAGACTTACCCATTTGTTCTCCATCATAACCGCACTGACAAGAGCGCCTGACGAAGAAGTTCGGACCCTCTCGGCGCGTACCTTCTCCCTATCGGGAACCGACGAACAACAGGATTCCATCCGCCGTGCGTTGAGTTATATCATCGCCCACTACCGGGAACCTATCCGGCTGGATGCACTGCTGGAACTCACCGCGATGAGTCGTGCGACCTTTGCCCGCCAATTCCAACTTCACGCCGGACGCTCCTTCTCGCCCTTCCTCAACCATGTGCGCCTTCAAGCCGTGTGCAGTGCGCTGCGCGACACCGCCACACCGATAACCAACATCGCCTTCGACAACGGTTTCAACCAATTGTCGTTTTTCAATCGGCTCTTCCGCCGCGAAATGAACATGAGCCCATCGGACTACCGGGCGAAGGCGTCGGCCCCCTGTGTCCAGAGGGAATAAGCCGAACGGCGGATTGTTGTCGTGCCCGCAGTCTTGCAAGCGGAGGAGCCTGGAAATGGTGAGCTAAGGGATCAAGCGAACTCGATGTGACTTCGCCTGTGTAGCGGCCTCGCTTCCGATGCCGTGCGGGAATGACTCTCGACCCCTCCCGGTTCGCAACATCTTCCTTCTGGAGTGTAAAACAGGCATCCTGCCTGTTTCGTGTGAACTCCACCGGCACGATGCCGATGGCACACTCCAGACCGCGCTGCCCTCAAGCCAGATCGAAACGATCCAGATTCATCACCTTGTTCCAGGCGGCCACGAAGTCATGGACAAATTTGTCTTGTCCATCGCCGCTGGCATAGACTTCGGCGAGGGCGCGCAGTCGCGAGTCGGATCCGAAAACGAGATCAACGCGCGTCGCCTTCCACTTGGGCTGGCCGGTTTGGCGGCAACTGCCTTCGTATTCCTCTGCCCCCGGACTCATCGGTTTCCATTGCGTGCCCATGTCGAGAAGATTGACAAAGAAGTCGTTGGTCAGTTGGCCCGGGCGATCGGTGAAGACACCGTGTTTGGTGTCGCCGAGGTTCGTGGCAAGAACGCGCATTCCACCGACCAGCGCCGTCATTTCCGGAGCGGTCAGGGTGAGCAATTGCGCCTTATCGAGCAACAGATGTTCGGCTCCGATGGCGAAACGTGTTTTCTGGTAGTTGCGGAATCCATCGGCGACGGGTTCGAGCACGCCGAATGACTCAATGTCGGTTTGATCCTGACTGGCATCGGTGCGACCGGGGGTGAAGGGGACTTGAATCGCATGACCGGCCTTGCGGGCGGCTTCCTCGATGGCGGCGCATCCGCCGAGCACGATGAGATCCGCGAGCGAGATTTTTTTACCTCCGCTTTGGGATGTATTAAACTCGGCTTGGACTTTCTCAAGCCCCGCGATGACCTCGGCGACGCCGGCGACCTGATTCACCTGCCAGAACCGCTGTGGGGCGAGACGGATGCGGGCGCCATTGGCGCCACCGCGTTTGTCGGAACCGCGGAAGGTCGAGGCGGATGCCCAGGCGGTGGAAACCAATTTCGCAATACCGAGTCCGGAAGCGAGGATTTTCGCTTTCAGCGCCGCGATATCGGCGGCCTCCACGAGCGGATGATCCACGGCGGGAATCGGATCCTGCCAGATCAATTCCTCGCTTGGCACTTCCGGCCCGAGATAACAAGCGCGTGGTCCCATGTCGCGGTGCAGGAGCTTGAACCATGCGCGCGCGAAGGCATCGGCGAATTGATCCGGGTTTTCCAGGAAACGGCGGGAGATTTTCTCGTAGATGGGATCAAAGCGCAGCGAGAGATCGGTCGTGAGCATGGTCGGACGGTGTTTTTTCGCCGGATCATGGGCGTCGGGAATCACCGCGTCCGCATTCTTGGCCACCCACTGGTTGGCACCCGCCGGACTCTTGGTCAGCTCCCATTCATACTTGAACAGGTTTTCGAAGTAGTAATTGGTCCAGCGGGCCGGTTCCTGCGTCCATGTGACTTCGAGGCCGCTGGTGATGGTGTCGCCGCCCTTGCCGCTGCCGTAGCTGCTCATCCACCCGAATCCTTGTTCCTCAAGGGGAGCGGCTTCCGGTTCCGGACCCACATGGGTAGCCGGTCCCGCACCGTGGGCTTTGCCGAAGGTATGCCCGCCGGCGATGAGCGCGACGGTTTCCTCGTCATTCATGGCCATACGGCCGAAAGTTTCGCGGATGTCCCGCGCAGCCGCGATCGGGTCGGGATTCCCATCCGGACCTTCCGGGTTCACATAAATCAATCCCATCTGCACGGCCGCGAGAGGATTCTCGAGTTCGCGTTCACCGGAGTAGCGGCTGTTGGGTTTCTCGCTGGTGGCCAGCCATTCGTACTCACGGCCCCAATAAACATCCTGATCCGGCTCCCAGGTGTCGGCGCGTCCGCCACCAAAACCGAAGGTCTTGAAGCCCATGGTCTCCAGAGCCACGTTGCCCGCGAGAATCATCAGGTCGCCCCATGAGATCTTGCGTCCGTATTTCTTTTTGATCGGCCAGAGCAGACGCCGGGCTTTATCGAGATTGCCATTGTCCGGCCAGCTATTCAGCGGGGCGAACCGCTGTTGACCGCGACCCCCTCCCCCGCGGCCGTCACCGGTGCGGTAGGTGCCCGCGCTGTGCCAGGTCATGCGGATGAAGAATGGCCCATAATGCCCGAAGTCGGCCGGCCACCAGTCCTGGGAATCGGTCATTAGCGCGGCGAGGTCGGCCTTGAGGGCGGCAAAGTCGAGCGATTTGAATTCGGCGGCATAATCAAAATCTCCGCCCATGGGGTTGGATTTCGAAGAATGCTGGTGCAGCAATTCGAGTTTGAGGGCATTTGGCCACCAGTCGGTGTTGGAGGTTCCGCGCGGAGCCATGGAGGCGGTGCGGCCGGTGAATGGACATTTGGATTCTTCGCTCATAAAAGACAGGTTGGTTGGGGTCAAAGCAGGGGAAATTAGGGAAAATAACTTGGCCCGGATGGAACGCCGCGCAATCAGGAAAAGACGCGGGCAATTCAGTCCCGCAGCACATTCCCAGATCCCCAACCCACTGCCTTCCGATGGCCTCGGCTCAGCTCCGATGCGCGCTTTCCCCACTGGAGGCGGACACTCTGCCAAAGCGGTGGCGAGGGATTCTATTGGAGTTCGGGAAAGGTCTTCTTCAGGTCGAGTCGATCGTCGTAGCGTGCCTGCAACTCAAGGAGCTTGGCAAAGAGGGCTTTTTTGCGATCGGACAATGAGGACTCGGCGGCGAGATTTTTCAGTTCCTGCGGGTCTTCGGTGAGGTTGAAGAGCTTCGCAACTTTGGCCTCGGGATAGAGGATGAGTTTCCATCCGCCATCGATCACGGCTCGTTGTTTGTCCATGTAGGCGGCATAAACGGCGTCGAGCCCTCCTTTCCCGCCGGCAAGCATCGGACGCACACTCTGGAACTCGATATCCTTGAGATCGGCGCCGGCGAGGTCGAGAGCGGTGGCCATCGCATCCTGAAGGTGGATCGGCGAGTCGATTTTCGCGCCCGCCTTCACGCCGGGACCTCGGACAATAAATGGCACCCGCAGGCTGTGGTCATACATGTTCTGCTTGCCCATGAGCCCGTGATGACCGCAGGCCAATCCGTGATCGGAAGTGAAGATAATCCAGGTGTTGTCGGCTTTGCCGGACTTCTCCAATGCGTCGAGAATCCGTCCGACCTGCGTGTCCATGTGGGTGACGATGGCATAGTATTCCTGGCGGTGCGTCTTCACGGCATGCTCGTCGCGGGGGAAGGGCGCGAGCGCCTCGTCGCGCAGCTTCTTGTCGGCACCCATGGCTTCCTTTTCCGGATACTCGGGAAGAAAGTCCGCCGGCACCTTGATGCGGTCGAGAGGATAACGATCCACGTATTCCTTGGGCGACTGGCGGGGGTCGTGGGGAGCATTGAAGGCGAGATACATGAAGAATGGTTTGTCAGACTTGGCCGCATTTTCAATGAATGCGATGCTGTCGTCGCCGAGCACTTCGCTCCAATGTTTTCCGCCTTCCCAAAAGCCGCCGAACTGCGGATCGGTCGGGCTCCATGGATCGGGCTTCCCGCTGATCGGGCGGTTGTAGCAAACTTTGACGTCCGGCGGCATACCCGGACGTTTGTTGACCACATGGTCGAAGCATTTCTCCGGCGGGGTGCTGATATGCCATTTCCCGCTGAAGTAGGTTTCATATCCTTGGGCAGCCATACGCTGGGGCCAAAGTCGTCCGGCTTTGCTCTCCTGATCGAGGGACTTCTCGAGGGCACGGGCCCTCCAGACCGTGCGGCCGGTCACCAGCATGGTTCGGCTGGCCACACAAATCGCTCCATGCCATGCACCCATGTTGAAGCTATGAGTGAAGATCGCACCTTGAGAGGCGAGTTTGTCGAGATTCGGTGTCTCGATGTCGATATGGCCCATGGCCTTGATGGTCTCGTGGCTTTGATCATCGGAGAAAAGAAAGATGACATTCGGCTTCGTGTCCGCGGCTTGGCAGGCGGCGATGGGCAGAATCAGGGCGATGAGGGCAATGGAGATCCGTTTCATGGGCTAAAGAATATTGAGAAAGTGAAGTGATGGTTCCGGGTCGTTGAAAGGGCGGGTCGGCTGTGTGCTCTCGGGATGAGCCGGGCAGTGGATTACTTCTTTCGCCCGCGGGCCTTGGCCTTGTCGTCAGCAGTTGGCACCAGACCATCGGAGGGTTGGTTTGTAAAGCGGTAGGGATCGTTGAGCCGACGCATTTCGGCGAGGAGAAGGGCTTGCATCTCGGCGAGCTTTGCCGCGTGGGCGGGATCGTTGGCAAGGTTGGTTTGCGTGGCAGCGGGAGCAACACCAGTGTGGGTGCTGACTTTCGGCGCTTGGTGCTCGGCGACGAATTCGCGGGGATTCTCCTTCAGATTGAAGAGCTGGGTTTCGCGGGTTTCCGGGGATTCATACTCGATGAGTTTGTAGTCGCCCTGCTTCACGCAACGCATCCCGGGCTTGCCGCCCCCGGAATAGACACCATAGAGAGTATCGCGGATGGAATCCTTCTCGCCAAGTAGGACGGGCTTGAGGCTGGTCCCTTCATTGGTCTTCGGCGGGGGCACACCGGTCAGGTCGCACATGGTCGCGAGCAGGTCGGCGAGATAAACATTGCCGGTCGCCCGGCTGCCCGGTTTGATGCCCGGGCCTTTGACAATCAGGGGAACCCGCCAGCTGTGTTCGTAGAGGTTTTGTTTTCCTTGCAAGCCGTGGCGTCCGATGGCGATGCCGTGATCGGCGGTGTAGAAGATGTAAGTATTCTCGAGCTCACCCATTTCCTTCAGTCGCGCGAGCACACGCCCGACTTGGATATCGACATTTTCCGCGCACGCGTGGTTGCGTCCGATTTCGTTGCGAATGGTGGCAGGGTCCCGTCGTGCCCAGACACCACTGACTTTGCGCTCATCACGGACATTCAATTCCGTGTTGTCGAAGGGATGGGCGGGAAGCCAGTTGAGAGGAAGAGGTGGCTGCTTCGGGTGGGATGGTGGCGGTGAATTCGGATCGGTATGATTGGTGGCGCCGTATTTCGCGAGCAACTCCGGTTTACCATCCCGCGTGTCGTGAGGATGAGACAAGCCGAAATAGATGAAGAACGGCCGGGCGTCTTTGGTGTCCTGCCGCGTCTTTAGATAATCCAGCACACGCTCGGCATGCCAAGCGCTCCCGGTTTCGTCGGTGGCTCCACGTTTCGTCATGTCGTGCACGATGCTGAACTGCTGGTTGGCGGCTTCATAGCTGTTGCCCTTCTTGCAGGTGCGCATGGTCGCGTAACCGGCGCGATTGAACACGGCACCAATGGTATTCTGTTCCAGCTGGGCCGGACAATTCCGCTCGCCCGGACCAATGGGCAAATGCCAAACCGTGCGCCCGCTCATGATCATGTGGCGGGAAGGCGTGCAAACCGCACCGACGAAGGAGCCCATGTGAACGGCGGAATCGAGAACCATGCCACTGGACGCGAGACTGTCGATTTGCGGCGATTCCAAGGAAGACATCGGATCGTAAAACTTGAAGTCGAATGGCGATTGATCATCCGTTAGGATAAAAAGGATATTCGGCTTTTTCTGCTCACGTCTCTCCTCGGCGGACCACACCAGACTCGGCGCTAGTGATAGGGTGAGGCAAATAGCGAGAATGCGGGTGGTCATGGGGAGTTGAGCGGATGATTTGGCGTGGCCGACCGTGGGTATCCCCCATCGAACGTTGATTTGCCCGCAATATTTCAGGACATTTTGGTGAAAATGGCCTTGCCATCTCAGGTGAACCGGGTGACCCGGGAGAGAAAGCGGGCGAGATCGGGATTCCGGCGGGCGGTGAAGATCGACTCGACATCGCCGTGCGCGAGCAAAGAGCCGCCCTGGAGAAACAGCACTTCTCCTCCCAGGGCGCGGGCAAATCCCATCTCATGGGTGCTCAGGATGATCTCCTGTCCTTCCCGGGCGAGGTTAAGGATCAATTCGAGGAGATCGGCGGTGATTTCGGGGTCGAGGGCGGAAGTGGGTTCATCGAGCAACAGGAGCCGAGGCGAGGGCGCGAGGGCGCGGGCCAAAGCGACCCGCTGGGCCTGACCGCCGGAGATCTCGGAGGGATAGCGTGAACCGAGGCCGGGGAGATTGAACTTGTCCAGAAGTTCGGCGGCGCGGGAACGGGCCGCCTGCGGGGACCATCCGTGGACTTTTTCCAAGGGCAGAGTGAGATTGCGCTCGACGCTGAGGTGGGGGAAGAGATTGAAGTGCTGGAAGACAAAACCGAGGCAGCGCCGCCACGTTAGGAGCCCCTTTTCATCACGGGGCATTCTTTCGTCGTTGAGCACCACGCTTCCGCTATCGGGAGGAATCAATCCGCCAATCACCCGAAGCAAGGTGCTCTTTCCTCCTCCGGATGGTCCAATGAGCGTGAGAATGCGGTTTTGACCATTTGATGTGTAATCCACTCCATCGAGAGCGCGGGCATCCCCGTAACGTTTGCTGAGGCCATGAAGTTCAATCCGCATGGACGAACCTCCTTTCCAGATGCGCGGCCAACGCGTCCAACGGCAGGGTGAGCAGCAAATACCCGCCCGCCATGGGCAGGTAGGCCTCAAAGGTGCTGAAGGTGAGAGTGCTGGCCGACTGCGCCTGTTTGGTCAACTCCATCACGCCAATGACACTGAGGAGTGCGGAATCCTTCACGAGCGTGATGGACTGGCCCGCGAGACCTGGAAGCACGCGACGCAAGGCCTGGGGCAGGATGACATGGCGAAAGGCGGAGTGACGATCCAGGCCGACCGCACGGGCCGCTTCCCATTGCGTGCGCCCGACCGATTCGATGCCGCCCCTGAGCATTTCGCCGAGATAGGCACCGTGGTAAAGGGCGAGCATGCCGATGCCAACGACGAGTCTGTTTTCCAATCCGAGAGCATCGGCGATAACATAGAAGCCGACAAGAAGGAGGACGAGGAAGGGTGTGCCACGCAACAACCCAATGGTGGCGCTGGCAAACCAGCGGGTCGCGGAAAGGGGCGCGAGGCGCATGGCCGCCCAGAGTGGGGCGGTCAGGCACGCGCAGGCAAGGGCGGCAATGGAAACGCCGAGCGTGAGCAACCATCCTTGCACGAATAACTGCCGGAATTCCCAAACCCCGGAGAAGTCGGATCTCGGAGCGAGACGTTGGAATACGAGAGCCGACAAACCGCCGGTGACAAGCAGGACGACAACCCAAGCCAATGCTTGCAGACGGAGGGAAGGCTGTCGGGCCATTCGATTAAGAGGCGATGCGCGGGATGGCGGCCAGAAGGCTGCGCGTGTATTCGTGGGCGGGTTGGTGGAAAACCTGATCGGCGGGGCCGGTTTCGACAATCTTGCCCCGGTGCATGACCGCGATACGGTCGGCCAGATAATGGACCACCGAAAGATCATGCGAGATGAAAAGCATGGTCAGGCCAAGATCGCGGCGCAGTCCCTGCAGAAGATTGAGGATCTGCGACTGGATGGACACATCCAGGGCGCTCACCGGTTCGTCGGCGATGATCAAACGTGGCTCGGTGGCAAGCGCACGGGCGATGGCCACGCGCTGGCGTTGGCCGCCGGAGAATTCATGCGGGTATTTGCGCATCTGGGCGGCGGCAAGTCCCACACGTTCCATGAGCACACCGACATGCGCAGCGAGATCCGCTCCTTTCAGAAAAGGATGACGCTGGCGCAAGGCCTCGGCCAGGGTGGAAAACACCGTCATACGCGGGTTCAGCGACCCATAGGGGTCCTGGAAAACCATTTGGAAATCCAACCGGCGGGCGCGGATTTCCCTCTGAGGGAGCGAGGTGAGATCGGTTCCGTCGAGGAGGATGCGTCCGCTGCTCGGAGGCAACAACTGCATGATGATGCGGGACAGGGTCGACTTTCCGCAACCGGATTCACCGACCAATCCTAGAATCTCACCTCTCGAAATCCCAAGGGAAACACCATCAACCGCGCGGACATGCTGGTTGCCGCGATGGAAGTCGCGTGTGATGTCCTCGAGTTCGAGCATTTTTCAGATGACTTACGAATGGTTTGGTGCCGCGCGATCAAGGCGAGCCAGGAGGCCTGCTAGTTCGCGGGTTTCCCTGCGCCATTCTTCCATGCGCTGACGGGATACTTCGACCTTTTCGGAGAAAGCGACTTCGAGTTCGTGGTAAGCTTCAGTCACGCGGGTGGTGAGTTGGGCAAGCATTTCGCGGGCGTGCTGACCGGCTTCTTCCCACGAGGAGTGGGGAGCATGCAAATGGGCTTCAGCTTGTTTGCGCGCTTCGGTCATTTCGGCAAGCAGAATTTTTTCAGCAGGCACGCGGCGGAGCTCGCTGGCCAGCCCGATTTTGGCGAGCAACCAGATTGACCACTTGGTCGGGTCGAAGCTGAAAGCCTTGATGCCGTTGCGGTAGTCGTGTTGGAACTCGTGGTGGAAGTTATGGTAACCTTCGCCGAACGTGAAGAAGGCCATCACGGCACTGTCACGGGCGCTGCACTTCGTGGAATACGGCTGACGGCCGATGGTGTGGCAGAGCGAGTTGATGAAGAATGTGCAATGTTGCACGAAGAAAACGCGGCCCACGCCACCGATGAGGAAAGCACCGAGCGCGGCGGTGGATCCGCCATACCAGTAACCAAGTGCGGCTGGCAAGGCCAGACCGAAAACAATGGCGATAGGGATGCAGTATTTGTGCTGCCAGACCACAAGTTTGTCTTTCCAGAGATCATTCACATTTTCGACCGGCGGCTCGGGGCGAAGTTTGAAAAGAATCCAGCCGATGTGGGCCCAGAGGAACCCCTTGGTGATATCATACGGATCATCATCGTGGTCGACGTGTTTGTGATGCCGGCGGTGATCGGAAACCCAGTTGATGGCGGAATTCTCGAACGCGCAGGCGCCGAAGATCAAGGTGGCAAGTTTCACCGGCCATTTCGCCTTGAAGGAGAGGTGGGCGAAGAGGCGGTGATAGCCGAGCGTGATGCTCATGCCGGTCGCGATGAAGTAGAGGAGGAAGAGGCCGATCTGGAAAATGTCGATGCCATGTTTCCAGATAAAGATCGGCATGGCCACGAGGGCGGTGATGTTGATGGCCGCGAGGAACGCGGTATTGGTCCAGCGGACTCGTTCAATGGGAATATGCTTGAACATGGGATTCGTGAATGGGGACAATAAGCAGTAGCGTCGGTGATATACGCGCCGCACCCGCTTGCGGAAGCAAGAACACTAAACCACAAAGGACAATCCGGAAACAAGGAAATGCGGATTTGTGGAAGTTTTTGCCAACACCTTTTCAAAGATGCGAGTCTTCGATCGCGGAAACAACAGCCCAATTATGGCAATTCACTGTCCGGGAAGGGAACATTTAGAGCACGAGACCGGAAAGACGGCGAGGAATCGCCTTGAGCGGGGGCGCCCGGCAACGCATAGTGGGCGCTGTTCATGGAGTCCGCCTCGCCCGCCGCCATCTTGATCTCTCCGCAATCCCCGGGGTCGCGGCTGCCCCCGGCGACGGCTCAACGGGTCTCCAATCTCGCCCCCGGTCCCGCGTCGAAACGGTTCGAGGAATGGATCGCCCGGCTCACGCGGGCGCGCTCCCCCTTGCCGGTTGATGCGGCGGGAAGTGGCGACGCCTGGAACCAGATCAAGACGGGATTTCAGTCCATGCAGGGGTTAAAAGACTGGTGGGTCGCCTCCGCGTCCGCCGGGTTGTTGCACCACAAGGAATCGTGCCCGCACGCCCTCGCCTCGTTCGACCCCGACCATCCCGAGGCTCCGGCCCGCACGTCGGTGGCCATGCAGGCTTGGTGGGAATCCCTAGGCACGTTGCGGGCAAAATCGGGGTATCCCAATGGCGTGGCGGACCTCGTGCGGAGGTTTCCCGAGGCCGCCTACCTGATTATACTAGGTTCGGAGGCCCTGGATGCCCTCCATGCCGACCTTTGGGAGGCAAAAGAAGCGGCGAAAGACGGAAATCGCTTCCTCATCCTGACCAGCACCCATTCCTCCGACCCCGGACTTGGCGCATCCCTGCTGAAAGTGGACGCCCTATTCGAGAAAATGCTCGGGGGACCCCGGGCCACCGTGACCAGCCGTATGGCCCGGCATATCATGACGGAATTTTCCCCGGAGGAATGGCGGGCCGATTTTCTCCAGGGTTGGATGAGGCAAATGAGCTGGCGGCTCCCCCGTCCAGAGAGTAAACCCAAAGCCACCGCCCGTCGTAAAATCGGCTCGCTCGAGCTGGAAATATTTGTCCGGCGGTCGCTGGAGGAAAATCCGAAGGCCAGCCCGCGTTCCATTCACCGCCAATTGCTCGACTCCGGACGTTCATGTTCGGAATCGGCGCTTGCGATTTTCCACCAACGCTTCGCTCTGCCCTTGCTCCCGGTCTGAGGCTGGTGATGGTCGCCCGTGGAAAGTCGGCCCGGCGGGTATTTCCTGCCAAGAAAATGCAGGCGGAAGTGGACAAATGAAGATTGCCGCGCCAGACTGCGACGCTTTCCTGCGTAATCCTTTGCGCCAGCGCTTTTTTATCAATCCATGAATACCTCAGCCCAAGCCCAGCAAACCATCCACGAGGATGACGTCGCCGCCATCGACCAACTCGGCCAACTTTACGCCAACCTCAACAACGAGCTTGGCAAAGTCATTATCGGTCAACAGGAAGTCATCGAACGTCTCGCCATTTCGATTTTCGGGCGCGGCCACTCCCTGCTCATGGGTGTTCCCGGTTTGGCGAAGACCTTGCTCATCAGCTCGCTGGCCCAGACGATGTCGCTGACTTTCAGCCGGATCCAGTTCACCCCCGACCTGATGCCGATGGACATTACCGGCACGGACATCCTCCAGGATGATGTGACGGGCGGAAAGCGGATTTTCGAATTCGTCAGAGGTCCGATTTTCGCGAACATCGTGCTCGCCGACGAAATCAACCGCGCCCCGGCGAAAACCCAGGCCGCCTTGCTCGAGGCGATGCAGGAACACAGGGTCACAATCATGGGCAAGACCTTCCATCTCGATCAACCATTCTTCGTGCTGGCCACGCAGAACCCGGTCGAACAGGAAGGAACCTATCCATTGCCGGAAGCGCAACTCGACCGCTTCATGTTCCTCATCGAGGTCGGTTATCCCAGCGCGGAGGAAGAACTACGCATCGCCCGCGAGACGACAGGCGACTTTCGCAACACACTCAACCGCATCATCAGCGGCGAAGAACTGATGCGCTTCCAGTCGCTCGTCCGCCGCCTGCCGGTGCCGGACCACCTTTATGATTACGCGGTCAACCTCGTGCGCCGCACCCGCCCGGATGATCCGACCGCGCCCGACTGGATCAAACAATATGTCAGCTGGGGTGCCGGCCCGCGGGCCGTGCAGTATCTGGTCCTCGGAGCGAAAGCCCGCGCCGCCCTGCAAGGCAGCTACATGGCCCGCATGGAAGACATCGAGGCCGTGGCCGAACCCGTGCTCGTTCACCGCGTATTGACGAATTTCACCGCCGAGAGCGAGGGCTTTTCGAGCAAAAAAATCGTCAGCCGCCTGATCGAAGAAACCAGCAAGGATGCCTGAGTAGGGAATCACTCCTAGCGACTTCATGGCTGCGCCGACCATCCGAGATTTTGTCGATCCGAAAGTATTGGGTCGCTTGGCCGCGCTTCCGCTCTTCTCGCGGATGCCCATGCTCGGCAACGTCTCGGGTCGCCACCAGAGTCCGCACCGGGGTTCGAGCGTTGAGTTCGCCGAATACCGGAAATACGTGCCGGGCGATGATCCGCGACGTCTCGATTGGCGGGCTTACGCGCGCTCGGATCGCTATTACATCAAGGAGTTCGAGGCCGACACGAATTTGCGTTTCTATGTCGTCGTCGATACGAGCGCTTCGATGGGATTCAGTTCGGGTGGTCCGAGCAAACTCGACTTCGCCCGAAGCATGGCAGCCACGCTCGCGCACCTGACCATTCTCGGTGGTGACGCGGTCGGCTTGACCACGTGCAGCGAAAAGATCACCAAGGATATCCCGCCCATGCGGAAGGCGTCGCACTTGCAGACGATTTACGAAGCGCTGGTGTCCTCCAACCCGCAAGGTGGCACAGGACTCGTGGCGTCCCTTCACACGGTCGCGGAGAAAATCCGCCAACGCGCGCTGGTGGTCGTGCTTTCCGATTTGTTCTTCGAACCGGAAGGCCTGAACGAAGCTCTCCAGCATTTGCGTTTCAACAAACACGATGTCGCGGTTTTCCATCTGTTCGACCGCCAGGAGATCGAGTTCCGTTTCGACCGTCCGCTGCGTTTCGTCGATCTCGAGGACGGCACGACCATTCCGCTTGAGCCGAGGATCATCGCTGAACGCTATCATGAGGGCCTGCGCGATTACCTGGCCGAAGTGCGCAGAATATGCCACGCCTGTAAAACCGATTACCATCTCGTGACGACCGACTGCGACCAAGGAGACCTGCTGGCCGACTTCCTCACCGCCCGCACGCCCAAGAAACGCTGATCCGGCTCCAGACCCATGTCTTTTCTCCAGCCATTCCTGCTTTTCGGCCTGCCCTTCGTGCTGGTGCCCATCCTCGTGCACCTGCTGAACAAACGAAGGCACCGCACCTACAAGTGGGCAGCCACGATGTTCCTGGTGCGGGCCACGCAGCAAGCGCGCGGACGCCGCCGCCTTCGCCATTTCCTCATTCTTGCCTGCCGCGTGCTCGCGGTGGCGGCCTTGATTTTCGCGCTCAGCCGGCCGCTCGCCGGTGGCTGGGTTTCCTGGTTCGGCGGCAACCGCCCGGAAGCAATCCTTTTGTTATTGGATCGTTCGGCTTCCATGGAGAGTCGCATCGAAGAAGGTGGTCCGACCAAACGCGCCAACGCGCTCGACCGGGTTTCCTCCGCCATCCGTGAATTCGCCTCCGGCACGCGCATCGTGCTCTTCGACAGCGCGGGAGGTTCGCCCATCGAACTCGCTTCCGCCGAAGCCCTCGCCGATCTTCCGCAAACCGGTCCCAGCGAAGCCGGAGCGGATATCCCCGCTCTTTTTGAAAAGGCCCTCGACTATCTCGCCACCGCCAAACCCGGCAAAGCCGAAATCTGGATTGCCTCCGATTTGCAAGCCAGCAACTGGGCCGCCAACGACGGCCGCTGGCAGACCATTCGCTCGTCCTATCGTGCCCTCGGTCAGGACCCTCCCGTGCGTGTGCTCGGCCTCACAGGCGCACCTGCTTCCGAACACGGCATCCATTTGATCAATGTCTGGCGCGATGGCCCCGAAGTGCAGTTGGATCTCGATATTCGCCGCGTAGGCGAATCATCCGCCTCCCTGCCGCTCACGGTGTCCCTCGATGGTGGAGCGGGCAGCCAGGAGAGCATCGAAATTCAAGAAGGTGTGCTTTCCCTTAGAAAGCGCATCGATGTCGGCGACCGAAAAGATGGCGGATGGGGCCGCATCACTCTCGGTCCTGACCTGTCGCCCGCCGACAATGCCATCTGGTTCGCCTTCGGCCCGGAGAACCCCCTGCTCACCACGGTGGTTTCCTCGGATCGTGCGTCCAAGATTCTCGCTCTCGCCTCCGCTCCCCCCGGCCAATCGAGCCGCAAGTCGGTCGTCCTTGCGCCAGAAGAGGCGCACAAGATCGATTGGAAAAACACGCGACTAATCATCTGGCAAGCCCCTTTCCCCGACGCCACCGTTGGGCAAGAGTTGACGACCTTTCTGGAGAACGGCGGGTCGGTGCTCTTTTTCCCTCCCGGATCGTCCGAGGCCTCCGCCGGAAGTTGTCTCGGGCTGGGCTGGTCACCTGAAGAGACGGCGCCTGCCGATGGCAAATTCGGCATCCTCTCTTGGGAAACCACCGGTGGACCGCTTGCCAACTTCCGCGACGGCATGCCCATGGCCATGGATCGAGTCTTCATCATCCGCCGCCGCGTTGCCACTGGCGACGCCACCGTGCTTGCTACTTTCGATGATGGTTCTCCTGCGGTTTCCCGACTTGTTGTCGGTCGTGGGCAGGCGGTGTTTTGTTCGACCCTGCCGGACCGGAGATGGTCGGACCTCGCATCTTACAATGTTCTCCTGCCGCTGATCGAACGCCTTCTCTCGAGCGCCGCCCGTTTCGCTCAGGATGCCCCGACCCTCTCCCTCGGCGATCCACTGCCAATTGATCCAGCGACCAAAGCCGCATGGGAAACCGTCGATAGCGCGGCCACCGAAGGAGCCGCTTCTACACAAAGCCGCGCCGGTGTCTATCGCCGCGGCAGCACACTCGCAGCCGTCAATGTTCCCGGTGCAGAGTTTCTTCCACCTGCCCTTGAACGCGCCGAACTCGACAAGTTGCTCGATGGCATGCGCGCACGGCTTTTCGAGGAACGCGTGAGCCGCGAACAAGGTCTCGCCTCCGAAATCTGGCGCGCCTTCGCCATCGCCCTGCTCTTCTTCCTGCTTTCTGAAGCCCTCCTCTCCTTGCCCGGACGCAAGGTGCCAGGAATCGAGGACGCCCTCCCCCAACCGCGGACATGAACGAACTCCACTTCGCAGCCTCCAACGGAATGAAGGTCCTGGCCATCGCGGCTTTCGTGGCCATTGCCTTTGTTTCCATTCTCATCTGGCGTCGCTCGGGCGGCGGACGGCGCGTCGTCATTGTGGAATCACTGCGCGTACTCGGCGCCGCGCTCGCAGCCGCCACCCTGCTGCAGCCGGAAATCCGCACCACCCAATCTCCGGACCGCAAACCCGTTGTCGCCGTGCTCTGGGATGATTCCTTGAGTATGACCACCCGCGATGTCACCGGCAAACCCGATGACAAGAATACTCCGGTGCTCACCCGGGCCGAGTGGATCAAAAGTCAATTGGATACGCGTTTCTGGGATTCTCTCGAAGGACCGAACTCCGTCGTCGTCGAGCCATTCTCCACACCGCCGTCGCCCGAGAAAGCCGCTGAACATGGAACCGACATCAACGCGGCCCTCTCCAACCTGCTCAAACGCCAGGAAAACCTCCGCGCGGTCGTGTTGCTGACTGATGGCGATTCGAATACCGGATCTTCTCCCCTTGAGGCCGCCGCCGAATACTGGCCGAAGAAGATTCCCGTTTTCCCGATTCCCGTCGGCGCTCCCAAGGCATTGCCCGACCTTGCCCTCTCCGATGTGAGTGCCCCTTCTTTTGCCATCGTCGGCGACAAAGCGCAGATCGGATTCACCATCCGCAACAGTATGCCCGAAGCCATTGCCACCACGGTGCGCATCGACGACGGCAGCGGCCGCATGGTGACCAAACAAGTCAAACTCCCACCTCAACGCGAGACCACCGAATCGGTTTTCTGGACGCCGAACCGCGAAGGATCTTCTACTCTCAAAATCACCGTCGAGGCGGTGCCCGGCGAAATGCTCGCCGATAACAACGACCGCAAGATCCAACTCAACGCTCGTCGGGAGTCCATCAAGGTGCTGGTGCTTGATACTCTTCCCCGCTGGGAATACCGCTTCATCCGCAACGCCCTCCAGCGCGACCCCGGGGTTACCGTCCAGACGATGCTCTTCCACCCCGACACCGATGTCCGCGGTGGTGGTCCCGATTACGTCGATAAATTTCCTTCCGACCTGAAAGAGCTTTCCACTTTCGATGTCGTTTTCATCGGCGATGTCGGCGTTGGCCCGGGACAGCTGAGCATCGAACAAGCTGGGCTACTCAAGGAACTGGTCGAGCAGCAAGCCAGCGGCATCGTCTTTATCCCGGGGCGTATGGGCGACCAGAGCAGCATCGCCGGCACCCCTCTCGGCGACCTGCTGCCCGTGGTGCTTGATGAAAACCGCAAGCAAGGCACCGCCGCACCCGCTCCATCCGCCCTCGTGCTGACCGATTCCGGCAACCGCAATCTGCTCACCATCCTCACCCCGGACGAACGCGACAACCCGAAACTCTGGAAATCGCTTCCCGGATTCTACTGGTCCGCTCCCGTGCTCAAAGCACGCGCCGGCACCGATGTGCTCGGTGTGCATGAGACGATGAAAAATGATTTCGGTCGTATCCCGCTTCTCGTGACCATGACCGCCGGCACGGGCAAGGTTCTCTACCTAGGCACCGACTCGGCGTGGCGCTGGCGGAAAGGCGTCGAGGATCTCTACCACTACCGTTTCTGGGGCCAAGTCGCCCGCTGGATGAGCTACCAGCGGAAAATGGCCGAAGGTGAAAAGCTGCGGCTCTTTTATGCCCCCGAAAACCCCGTGGCCGGCTTGACCCTCACTCTCAATGCCAACGCCTACGACAACTTCGGCGTGCCGCTCAAGGATGGCACGGTCTTGTTAGATGCCACCACCCCCGACGGACGCACCCGCCGCCTCGAACTCACACCCAACCGCGACGGCCCCGGCAGTTTCCACGGCACGTTCCCCGTCACCCAACCCGGCGAACATATCTTCACCGCCTCCTGTCCGGAGAATGGCGATTCGGTCACCACCAAATTCTTCGTTCAGGGCGAACCCATCGAACGCACCGGCCAGCCCGCCAATCCGGGCATCCTCGCCGACATCGCACGTATCACCCGTGGCAGCCTCGCCAATTCCGGGGATTTGCCCGCCCTGATCGAAAAGATCGCCGCCCTGCCAGAGCCCGAGCCGAGCATCAGCATCCTCCGCCTCTGGTCCCACTGGGGTTGGGCCGCCGCCATCCTCACCATCTTCACCGCGTTCTGGATCGGTCGTAAAGCAATCGGGACGATCTAAGGACCGCGCAACGGGCAGCATGCCCTTGCTTCAATCTTTCCACCTAACGGAGGCACACGATCCCGCAGGGTCGTGTCCGTCGCTCGCACGAACGATACACCCCGCCTGACGCTCTACAGCCGGCTCACAACTCGATGGTCTTGCCGGTGCGGAAGCTCTCGTCAGCGGCGGCGACGATACGCATGCTGTTGATGGCGTCGTCGAGGTGACTGGTGAGATCTTCCTTCCCTTGGATCGCGGCGAGGAAGTAGTCCTGCTCGCGGCGGCAGAGGTCGTCGTGGGTTGGTTCGTCGGCAAGGTCCACCCATTCATCGGCTCGCGCGAACTTGCCCTCGGCGTTGAGCTGGGAATGGTGAAGTTTGAGCGATTCCGTTTTGGTATGGGAATCGACATCGGCGGAGGCACCAGCGCCGCCGGCGTTGCGGGCCATAATGCTCACGCAACCTTTGGGTCCAACCACATCCTTTACGAAAAATGCGACTTCCGACATCATCGGTCCCCAACCGGCTTCATACCATCCGACGGAACCATTTTCGAACGTCACCTGGAGATGCCCATAATTGATTTTGCCCGGGGGCAGGTCGTCGGTCAAACGGGCTCCGATACCGGAAACGCGGATGGGACGGCTGCGGGTCATCTGGCACATCACATCGACGTAGTGGACACCACAATCGACAATGGGCGAGATCGAACTCATGAGGGCGCGGTGGGTTTGCCAGTTCTCGCCGCTGCTCTGCTGGTTCAGGTTCATGCGCATGACGAGCGGTTTGCCCAGACCATGCGACATCTCGATGAATTTTTTCCACGAGGGATGGACGCGCAGGATGTATCCGACAACGAGTTTGAGTCCTTTGGCACGGGAAAGCTCGATCAATTCGGCGGCTTGTTCGACCGTTTCCGCGAGCGGCTTCTCGCAGAAGATGTGGCAACCGGCTTCGAGCGCGGTTTTCACGTATTCGTAATGGGTATCAGGATAGGTGCTGATGGAGACGGCATCGGGTTTGGTCTCGGAGAGCGCGGCGTGAAAGTCGGAGAAACCGGCGTAACCACCACCGAGTTCGGCATTCACCTTGTCACGGCTCGCTTGGCCACGGCTGACCAACCCGACGAGTTCGAATTCATCCAACTGGTGGTAGGCGAGGGCGTGGGAGCGGCCCATGTGGCCGCATCCGACATTGAGGACTCGAATCTTCTTCATCTGCAAAATCAAGTGGCGGTCTCGTAGTTGAATTCAGGGCGCATGGGCTGGTGGATGTAGGCATTGGCCGCCTCGGATTCTTCGCCGGTGAAGACTTGTTTGACCGGATCAAAGGTCAGGCTGCGGCCAACCTGGAGCGCGGTCTTGGCCAGATTGATAATCGTAGTGGAGCGATGGCCGTTGACCTCGTTGAGGGCGAATTTCTTGCGTTCACGCACCGATATTTGGAAATCGGTGATACCGAGGTCGGGATCGGGCAGGGCTTCCACCTTGTCCTTGAAGCCGGCGATGTCGCTCTTGAAGCCGGGGAACAATTTGCCTTCCGGACCTTCGATGATGGGAAGATTCTCCGGCTCCTTGGTTTCGCCCCAGAGGTGGATTTCACATCCATCCTCGTAACGGAGAACGATCTTACGCCAAGGCAGGACGGCATCTTTGTCCTGCGGATCTCCATCAACTTCGATGCTGATGGGGCTGGTGTCATCTTTGCCGAGAATGTATTGGGCGGGATCGAGGAAATGCATGCCCATGTCGCCGAGGCCGCCGCCATCGTAATCCCAGTAGCCGCGGAACGACTGGTGCACGCGGTGCGGGTGGTAGGGCTTCACGGGCGCGGGACCGAGCCAGCGATTGTAGTCCAGTTCCTCGGGCACGGGCTGTTCCTTGAGATCGGTGCGGCCCATCCACATGCGGAGCTTCCAGCCACCGCCGACGAGGTTGTTGCCGATATTGAACTTGAGCGGCCAACCGAAGAGCCCTGCGGCCACCGCCTTGCGGATATCGCGACTGGGTTTCATCGTGCTGTAGTAGCGGCTGTCAAAGCGGAACCAAGTGTTGATGCGCATCATACGCTGGTGCTTCTCGATGGCTTCGATCACCTTGAGTCCCTCGCCGATGGTGCGGGTCATCGGTTTCTCGCACCAGATATCCTTGCCGGCTTTGGCAGCGGCGATGGCCATGAGACCATGCCAATGGGGAGGCGTGACGATATGGACGATGTCGATGTCGGGACGCTGGAGAACCTCACGGTAGTCGTGGTAGGCCTTCACGTCATTCCAGCCCTTGCCTTTGCATTCATCAAGCCGCCCCTGGAGATGTTTTTTGTCCACATCGCAGATGGCGAGCAATTTGCCGGTGTAACTGAAAAGGTGGGCTTCCGACATGCCACCGCACCCGATGACTGCCTTGGTGAGCGTCTCGCTCGGGGGCGTGACTCCCTGCCCGATGACGTGGCGGGGCACGATTTGCACGGTGGCCATGGCGGCCATGGACTTGATGGCGTTGCGGCGTGTAAGCATGAGCGGAATTGGTTTGATATTTCGGATCAAGAAGGTATTGGAAAAAGGAAATGTCAGTTTTGTTCGGTGCGAGCGGGTTCGCGGAAACTGAGGAAGAAAACAATCGCGACCGCGAGGGCGGCGGCGGCGGGCATACCCCAGAACTGAGCCGCGTCGGCGAGCCAGCCTTCCTTGGTGGTGCCATCGAGTGCGAGGCGATCACCCCAGGCCCCGAGAACGATATTGCCGACGAGCATGCCGGCACCATACGTGAGCAGGCCGATCAGCGCCTGGGCACTGGCGCGGATTTCCTTGGGAGCCACGCGATCCGTATAGAGCTGGCCGGTCACGAAGAAGAAGTCATAACAAATGCCGTGCAACGCAACACCCAGGAGCAACATGGCGGTGGACTCGGGAAACCACGCGAAAAGCGCGTAGCGGAGCGTCCAGGCCAGCATCCCCACCAGCAGCATTTTTTTCACACCGAGCTGGGCGAGGAAAAACGGCACAAGCAGCATGAAACCGATTTCGGAGATCTGCCCGATGGTCATGTAAGAGGCCGACTTTTCTCCGAAGGCCATGGCCGAGATGAAATCGTTGGTGCGGGCGTAATAGAAGGCCAGCGGAATACAGACGAGGAACGAGCAGATGGCGAAAACGGCGAACCCGGGTTTGGCGAAAAGCTGGAGCGCGTCGAAGCCTAGGGCCTTGCCGATATTCATCGGCGTGCCTTTGGCTCCCGGCTTGCAGGCCGGCAGGGTGAAACTGTAGATGCCGTAAATCGCGGAAACAATCGCGCACATCTGCAACGGGATGGCGGTCTTCTGAGCATTTTCCACACCGGTAATTGCCTTGATGAGGGGAATCTCGACGAATCCGAGCACGGTTTGGGCCACGATAAATCCCGAGGCAATCCAGCCGATGGTGCCCCAAACACGGATGGCGGGGAATTGTTTCTCCGCACTTTCAATGTTGGAGAAGGCGATGGCATTGACCAGCGCGAGGGTCGGCATGTAGAGCATGAAGTAAAGGAACATCGTCCAGATAAAGGTGGACGGTTCCGTGACCGTGCTCGCATACCAGAGCACACCGGCCCCGAGGATGTGGCAGATGGCATTGACCTTTTCCGCGTTGAAAAAACGATCCGCGATCAGACCGACAAAAAGCGGGGCGATCAACCCGGCCCACGTTTGCGTGGCGTAGGCCTGGCCGATGATGGTATTGATGTTCTCTTCTTTGCCGAAAAGTTGCAGCATGTAACTGCCCATGGTGACAAAAAAGCCTCCCCAGATGAAGAACTGGAGAAACATCATCAGGGAGAGACGGGGAATGACGGAAGAACTGCGGGCGGAGGTGTGCGAGGTATCCATGTTTGAACCGGAGATGGTTGCTTAACAGGGCGTGTGGGATAGAAACTTTCAACAAAGATTGCCCGGGGCGACGATTTTGCACATTGCCCCAAGGAACGCAAAACCATTCCCAGCGACTCCTGAAGCTTTCGCCCGCAGCGGAACCGTTTCCGCTGCCGGCAGGATTATCGCTTCTTGGCTGGTTTCGCAGGCTTGGACGCCTTGGCAGGAGCCTTTGCTGCAGCCTTGGCCGGAGCTTTTGCCGCCGGTTTCGCCGCAGCTTTCGCGGGTGCCTTGGCCGGAGCTTTTGCGGCAGCTTTCGCCGGAGCTTTTGCGGCAGCTTTCGCCGCAGGCTTGGGCGCGGGTTTGGCCGGTTCTTTGGCCGGTTGTTTGGCTGGCGATTTGGTCGCAGGCTTGGCGGAAGCTTTAGCCGCAGGTTCGGCTGCCTTGGCCGAAGCCTTGGACTTGGCAGGTGCGGCGGCAGATTTCGCCAGAGCCTTCGCAGAGGCTTTCGCAGAGGCTTTGGCGGCCTTGGTTGCGGCCACCGGAACCTTTGAAAGTAGCTCAACCAAGGCCACTTCCGCCTTGGCGGGTCCTTCCTCAAGGGGTGCCGATGGATAAATCACCACTTTTTCCAGCCGTTCGGTCGGCTCATCGAAATGATCATCCCCGCGCTCGGGGTGGTCATCGACCTTGAAATCGTCGCCGTGGTCGTCGTCGTTGAGATCGTCAAAATCATCATCGCCGAAATCGTCGTCGGCGCGGGCTGAACCGCGGCGGCGGCGGCCTCCCTTGTTGGTCGCGCGTGGACCGGGGTCTTCGCGTTTCTGGAGGGCCCGGCGGAGCTTCTTGAGGGCGATATTCTGCAGCTGGCGGATCCGTTCCCGGGTCACGCCGAATTCCTGACCCACTTCTTCGAGGGTGCGGGGCTTCTGGCCGTTGAGACCGAACCGTGCCTCGATGATTTTCAGCTCGCGCTCGTCCAACACTTCGAGCAGCCCGTCGAGCTGCAGGTGCATATTCTTGTGGCTGAGCAGCTCGAACGGAGTCTGTGCGTTCTCATCGCCGACAATTTCCCCGAATTCCGTGGTATCGTCGTCGCTGATAGGCGCGTCGAGCGAGGCCGGGCGGAGGGCAGCAGATTTGAGGTGGGCGAGTTTGGCCCGATCGATGCCGATTTCCTCGGCCAGCTCCTCGTCGCTGGGTTCGCGGCCGAGTTCCTCGGCCAGGACCATGGCGACGCGGCGCATTTTTGAAATCTTGTCGACCATGTGCACCGGCAAACGGATGGTCTTGCTCTGGTTGGCCAAGGCGCGTTTGATGGACTGCTTGATCCACCAGGCGGCATAGGTGGAGAGTTTGCCCCCTTTGGCGGGGTCGAAGCGTTCCACGGCCTTCATCAGGCCGATATTGCCTTCGGAAATGAGGTCGAGCAGGGGCAGGCCGTAGTTGGCGTAGTCCTGGGCGATTTTCACCACAAGGCGGAGGTTGGCCTTGATCATGTGGGCCCGAGCCGACTCATCGCCCTTTTTGATGCGGGCGGCGAGCTGGACTTCCTCGTCGGGGGTAAGTAATGGGGTTTTTCCGATCTCCCGCAGGTAGATCTTGATTCCCCCGTCTAGTTCAAAACTGGACATTGTGGTTGTGGCGGCGTCTCTGGTCTGGATAGGTATGGCCCGGCTGCCCCGAACGGATGTGCGGAGCCACCAGAGCCACGTGGGATCCACGTAAACCTGTCAGCACCGCACCAGTTACGGGGAGCGGTCGTCCGGAATTGCAGTGGATCTTCTCTTTTCCACCGAATTCGGGCGAATTTGTAAAGTAAATTCTTTCGTAACATCGCGCAATCGAAATCCGGAGGATCCTCCAATTGAAACATCCCCCGGTTTTTCCGGGAAAAATCCGCTCTGGAGTGAACGACGCCGGGAGGAAAAATAATTCAAAGTTCTTGCGAAAGCCCCGCGGGTTCTTGCGATCTTTCCCCGGAGCGGGTAGATTCGTCCCCCGCCATGGCCGACCCCGCACCTTCCATCACCGAATCCGCCGCCAGCCTCGTTCCCGGGGGCACCAAGAGGTCCGGGCGGGGCAAGTCCCAGCCAGAAACGGTCGATCCGGTCCGGGCCCTGCCGTCGAGCGAAGAGGCCGAAAAAGGCGGGCTCTGCTGTATGATGGTCGACCCGGAGGGCTGCCTCGGCAACGTTCTGGGCAAACTTAAGCCCGAGGCCTTCCTCAATCCCGCCCACCGGGAGATTTTCGCCGCCATCTCGACCCTCAAGGACCAGCGGCTGCACCTCGACCTGGTCACCCTGACCGCCCACCTGCACAACATCGGGAAATTGAACGAGGTCGGCGGCGCGGCCTATTTGTCCGAATTGATGGACTACGTGCCGACGACGGCCCTGTTCGAGCAATATGTGGAAATTCTGGAGGACAAACGTGTGCTCCGTTCGATCATCGCGTCCTGCACGCGCTGTGTCACCCGCGCCCACGACGAACAGGGGGATGTGAAAGGCCTGCTCGACGAGGTGGAAAAGGACATCCTCGACATCCGCCAATCCGACACCAAAAACACCGTGCGCACCCTCAAGGGCGAGGTATTGGAGGCGGTCGGCGGCTTGAACAAGATGATGAGCAGCAAAGGCGAGCTGAGCGGGCTGGCGACCGGATTCAAGGACTTCGACACCATGACGGACGGTCTGCACGCCTCCGAAATGATCGTCATTGCGGCCCGGCCGTCCATGGGCAAGACCTCGCTGGTGATGAACATCGTCGAACACGTGGCCTGCGACATGAATCAGGCCGCCCTCGTTTTCTCCCTGGAAATGTCTTCGCAGCAACTGGTGCAACGTCTCATTTGCGCGCGCGCCGGGGTTTCCCTCAAACGCATCCGCGACGGTTATGCCAACAAGGCCGACTTCGCACGCATCATGTCCACAGGCAAGGAACTGGCGGAGAAAAAACTCTTCATCGACGACACGCCGAGCATCTCCATCATCGAGTTGCGCGCCAAAGCCCGCCGGGTCCACTCGCAGCAACCACTGTCCCTCGTCGCCATCGACTACCTGCAATTGATGCGCTCCACCACCAAACGCGCCCAGGAGAACCGCCAGCAGGAGATCTCGGAAATTTCCTCCGGCATCAAGGCGCTCGCCAAGGAACTGAAAATCCCCGTCATCGTGCTGGCGCAGCTCAACCGGAATCCGGAACAACGCGAGGGCGGAAAACCCCGCCTTTCCGACCTCCGGGAATCCGGCTCCATCGAGCAGGACGCCGACCTCGTCGGTCTGCTCGTGCGCGATGCCTACTACGCCAAGGACGATGAAGACCGCGAGGAGAAAGGCAACAAGGCCGAGCTCTTCATCGCCAAACAACGGAACGGCCCCACCGGCGACGTCCCGCTTGTCTTCCTCGGTGAACTGATGCGCTTCCGCGACCGCACCCGCGACGACAACGAACCCGGCTGAACGAGTTATCCATGTCCACCTCCCCCACCCTAGGACTCATCGATTACGGCGCCGGCAATCTGCTCAGCGTGCACAACGCGTTGCGTTCCTTCGGCGTGGAACCGAAACTCGTGCGCGGCCCCGATGACCTCGCCGGCATCGAAAAAATCATCCTGCCAGGGGTCGGCTCCTTCGGTGATTGTGTGGCGAATCTGCGCACCCAATCGCTTTGGGAACCGCTGCGCGAATGGGTCATGGCCGACCGTCCCTATTTCGGCATCTGCCTCGGCTACCAGATCCTCTTCGACACGAGCGAGGAAAGCCCCGGACTGCAAGGCCTCGGCAAATTCCGGGGAACCGTGAAACGTTTCGCGGCCAAACCCGGCCTCAAGGTCCCCCACATGGGATGGAATACCGTGCGCATCGCCAAAGACGGTCTCCGCCTCTGGGATGGATTGCCTGCCAACCCGTATTTCTATTTCGTGCATTCGTTCCATCCGGTGCCGGAAGATGACAACATCGTCGCGGGCTGGACCGACTACGATGGACCGTTCGCCTGCGCCATCGAAACGGGCGCCATCGAGGGCGTGCAATTCCACCCCGAACGCAGCCAGGACAATGGCCTGCGTGTGCTGCGGGGATTCGCCGCGCCCGCCAGCCCCGTTCCCGCCCGCGCATGAATCCCGTCCCCGCCCTCTCCGAGCGCCACTTGCCCTGGGTGCAGCTCAAGTATTACACCTTCCACCCGAGTGTCTTCCCGCGTTTCCTCGGCGACAACTCGGGATCGATCCGCAGCGGTTCGACCGTGCATGTTTATGACCGCAATGGCGACTATTTCGGCACGGGATTCCTCAATCACGGCGCGCGGGTGCCACTGCGCATGTTCCATCATGGATCGCAGCCTCCACCTGATGATTTCCTAACAATCCGCCTGCGCGAAGCCATCGCCCTCAGGAAAGATTTCCTCCGCCTCGACGACACCACCGAAGCTTACCGGGTCATCCACTCCGATGGCGACGGCCTGCCGGGCCTCGTCGTGGACCGCTATGCCGATGTGCTCTCCATCGAAGTAACCACCCTCGGCATTTGGAAAATGCTGCCCGCGTGGATTCCGGAAATGCACCACCTGCTCGGCACCCGACGCGCCCGCATCTCCGTCGATCCCGACATCGCCCGTATGGAAGGCATCATCGTGCGCGGCGACGAAAGTGATCCCGTCGCCTCGGTGAAATTCCAGGAAAATGGCATCCGCTACGAAGCCGACTTCGGCACCGGACACAAGACCGGCTTCTTCTGCGACCAACGCGAAAACCGCAAACGCCTCGGCGAATGGACAAAAGGCCGCCGCGTGCTCGACATTTGTTCCTACAGCGGCGGCTTCGCCCTCGCCGCCAAACTCGCCGGAGAAAGCCCGGACGTCACCGCCGTGGATCTCGATGAGGAAGCCATCGCGCAGGCAAAACGCAACATGAACATCAACCAGACCCGCCTCAATCTGGTTCATGCCGACGCCTTCACTTATCTGCGCCAGATGCAACGCAACGGCGAGACATGGCCGGTCATCATCCTCGACCCGCCGAAGTTCGTGCACGGACGCGACAGCCATGAGGAAGGCATGAGGAAATACAACGACCTAAACGCCATCGCCCTCACCCTCGCCGAACCCGGTGCATTGTTCGTCACCTGCTCCTGCTCCGGACTCGTGAGTGCCGAGGACTTCGAAGCCATCGTCGTCAAAGCCGCCCACCGCGTCGGCCGTCGCCTCCGCTTTCTCGAGCGCACCGGCGCCGGACCCGACCACCCGGTGTTATCCAACTGCCCGGAAAGCCGTTACCTCAAGGTGCTCTGGGCCGTGGTGATCTAAACGAGAGAGCTGCCGAAATAAAGCCAAACAGCGCGGCGACGGAATAGGAACCTCTCCCCGTTGGAGTTCGGGCTTTAGCCCGTGGTGCGGGTTCATTGCCGATTGAATATTTCCGATTCCCTGAAGTCCTTGACCACCCCCGGCGGCGGGTGCAAGGCCTCCACGTTCCTGCAAAAATTTTAAGAATCCCCCCGCCGCCGTGTCATATTGGACATGCAGAGCATTCTTCCCATAACCCGAAAAGAGAACCTCCAGATGAAAACCCAAGCAATTGCGATCTTCCTGCTGTTGATGTTCTGCTCCCTGCAATCAGCATTCGGATACAGTGCCATATGGAACATTGATGGATGGGATAGAGCCCGATTGAAGGAGGCAGGTATAACCATCACGACATGGAAGCATGATCAGATCGGCGAAGATCCGGCATTGAACTGGTTGGAGATCACCTTTGATGCTTCGAAGGTGGGTAAAGACCAGAATGTCATCATGACGCTGCATGTGCTCACGGACAATCACCAAACCGTCTCGGCACATCGCGTCGAGCGTAAACCGGGAGACGGTGACAAGATGAAGATTCTCTTTGCCGTTGGAAATGAAAACATCAAAAAATCGGAATTGAAGATACTCGTTCCGAAGCTCCTTTCCGAGGGGCTGAAACGCGAATTTGGAAACCCTGGTTTTGGTGGATACACCCTGTCATTAAGCCGAATCATGGAGTTGGCGGCAGAAGACTCGAAGAAAACGCCATCTACGAATCAGAGGGACGCAGAGCCAACCGGCACTGGGCAACCGACCCCCCCTCCCTGCGTCGAAGCGGGAGGGCAATGACAAACCACAAGCTGAATCGAACTAGCACCCCCGAACAGCAGACTGCAAGGCCTCGACTATCACCATTCAAGTATCAACAAACCAACACAATCATGAAATTCCTTACCCCTCTGATTTTTTTGCTATCCGCTACCTTCGTATTTTCGGATGTCACCGGGTTCCTTACCCATGATAAACGCGACTGGAACTTCGTCCAATCCGTGGGCGGCATGAAGGCCTCGATAAAAAACACCTCGCTTCACGTCGAGTGCAACGTTTCAGGATTAAAGAAAGTGACTGTCGAGCCGACCATTATCAATTCGGCCTTGGGTGTCCGCAGCCTCAAGCACAAGCGAGACGGGAACACGATCAGTCTGACCTTGGTAACCTGCCTGATTGGCAAGGGAGTTTCGACCTCGCCCAAACCCATTGATCTTGCTGCCTACCCGGACGGAGAATATTCCATCGTCTATCTCGATCCGGATGGCACCAAACACGCCGTGGGCAAGGTCACCCTGCAACGGCAGAAGAACGCCGAACAAGCCGCGCCAGCAGCGCCGGCTACCCGCCCCGAGGCGAAGCCGGAAGGCGGAGACAAACCTTGTCTGAAGCTAAAGCGCCCTCGCGGTAGCGGCCGCCCGGCCTCGACGTTAGACGTTTCCTCGCTTCTCGTGAAATTGAATGTCACAGCATGACCACTGACAGCACAGAGCGCCTCCCTACTCGCGGTGAGATTGCCTCCGACAGCATTCATGGCAGCTACGCCGTCAAACACTTCCACGGCAAAACGCTTGCGCAGGCGGTGGAACTTTTCGCCTACAGCGCACGAGCTTACATCCCGCTCGCCTACATCGAAGACCTGGCGTGGATGGAGCCCGTTGGTTTCCGATTCTACATCGCGCGGCCATCCGCTTTGCTCTCACGGAGAGCGCCAACGGAGAGTGCGACTTTATCAACGGCCTTGCCGGCACAATAGCCCTGTGGCACGAACAACACCCAGGCGAGTTGATTCCATGTGCGAGCCTCCTTGCCGACTTTTGCGGAACAGTCGTCGAGCAGTTCGACCGTTACGACGCCGACCCCGAGATTTACATCGGCCTGCGTGAGCAATACCAGCAACTCGCCGACACTTTTACCCGCCTCTCCAATGCGACCGGGAACGTCTAACAAAGCGGATGCATGCAACGGCTCGAATGCTGTATTTCGTGTCCGCAACGTCTTGCGCTCGCCGTCGCCTGATCCGAGACAATAGGCTCAGAAATTTGAAGGCGGAGTGGCATCTATTCGAGGCAGTGCGGGCGGAGCTTTGAGTGTTGGGATGTCTTGGAACATCTCCAGAAGCGGAAGGGCAGCGGCAGTCTCGGAGTGCGCCGGCTGTGACGGCGCTTTCGGGGTGGAGCCTCCCTCGCCAAAGCGGCGTCGCCCCCGACGTGGTCGGGGTTGCCGCCGCACTCCACACATTTTCCCTTCGCTGGCTTTCTCAGGAACTCCTCAGCTCGGGGTTTGATGTCCTGGCCCGTGGTAACTCGGTTTCCAAACCCATGGGTCATCCGACATTCACGCCGCCGAATGCGGTGGCCCGCAAGGAGCTTGCGGGGCTCTGGTCGGTCGGCTTCCGCCGCTACTCCCCGAGGATGGATTCCGGCGGCACCTTTTCCCCGGCGACCGGAGCCCCCCGGCCTATCAAGATGCTGCGTTGAAAAGGCCACTGGCGATAGCGCCCCTAACCGAATTCAGCCCTTGCTGCGCCGGAACCACCATTATACTTTCGCCGAAATAGACCATGAACACTGCCGCCCTTAAAGGAACGATTTACCTTCTTTTCTCCTGCGCGGTCTTGGTTCTCACAAAATCGGCGAGCGGGTCGCCGCCGGACGTGATGAGCATCCCGGCGGACCTCGTCATGCCACAGGTGATATCGGGTGATCCAGCGCCGGGAAAACGCGTTCTTCAAGCACTGCCTGAATACCAGATGTCCGCGGTTCGGCACGCGCTTTATCTGCCGACCGATTGGAAAAAAGGAAATACTTACCCTGTCATAGCCGAGTTCACCGGCAATGGCGGAACGGTGGCCGGCGGCAAGGCCGTGCAGGGCTACGGGATCAGCGGTGGCAAAGAATTCATATGGGTTACTCTTCCGTTCGTCAGTGAAGACCGCCAAGAGGATATGGACTGGTGGTGGGGTGATGCGGATCGCACCGCCGACTACGCAATGAAGGCCATCGAGTCCATCTGCACTCAATGGGGAGGAAATCCCAAAGCCGTCATTCTCACCGGCTATTCTCGCGGCGCGATCGCCTGCAACTACATCGGCCTGCGTAATGATGCTATCGCCAAGCTCTGGCTTGGAATGATCCCCGTAAGCCATTATGACAACCGCGCCTGGAAGCAACCCGAAGTTGAACAGTCCCTTCGCGTCGAACGTTTGCGGCGTCTCGTCACGACTCCACAATATGTCTGCGGCGAAATGCAATTGGCCGAGAAGCACAACGATCAGCGACTGCTGGCACTGGTCCGGGAACGAGGCTTCACCGACATCGATTCCGCCACACGCGAGCTCAACCTGAAGTCGATTCTTGAACAGGAAGGAATCCGGGACTTCATCACACAGAACCATCCCGATGCCAAGGTCACTTTTGACACTTTCCCCTGGGTCAATCATGACGGTGAGTGGATTCAGCGCGACACAGCCACCCGGACGAGCCTCCGAAAATGGGTGAGTCAGTTGGTTGCCAGCACGAAACCCGCAAGGCCCAGCGATCCTATCGAAAGCAACGTGCGAACCGATTTGCAGGATCCACCGTAATTGCAAATCCAGTTCCCCGTAGCCTGTGTGCGAAGGGTTTGCTGGGCAAGACGAATGATGGCTCCATCCGAACTGTTACAGCCAGGAGCCTCTCAACGAAACCGGAGAAGGGCGAACCAGACGTGAGTGGCAACCCGGGATAGCGCCCCTAGCCGAATTCAGCCCTTGCCGCAGCGGAGCCACCCCTCTGCGTTGATTTCAACATGAGCCTGGAACTGCTGCAACGCTTGCGAAGCTCGGTCTTGCCCAAGCACTATCGTTCGGACTTGTCGGCAAACATGCCAAATGGCTATCTCGTATTCAAAAAGGGCGCATATGTTTCGATGACGATGCCTTTCCGAGATGTGCCGCCGGGCGACTTTGGAAGCAAAGCCGCCAAGTCATTGATCCGGTCGAGATTGACATGCTTTCCTTTCTTCATGGAGAAGGGCCTGTTTCTGATTTACTACGGAGATGAACAGTCGTGGATGCCTGTCGCGAAAAGTTTTACCGTGGATAAAACCGCTTTGCGCCCGGTCATCCTCCAGTCCATTCACTTCATCGATCCAAACACTGGCACGAATCTCAATAGCAGGACCCATTGGGGGCCGCTGAAGTTTGGCTTTTGCGGAGGCCTGATTGCCGATATTGAATCCATGGCGAAAGACATCCAAAAGGCCAAGGCCGGGCAACAAACGGAGCCTTGAGGGAGTTCGGAGGTGATAGGACAGATACTGCCGACGGGGACGTCGGCGTTCCCAGGGGGCTCCGGCGGGCGGGCTGTCGGCGTTCCCAGCAGGCGTCGGCGGGCAAGCGTCGGCGATCCCGGCCTCAAGTCTTGTGTCTTATGTCTTGCCGTCTTGTGTCTCTCTACGGATACCTCAACTCCTCGACGCGGCGTGTGCACCAAGTGACGGCGTCGGCGGTGATTTCATCTTGTCCGTAGGTCGCGGCGACATCTTGCCAGCGTTTGAGCGCGGTCTGGAAGGCGGCGAGGGCATCCTCGCGGCGGCGCGCTTCTTCCAAGCGGTGGCCGAGGTCACCGGTGAGGTAAGCCATGCTGATGTGGACTTGTTTTCTCTGGCTGCCATCGAGGTCCTGGCGGGCGGAGAGTTCGGAGAGGATGTTCATCGATTCGCGCATCACGCCGATGGCTTCGTCGAGTTGTTTGAGGTCGGAGTGAAGTTCGGCTTTTTGCCAGAGCGAGAGGGCGCGGTTGTAAACGTAGTAGGAGTTCTCGGGGTGGGCTTCGGCGAGACGCTTCAGGTAAGCATTGGCGGTGTCGACGAGTTTCTCCGCCTCGACGCGGCGGCCTTGGTCGCGGTGGGCACGGGCGAGCGAGCTGTATCTTTTCGCCATCTGGAAGAGCACTTCCTCGGAGCCGGGTTGCTGGGCGAGCAATTCCTCGAGGATGGCAATGGATTTGTTCAACTGGTCCTGGCCTTTGTCGGGATTGCCGGCCTCGCATTCGATTTCGCCGAGTTCGCCATAAGCGCGGGCGAGGTCGAGTTTGGGGAGGAGCATTTCGGGTTTTTCCTCGACCATGGAGACGAGTTGCGCGAGGGCGGCGCGCTGGACATTGGCAGCGTGCTCGAGGTCGTTGGTGCCGCGGGCGAGTTCGCCCATTTCGACATAACCGGCGGCGAGCTCCGAGCGGAAGTCGAAGCGCCCGGTGCTTTCGGTGAGGCGTCGGAGTTGCTGGTTGGCGGCGCTGTAGAGACTGAGGGCGGTGTCGGTGCGGCCTTGCTGGCGTTCGATGCGACCTTGCTGGAGATAACAGGCGGCGAGGTTACGGAGGATGTCGGTGTCGCCGGGTTTTTCCTTGGCGAGGGTCTCGAACAACCCGCGGGCACGCCCCACGGCCGCAGAGGAGGAGGCGATTTTTCCTTCCTGAAAATCGGCCTGGGCGAGGAAGAGGAGGGCGTAGCCGAGACGGGAGCGGAGTTCGGGGTCGCGCAGGTCGCGTTCGGAGAGTTTTTCCCACAACTTGACGGCGTCGGTCTGCCAGCGGATGGCGGCGGGTCGATCTTCGGCGGTGAGGGCGAGTTCGGCGAGGTTCCCCATGGCGCGGGCACGGGGCAGGTCCATGGAAGCATCCTTCGGCGTGGTGGCGAGGAAGTCCTGGTAAAAGTCGCGGAGTTCGGTGGCGGTCTGCGAGATGTCCTTGAAGCCGGGGTGGCTGGGGGGCTTGCGGTCTTTCACAACCGCGAAGAGGGCATCGGCTTGTTCCTGGGAGCGGATGAGATTTTCCTTGATGGCGGTGGTTTCGCGCACGGCCCCGGCGGCCTGGGCGCGGGCGACCTCTTCACGTCGGCGGGCTTCGGCCTCGCGCACGCGGATTTCGTCTTCCTTTTCGGCGAGGGCGCTGCCAAGGCGGGTCTTGAGGTCGTCGACCTCACGGCTGGCGAGGCGGTATTGGTTCGAGTAAATGAAGGCGACGAGGGTGGCAAGCGCGCAGCCGACCCCGAGGGCGATGGCGATGGCGCGGGTTTTGCGGAGGGAACGTACTTCGCGGAGGCGGAGAGAACGGACGCGCTCGCGTTCGTCGCGCAGTCCACGTTCCTCATCGACGCGGTCGAATTCGGCAAGCACCTCACGCATGTCCTTGGGGCGGACTTCCGGGTCAAGGGCGAGGCAGGTTTCGAGAATGTGGCGGCGGGCGTTTTCCTCCCAACCGGCGGCGGGATAGTCTCCCCATTCGGGGGCTTCGCTGCCGGGGAAAAGCCCGTGCAAGGCGGCGGGCGAGATGGCATCACCGGCGGCGCGGCGGATTTCCAACTGGCGGCGTTCAGAATCGGCTCGGGGGAAGCGTCCGGTCAGCAATCGGAATGCGAGGGAACCGAAGGCGAAGACGTCCCAGCCACCCCAGACGCCCTGCTCAATGCCTTCCGGTTCGCGCAATTGTTCGGGGCTGGCGTAGAGCAGGGCTTCGGTGCCCTCGAAGTGATAGACGCCGTCCACCCATCCTTGGGAGAAATCCGTAAGCGCGATGGCGCCCCGCTCGGGGTCGGTGATGAGAATGTTGCGGGGTTGGAGGTTGGCATGGGCGACGCCGATGCGATGGAGGAAAGCGAGGGCCTCGGCGAGCTGCCGGATGATTTTCCAGGCCAGGTCGGGCGGCGGGAGCTGGCCGAGCCAGGTTTCCAGATTGCAGGGCACGGCGCCACGAGCGCCATGCTCGCCATAAAAGTCGAGCAAAACCCACGCCGGGCGGGCGTCGAAATCACTGGCCAGCACCCTCGCAACCCCTGGATGGCCCTCGGATTCGGCGAGGCGGGCGTGGGCGCCCATGAGCAACCGGCGGTTGATGCCCATCGCCTTGAAAAATTTGACCACCCTGAGGTTTCCATTCGCGTCGCGGGCGAGGCACGACTCCCCACAACTGCCGTGGCCTAGCGGGCCGAGCAGGGTAAGACCGGCGGGGATGGATTGGGAGGCGGACATCGGAATGGGGTAGGCACCGGCGGCGGGCGTGGAAATCACGGTCCCACCGCCTTCGAAAGTAGCGTTTCCAACGGGGGTCGGCAACCTATGGATTTTTCCCGTTTTCGGCTACCCCCCTCCCCGGGCGCCCGACACGGGAGAATCCGTGCAGAAATTGAAATCCGGGTTAAACTGGCGGCCAATCGCATGCAGTCGGAGACCCAATTCCTTTCCCTCACCGCCCCCGGGCGGCCGTTTCAATTTGTTTCGGGTGATTCCATCCCGGACGCGCGCCTGGCCTATTCCACCTACGGCGAGCTCGACGCCGATGCCGGGAATGCCATCCTGCTCTTCCACGCACTTTCCGGGAGCCATCACGCCGCCGGAACCATGCGCACCGTGCCGGGAGTGGAAAAATTCTGGACCGAGGAACTGCACCGCGGCTGGTGGAGTGACTTCATTGGTCCGGGCAAACCGCTGGACACGGAGAAATTTTTCATCATTTGCCCGAACACCTTCGGGGGTTGTTACGGGAGCACTGGCCCATCGAGCATCAATCCCAAGACCGGCAAACCCTACGGAAAATCCTTCCCGCATCTGACGGCAACCGATGTGGTGAACTCCCTCCTGCCCCTGCTCGATCATTTTGGCATCCAACGCCTGCACGCGGTCATCGGCCCGTCCATTGGCGGGCTGCTCGCCCTCACGCTGGCCGCCCGGCATCCCGAGCGCGTGCACCAGGTGATCCCGATTGCCAGCGGGGTGAAGACAACCGTGCTCAACCGATTGATTTTGTTCGAGCAGATCCTCGCCATCGAAAATGATCCACACTTCCAAGGTGGCGATTACTATGATCGCAAACCACCGGCGCTCGGGCTCGCTCTCGCGCGGATGATTTCCCACAAGACTTTCGTGCACCTCGATGCGATCGAACGCCGCGCCCGTCGATCCGTGATCCAATCGAGCGACCATTTCGACTGGTATCAATTGCGGGATCCCGTCGAATCCTACATCCTCCATCAGGGCAAGACCTTCGTGGAGCGATTCGATGCCAACACGTATCTCCGATTCACCGAATTGTGGTCAGGATTCGATCCGGTCAAAGAAACCGGTGCCGCCAACATGAGCGAAATCTTCGCGCGCTGCAAAGCCGCCGGGCATAAATTCCTCGTCTTTACCATCGATTCGGATTTTTGTTTTTACCCCGAAGAACAGGACGCGCTCGTTTCCCACCTGCGGCACGCCGGAGTGGCCAACATGCACGTCACCGTCCATTCCGACAAAGGCCACGATTCGTTCCTGCTCGAACCCGATCTCTACGCACCCCATTTCATCTACACCCTCGGCAAAAAGCCGGGGTAAAATGTCGAAATAAGACGGCGAAGCGCCGCGTAACGTGTTTCCACAAGCACCCTTCCATGCGCTTGCGACTCTGGCTCCTTCCGTTCTTCCTACCTTCCCTCCTGATGGCGGGAGAACCGGTCGTCTTCAACCGCGACATCCGGCCTATTCTCTCGAAGAATTGTTTCGCGTGCCACGGACCGGACGCCGCCCACGGGCAGAAAGCGAAACTCCGGCTCGATCAGGTGGAGTTCGCCCTCAAGGGTGGAGAATCCGACAAACCCGCCATCGTTCCCGGCAAACCTGAAGAAAGCCAGCTTGTGGCCCGCATCCGGTCCTCCGACCCGGATGTGATCATGCCGCCTCCGGAGTCGCATCTGGAACTCAAACCCGAGGAAAAAGAGCTGCTCACGCGCTGGATTGCCGAAGGCGGCGAATATCAAGGCCACTGGGCATTCCAAGCTCCCGTCGCCCCGCCGGTGCCGGCGATTGCTGAAGCAGGCGAAAATCCCATCGACCGGTTCGTCGGCGCGCGGTTGGAAAGTGAACGGATGACATTTTCACCAGAGGCCGGCCGCGCGACCCTGTTGCGGAGATTGTCCCTCGATTTGACCGGATTGCCCCCGACACCGGAAGAAACCCAAGCCTTTCTCGCGGACAACGCATCCGGTGCCTACGAACGCCAGGTGGAGCGCTTGCTATCCTCACCCCGTTTCGGCGAGCACATGGCCGTGGCCTGGCTCGATGCCGCGCGTTATTCCGATACGAATGGCTTTTCCATCGACGGCGGACGCCACCAATGGCTGTGGCGGGACTGGGTGATCAAGGCGTTCAATGACAACAAGCCCTACGATCAGTTTCTCATCGAGCAACTTGCGGGCGATCTACTTCCTGATGCCAGCGAAAATCAACTCGTCGCCTCCGGATTCAATCGCAACAACGCCGTAACCCACGAGGGCGGAACCATCCCTGAAGAGAATCTCGTCAACTACGTGGCCGATCGGGTCAAGACAACGTCGGAGACCTTCATGGGCCTGACCATGGCCTGCGCGCAGTGCCACGATCATAAATACGATCCTATTTCCATCCGTGAGTATTACCAGTTCTTCGCGTTTTTCAACACCGCCGATGACATCGGATTGGACGGGAACGCTGGCGTCAACCCGCGACCTTCGATCCAAGCAAGCTCCTGTCTTTCCACGCCGGAAGAAATCGGCCACGTTCAGGCGGATCTCGCCAAATTGAAAGAAGAGTTCGCCCTTCCCCTACCCGAGGCCCAAGCCGCATGGGAAGCTGAACAAAGGGAAGATCTTTCCGCACGAGGAAGAGACCTCCGCTTGCACGCGCTCAAGGCGGCCAGCGCCACCGCTCCCAATGGCAATCCGGATCGGATTGTTATCGAGCCGGATGGTTCGGTCTCGATCAACAGCGGGGACTACTCCGCCTACAACGTGCTCTGCGAACTGCCGCGTGACGCCGGACCCATTCGCGGACTCCGGGTAGTCTTCCAGGGCGGAAAAAACAACCAACTCGGCTACGGCAGCGCAAAGGGCCTGGAAAAGAACTTTGTGATGAGCACCCTCACGGTCTCGACCTCATCATTCCCCGCCGCAAACGTTGACCTGAACGCGATGCTGCCGTTCTCGCGCATCTCCGCCACCGGGGCTCAACCCGGATATGCCGCCACCCGCATCCTCGATACCACGCCCACCAATGGATGGGCGCCACCGACCGGCGCGGCGGGCCCACAACATATCACGGTGACCTTTGCCGAACCGACTGATCCGAAGGCCGCGCCATATCTCACCGCCGAGCTGCTTTTCAATTACGGCAACAACTGCTCACCGGGTCGGTTCCAACTTTTCGCCTTCACCGGCAACGATGACGGCTCGCCGCACCCGGAAGACATAAGCTCCATTCTTCTAACAGAAGCCTCCCAACGTTCGCCGGAACAAGCTGCGTCTCTCCAGAGCTATTTCCACGCCAATTGCGCGGCGAAATCCCGGGTCCGCCACCAGATTGCCAATCTCGAGGAAAGACTTTCCGTGCTGACGGGCAAACACTCCGTCATGGTGATGAATACTTCCGCGAAACCCCGCAAGACCCATGTGCTGGATCGCGGTGTCTATTCGTCGCCATTGGAAGAAGTCAAACCAGGCACCCCGGCCATCCTGCCCCCCATGGTCGCCCCGGAAGGCCGCGATCTCAATCGCCTCGACCTCGCCCGTTGGATGACCCGGCCCGATCATCCGCTCGTCGCGCGGGTAGCGGTGAATCGTTACTGGGAAACCGTCTTTGGTCGCGGATTATCCGCCTCATCGGCTGACTTCGGCTCCCAATCACCGTGGCCGAGCCATCCGGAATTGCTCGACTGGTTGGCCGTGCATTTCTCCACCACGGGTTGGGATGTGAAAGCCTTGATCCGATTGATGGTCACCTCGCGCACCTACAGGCAATCATCAGATTCCACGCCGGAAATGCTGGAACGCGATCCACTCAATGAGTTGCTGGCACGCGCGCCCCGCTGGCGCCTCGGTGCGGAACAAGTGCGCGATCAGGCGCTCTCGGTGTCGGGTCTTTTGGTCGAACGACTGGGCGGACCGAGCGTGCGACCTTACCAGCCCGGTGACCTCTGGCGGCAGATTTCCCACTACGGCTCCAGCCCGGCCACTTCCCAGACCTTCGTTCAAGACCATGGGGAAAAACTGTATCGGAGATCACTCTACACGTATTGGAAACGCACATTGCCACCGGTCAACCTCGCCGTCTTCGACGCGCCAAACCGCGAGGTCTGCACCATCGGCAGAACAACCACCAACACCCCGCTGCAAGCCCTCGTGCTTCTCAATGATCCGCAGTTTGTCGAAGCGGCCCGCGCCCATGCCTCCAAAATCCTGCGGGCGAGTCTCCCCGACGACGCATCAAGGCTTGCACGGTTGTTCACGGAGACGACCGGGCGTCCACCCGAAGCACAGGAAGCGGAAACCCTAACAAAGGCTCTGCTCCGCGAACGCGCGCGTTACGAGTCCGAACCAAACGCCGCCGCGGCCGTGCTTGCCATCGGCGAGTCCCGTGTTCCCGATGATCTATCGCCTGCCGAACTGGCCGCCTGGATGCAGATCACCAGTTTGATCCACAATCTTTCCGAAACCGTTACTCGCCGGTAAACCAAAAACACCACAAATGGACACGAATTGCCACGAATAAAGAACAGAAAAACGGATGTTTATGAAACGAACTTCACTCACCCACTGGAGGAATTGGGAAAAATCCACATTCCGTTGAGGATTCGTGCCCATTCGTGCCAATTCGTGGTTCTATTCTCCTTCCCACGGTAAATCCTTCGACGACCATGCTCCCGATTCATCTCAACCGTCGTGCCTTCCTTGGCAAAGCCGCCACTGGTCTCGGCCACATCGCGTTGTCATCGTTGCTCATGCAATCTGCCGCCCGGGCCGCCCGCGGCGATGCGGTTTCCATCGCACCATTCCGGCGTTTCGCCCCCAAAGCCAAACGTGTGATTTTCTTGTTCCAATCTGGCGGACCATCGCATGTCGATCTTTTCGACGGAAAACCGGTGCTTGATAAACTCCATGGCACGGAGTTGCCGGACTCGGTCCGTGCCGGCCAGCGCGTCACCGGCATGACGTCCGGCCAATCAAAATTTCCCGTCGTTCGTCCCTTGCAATCGGGCAAACTCTGCGGCCCCTCCGGCACATGGATTAGCGATCTGCTTCCCTGGACTCAGAATATCGCGGGCGACATCTGCGTCATCCGCTCGATGCACACCGAGGCTATCAACCATGACCCCGCCATCACTTTGGCCAACACGGGCTCGATGCAGCTAGGTCATGCCTCGATGGGCGCATGGGTCAGTTACGGACTCGGCAACGACAACCAGAACCTGCCCGCCTTCATGGTGCTCGTTTCCCAAGGCACGGGCAAGAATCCGGATCAGCCGATTTTCTCCCGCCTTTGGGGCACGGGCTATCTGCCCTCGCAACACCAGGGCGTGCTCTTGCAGGCGGGAGCGGATCCGGTGCTTTATCTCGACAACCCGAAAGGCGTGAAGCGGGGGCAGCGCCGGGAATTGCTGGACGATCTGTCCGCACTCAATCAACGCTTCGCCGCCCAAACCGGTGACCCGGAAACTCTCGCCCGCGTCCATGCCTACGAGATGGCTTTCCGCATGCAGGCCTCCGTGCCCGAGTTGACCGATTTGTCGAAGGAACCGGCTTCCATGTTCGAACTCTACGGACCGGAATCACGCAAGCCCGGCACCTATGCCGCCAACTGCTTGCTCGCCCGCCGACTCGCTGAACGGGGCGTGCGTTTCATCCAGCTTTTCCATCGCGGCTGGGACCAGCACATCGCCCTTTCGCGGCAATTGCCCGCCCAGTGCCGCGACACCGATCAACCGAGTGCCGCTCTCATCATGGATCTGAAACAACGCGGACTGCTCGATGATACCCTCGTCGTTTGGGGCGGGGAATTCGGGCGCACGATTTATTCGCAAGGGGATCCCAACAGCGCAATCGCCGGGCGCGATCACCATGGGCGTTGTTTCTCCATCTGGATGGCCGGCGCCGGCATCAAAGGCGGGCATGTGCATGGCGAAACGGATGACTTCTGCTGGAGCATCACGAAAGACCCGGTGCACCTGCGCGACCTCCACGCAACCATCCTTCAACAACTCGGGCTCGACCACAACCGCCTCGTCTTCCCGTTCCGCGGCTTGGACCAACGGTTGACCGGCGTGGAACCGGCGAAAGTGGTGGAAGGGATATTGGCGTAGTCGACGGAACACCGCGACCAATCTTCCCAAGCGCAGTCTCCGACAGCGAGAAACCGGCGACGATTATCTCCCGACTGCGTCTCTGCTCGAAAGTCTCGAACGAAGGGCTTCGAGGTCGGTTTCCATGCGGGCGAGGATGGCACCCGTTTCTTCGTGGACGGCAGGGATTACCGGCTCGGCCGCATTCTCCTTCATTGCCAACTCCTGCATGGTCGAGACGATGATCCCGATGAACAGGTTCAGAATGGTGAAGGTGGCTATGATGATGAACGGCACAAAGAAAGCCCAAGCCCAAGGATAGACTTCCATAACCGGACGCACGATACCCATTGACCAACTCTCGAGGGTCATAATTTGGAACAAACTATAAAGACTGCCTCCGAGAGATCCAAACCAATCGGGGAAAGCGGCTCCGAACAATTTCGTGGCAAGCACCCCGGCAGTGTAAAAGAAAATGGCCATCACTGCCATCACCCCCGACAAGCCGGGGATGGCATGGATAAAGGCGGCAACCACTTTGCGCAAACTCGGCACAACGGTGAGCAGGCGGAGCACCCGCAAGACCCGCAACGAACGTAGCACGGCCCATGTTCCCGCGCCGGGAGCCAGAGCGATGGCCACGACGGCAAAGTCGAAGAGATTCCATCCGCTTTTCCAAAAGTGGCGGCGGTAACAGAACAGCTTGATCGCGAGTTCCGCGACAAAGATCACCAGGCAGAGTTTATCGAGAATCCGCAGGAGGACACCGTGGGTGGCCATCAGGGCGGCATTGGTTTCCAGTCCGAGAATGACCGAGTTGGCGAGAATGACCGCGACGACAATCTTCTGGATCGATGCGGACTCCACCCAACGGGCGATGCGCAGCCGATTGGCGGGCACGCCGGGGTCTTGTTCGAGGCGGAGAAGGTCGGATTCACTCATACGGCTCTTAATACGCGGGATGCAGGCTTGCGCGTTCGGCAAATCGCTGTCAATTGTGGGAATATGATGGATGCCAGAGAAGCCGCGCGCTACAGCCGCCAGATTGCCCTGCCGGGAGTGGGAAAGGAGGGCCAGGAACGCTTGAAATCCGGCTCCGTGCTGGTGGTGGGTGCCGGGGCCTTGGGTTCGGCATCGTCCCTTTATCTCGCGGCCGCCGGCGTCGGGCGCATCGGTCTGGTGGATGCCGATACCGTGGACCGCTCGAATCTCCAGCGTCAGGTGCTCTACGGGGAATCGAATGTCGGCCAGCCCAAACTCGCCGCCGCCGCTGCTCGCCTGCGCGACCTGAATCCGCATCTGGAAATCGAAACCCACGAGACCTGGCTGGATGCCTCAAATGCCCTCGCCATCGCGGAAAAATACGATGTGATTCTCGACGGGGCCGACAACTTCCCCGCCCGTTACCTCTGCAACGACACCGGATTTTTCCTGGGCAAACCGGTTGTGCACGCATCGATCCTTCGTTTCGCCGGGCAGGTCTCGGTGTTCCATCCGGCCTCGGGTGGTCCTTGTTACCGGTGTTTGCTGCCCATCTCTCCCGCGGCCGGGGCCGTGCCAACCTGTGCGGAGGCAGGCGTGCTCGGCGCTTTGCCCGGCATTCTCGGCAGTTTGCAAGCCATGGAAGCCCTCAAGCTTCTGCTCGGAATCGGCAATCCTCTAACCGGACGCGTGCTCCATTATGATGCTCTCGCTGGCAGGACCCGGGAAATCAAGTTGCGCAAGGATCCTTCCTGCGCGTTGTGCGGAGCAAACCCGACGATTCGCTCCCTCACCGACGTGGATCCAGCCTGCGGTTGTGCACTGGGAAACCGCGCGAGTGGGGATGAGAAAGAAGTGCCGGAAATCTCCTGCACGGAACTGCGGGCCCTGTTGGACACCGGATGGAATGGGTTGCTCATTGATCTGCGCGAACCCTCGGAGCACGAGGCGGGTCACATCGGCGGAAGCCGGCTTATTCCCCTCGGTCGGCTTGCCGAAGCTTGCGAGGCCCTGCGCGAGATGTCGGAAACCGGCAGGGAAATCATCCTGCATTGCCAAGGGGGCAAACGCAGCGCCAAAGGCGTGCTACTCCTGAACGAAGCGGGTATCCCGGGCGTGCGCCACCTCCGCGGCGGATGGTTGGCTTGGTGCGGGGAGTGACTCAGACCAATCGCTGGCGCAGCGCCTCGAAAAGACAGACGCCGGTGGCCACGGAAACATTTAGGCAATCCACTTGCCCGCGCATCGGAACGCGGACGAGAAAATCACATCCCTCCGCAGTCAGACGACGGATGCCTTTGCCTTCCGCCCCCATGACAATGGCGATCGGTCCTTTCAGATCCGTCTGGTAAATGGATTGGGTGGCCTCATCGGCGGTGCCGACCAGCCAGAGGCCGGCCTCTTGCAAACGCGAGAGAAACCGGGCGAGATTGGTCACCTGCACAAAGGGCGTGATTTCGGCGGCGCCGCAGGCAACCTGGCGGGCGGTTTCGGTAAGGGCGACCGCGCGATCCTTGGGCGCGATGACGGCCTGCACCCCGGCGGCATTGGCGGTGCGGAGACAAGCCCCGAGATTGTGCGGATCCTGCACACCGTCCAACACGAGCAGGAACGCATCCTTGCGTCCGCGGACAAGCTCCAGCACGTCCTCTTCTTCAAGCCGGGGAACCGGCGCGAGAAGGTTGGCGTGCGTGTTGGGACGTCGGCGGTTGCTCTCGCGGCGGGGATCCGGTTTCATAGTTAGGTGGATAATTTCCACCCAACCATGCGCGGTCGCAAGAGGGAGCTTGCGTGGCTCGCGTTCCCTGAGGCGGGGAACTCATTCATGTCACACGCATCTGTGGACCATCAGGATTTTTCAACATCCACCAAAATGCACAGCATGAATCCTGTTACATCTATTTTGTTAGTCGTGTGGAACAAATAAATCATGACCGTATCATTGTTCAGCCACCAACGGCACCGGAAGCGGTGCCGCTACGACGGAGACTCGCGTGCGAGATGTAGCGGAACGCCTTCGCGTTCCGTCGGGGAGGGACGCCGATGCCCAAGAAGACATGGCATGTCACCCAATACAGGCACCGGAAGCGGTGCCGCCAAGCAGCTAGAGCGTCCCGCTCTTGCCCTGGAAACAAAAACCCCGCCGGGTTCGCCCGGCGGGGTTGGA
>JBJTQJ010000042.1:0-54786 GCA_046075565.1 Verrucomicrobiales bacterium | reverse complement strand
CCTTCCGCAACGGCGGCCCGGGTGAGACTTACCGCTTGGATGGCGGCATCAAAACTGCGATTGGCGGCTGTGGGAAGCATGGCAGGAGAAGACACAAGACGGCAAGACTCAAGAAACAAGAGACAAGAAGGGAGCGCGGCGCGTTGCCTGGGCTAGTCTACTTATGCGCATGACCTTTAGACTGTCTGTGTAGAGCGGCGAGCGGAGCAAACAACGCAGGTTTCGCGATGGCTTCCCGATTCAAGCACCGCGGACGGCTTTCCAGATCGCAAGACAGGAATCGATCAATGCCGGCATCTCGTCGAGAGGGATCTGGCTGGCGGCATCCGAAATGGCACGGGCGGGTTCGGGATGGGTTTCGATGAAGAGACCGTCGGCCCCGGCGGCGAGGGCGGCGCGGGCCAGCACCGGAACGAACTGCCTTTGCCCGCCGCTCTTCCCATCGGCGGCACCGGGCAACTGCACGCTGTGGGTGGCATCGAGAATGGTCGGATGCCCGTGCGCTTTCATGATCGGAAACGACCGCATGTCCACGACCAGATTCTGATATCCGAAGAGTGTGCCGCGGTCGGTTTGCCAGATTTCGGACGCCTTGGCTTTCTCGAGTTTCGAGGTCACGTGTCCCATTTCCATCGGCGAAAGGAATTGGCCCTTCTTCACGTTCACCACACGACCGGTGGCGGCGGCGGCGAGCAACAGGTCGGTCTGTCGGCAAAGGAACGCGGGTATCTGCAGGACATCGCACACCTCGCCCACGATGGAGGCCTGATCGGGCAAATGGATGTCGGTGAGAAGTGGAAAACCAAACTCGCGACCGACGCGGCCGAGCAAGGCCAACCCTTCATCCATGCCGGGTCCGCGATCCGACTCGAAAGACGTCCGGTTGGCTTTGTCATACGAGCCTTTGAAAATCACATTCAGATCCGGACGCGCGTCTGCCAGCGTGCGCAGATCTTCGGCGACCGCGGCACATACATCCCAGTTTTCGAGACTGCATGGACCGGCAATAAGAAGGAGTTTGGAAGAATTGAATAGCATGATCTTGTTTTGCGGAAATGCTCACTGCTCCGACGAGTTGTCGCCTTCCTGATTTCGATCCCCATACTTCAGGCGATCCCAACTGCTCATGGGCTTCTCCCCTTCATCCTTCTTGCCAGGTGGCAGCGTGGTATCCCGACCATCGTAAGCTCTCTTCGTTTCTTCTTTCAGGCCCTTGGCGATGTCGTCGCCGGTGAGAATCGCCTTGGCGATGAACGCCGCGAGGCCACCATTCACCATCATGAGCACGATCCCCGCCAACGCGAGCAACCCGAAGGGCGGACGCATGCGCCTCATCGGGTTGCGCACCCGCGCATACCACAAGATGAATCCAATGATGACCGTCCCGATGCAAAAAGGCATCAGGAAGGCGGTTTTTTGGACGAAGCTACCCATTCATATGTTCGTTCAAAGGTCTTAGAGTGATGCCAAGCCTCCGCCTCTGGTCGTAGGCCCGCCGGAAAACGGGCTCGACCATTGGAGAATCCCGATTCTGGACGGGAACATAGTGGAAACGAGCGCTACGGGAGCCAAGCCCAGCAGCCAAAAGAATAGTAGCCGGAAACAGGAGATTGTTCAATTTTTTTTGAACAATTCCCTCAAGGCTTGCTTATTATTTTCGAAACGGCTTTGGAATCGGTTTGGGAGAGGCCAACTGGACGCTTGAGACCTCAATTTCCCGCATTCCGCCAAGAAATTCCAAGAGGATGCGAACACGGTCCCGGGAGGGTAAAATCCGAGTCACGACCACCTCGATCCCCCGGAACGGCCCGGTGACAACTTCCGTAGCCGTGCCTTCGCTGATCGAATCATCCAGGACACGCAGGTCTTCGGTGTTCATCAGGCCGCGAAGAGCGGCGATGTCGGCATCCCCGACCTCCGTCGGACGGTCGCCGAACTCGATAATCCCCGTAACCCCTTGTGTATGAAGGATATCCCGTAGCTGCAGGTTGGGTGAGAAGCGGGCGAAAAAATACCCCGGAAAGAGGGCCTCGACGAACCAAACCGGCCCGCGGCGGGTATTCCGGCGGAAGCGCAACCGGGGGCAAAAGACCTCCACGCCCTCGTGACGGGCGACCTGGACCGCAGCGAGGTGTTCGGCTTTGGTGCGGCTGCGCAGGCAAAACCAGGCGGGTTCGGAGAGTAGCCGGGAGACCGGCTCATGGAGAGGACGATCCATGGGAAAGTTCTTCAGTCGAGAAAGCGGTGGAGCAGCCCGAGGACTTGGCGGCCTCGATTCTGCCAGTTTTCGAGTTTCGCCAGCCGCTCCTTCAGGAAAGCCTGCCGTTGCGTATCAGGCAATTGTAGGGCGGATTTCCGCAGGACAGCTACGGTGCCTGCGCCTCGATCGAGCTGGGGAATGACCTCACTGCGGAGGAAGCCTCCAACCAGCTTCTTCAATTGCAGATCAGCCATGTAATACTCGCGACGGCCCCCGGGGGAAGCGGCGCGGAGAGCTCCGAGACGACGCAAGACGCCCAAGCCTTGGCTCGTCGACCCCTTGCTGATTCCCAAACGGGTCACGAAATCATCCAGACACAGTGGTTCTTCGGATATAAAAAGCAATCCGTAGATGGCGCCAATCGAGGGGGGCAAGCCGAGCATGCTCGCCATTCCGGAAAGCAACTCGACGACACCGCTTTCGATCTCATCGAGTCGGTTGGGTCGGTCGGTCGGTTGTTTGCGCGCCATGTATGGTCGAGGTTCCGTGTTTCCGGCTCCCATGGCAAGAGGAAAAGCGCCGGCTGGCACCTCACTTCTTGATCCGCAGGGATTTGCCGGTCATCGCGGCCGGTTTCGGCACGCCGAGCAGTTCCAACAGTGTCGGTGCGATATCGGCGAGAATACCATCGCGCATGGAGAATTTCGCATGGTCGGAACCCACGTAGAGGCAGTGGACCAGATTGGTCGTGTGGGCGGTGTGCGGTGAGCCATCGGCGTTGCGCATCTGCTCGCAGTTGCCATGATCGGCCGTGATGATCAATTTTCCACCGAGATCGAGGACCTTTTCCACGACCTGCTTCACGCAACCATCGATGGTCTCCACCGCCTTGATGCCGGCTTCGACCACGCCGGTATGCCCCACCATATCCGTGTTGGCAAAATTCAGAATCACCAGATCATACTCGGGCAACTTCGCCAGAACTTCCGCTGTTAACTGCGGCGCGCTCATCTGCGGCTTGAAGTCATAGGTCGGCACATCCTTCGGACTTGGCACGATGCAGCGGTCTTCTCCCTTGTATTGCTTCTCGACACCTCCGTTGAAGAAATAGGTAACGTGCGGATATTTCTCCGTCTCGGCGATGCGGAGCTGCTTCAGACCCGCCTTGGACACGACGTTGCCCAGCACATCCTTCAGCTCTTCCGGCGGGAAGACACAAGGGCAACCATACGTCTCATCGTATTCGGTGAGAGTCACGTAGTGCACTTTCGGCCTTCCGCCGGTGGCGAAATGGCGGAATCCTTTTGTTAGGAAAGCCCGCGAAAGCTGGCGGGCGCGGTCGGCGCGGAAATTGAAGAAAAGAACGACATCGCCATCGCGAACACGTTTTGTGTCAGGCTCGAAAAAGACCATCGGCTTGAGAAACTCGTCGGTAGCGTCGTTCTTGTAACACTCCGCGACCGCTTCGCTCGCCAGCACATTCTTGCGGGTTCCTTTGCCATGCACGATGGCATCCCATGCGAGTTTCGTGCGATCCCAGCGTTCATCGCGATCCATGGCGAAATACCGCCCGATGACCGTGGCCACGCGAGCCCCGGCCTCGGCGATTTCATCTTCCACCTTCGAAAGATAACCGGCTCCACCCGTCGGCGAAGTATCGCGACCGTCGGTGATGGCATGCACCATGATATCGGTGACCCCGGCGGCAGCGGCGAGACGCGCCATGGCGACGAGTTGATTCTGGTGGCTGTGCACCCCGCCGTCGGAGAGAAGTCCGACGAAGTGCAGGCGTTTGCCCTTGGCGGCGGCCTTCGCGAAAGCCGCTTTCAGCACCTTGTTTTTGGCCAGCGATCCATCCTCGATGGCCTTGTTAATGCGGGTCAGGTCCTGATAAACGACACGCCCCGCCCCGAGATTCAGGTGGCCGACCTCGCTGTTGCCCATCTGGCCATCGGGCAGCCCCACATCGAGACCGCTGGCGCTCACTTTGCTCATCGGGTAGCTGGCATAAAGTTTGTCATGGAACGGGGTTTTCCCGAGCATTGTCGCGTCGCCGTTCGACTTTGCCTTTTTCTTGCCTCCGGGATTGATACCCCAGCCGTCGCGAATAATCAGAACCACGGGTTTCTTGGCCATATTGGATGTGTTCGTTGGAAATTTTGAATGCGGAATTCTATCCGCGCTGTGAGATACCACCTTCCCCCGCTTTGCAAGGAAAATCAACGGGGGATTCGGGCAATTTGCAACGCGATGCCTCGTGGCTTCTCTGCCACCGATACCACCTCCGCCAGTAGGGTCAAACCATGGTTGCCGGAAAGTCCGGCCAATGGTAGCTTCCGCGCTTCATGCTGACTTTACGAGATCTGACCAAGGGCTACGCGGGCCGCGTTCTCTTTCAGGGAGTTTCCCACACCCTCAATTGGGGTGAACGGGTGGCTCTCGTCGGCCCCAATGGCGCCGGCAAATCCACCCTGTTCCGTTTGATCCTCGGCGTCGAAGAACCGGATGAAGGTGAGATCGTGCGCGACGAATACGCGGTCACCGGTTTCCTTCCGCAGGAGGCCGAAGCCGTGGGCGACGAGACCGTGTTGGAAATCGCCATGTCCGTCACCCCGGAGATGCAGGAAATCGTCCGGCACATGAAAAAACACGAGGCTGGAGGCACCACCGGCTCGGAAGAATACGGGCACGCCCAAGATCAATTCACGGCCCTCAATGGCTACCAGCTTGAAGCAAAGGCGAAACGCATTCTCAAAGGGCTGGCCTTCCGCGATTCGGATTTCCACCGCCCCGCGAAAGAGATGTCGGGCGGCTGGGTCATGCGTGCTCATCTGGCCAAGCTGCTCGTCCTGGAGCCTGATGTGCTGATGCTGGACGAACCGACGAACCACCTCGACCTGCTCTCGCTGCTCTGGTTCCAGCGCCATCTGAAGAACTACCCCGGAGCCATCCTGCTCATCTCGCACGACCGCGACTTCATGGACGAAGTGGTCGAGTCGGTCATCGAAATCGACGACGGTCGTTTCTCGGTCTATCAGGGAAACTACAGCACCTACGTGGATGAACGCGAGACCCGCTACGAGCAACTGTTGCAGGCCTACAAGAACCAGCAGAAGGAAATCGAACGCATCCAGATCTTCATCGACGAATTCCGCTCCGTCGCTTCGAAAGCCGCCCAAGTGCAGAGCCGGGTCAAACAACTCGAGAAGATGCCGAAACTCGAGAAACCAAAATCGCCGCGGAAGGTTTTCAGTTTCAACTTCCCCCAGCCCCAGCGCAGCACGCAGAAGGTCATCGAACTGGAGGACGTGAGCCAGGCTTACGGATCATTGCGCGTTTATTCCCACCTTGATCTCGCCATCGAACGCGGCGACCGCACCGTCCTGGTCGGCCCCAACGGAGCCGGTAAATCCACGCTCCTGAAAATCCTCGCCGGGGTTCTGCCAATCCAAGATGGCGTGCGCAAGGTCCCGAGCGCGACCAAGATCGGATATTTCTCCCAGCACCGCAGCGATGGCCTCGATCTCGAAAATAGCGTGCTTGATGAAGTCCTGCGCGCCAATGCCGAGCTTCGGGAAGATGACGTGCGATCCATTCTCGGTTCGTTTCTTTTCCGACGCTCCGATGTGGCGAAGAAAGTGAAAGTGCTCAGCGGAGGCGAGAAGAGCCGTCTCAGCCTGGTGAAATTCCTCGTCGATCCTCCGAACCTCCTGCTCATGGACGAGCCGACCACCCACCTCGACCTGCTCTCGGTGGAGGCCCTCATCCTCGCGCTGAAACGTTATGAAGGCACGCTGGTTTTCATCTCCCACGACGTGCATTTCATCCGCGCCCTTGCGGAAACAACGTTGCACATCAGCGGCGGCAAACTCACCCGCTATGCCGGCGGCTACGATTACTATCTCGAAAAATCCGGCCTGCTCGACGACGCCAAAGGCGCCATCACGGCGGGAGAGAAGCTGCGTAACGACCAGCCGGAGTAGACACCGCGCATCTCTGCCATCGATAAACCACTCCGGGCGGGCTCACACCACATCAATCCACACCGGGCAGTGATCTGATCCGTGGATGTCAGGAAGGATACCGGCCGCTTGCAAGCGCGGGCGCAGGGCCTTCGAGATCCCGAAGTAGTCGATTCTCCATCCGACATTCCTCACCCTCGCTCCGCCGCGGAAACTCCACCAGGAATAATGACCGGGTCCCGCCTCGAATTCGCGGAAGGTATCAATGAAGCCTGCTTCAAGGATTTTGCCGAAGCCCGCGCGTTCTTCATCGCTGAAGCCCGGGTTCATGCGGTTTTCCTTTGGCCTCGCGAGATCAATTTCCTGGTGTGCGACATTCAGATCACCGCCGAAGACGACCGGCTTGCCCTTGTCTTCGATTCGTTTGAGATGATCGAGAAACACGCGGTCCCAAACCATTCGGTAGGGAAGTCGGCGAAGCCCGTCCTGCGCGTTCGGAGTGTAAACATTGACCAGATGAAAGGTATCGAATTCGAGCGTGAGCACGCGCCCCTCTCGATCATGTTCATCGATACCGAAGCCGTGGCGCACGGAAAGCGGCGGGACTTTCGAGAACACGGCAACTCCCGAATACCCCTTTTTCTCCGCGCTATTCCATCGCGCGTGCCAACCGCCTTCTTCAAGAAACGCCCCATCCACCTGATCGGGATGGGCCTTGGTTTCCTGAAGACACCAGACATCGGCGGGATGGTCGCGGAGCAGGTCCGCGAATCCTTTGCCAAGCACGGCACGCAGGCCGTTCACATTCCATGAGACGAGTCGCATGACGGGAGGGGATCAGGCGAGACCGGCGCGCACGAGCAACGGTTCGGGGTCGGGGTCGCGGCCCATGAAGTCGCGGTAAAGCTCCGCCGCATCCTTGCTGCCGCCCGCACCGAGAATGGTGCGGCGGAACTCCCGGCCCGTGGCCGCATCGAGCACACCCGCCGCTGCGAAACGAGTGAAGGCATCGGCGTCCAGCACTTCAGCCCATTTGTAAGAATAGTAACCAGCCGCGTAGCCGACGGGATTGGAGAACAAGTGCCCGAAACGACGGACGTTGGGAGGAACCGGCGTGCGCGTCTTGCTGTTGTATCCCTCGAGAATGCTGGCGCAGACCTCGTCGAGATCCCCATCCCGGTGATTTGTGTAATTGACATGCAATTCCAGATCCATTTTCCCGAAGGCCATCTGGCGCATGAAAACGGTGGCCGACATGTAATTGCGCGCGGCCATAACCCGGGAGAAAAGTTCCTCGGGAATCGGCTCGCCGGTTTCATGATGGCGGGCAAAGAAATCGAGCGAACGGCGGTCCCAGCAGAAATTCTCCATGATCTGCGAGGGCAACTCCACGAAGTCCCATGGCACCGAAATGCCGTTGAGCGAACGAAGCGGCACATTGCCGAGCAGATGGTGGAGCAGGTGGCCGAATTCATGGAAGACGGTCTCGACCTCGTTATGGGTGAGCAAGGCGGGCTTTCCATCCACGGGCGGAGTCATATTCCCGCACATGAGGCCGACATGCGGCTCACGCGGCCGTCCATCCATCGGTGGCAATCCGGTGCGGAAAGAATTCATCCACGCCCCGCCGCGTTTCGACTCGCGCGGATGCCAGTCAGTGTAGAAGCTGCCGAGTTCCGAGCCATCCTCATCGAGCAAGCGGAAGGCTTTTACTTCCGGGTGCCAGACTTCCATGAGTCCATCCGGCGCCTCCCCTTCCCCGGCATAAACGGGGATTTCTTCGATGCGGAGGCCAAAGAGCAATTCGCAGATGCGGAACATTCCGGAAATGACACCCTCCATGGGGAAATAAGGCCGCATCTTTTCATCATCGAGATCAAACTCGGCCTTCCGGCGTTTCTCCGCCCAGTAGCCCATGTCCCACGGCTCCATGGCTTCCGGCGCGACGCCAAGCTGCTTGGCGCGCCATTCCACCAACCCGGCTTGTTCGCGGATGAAAGCCGATTCGATGCGGTCGTGCAGGTTTTCCACGAACCGGAGAGCGGTCGCTCCATCTTTGGCCATGCGGCGTTTCAACACGAGGTCGGCGAAGTTTTCCTTGCCGAGCAAGCGTGCTTTTTCCTCACGCAGGGCGAGGATTTTCCAAACGAGTTCGGAGTTGTCCCATGGTTCCTTGCGGGCAACTTCCGTCATGGCTCGCCATGCCTGCTCGCGGATGGAGGCGTCCTTCAGGTGCTCCATGAGCGGACCATAGGACGGCATGTGCAGGGTGAAGCGCCAGACAGGCTTCTCGGGCGTGCCAAGTCCTTTCGATTTTGCCGAAGCGGCCGCCGCCTCGCGCGCGCTCGGCGGCAAACCTTCGAGTCGGGCTTGGTCGTCGATCACCAATTCCCACGCGTTGGTCGCGTCGAGCACATTTTCAGAATACTTCTGGGTGAGTTCGGCCAACTCGCCCTCCAACGCTTCAAGGCGTGTGCGTTTTTCTTCCGGCAAATCCGCTCCGCTTTCGCGGAAGTCTTCCATCGTTTCCTTCACGAATCGCTGCTGCAGCGGCGTGAGATGTTTCACTTCCGCGGATTCACCGAAGGCCCGCAAGACGGCCCACAATTTCGGATCGAGCGGAATACGGGCGAAAAAAGCGGAAACCGCGGGCAACATGCGGTTGTTGGCCTCGCGCAGGGCCGGGTTGTTGCAGACGGAATCGAGATGTTGCACGATCCCCCAGGCCGTCGAGAGACCGCGCGTCGCGTCTTCCAAAGCGAGAAAGGTGGACTCGAAAGTCAGATCATCGGCTTGCGGCGGCAAGGAACGGATGGCCTGCAAGTTCACCTCGGCGCGGCGCAGGGCCTCGGTAATGTCGGGTTCCACACGATCGGGCGTCAAACGCGACCAACGGATGGGCAGGACCGGGTCAAGAAAAGGATGCTCCATGATGATTCTTTGGGTTCAAATTCCCCGCCAATCTGCCAAGTGGCCTAGCCCCACGCAAGATCGGAAGGAAAGGAATTCACACCAGCAAGAGCTTGACAAAGTCTTATATCGCTATATAAAGATACATAACCTGAGATCGTGGAAAACAGTCAGAAATCGTGGTCTTGCGCCATGACTTTGATTGCGGCGACGACGGCAGGTGTCATAATCCACTCCCTCACCGCCATGGGAAACAAATCGGACATCAAACTTGATCGCGACGCCCTCGAAAAAATCGCGAGAGTCTTCCGTGTTTTTTCCGAGGCGACGCGCCTGCAGATTCTCCAGGAGTTGAAGACGGGAGCGCGCAACGTCACGCAATTGGTCGAAACCCTCGGGGTTTCCCAAGCCAACGTTTCGAAACAATTGCGGTTGTTGCACGATGCCGGCATCATCCGCCGGAAGCGCTTGGGAACGCAGGCCATCTATGAGATTGTCGATCCCATGACCTTTGCCCTCTGCGGCCTTGTATGCGAAAAACTCAATCGTGACGCCAGCCTGCCGCAACCAACTTTCGCCCTTTGATCGTTCTGATTCACCACAAACAAACCCGGACTAATTCTCCAAAACCAAACCATCCTATGTCGAATACCATACACGCTACCGAAGCCACCTTCGCCACCGAAGTCCTGCAATCCGAGGTCCCCGTTCTTGTCGATTTCTGGGCCGAATGGTGCGGACCTTGCCGCGCCATCGGGCCAATGCTCGAACAACTCGCCGGCGAAACGGCGGGACAAGCCAAGATTGTCAAAGTGAATGTCGATGAAGCCCGCGGGCTCGCCGGCCAATTCGGTGTGACATCCATTCCCCTTCTCTTGTTCTTCAAGGGCGGCACGGTCCGCGACCAAGTTGTTGGCGCCGGCACTCCCAAGGACACGCTCAAGTCGAAACTCCTCGCCCTGGCCTGAAGGCCATGGCCGGAGCGTCATCGTTCACCTTCACCCTGACCGCCGCCCAAGCCGACAGCTTGGAGCGGCGGTTGCGCGATGGCACATTTGACTTGCATGATGTGCCCCACGCCCGGGTCGGCGCACGCAAGCAGGGCCTCTCGGTTACGCTCTATAGCAAAGGCCCGAAAGTTGTCGTCCAAGGCAAGGAATCATCGGAGTTCATCCAGTTCATTCTCGAACCGGAAATCCTCGGCGAGGCGCGTCTCGGCTATGAAGAAGAGTTGAATCCCGAAGCCTACTCACCGCACATTGGTGTGGATGAAAGCGGCAAAGGCGATTTCTTCGGACCATTGGTCGTCGCCGCCGTCTATGTCGATGGGCCGATTGCCCGCGCCCTCGCCGCTCTCGGCGTGATGGATAGCAAACAACTTTCTTCTGACAAACGGGCCCGCCAGCTCGCCGAAGCAATCCTCACCGTGCCCGGGCTCGACAGCGAGGTTCTCATCCTGCCTCCGGCGAAATACAATCCACTCTATTCGAAGATCAAGAACCTCAATCGCCTGCTCGCCTGGGGTCACGCCCGCGTGATCGAAAATCTGCTCGAACGCCGCCCCGACTGTCCGCGCGCCCTCAGCGACCAATTCGCGGCCAACACCCGGGTGCTATCCTCCGCGCTCATGGAACGGGGACGGCGCATCCGCCTGGACCAACGTACCAAGGCGGAATCCGACCTCGCTGTCGCCGCCGCCTCCATCCTCGCGAGGGTGCGGTTCATCGACTGGCTCGATAAGTGCTCCGAACGCTGCGGAGTCAAGCTGCCAAAGGGAGCGGGGCCGCCCGTCATAGCAGCCGCGAAGGAATTCCTGCGCATCCATGGCGCCGACCGCCTGCCCGATGTCGCAAAAATGCATTTTAAGACCGCTTCCGGGTTGACCGAATGACCGGCGCGCCGCATGATTTGGAAATCAATCCTACCCTTGCCATGGCAACTGTCACCAAACGCGACATCATCAATCACGTCACCGACAAGCTGGAGAACCCCACCCAGATGCTTGTCACGGATGTCGTGCAAACCACCATCGACTGCATTACCACCGCGCTCGCTCGTGGTGACAAAGTCGCGCTGCGCAAGTTCGGCACATTCGAGGTCCGCTACACGCCGCCCAAGATTGGCCGCAATCCCAAGGATGCCGTCCTTCCCGTTCCGATCCCGGCCCGCGCCATCGTGCGCTTCAAGCCCAGCCAGGAACTGAAGGATAAAGCAGCCCAAGTCTTGCCCAAGCTGCTCGCCAAACGCGGGGAGTAAATCTGCGTGCCATCACTCCGGGAATTTCAGTGGCCTTTCCGATCTTGCCAGTGTCGATGTGCCATGTGATTTTCCACTTGCACCGTCCCCTGCGCTTGTTGAGCATGTCGCTATGAGCGGTAAATCAGACTTGGAGATAGCCCGGGCGGCGAAACTCAAGCCCATCACGGAAATCGGCACGTCAATTGGTCTTTCCGAAGATGAACTCGAGTGTTATGGGCGCCACAAGGCCAAGATCAGCCGGGCCGCGACTTCGCGACTTGCCGATCAGCCATCGGGCAAACTCATCCTCGTCACCGCCATGAGTCCACCCCCGTCGGGCGGGGGAAAAACGACTACCAGCGTCGGATTGAGCGATGCCCTCTGCCGACTTGGAAAACGATCCATCGTCTGCCTTCGCGAACCGTCGCTCGGCCCGTGTTTCGGGATGAAAGGCGGGGCCACCGGCGGTGGTTACTCGCAGGTCGTGCCGATGGAAGATATCAATCTCCATTTCACCGGCGACTTTCATGCCATCGGGGCGGCGCACAATCTGCTTGCCGCCATCGTCGACAACGACATCCACCACACGAACACCGCCAAGTTGGATTTCCGGCGTGTTAGTTGGCGACGTGTGCTCGACATGAACGACCGGGCCCTGCGCTCCATCACCATCGGCCTGGGCGGTCCGAGCAATGGTTTCCCGCGCGAGTCGGGTTTTGACATCGTTCCCGCTAGCGAGGTCATGGCGATCTTTTGCCTCGCGGAATCGCTCGCGGATCTAAAGGAAAGATTCGAGCGCATCGTGGTCGGGCAAACCCGCGCCGGCGCCTTCGTTCGGGCGAACGAATTCGGCGTCGCTGGCGCAATGACCGCCCTGTTGCGTGACGCATTCCAGCCCAACCTTGTCCAGACCATCGAGAACAATCCGGCCATCATCCACGGCGGCCCATTCGCGAACATCGCGCACGGCTGCAATTCCGTGATTGCCACACGCACCGCCCTGCGTCTCGCGGACTACGTCGTCACGGAGGCCGGTTTCGGTTCGGATCTCGGAGCGGAAAAATTCTGCGACATCAAATGCCGCCAAGCCGGACTGGAGCCATCCGCCGCGGTTTTGGTCGCGACATTGCCTGCGTTGCGGTACCACGGCGGCGCCTCAACAAACTCTCTCCATACGGCGAACACCGCCGCCGTTGCCGCCGGACTGGCCAACCTCAAGCGCCATGTGAACAATCTCCGGATTCATTTCGGTATTCCCGTGGTTGTTGCGTTGAATCGTTTTGCTTCCGACACCGCGGAGGAACTGGCACTCGTCGCCGAAGTCAGCCAGGAAATCGGCGTGCCAATTGTCCCCGCGACCCACTGGTCGGACGGCGGCGAAGGTGCCGTGCCCTTGGCGGAAAGTGTCATCGCGGCCATCGAAGCTCCTGCGCAGGGATTCCGGTTCCTTTATCCCGATTCAATGCCGTTGTGGGAAAAACTCGAAGTCATTGCCCACAAGATCTACGGCGCCGGCGCGGTGAGTGGCAATGTCAGCATCAACCGCCAAATCGCCCGCATCGAAGATGAGGGATTCGGCCACCTCCCGGTTTGCGTGGCGAAAACCCAGTTCTCCTTCTCGACCGATCCGGCGTGCGTCGGATTGGCCGATGGCCACCCCCTCAAGGTTCGGGAAGTCCGCCTATCCGCGGGAGCGGGATTCGTGGTGATGATCTGCGGGGACATCATGACCATGCCCGGCTTGCCGAAAGCTCCCGCCGCTCTCCATATCGATATCGACGAGGATGGCCAAATGATTGGCTTGTCGTGAAAAGTCATCGAGGCGTCGCGACACGCAAGGCGAAAAGCAAAGGAACGGCCGATGTGTGGGACTGCGCGCGACGAGCGAAGCGCGGCGCCGCTTTTGGTCTGGCCTCGCCATCCCCAAAGCGCCGTCGCCGGTCGCTGGAGCTCCCTTTGCCGGCGCACTCCCACACCGGTACCGCGCAAGCGCACCCTTATCCCGGGACCGCGGGCGGTGGTTTGCTTCGACTCCAGTGCTCGGACAAAAAGACCGCGACCCCGGTCCAAATGACGACGAAGGAAAGCAGGCGCGCAGGCGAAAGGGCCTCACCATAGACGAAGTGGCCGACGAGAAAGTGGAGGGTTGGCGCGAGAAACTGGAGCATCCCGAGACGCGCGAGATCGAGTCGGCGCGCCGCCGAAGCGAATAACAACAGGGGCATCGCCGTCACTACGCCAGCGAAACCGAGCAAGACGATATCCCGGGTTCCGCGCAAAGGTTCCGTTGGGGCGAAGGCGAAGAATCCAATGGCCACCGGGATCAATAAGACCGTTTCCATGGCAAGCCCCTCCAGCGAGCCGAAGGGAGACTTCTTCCGGGCCAAGCCATAGAGTGCGAAACTCACCGCCAGACCCAGACCAAACCACGGCATTCCACCGATAGCGCGGGCTTGCAAGAACACACCCGCGGCGGCAAGCCCGACAGCCAACCACTGGCGCTTGTCACGCCGCTCCCCGAGCAGGAACCAGCCGATGGCTACATTGAGGAGAGGATTGAGGAAATACCCGAACGCGGCCTCCAACACCCGATCCGTCAAAGTGGCGAGGATAAAGAGAAACCAATTTACTCCTAACAGGACTCCCGACAAAAGATGCGCTCCAATCACCGAAGGGCTGGTGAAACCCTGCGCGACTTTGGACAAGGTTCCGCGAATGGCCAGCAAGGGGATAAGGAAGACGAGTGACCAGACCACCCGATGTCCGACAATGGTCAGGACACCGACATGGCCGATGGCCTTCCAATAAATTGGCAGAAATCCCCAGATGGCAAATGCCCCCACGGCGAGAAGGCTGCCGCGACGGCGGCGCGCGGCGGCATCCTGGTTCTCTAGGCCGGGCTCATCCATGGGCGGATTCGCCCCGCCGGCGCTGGTTGGAAGCGTGGCGCATTTGCAGGAGTTCGACACCAAGGGCAAATCCCATCGGCAGATAGATGTAGGCCTTCTCGACATGCTTGTGCATGCCTTCCATGAAGATGGTCACGCCAATCGTCACCAGGAAAGCCAGCGCAAGGATCTTGAGCGCGGGATTTCGCAGGATGAATTCCCCAATCGGTCGGGCGAAGGCGAGAATGATGCTGAAACTCAGAACCACTGCCGTAATGATGACCCAGAGATGTTTGGTCATACCGACCGCCGTGATCACGCTATCGACGGAGAAGACGATATCGAGCAGGACGATTTGGCCGACGATTGGCCAATAGGCGGCCTTGCCTCCCGTTTCATGATGTTCGTCATGCGCCTCGACGGTGTGATGGATCTCCTTGACCGCCTTGTAGATGAGAAACAAACCGCCGGATATGAGGATGAGATCCTTCCACGCCAGCCAGGTTATCCACGACAGCCACCCTTGGGATGCAAGGACAGGATATTGATCACGCAGCGGAACATTGAGTCCCAGCAACCATGTCACGCCGAATAACATGGCAACCCGCACCACCATGGCGAGCGTGAGCCCGATCAGCCGGGCCTTGTTCCTTTGTTCAAGAGGGAGGCGGTTGCTCAGGATGGCAATCACCAGCACATTGTCCACGCCGAGCACGAGTTCCAATCCGACAAGCAGAAGAAGGGTCGGAAGGGCGTCGGTGAGGACGGCGCTCGTGGCTTCGGCGAGGATGGGGAACATGACGGCCAAGCATCGCGAACAAATGCAGGACGCGCAAGCGGGAGAACCCAGCACCCCGGGAAAATCAATGACTCTTCGTGAAATCGGGTGGGAGCTGGTTCGGAGCGAAACTTCTGTCGTGGCAGCAGGAGCGCTGCGAATGCATGGCAATCTTCCCCGCCTCTTCTGCAACCACAGGATTGTGGTTGCTCCGAACATCCATGTGGTGACCTCCCCGGGTGTGAAAACCACAACCAGCCACAGAAAACCCCCTTGCTGAAACCGATCCGAGACAGCCGAGGGAGTTCGGCATGCATGTTTCGCACGAGGGCTCCTACCAAAGGCTGGGATTACTGTCCCATCTCGCAGGTTTTCATCCCTATCCCGAAGGGATTGTGTCCCAGAGCCCAGGGTTGCCCCGCTTGAGGGGCTACCCCGGGGAACAAATGCACATTTCTCCAAACCCTGAAGGGGTTTTGTCCCGTTTGCCGGAGGACAGAACCCCTTCAGGGTTCAATTCCATCCGGCGGATCGATCCCGGGGTAGGCCCTTCGGGGCAACCCCGGTCTTTGGGGCAGAACCCCGTTGGGGTTCAGTGCGTGCCTGCATCTGCGCCATCGAGCGCACCGACGAAAAACGCAGGGCAAGTCAATAAAATCCCTCCAAGTTGATTTCAGTCTTATGCTTGCCCGTGGATCCCCGTTAGGCCCGCAGCCACGCCAGGATCTTCGGGCCGAAAATCAGAACTCCAATTGCCAGTGCTGCGATAGCCGCGACCAGCGTTGCGGCAGCACCGCAGTCCTTGGCCCGGCCGATGAGCGGGTCTTGATTCTTACAAACTCGGTCGGCGAGACGTTCGATGGCGGTGTTGAAGAGCTCGGCGGCGAGCACGGCCGCGATCGCGAAAGTCAGGGCCACCCATTCCCAAGGAGCGAGGCCGATCAGGGCACCGACCGTGATGGCACTGACGGTGGCCAAAAGATGAAAGCGGAAATGCCGTTCTTCCCGCGCTGTGGCGGTGATTCCCGCGATGGCCGCGCCCAGAGAACGGAGAAACCTGCCCATGAAACTCACTCCGGCTTGCGTTCGCGGCGACGTTGCAGAAAAACATCCAAGCCATCCACCAACGCGAGCCATGATGCCTCGATGATGTTGCCGGAAACCCCCACCGTCCCCCATGTCTGGTGACCATCACTGGAAACGACCAGCACTCGCGTGACGGCATTTGTCGCCTCGCTTCCATCGATGATGCGCACCTTGTAATCACGCAAGTGCACTTCATCCACTTCGGGATAAAATGGTTTCAAACATTTGCGCAATGCGCTGTCGAGTGCGGCCACAACCCCCAGTCCATTGGCGACCGTGTATTCCTCCACGCCACCGACGCGTATTTTGACCGTCGCCTCACACACCGGCGCGTGTTTGTCCTCGAAATGTCGGAACCCGCAACCGTATTCGACCAATTCAAAGGGCGCTTCATACCGCCCGGTTTCCTTGCGAATGAGCAATTCCAGCGAAGCCCCGGCGGCTTCGAAGGCATGGCCTGCTTTCTCCAATTCCTTGATACGGGCCAGGACAAGGGCGGTGGCCGGGTCTTCCTTGGCCAATGGCACTCCGAGTTCGGCGGCCTTCATGAGAATGTTGCTCTGGCCGGAAAGTTCGGAAACAAGGATGTTCTGTGTGTTCCCGACAAGCGAGGGATCGATGTGCTCGTAACTGCGTGCCAGCTTCTGCACCGCGTTGACGTGCATTCCCCCTTTATGGGCAAAGGCATTTTCACCCACATAGGGCAACCTCGGATTGTGGGTGCAGTTCGCGGTATCATCCACGAAGTAGGAAAGCTCCCGCAAGCGGCTCAAGTCTGCCACTACTGGACGGCCCATCTTCAATTGCAGTGTCGGGATCACGCTGGTCAGATTGCAATTGCCGGTGCGTTCGCCGTAGCCATTGATCGTGCCCTGCACTTGCACCGCGCCGGCGTAGACGGCCGCTAGCGCGTTGGCCAAGCCCAGCCCGCAGTCGTCATGCGTGTGGATACCGACGGGAATGCGCAAAGCCGCTCCTACCTTGCGGCAGATCTCGAAAACTTCCGACGGCAAGGTCCCGCCATTCGTGTCGCACAGGACCGCGATATCGGCCCCACCCTCCTGAGCGGCCAGGAGCGTGCCAAGGGCGTGCTCCGGATCGTCCTTGTATCCATCAAAGAAATGTTCGGCATCGTAGATCACCTCGCGGCCGTGGCTTTTGAAATGGGCTGCCGTATCGGCAATCATGGCCCGGTTTTCCTCCACCGTCGTGCGCAACACCTCGGTGACATGCAGCCTCCAACTTTTTCCGAAAAAAGTGATGGCCGGAGTGCCTGCCGCCAGCAAGGTCTGAATCTGCGGATCTTCCTCCACCTTGCGGTCGGCCCGGCGCGTCGAACCGAAAGCCGCGATGCGCGCGTGCTTCCACGTCCGTCGTTTCGCCTCCTCGAAAAATTCCACATCCTTGGGATTGGAGCCCGGCCAACCGCCCTCGATATAATGCATTCCAAAGTTGTCCAATCGCTCGGCAATACGCAGTTTGTCCAGCGAACTCAAATGGAATCCCTGCCCCTGCGTGCCATCGCGGAGCGTCGTGTCGTAAAGGTATACCTGGGGGAAGCCGGACATGGGACCGGAAATCTACCGGCCTCGGACCGATTGTCCAGTGTCCGTCTTTTTGGAAAGACCTGCCGTCTATTTTCCAGGAATTGAAAAGGATTCTCACTTGCGGCCTTGGTGCCGTCGAGTAATTTACGACAGACCCACACGACCTCCATGCGGTTCCGTGCGCCAAAGCCATTCTTTTCGCGGCTCTGCCCGCCATGGTTGCAGGTCAATCCCTGCACACCTTCGGCAACCCGTCGGCGCACGAGCAGGCCTACATCGAAATGATCAACCGCGCCCGCGCCAATCCGGCGGCGGAGGGCGCGTTGCTTGCCGCCAGCACGCATCCGGGCGTTCTGGACGCGATTTCAAATGATCCTGGGTTTGGTGTGGACCTTTCCATGTTCCAGACCGAGATGAATGCGATCGCAGCAGGGCCGCCGCTCGCTCCCCACGCGGGCCTGACCACCGCCGCCCGGGGCCATAGCCAGTGGATGCTCGACAACGCGCAGCAGAAGCACGATCAACCCGGGGGCATGACGGCTGGGCAGCGAATGGTCGCCGTCGGTTACAACTTTTCTATCCGTGGGGAAAATATATACTCCAACGCCCACGACCCGGAATATGGGCATGCCGGATTCGAGATCGACTGGGGTCCCGAACCCGGAGGAATGCAAGCTGGCCGTGGTCATCGGGTGAATATCCATAACTCCAGCTACAGGGAGATCGGCGTCGGCGTCGTCAATGGCAGCAACACCGTGAATGGAAATACCGTCGGACCTCAACTTGTCACTCAGGATTTCGGAAACCGCTTCGACGCTCCATACTATGGCACAGGAGTGGCCTACTATGATGTTGATGGTGACAACAGCTACGATGTCGGAGAAGGCATCGCGGGCCTCACTGTCAACGTGAGTGGTGCCAGTTACTACTGTCTCACCGCCGATGGTGGCGGCTGGACCGTACCTTTGCCTTCGGGCACAGCCACCACGCGCACGGTCACTTTCACCGGACTAGGCATCAATCAGACGGCCAATCTGGTTGTGCCCGCAAACAGCAACGCCAAGGTGGATCTAAAGTTGCCCTACTCGCCACCAACATTCACCAGTCCGCCCTTTGCCAGGCAAGGCCAGAACCATACCTTTCAATTCACCCCCATGACGGGAGCTACGGGCTACAACTATACTTCGACACCCCTTGATCCGGCCGCCGCCGAAAACTGCGAGAATCTGACCAACGCCACCGCCACCACCAGCGCGGGATACTCCGTGGTGCAAAGCACCGTGAAGTTCGAGGGAACGAACGCGTGGCGAATGACCTTCATGAATATCGGAGGGTCCGCGTATGATCAGTTCATTGAACAATCACCCGTCTTTCTGGGCACCTCCACCTCATCCATGGCATTTCGGAGCCGTCTCGGCCAAGCAACCGCTGCGGCTTTCGCCAGAATCCAAGTGAAAGAAGAAGGCACGAGCACATGGGTCAATGTGTACTCGCAACAGGGCACTGGCTCAGCAGGCGAGGCATCGTTTCAGGCACGAGCGGCATCACTGGCCATCATGAATGGCAAAAGATTCAGAATCCGGTTTATGTTTGATGCCACAGGTAGCGTGAATGTGGGCGCCGGTTCGGGCTTGGGCTGGTATATCGACGCCGTCACATTCGCCAATGTATCCCAGCTTGGCAGCACATCGACGGGCGTGGTAGCTACAGCAAATCCCACGCTGACAGCGCCCAACTCATCAAGCTGGATGATGCAAATCAATCCGATTTTCAATGGCAATCCCTTGCCCGGCACGACTCAGACACTTCAAGTCCTGAATGGCACCTCATTCGCCGGCTGGGCTACCTATCACGAAGGGCAAGGCGGGTTAAGCCCCGGCACCCTCACCGCCACTTCCGATCCGGATAAAGACGGACGCTCCAGCGCGCTGGAGTTCGCCTTTGGTTCCAACCCCGTGCTCGCCGACACGAGCCCGTCAGCTTATCCATCCTTATATCCTTCCGCCACCCATTTCATCTTGCGATACAAACTCGACACGGCGCTGACCGGCGTCACCGTCATGCCGCAGGCATGGGCGGGCAGCGGAGCCTGGTATACTCCGGGTCAAGCGGGCGCTCCGGCCGGATTCACGGATTCCTTGGTATCGACCAGCGGGACGCTGCAAACCCGCGAGGCGAAAGTCCCCCTCACGTCCCTTCCGCGCTGCTTCCTGCGCGTGCGTGCGACCGTGCCGTGAAACGGGAGGCTTGACATTCCGGACCAATTTGGTCATGCTGGGAGCCTATCAAAACATATATCCTGCCATTGGTTCTAGCCTTCGGTCTTGCCTCCTGTGCCACCACCGGCTCCTGCCCGGTCAAGTGCGACACCTGCTGCTGCAAGTCCCCGGCCACCTGCAAAACCGAGTGCAAGCCCTGAACCTCCGCAGGGTCCGGAGGTGGCTCGTGCAGTCACCTCCGGCTCCGGGAGCAAAATGCCCAGCCCACCTGTCTCGCACGTTTCGTGATTAGGAGCGCTCTCCGGACTCACCTGCCCTCAAGGGGCAGTGGAATGGTGCAGTTCTGCAAGGCGGCGGGCGAGGATGGCTGCTCTTGCTTGGGTTGGCCGCCGGCCGCGATGCTGGCGGCGTTTTCCAACAATCGCTTGTATCTTTTTCTTGCTCCGACAAGCGGATATTTGGAGTCTTCGAAAGCACCATCAGGATTGGCGATGATCTGTGCCCTGGCTTGCAAACGGGTGCCGGATGGGATGGGAATCAAATCCACATAAACCCTCTCGACGATGACCGTGTCCCAGTCGCCAAAATCCTTGTAAGCAAAGTGTTGCCCCTTGGTAGCACGCCCCTGGAAGAACATGGGGTTGGCATTTGGCATGCCCGAGCGCAGGCCCTCGCGCCCGAAAACCTCCTGCAGGGCCGGCCGCAGCGCGGCAGGTTGCGAAGAAGTGTCCAAGGTAGCCAGATTCTTTTTGCCTTCCCGGTCGAAGCTGGTGCAGGCTCCCGAAAGAAAAGCGGTGGCAACGGTAATCAGCAGGGCGATCGCTCTCATGGTTTTGGAATTTGCAGATTGATTATTTTTCGTCTTTACGACGGGGTTTGAGCACGAAGCGGATCGGAAGCCCGGTCAGCCCGTATTCGGTACGCACGAGATTTTCAAGATAACGTTTGTAGGTTTCGGTGAGAAGCTCGACGCGGTTGATGAAAAGCAGGAAGGTCGGAACTGGCAAAAGCGAGCCGTCCTTGGCCGTGGCCGAGGTCACATAGAGCAGCTTGAACCGCTTGTTGGCGATGAGCGGTGGCGGCGTGCGCACCATGCCATCCTGCAACAAGCGGTTGAGCGGCCCGGTGGGGATATCGATGGTGGCGGCTTGGCGCACTTTTTCGATGGTTTGAAAGAACTTTCCAAGGTGTTGTTTCTCCTTTGCGCTCACGGCGGCAAAGGGTGCATACGAGATGAAGAACAGATCCCGCGAGACCTGATCGGTCAGTTCCTCGATGCGTTCCTTGGTCGGCCCGCCGGGATGGAAGAGATCGTATTTGTTGAGCACGATGATACACGGTTTGTTCGCCTCGAGAATTTTCGCGGCGATCTTGCGATCCATGGCCGTGATGCCTTGGGCGGAATCGACCACCAGCGCGACCAGATCGGCGCGGCGAATGCTCTGCTCCGTACGCATGGCGGAGAAAACCTCGACCGAAGTGTCGCGCTTTGCCCGCGGGCGCAGACCGGCCGTGTCGATGAGCAGGTAGGAATGACCCCGGTGCTCCAGCGGCACGTCGATGGCGTCGCGGGTGGTGCCGGCCACATCGGAAACAATGGCGCGTTGTTTTCCTAACAAGGCATTGAGCAACGAGGACTTGCCGACATTCGGACGACCGACGATGGCGAGTTTGATCGGTTCTTTGGCATCCGGATCAACCGGTTCGGCTTCCGTTTCCGGGAGCGCCTCCAGCGACGCGTCGAGCCAGTCCACCAGCTCACCAAATCCCCGGCCATGGGCGGCGGAAACCGCGAGTAATGACGGAAAACCGAGCCGCGAGAATTCATCGGGCAGCAAATCGTGTTTCGGGTCGTCGATCTTGTTCACGACCACAGCCACCGGCACCCGGGCCCGGCGCAGCTCGCTGGCCAGGGTTTCATCAATCGGATGCAAACCTTCCTGCCCATCGACGGTGAGCAGGATGAGGTCGGCCGTTTCGATGGCAACCTCGGCTTCCGCGCGAACCTGATCGGCGAATCCATCATCCAAGGTGGCCCCGATGCCCCCGGTATCCACGAGTTGGGCGGCTCGGCGCGTGACGCCGCAGGGTGCGAAGAGCCGATCCCTTGTCACCCCGGGCTGGTCGTGCACGATGGCGATGCGGCGCCCGGCGAGACGGTTGAAAAGAGCGGACTTGCCCACGTTCGGACGACCGACAATGGCAATGGTGGGCGGATGGGCGGGCATGATGGGATAAGGAAAGCGGGAATGGAGAGAAGGAAAGCCGGTTATTCAACCGGCGGGCGATTCGCCGAGGCGGGTGCCCGGTGGAATTGGATGTCCGCGGAGGAAGTCGGCGGAGGGCATACGGCGTTTGCCTTCGGGTTGGACTTGGCCAAGCCGGAGCGCTCCCTTGCCACAGCCCACCAGTAAAGTCGAACCATCGGAAGCCAACACGGTGCCGGGAACGGACGAGGAATCATTTTCCAACGCTTCGGCGGGCGCATGGAGCTTCAGAATTTTGCCATCCGGCAAGGTGGTAAATGTGCCCGGCCAAGGATCAAAAGCATGGATCTGGCGGGCGAGTTCGGCGGCATCCCGCGACCAATCGATCCGGCCGTCAGCGCGCTCGAGTTTTCCCAAAACCGTGACAAGTGCCGCATCCTGAGGTGTCCGCGAAGCCGTGTCCGCCAGCAATGCATCGAGGGCACGTTGCATCGCTACCGGGGCGAGGTCCGCCAGTCGATCATGCAATTGCCCGCCGGTTTCTCCGGGCAGGATAGACGTCTTTTCCGCCAGCACGATGTCGCCGGAGTCGAGTTCGAGAGTGATGTGCATCACGGTGATGCCGGTTTCGGTATCTCCGGCAAGAATAGCCGACTGGATGGGAGAAGCCCCGCGATGGCGCGGCAACAAGCTGGCATGCAGGTTCAAGCAAGCGAGCTTTGGCAAATCGATGAGTCCCTGGGGCAGGATTTGGCCGTAGGCCATGACGACAAAAAGATCGGCGTCGAGGGCGACGAGTTCATCGATGAATCCCCTCGCCTTTTCCGGTTGCCAGACTGGCAGCCCGAGGGCGAGCGCGTCGGATTTGAGGGCGGGAGGAGTAAGGGTCTGATGTCGTCCCACGGGTTTGTCCGGCTGGGTGACCAGCCCGAGTAATTCGATGCCCGGTTGCGCAGCCAACGCCGCGAAGGCCGGACGCGCGATGTCGCCCGTGCCGAAAAAGACGGCGCGGCGGGGCGAACTCGGCGGGGAGGGCGGCGGCATGGGACGGCAAAGATACTCCGTTCGCGGCCAAGGGCACGAAAAATCGGGATTAATCCTAGTGCCATTCTTTTAGCACCAGATTCAATGTATATAGATCAGTTCCAAGGCAAGACCGGGACGGTCTTGTTACGACTCCGGCAGATGCTCGCAGACAAAATACCCTTGATCTGCTATGCCCATCGTAGCAAGAGCGTCTCGCTCTTGCCCGGAGGGATAGGGCGGTGCGGATAAAGCCAATCATTGATACTCGCGGCAATCCATGGGCATTAGGATCAATTACCCAATCCGAACGGCCAACCCGCCAGATGCCAGATGAGGAAAAAGGCCGTCCAGCAAACAAACAAACTCACGCTGTAGGGCAGCATGAGCGAGATTAGCGTGCCCAGTCCCGCGCCGCGCACATGACGGCGGGCGTGGATCAGGATGAGCGGAAAATAGGGCAGCAGCGGAGTGATGATATTCGTTGTCGAGTCGCCGACGCGGTAACCGGCTTGCACGGTTTCCGGAGGAAATCCGGCCCGGGCGAGCATGGGCACGAGCACGGGCGCGAGCAACGCCCACTTCGCGGAAGCCGAACCGATGAGCAGGTTCACCGAAGCGACAAGCAGAATCATGAGGGAGAGCGTGATCGACGGATGCAAGGCCATGGCCTCGAGCCCGCGCGCGCCCAACACGGCCAGCCAGAGTCCGAGTTTCGAATCACCGAATGCTTGGATGAAGAGTGCCGCGAAAAATGCCAGCACGAGATATTGACCCATCGCGGACATCGACTTCGTCATACCTGCGAAGACGTCGCGATGGCTCTGTATTGTCCCAGCGACGAAGCCATAGACCAAACCGGGAACGAGCGAGAGCAGGAAAATCAGCGGCACGATGGCCAGCATGAGCGGGGCCTTGGCGGCCACCAGCGAGCCGTTCTGCGGATGCCCGGGATTGGTCGCATCAGTGAACCTCCATGGAGAATCCGCCGGGGCAGCCCAGAGCGCGAGAGCCAGAGCGCAGAGGCCAAACGAGCCGAACGCGAGCGCGAGCGCACGTTTCTCCTTCGATGAAAGTGGTTTGGCATGAGAGGAATCCAATTCATCGCCATCCACCTCGGTGCCTTTGAGCCGCGGTTCGATCACACGATCGGTCACGAACCAGACCACCAGAATCACCAGCACCGAGGACGCCGCCGCGAAATACCAATTACAAAGTGGGTTTACCACCTTCTCCGGATCCGCCATCTGCGCGGCCTGTTGGGTGATCCCCTGCAGCAGGGGATCCAAACCCGAAGGGATGAAATTCGCGCCGAATCCTCCCGAAACTCCCGCGAATGCGCAGGCAATGCCCGCCAGCGGATGCCGGCCCGCCGCATGGAAAAGGATGCCGCCGAGCGGAATCACCAGGACGTATCCGGCGTCTGCTGCGGTATGGCTGAGGATCGCAGCCAGCGCGACCATCGGAGAGAGCAATTGCTTTGGCGTGACACCGAGCGCCGCCTTCAAGGCGCTATTGATGAGGCCGGAATGCTCGGCCACCCCGAGGCCTAACATGGCCACCAACACCACTCCGAGCGGATGGAAGAGCACGAATGTCTGCACCATGCCCGAGATGAAAGCCACCAGACGATCCCCTTGGAGGAGGTTGATGATCTGCTGGGTTTCCGGCGCGGCACCGGTCTTGCCAGCCGTTTCAAAAGTCACATTTCCGAAAATGGCCGAAATCACGAAGACCAAGACCAGCAGAATCACGAACAACAAAGCCGGATCGGGCAGGCGGTTGCCCGCGCGTTCAAGCGCGCCGAGGAATCGTTGCAGTCGGGTGGATGGTGCCGCGGTCATGTGGGATCTGACGGCCATCGGGAGCTTTGGTCAAGCGGCAGTTTATCCGGTGTGATTCAGATACTCGAAATTCATGGCCACGAGACCGAAGGCCAGCAACTCCGATTCATGACAGGTTTCCGATCGGAAACGCACGTCACCGACCCACCCGTCAAATCCCCTCAGGAAAGTGACACCCACCAGCCCGGGCTCATGGCCGGCGTGGTAGTTATCCAAGCCGAATTCAAATCGTTTGTCATTCACCAGCACATAACTGCGGGAAAAGAACGGGCTCCGGAACTGGCACAGGATCTGGTTCCCGAGATAAAAGTCCAGGCCCGAAGTGGCGAAGGGATTTCCCTTCACCTCGTATCGAATGTTTTCTCCCCCTTCGGTTTGCTCGAGTTCTCCACTTTCAAAACCGGCGAATTTACCGGTCCATCTCCGCTGCGAACCAGCATGCAGAGTGATGGAAACGGTTTTCCGCAAACTGATATGCATGAAGTCCATGATAACATCGAGTTGCATATCGGTTTGGCAAAGGATTCTATATTACCCGACCATTGCCTCAAACAGAGCGCGGCGGACATCGTGGCGGGGGATCCTGATACGCTGGCGCCATGCTTGGAAATCCGAGGTCTCGATACGGTCGAGGGTGCGGTGGCCAATGATCGCGGGCAATCGAGAGGCGGCGCGGACGCGGATGCCGCGCAGGGCTTCGCCATAACGAATGCCGTCGTCAATCCACTCGCGGCACTGCGGGAGCCAATTTCTCATACGTTGATAACAGATTTCCAGTCCCTGCGCATCAGGCGGACTTGGCGGAACGGTTTCCCCAACGTCAGCGGGAAGGTAACATCTGCCGGCCAGCCAGTCTTCGGGCGCATCGCGGAGGATATTGAGTAATTGCAGGCCTTGGCCGTAGCGTCGTCCTAACATCGCCAATTCGCCTTCCGGAAGAAGAATCGAGCCGGGCAGACGCGCGGCCAGCACCTCGGTCCAGAATCCACCGACACAACCGGCCACACGCCAGGTGTAATCAACAAGCGCGGCTTCATCGGCCAAGGTGAAAGCGCCTTCCATCAAGCGCACGAGATCCAATCGTTGACCGGAAACAATCGTGAGCAGCACTCGGCGCACGCGGTCGCGAGCGTCGGCCTCGAGGCCGCGCAGGGCGGATTCGAGTTCGGCATGTTCGCTCAGCAAGGCCATTTCGCCCGGGTGATCATGGACCGTCGCGAGATGGGACAACTCGGCGGCGGGCCATGGACCTTCGACATCGATGGCATCACGAAGGGCATCGAGCAGGGAGAGTCGATCGGCGGCGGCCAGCGAAGTGGTATCAGCCACGCTGTCGGTGAGGCGCGCGGCGAGGTAGGCCAAGCAAACCTCCGCCCGCGTCGGTCCGGGGAGCAAACGCAGCGTCAACGCGAATGAGCGCGCTGTCCGGTCGGCGAGAGCAAGCGGGTCCATGGCGGTAGGTTAGGCAGGTTCGGGCCAGCGGAAAAATGCGCGTGCCGCTTTGGTGGTGTGTTCGGCGAGGGATTCGAGACTTTCCCCGCGGGCGCTAGCCAGATGACGCGCGGTCGCCAGCACGTAAGCGGGTTCATTCCGTTTTCCGCGGTGCGGAACCGGCGCGAGATATGGAGAATCGGTTTCGAGGGTAAACGAACCAGCGGGCGCGGCCACGGCAGCGGCGAGGGTCTCCTTTGCGGAAGGAAAAGTAATGACCCCACCGAAGCTGACGATGCCATCGAGGTCGAGAATGGCAGGGGCGGCTTCCCACGGGCCGAGGAAACAATGGAACTGCGGGCGCACGCGGCCTTTGAAATCACGGGCGACGGCCAAGGCATCTTCCAAGCTCGCACGCCCAGAACGATCGCGGGTGTGTAACACGATTCCGAGACCGGCGGCGGCCGCGACTTCGAAGTGACCGCGCAACATTTCCCGCTGGCGAGCGCGGAAGTCCTCTTCGTCCCATCCGTCGGGCGGCGGGTGGTAGTAGTCGAGTCCGCTCTCCCCGATGGCGGCGACCCCGGGAGCGGCGGCCATTTCTAACAAACGATCTTTCCAATCCCCGGCCGAATCGACCTCGTGTGTGTCACAGGGATGGATTCCCACGGCAGCAACGACCAACCCCGGATGAGCGGCCGCGAGCGCGAGATTGGCCGGCATGTCATCGAAGCAGGTCGAGAGCGTGAGCATGCCGCCCGTCCCGGCATCCACGGCCCGCACGATTACATCTTCCGCCTCGCCGCTGAATTTCGCGCTCGCGAGATGGCAGTGGGTATCGAGGATACGCGCACTCACGAAGTGAAATCAGAGGGCTTCCTTGGTCGAAAGCACGCCGACGACGCGGGGATCGCGTTCGACCGCCTGGAGTAGGGTTTTGGCGAGTCCTTTGAAAAGCGCCTCGGCGAGGTGGTGGCCGTCCCGACCATAGAGAATCTCCGCATGCACATTCGCTCCCACGTTGAAGGCGAAGGCGCGGAAAAACTCTTCCACCAGGGAAAATGGAAAATTCCCGCCAATGGGATCGGGATTGATCTGATTGCGGAATTCAAGGAAGGCACGACCGCCGAGATCGAGCACGACCCGGGCGAGCGCTTCATCCATGGGCAGGTAACACCATCCGTAGCGGCGGATGCCTTGCTTATCGCCAAGGGCCTTGCGGATGGCCTGGCCGAGCGTGATGCCAGTGTCTTCCACCGTGTGGTGAAAATCCACTTCGAGATCCCCTTTCGCATCGACGGTCAGGTCGAGCAAGGCGTGGCGGGCCAGCAAGGTGAGCATGTGGTCGAAGAAACCGATGCCAGTGCGGATGTCGGCTTTACCGGAGCCGTCGAGGTTCACCTCGAGGCGGATGTCGGTTTCGGCGGTTTTGCGATGGACTTGGGCTACGCGCATACGGTGAATGTGCTCCCGTTTTGGGCCGGGGGCAAGGAGCAAGCGGCCGGGACCAGGAAACCCGGCGGACCACACAAGCCGCGCCTCAGGAAATATCGAGTGGCACGCCCGGTTTCGGGATGAGGATTTCCGTGCCGGGCAGATCCTTGGCAAGGGCGGCTTGGAACCACTCGAGGGCATCGGGGTCGCCGTGCACGAGCACGATTTTTTTCGGGCGTACATCGCGGGCGAAGGCGCGGAGGTCATCGCGGGTGGCATGACCGCTGAAGTCGAAGCGCTCAACCTCGGCGCGTAGTGGAACCGGCGGCCAGCGGCGGTCGAGCACGATGTGGTCGTCGGGTTTGGCGGCGAGGATGCCCCCGGCAACCGAGTCCGGATCGGCATAGCCGACGAAACAGAGGGCATTTCGCGGATTGTCGATGAAGTCGCGGGCAAAGACGTTCGATGTCGTGTTTTCCGTCATCATGCCGCTGGACAGCGCATAGATGTGGCCGGGGATTGCTTCGAGCGGGCCACGGCGTTTGCGGTTGGGCAACTGCACGCCGGTATCGCGGAGCAACTGGAATCCTTTGCATTGGCGACGGACCGGACCGGTAAAGCGGTCGATGATGGTGGTGAGCTTGGTGCCAAGACCACCGAGATGCACGGGCGTGTCGAAGGGAAGCAAGCCTTGCTCGCGGCACTGGTGGAGGAGAAGCAGGAATTCCTGGGTCTTGCCGAGCGCGAAGACGGGCAGAAGGACAGCCCCGCCGCGATCAAACGCGCGCCGGGCCACCGAGGCGAAGCGTTCGATCTCCGTGCTCCGGGTGTAGTGCATGGCGCGTGCGGCCGCCCCGCGGGTGGTTTCCATGACCAGCACATCCACCGGATCGCGGGGGAAGTCGGCGGCAAGGCAGAACGATTGATCCTCGAATTGCACATCACCGGTGTAGAAAACACTTTTTCCATTCGCACGGAGCATTGCCCCGGCGCTACCCGGGATGTGGCCGGCATCAAAAAACTCGAGCGTCGTGCCCGGGCCGATGTCGATTTTCCGCCGTGTGCGCACATGCCGCCATTTCTCCACCACCTCCTCGACCTCGCGGTGGGTAAAAAACGGGTATTCCTTCAGTCCGAGTTCCTCGCGTTGTGACGACATCACGTTCACCGAGTTGTGCAACATGGCATCGGAGAGCAGTGCGGTGAGTTCGGTCATGTAAACCTCCGCGGCCGGGCACTGACGTTGGGCAAGGGGCAGGCTGCCGATGTGATCGTGGTGGGCGTGGGTGATGACAATCGCGTCGAGGTCGACCCCGGAGAGGGCCGCGAGGTCGGGTAATGCGTCCCGGCCTTCACGCTTCGGGTGCATGCCGGAATCGAGCAACACGCGGGCGGATCCGGTATCCAGCAGGTAACTATTGGCCCCGATTTCATTGAACCGGGTGAGGTTGGTCAGGAACATGGGAAGGGAAAAATGACGCCCCGATGGCGAAGGAACTGGAAACTATGGATGGTTTCGAGGATTTTCCAAGAACATTCGCAACCCCACCCGAGACCACGGGTTGGATCGCACACCCCCATGAAAGCTCGAACCAAACGCGATTGGTCCATCACGGAAGCCGCCCATCTCCTCAATCGAGCCGCCTTTGGTGGCCCACCCGAGCAGATCCGCGCCATCCACGCCCTCGGCCCCGAAGCGGCCGTGGACAAGATCCTCGCCGGAGAAAAACCCGCCACCGACCCCATTCCGCCGCCGGCTTGGGCAAATGAGGAGGGCTACGCCAAACAGGTCGCCGAGTTTCTCGAAATGCGCCGCGAAGCGGGCTTCGGCGGGCTGAAGAGCCCCAAAGCCAAGGGCGAACCGGACCAGAAGGAGGCGGCCGCCGCCCAACTGAAGCGGCTGAAATTGAACAAGTTCTTGCGCGAGACCTCCCGCGATCAAGGCATTGAGATGAGCCGCTGGTGGTTCCGCCGCATGATGGCGGGTCCGCATCCGGCCGCCGAGAAGATGGCTCTCTTCTGGCACGGGCATTTTGCCTCCAGCATGGAAAAGGTGCGGGTGGCCTGGTTCATGTTCAAACAGAACCAGCTTTTCCGCGACAACGCCCTCGGGGACTTCGGGACGCTGACCAAAGCCATCGTGCGCGACCCGGCCATGATGATCTATCTGGATCTGCAGCAGAACTCCAAACAGAAGCCCAACGAGAACTTCGCGCGTGAAGTCATGGAGCTATTCACCCTCGGTGAAGGAAACTACACCGAAGAGGACATCAAAGAGGCGGCCCGGGCCTTTGCCGGCATGCGCCTCGATCGCGAGACCGGCAAGGTCCATTCGCTGAAATTCCAGCGCGACGACGGCGAGAAAACCTTCCATGGCAAAACCGGCAACTTCGGTCCGGATGAAATCGTGGCCATCTTGCTCGAACAACCGGCTTGTGCCCAATTCATGTCCCGCAAAATCTGGCGCTACATGGTCAGCGACGCGCCTACGGAGGAAAACGTGACAGCTTTCGCCGCTGTCCTGCGCGAGGAAAAATTCCATATCGGACGCTCCCTGCGCCGATTGTTCCTATCCGAAGAGTTTTACCGCCGCGACAACATCCGGGCCGTCATCAAATCGCCGGCTGTCTACCTCGCGCAAATGTCCCGGCATTTCGGCATGTCGACCCTGCCCGACGCCATCGCCCTCGGGGGCATGCGGAATATGGGCCAGACGCTCTTCCTCCCGCCCAATGTCGCGGGCTGGCCGGGCGGCGCCGCCTGGATCAATACCAATACCCTCTTCACCCGCTATAACGTCGCCGGTGCCATCGCCCGCGGCGCGGATCCCGATTATGCGATCAGCGGACTCGGAAACATGGGCAACCTCAGGGGCAAGACCAAAATCGGCTCGGCTATGCGTGAAGAGCGCGCCCGTAAATTCATGCCGAAACCGGACTATGCCGTTATCGCACCAACCGAACTGCGCAAGGATCCGGAGAAGCTTGTGGACGACCTCGCCTTCCGCTTTTTCCAACATCCCTTGCGCCAGGAAGACCGGGAAAAATTCCTCTCCTTCGCCAAAAGCGAAAGCGATGCCGGCTTGACCGACACGGAAATCGGCCACCTTGTCCACCTCATGCTCAGCACACCTTACTATCAGCTCACCTGATCCGCGAAAAACTCCCACCCCCATTTGACACCATGAAATCCGATTCTTTCGACGGCCTTATCAAAACACGGCGTTCGTTTCTCCGCAGCACCATGTTCGGGGCAGCGACCTCATGGACTGTTCCTGTCTTCGTGCAGAACACCTTCTCCACGCTGCACGCGGCGGCGGCTGATTCCGCCACCCAAGCCGTGACCGGCAAAGACGCGCCCATTCTCGTGCTCGTGCAACTCGGTGGCGGCAACGACGGATTAAATACCGTCGTGCCTTTCGCGGATGACAACTACCACAAAGCCCGCCGCACCCTGGCCTTCAAGGAAAACGAGACGCTGAAGATCAACGACCAGACCGGACTCCATCCGAGTTTGACCTTCTTTGAAAAATCCTTCAAGGATGGCGGTCTCTCCATCGTGCAAGGCGTGGGGTATCCGAATCCGAACCGCTCGCACTTCCGCTCAACGGAGATCTGGACACGCGCCACCGATGCGAACAAGGTCGGCTCCACCGGATGGGTCGGACGTTACTTCGACAATGCCTGCTCTGGAGAAGATCCGACGGTCGGCGTCGCCCTCGTGGACCGCCAGCCGGATGCCTTCGTCGCCAGCAAACGCCCCGGCATCGCCCTCAAAACCCCGGATCTGTATCGTTGGATGCAGGGCAAAGAGGACATTGATGAAGCCGGTGATGTCTTCCGCGAACTGAACTCCCCCGACGCCGAAATGGGAGGAGCGGGCGGCTCGATCGACATGGTCGCCGGTGGCAATGGCGGACTTACCCTCGGCAATGCCAAGGATGCCTTGAGTTTCCTCGAACGCACCGGTCTCGACGCGCAGGTCAGCTCCGACAAGGTGCGGGAACTGCTCCGCAAATCGAAGGTGCGTGCAGGCTATCCGGGCGAGCCATTCGGCCAGAGCTTGCAACTCGTCGCACGCATGATCGAAGGCGGCTTGCCGACGCGGGTTTATTATGTGAGCCACGGCGGATTCGATACCCACACCGGCCAGGCCAATGCCCACGAGCAACGGCTGAAACAACTCAACGACGGACTCGCCGCCTTCATGAAGGACATCGAAGCCCAGGGAGCGCGCGACCGCGTCATGGTGATGACCTTCTCCGAATTCGGACGCCGTGTGCAGGAAAATGCCAATGGTGGCACCGACCACGGCGCCGCCGCCCCTCTTTTTGTTTTCGGTCCGAAGGTGAAAGCCGGCATCGTCGGTGCCCAACCCAGCCTGACCGACCTCGACAAAGGCGACCTCAAATTCCACACCGACTTCCGCTCGGTTTATGCCACCGTGCTCGAGAACTGGCTCAAAACTCCGAGCAAACCCGTGCTCGGCGGAGAGTTCAAGAATCTCGGCTTTGTGTAAGTAAAAGAAGAGGCTCGCTGCCGACCGAAATCGATACGGCGACAAGATCCGCGGGAAGTCTAACAATCTCCCAGCATTTCTCTCATCCCCGCGATCACGGGGTCGACGGCGAGTTGATCCAAATGACCGCCCGGCGCACGCACGACGCGCGTGCCGGGATTCCGCGGAGCCCAGACTTCGGGATTGGTCGGACCGAACATTAACAAACACGGGACACCACAAGCTGCGGCCAAATGCGAGACGCCGGTGTCGTGGCCGAGGTAGCCTCGGCATCCGGCGAGCATGCGCGAAAGTTCTGCCAAGGGCGAAAATCGATGGTGGCGCACCGGTAGGCCGCGCCATTGCGCGAGCAACTCGCCAATCCATTCTTCCTCGGCCTCGCCGCTGATCACTTCGAGGTATTCTCCCGGCTGCAAGAGACCTGCCAACTTGGGTCCGGCTTCCGCCCAGCGCGCGAACAACCAACTCTTGCGCGGCGAACCGCTGCCGGGATGGATGGCGATGCCGGAGCATTCATGCGCGGGCCGTGGCGCGTGCACGATCGGCTCCGGATCTTCGAGCCAGAGCGCGAGGTTCTGGCAGACTTCCGCAAGTTGTTCCGCCGCATGCGACGCCCCCGGAGACTCGTCCACTTTCCATTTTCCTTGGAACCATGTTTTCACTCCGGCGCGCAGGATGTTTTCTTTAAAGTGACCGTCGGCATCGGGCAGGAAACTGAAGACAACATCGAAGCCCGCGAAATATTCCGACCAAACCGGATCCAGTTTCGAACCCGGAACAAAAAATCCCGCCAACCCCGCGTGACCGAGCCGACGCGTCGCGTGCGCCACCCCGGCCAAATTGGCGAGTTCGACCATCGGGTCATAACCGAGCACTTCGATGGTCGCCGCGGGCAAGCCTTTTTTGAGCAAGCGGATGGTCGGGAGCGTGAGCAAAAAATCGCCCAATGCCCCGCCGCGGATGACCAAGACCTTTCCCATGACCGAAACATCAGGGGCGGAGATGAAATGGTCAATGTGGAAACGGAGAGATGGAATGAGCATCGGGCAGGCCAGCCGCAAATTATTTGCCCGCGCGACAGGATTGTCGCGCCTCCACATTCAGCAGTGGAGTGTGCCACCGGCATCTTGCCGGTGTTTGCGATTCAAAACAGGCGGGACGCCTAATCCTGTGAGTTTATCACCAACAAGCTTGGTCCTCCGGCTTCTCTTTGTCCACTTCCTTGTAGGGCAAGAGCGAGACGCTCTTGCTACGAGGGACATTACCGCTCAAGGGGATTTCGCCTTGGAGCATCCAACAGAGTTGTAGCAAGACCGTCTCGGTCTTGCCCTGAGACCAGATCGCTATTTGCCATTTCTGGTGCTAGAGCGACGGTATTAGGCGGAGCGCCTGTTTTACACTTTGCCGGATAACTCGCGGAGCAATTTCCGATGGCGACGGATGGCGAGACCCCAATCAAAAAATTGCAAAGCGAGCAGAGCGGTGCCCGTGAGAGCGGAAAACCATCGGCGTTGGACGGCACCGGCGCGCGAGCTTTCGTAGTTCAAGAGAATGCGGTTGTCCGACTCGATTTGCCAGAGCGTGTAGCTCTTTCCGACATCAGACCAAACCCGAACTTGTGCGCCGCTTTCTAAACTCGCGAGTATGGCAGCTTCTTCCTTCAGGTCACGGGGAAAAAATAGGTGGCGTTGCGTCCTTCGAAACGAACCCATGGGCGGGGATCCCGCCGGGGCTCCTCGGACTCACCGACTTCTTTGACCGGCGCGACAAATTCCACAAGCGAGGTGAAATCCGGCAAGGGAGTCAACGCGGTTTTGATCAGCAGGGCACCGCCGCCCAACCAGAGGAGGATGCGCCAAACCCATGCGGCGCCACTCGCATTCCGGGTTGTCCATGAGTCCAATGGCATAAGCCGACTGGTTCACGGTCTCAACGGCAGGATACCCTCGATAATTTTCCCGCCTTCCTCGATGAGCTTCCCTCCCTGATCGAGCACGCCGTCGCGCACCTTGCCGGGGTCGAGGTCTTCGATGGTCTTGCGGATGGTGTCGAGATTCGGGAGCTCGTCCAGGATGCGGGCTCCGGCGGCATCAACAAGGCGATCGGTGAGGTCTTCCTTGATATCATCGAAAGTGCCGGTGATGCGCACGGGCGTCCAGACGAGGCCGTCGCGTTCGATGGTGAAGACCTTGGCTTCGGCTCCGGGAATACCGGAGAGGGTTTCGCGGCTGACCCCGACCATGAGGCGTCCGTCGAGTTGTTCGCCGAGAATGTCGAGTGTGCCTTCGACGCCGAGCAGGGCACGACTGCGGATTTTGATGTCGGTCAGGTTGATGCGATCGCCTTCCTTGCGATAACGGCAACTGGCGGTGTCGCAGACGAGGTTGCGGAATTGCACGGTGCGGTCGGTGTAGGCCCCGAGGACAGGAATAATGGTTCCTGTTAGATTTTGCCAGCCCTTGGTCACCAGGCCGATGGCACCTTCGGCGGGGGCGGTGGTGGAGGGCGGCGGAGTGAGGAATCGCGCATCGGCGAGTTCGGCCGTGCCGGTGTGGACGAGGGTATCCCCTTCGCCCTGGCTCTGCCCAGTGACCGTGAGGCGACCGAAGACTCGGTTGGCCCATTCGCCGCCGAGCACCTGGGCGACGGGCAGCGATTCCATGGTATATTGGATGTCGAGGGGACCATCTCCGGAAGAACCCGGCGCGGTGCCTTGGATGGCGAGAGTGGTGCCATCGGCGGCCCTCATTCGGCTGTCGAGCACGAAGACGGTTTCGGGGGTCATGCGCAGCGTCGCATCGATGATCTCGAAACTTTTCTTCTCGATACCGGCTCCGGGAAACGGGGCCAGGCTGAATTCGCCGCCGCGCAGCGCCATGTCGTAGGAGGTGGCATCACGGCGGGTGAGCAGGGCTCCGGTTTTCAACAGCCGGAAGTCCATGTCGCCTTGCCCGAAGCGCAGGTTCAGATCGCGGATCTGAATGGTCGGCACGCGCACTTCGGTGGGAAACCAGCGGGGCAATCCGGTGGCAGCAGCTTCGGGGACTTCCTCCGGGGGCGCGGGAGATTCCGCACCGGTGACCGCCGGGGCGTTTGTCTTGGCCGGGGGCGTTTTGAGGTCGGCGACGAGGCGTTCGATGCTGGCATTCTCGACCGTCCAGTGTCCGGTAGTGAGGGCGGTGAGCGAGATGGTGGCCTGCGGTTCGGTGATTTCGAGGCGGGAAATGCGCGAGCCGCCGGTGGCGGAGGCCTTTTCGCTCCGGACATTGAGGCGGTCCCAAACGAGTGGCTCCAATGTGACTTCGGCCTGCAGCATTTGCCCGGCTTGGGCCGCGACAAGGGCGCGGAATTCCTCGCCGGCGAGGTATTTTTTGACCCAAGCATACGCCCCCAGCACCGCGATGACCCCGATCAGGACGATGCCGAAAACGCACCAAAGGACGACGCGCAGCCAACGGCCGCGACGGCGGGCGCTTCGGGGAAGGGAGGTTTGGCTCATGGTGATTCGGGGGAAAAGTGCGGGAATATCCGTTGGAAAAGCGGTTCTCGAAGGAAAAAATGCCTTTCCATGAGAACCCGGACTTGCCAGATGCGTTCCATGACGGATAGAAGTCTCTTATTCTCCCATCATGCTCGAACTCCGCCAACTCTTTCTCACTCTCCGCCGCGGTGGCGAGGACCACACCCTGCTTCACGACGTTTCTTTCGCCGCACCCGGTGGCCATCTGATGGCCTTGGTGGGGGCGAGTGGTTGCGGCAAGACAACCCTGCTCAAGACCATCGCCGGCCTGGTGCCGGAAACGAGCGGGGAAATCCGCTGGAATGACCGCAATCTTTCCACCGAAGGCGACCTGCTCCCCAACGAATTCGCCTACGTGCCGCAGTTCAGCATTGCCTTCGATCCCCTCACCGTCGAGGAAAGCGTGGAAAGCGCGGCCCGCTTGCGCGTGCGGGCGGCAGGCCGCGGCGAGGAAGACGAGATCATTGAAAAGGCCATCGAGGTGGTGGGATTGACACCCATTCGCGACCGCCGGGTAAAAGTTCTTTCCGGGGGTCAAAAACGCCGTTTGGGCCTGGCCATGGAACTGGTTGCGCGTCCTTCGCTTTTGCTTTGCGACGAAGTGACGAGCGGTCTGGACCCGAAGACCGAGCAGGAAATCGTGCATCTGCTCCACGCGCTGTCCCGGCGGGAGAACCGGTTGGTCATCAACGTCACCCACAGCCTGACCAACATCGACATGCATGACTCGATTCTGGTCATGCACGCCGGGCATCTGGTTTTCCACGGGCCGCCCCGGTTGTTGCCTCATTATTTCAGCGTGCAGCACCCGGAAGAGGTTTATCGCCGCTTGGCCGACCGCGAACCCTTGCAGTGGCACAATTCATGGCAGAAGCACCGCGCCTTCTATTACGACCGCATGAAGCTGGCCGCGCCCCAGGCCGGCCATGACCGCCCGGAACATGCGACCACTCCGCTGGAAGCGATGGCCCGCCCGAATGCTGGCGCGACCAACGAGCCCGCCGCCAAAGAGGCGGCTCCGAAAGATGCCGCGCCCAAAGAAGATGCTTCTCCAAAAGTTGCCGAGGCCGCCAAAGACACCAAGCCCGATGCCGAATCCGCGCCGCAAGTGGAGAAATCCGAAGAGCCGGCGAAAGAGGCCCCAAAAGAATCGGAAACCAAAAGCACGGCCACCCGCTCGACGGCGGATGTGCCGGAGACTCCGGGTATCATCCGGCAAACCGCTCATCTTTTCGCCCGCAGGTGGAAGATTTTCTTCCGCGATCGCACGCAATTGGTTTTGCACATCGCGATTCTGCTCGGGTTCCCATTGCTCGTCGCCCTTTTCACCCTCACGCCACCGGATGGTTTGAAACGCGAATCCGGCACCGCGGCCAATGCCGTGCAGGAGATGATGGAAAAACGGGACGTCTTCCTCAGCGTGCTCACGAACGGCGGCTTCGCCTCCGGGGTGATCATGTTCCAGGTCATCCTGCTCACCCTGATGGGTTCGAACAACTCGGCGCGTGAGATCGCCGGCGAACGGATGATTTACGAAAAGGAAAAACTCGCCGGTTTGCGGCCCGCCGCCTATCTGACCAGCAAACTTCTTTTCCTCGCCGTGCCGGTGACCGCCCAAGCCGTTTGGATGGGGGTGTTTGTCGAGTTGTTCGGGAAATGGCAATTCCCCGGGGGTTTTACCGATCACCTCGTGAGTTTGTGGATGGTAACCGCCGCCATGACCGCCGTCTGCCTTGGCATCTCGGCGAACATGCGCTCGGCCGACCAAGCGAACCTCCTCTCCATCTACCTCGTCGGATTCCAACTCCCCCTCTCCGGCATCGTCCTCGCCTTGCCCGGCTTCATCGAACCGCTCGTCCGTCCCTTCATCTCCGCCTACTGGAGTTGGTCGGGGTCCTCCCAAATGCTCAATCGCGAATTCCAGAATGCCGTCGAGCAGGTGAGCGCCACCAGCCTCCAGAGTTACCAGATTTGCCTCTTCGTGCTCGGCATCCACCTCGCCATCGGACTTTTCGCCTCCTACGTGGGAGCCCGGAAAAATCTCTGGGAAGGCGGCTGATTTACACGAAAGAAGCGGGACAAGCCGCTTCCCTGCTGGTAAAATGTTGAGACAACCGCTCATTTGAGTGGTTATTTCTCCCCACTCCATCCGTTTCCCATGGCCCGTCGCGCCCAATCTTCAGTCTCCCCAGTTGTCCTCCTCATCGGCCTCGCGTTTCTTGCCGCGGCCGCGATCGGCGGGTTTTTCATGCTCGGCAAAGGTTCCAAGCCCGACTACCCGCCGCTGAATGTCGAGGACTTCCGGAAGAACAGCCTCTCCCAGCGCGGGAACATGTATTACCTCGAGGGCACGGTGGATCGACGCGACCGCGTCACCGCCCAAGGGCAAATCATCACCCTCTTACCCGGTGCCGATGGAAAAGAAGCGCCCATTCCCGTTTTCTTGCCTGCCGGACTCAAAGGTGACAATATCGAATCCGGCTACCGCTTGCGTGTCGTTGTAGAAATTAACAAGGACGGGCTCCCCGAAGCCCGCAGTATCGTAAAATGAGGAAAACCGCCATGAAAACATACTCCCTGACCCTTCGTGCAGCCCTCGCCCTGGGACTCGCCACCCCGGCCTTCGCCCAGGTCTTTAACGCGCCCCCGGCCGCACCGGCGGACAATGGACCGTCGAACACAACCATCGCGCAAAAGGAGGAGAAGCCCGCCCAGCGCAACGTGCTTGGCAACGACCTCCCGGCCATGGACCCGAGTTCCGAGGTCGCAATCTGGGATGGCAAGGCCTGGAACATCAATGACAACCGCGTTTTCTCGGCCCGCTTCGAGCGTTACCTCGGCGAGCCGGAAGCCAAGAGCGCGGCCGATGCCGCCTACATCTCCACCATCCGGGAAATCCTCGACCTGCTAAGCCCGCTCAATACCGACCGCGATAAAATGCGCCGCGCCGTCGTTCTGCTCCCCGTCGCCGCCGAACACCCGCAGGACGCACGCCTATGCGACGCGCTCCTGAATGCCATCTTCCGGGTCTATCTGAGCAAACGCAATCAGAACGACTACGACATGCAGGTCAAGGCCATGAAAGACGAGGCCGAGCGGCTGCGCTGGAAAGGCGACATGAAGGCGGAAGAACGCTCGCTCACCACCAATCCCGCCGGCGGCGGCAGTTCCAGCCGCAATAGCAACAGCCGTCGCGCGCCCCAAGGTGGCGGAGGCCAGGCCCAAGGCGGTGGCGCCCCCGCGGGCGTTGCCACCAACTCACTTGAATACGAAGGCATCGTGAAGCGGCTCGTCGAGATCGAGGTGCTGAGCAAGGCCTTCGATGCGAAAAACGAACTCTCGGAACTCAAGACTAAGACCGAATTCCAGCTCCTCATCGGGCAGTTCTTCATGCAACGCCGCTTCGAACACACCATCATGGCGGCGCGCTTCTACAACCAGCTCTTCCAGGACGGCCAAGCCACCCTGAACCTCAAGGAGGATTCCGATGTCTCCCGCATCTTCGGCGAAGGCCTCGGCGGCAGCCCAACCGTCTCCACCATCGACACACTCGCCAATGAAGCCATGAGCGACGTGCGCCGTGGCATCGAGACCTTCAACTACCTCGTCGATCGCGGCGAACTATGGAATGGGTTCCGCCGCCTCCAGGAAGCCTTCGCCATCGGCGAATACATGCCGGAAGTGCGCACCCTTCCCCGCGATCGCAAACAAAAGGTGCAGGACTTCGCGCGCGCCATGTTCAAACTAACCGCCTCTCTCGAAGCCAAGGATTTCCTGCTCGCCCAGGAACTCATCGACCAGTTGAAAAAAACCGCCACCGATTACGATTCGACCAAGTTCGAAGCCTACGTAAAGACCAACACCCGGGTGAGCGACATGCACCTCGCCCAGGCCAAGTTGCTTTTCTCGCAGGGCAAGGTCGATGAAGCGCGCGGCGAAGTGCAGAAAGCGATGGAGGTATGGCCGACCAATCCGAAGATCGATGACGCCGTGCAGCCGGTCATGGAACAGGCCGACATGAAAAACAAGGCCGTAACCGACTTCGATCGTTTGATCAACGACCGCAACTACCGCGCCATCATGCGCGAGAAAGAGAAATTCGGCGCCGCCGTCTTCGATGACGAGCCGCGCAAGGCCAGTCTGAATCAAATCGTCACCAATTTGATCAAGATCGACACCGCCATCGCCCAATCCCGCGAGCTCGAGACCCGGGCCGTCCCCGGAGCCAAATACGCCGCTTGGGAGGAAATCCAAAACCTGGTGGCTGAATTCCCGGATGATGCCGAATTGCGCATCCGCGCCGAGGAACTCTCGCGCGCGGCCAGCGAGTTCGTCGTCGCCCTGCAACGCGCCAATGATCTCTCGAAATCCGGCAACACAGGCTCCGCCCTCGCCATGCTCATGGAAGCCCGGCGCATTTACCCGGACAGCCGCCGCGCCAAGGATGCCATCACCCGCATCCTCGACCGTTTGTTGCCCGCCGACAACGCCTTGTTCGACGAATCCACGGGCGGCAGCGCAACCACAAGCACCACCACCAGCGATACCCTGCCCGCCCGCGCGCCGGCCACCGGCCGCGATCCCTTCGAGTGAGAAACGCCCGATGAGCACCGGGTTCCACTACCATCGGGCATTGCGATTTGCCGACACCGACATGGCCGGGGTCGGGCACTTCGCGGCCATCCTCACCCTCGTCGAGGAAGCATGGCACGCGTGGCTGGCCAAACTCGGCGAGGCCGTCCACCCCGCCCACGCTCCCGAGGGCGCGGAGCCGGTTGGCTGGCCGATTGTTTCCATCACCTCCGATTTCCGGCAGCCGGTCCATTTCCAAGACGAAATCCGCGTCCTGCTCAGTGTTGAGCGCCTTGGAGCGCGAAGCCTTCGTCTGCGCTTCACCCTCGAAGGACCCAAGGGGGAATTCGGATCCGGCTCCATCACGACGGCTTGCACCATACAGTCGGACGATGGCACATGGTCAGCCCGGCCGATCCCTGCCAGCCTCGCGGCCAAACTCACCGGCGCACGATAATCCCGTTTTCCAGATCGCCGCGGAGGATGAACCGGCATTCTTTTGCCGACCCTCCCACCCGTGTTGGCAACATGTTTTAAAGGAGAACGGGCGTCCTCGCCCGTTTCCAACAGCGAAGCCAAACACTTCCCCCCATCCACGGAATCCGTGGGTAGAGATTGGTTCTGGAAGGTCTCCCAGCGCTTAATGCCGAACGAGCGAAAAATGGCTTGAAATCCGCTTCTGCGTTAGTTGATAGAATTAAATCGCTCCAATTCTCGACAATCTGGAACGTTAGTGTTACGGTCCCGCGTAACAACCTCCACCATCGACTCTCCCCAGACAACGCCCCTCCCTCCAAGAACGACCAAGGTCGGTGCCTCCACGCCTCCCCTGGTCCTTTCGGTTCCCCCGCACCAAGCGACCCCGTTCCCGGACGGAGCCGAGTCGAGCCGTGCGGCGAAGGAAGATGCACCCCTCTCCCCGCACGGAGCCAACGGGCGAACGGCGTTTCCTGCCAACAACATCAGAGCCACCACGACCCAAAGCCCCCCGGAAGTAAGGGAGACTCGCACCCGCGGTCCCCGCAATCGCCGCCCTCTACTTCTGCGGATCGTGGGCTTCATCCACCTTGTCCGCCTGATATCCCTTATGGGGACGGTGCTAGGCGTGCCCTTGGTGCTGGCCTTGGACCCGAAGCATCTGCCGGTGGTTTTGGTTTTCCCGCTGCTTCTGCTCGTCAGCGGCATTCTCTGGCTCTTCGGATCGGCGAAAGTGGGTTGCCGGGTCTGCGCCATGCGGATGTATCAGAACAAACGATGCGTCAAGAGCCGGAAAGCCCCAAGCATCCCATTGCTTGGCCCGCACACGACCATGGCGATGCTTGCGCTTTGCTCGAACTCGGTGCGCTGCCCGTATTGCGGCACACCGAATTCGCTAAGAGGCAAAGACGAGTGAGATCAGATTACGGTATAATCCCGAATCAAATGTGAATCGGGTGCCCGAGGGCGACTCCGGTCGCTTCGTGGATGGCCTCGGTGAGCGTCGGATGGGCGTGGATGGTGTTCTCGATCTCGTCCCAAGTGATCTCGTTCGTGATGGCCAAGCCCATTTGACCAATCAATTCGGTCGCGTTCTCGCCGATGATGTGCGCCCCGAGCACTTCTCCGTGTTTTTCGCCGTAGATGATCTTGACGAATCCATCGGTCTCGGCGACCGCCTGCGCCTTGCCCAACGCCTGGAAAGGAAACAGTCCCGTCTTGTAGGGGATGCCCTTTTCCTTCGCCGCGCGTTCGGTCAAGCCGACACTGGCAACCTGTGGATGGCAATAGGTGCAACCGGGGAAAACCGTGACCTTCTTCGGCACATGGCCTTTCTTGAAAATCCCGTCCACACACTGGATGGCTTCGAAACTGGCCACGTGGGCGAGCCAGGGAGGACCATTGATATCGCCAATAGCAAAGACCCCGCGCATGGAAGTCTCATAGCGATCGTTGATCTGGATGTAGCCGCGATCGGTGAGCTTGAGTTTGTCGGCTCCGCCGGGGAGCACGGGCTGCACGCCGATGGCGACGAGGCAGACATCGGCCTTGAGGGTTTTCTGTTCGCCGCCCTTGGCAGGCTCGACGGTGATTTCGACGCTGTCGGCCGTGACTTTCGAGCCGACGGTCTTCGTGCCAACCATCACGTTGACTCCCTGCTTCTTGAATGATTTCTCGAGGGCCTTGGAAACCTCCGTGTCTTCGACCGGCAACAAGGTATCCATCATCTCCACAACCGTAACCTTGGTGCCGTAGGCGTTGAAGAAATAGGCAAACTCGACCCCGATGGCTCCCGCCCCGATGATGATGATTTCCTTCGGTTGCGCGGGCATGACCAGCGCTTCCTTCGAGCCGATGACGGTCGTGCCATTGAAGTCGAGGCCGGGCATCGGGCGCGATTTGCAACCGGTGGCAACAATGATGTTGGTGGCGGTATGGGTTTCTTTTTTCCCATCGGCGGCGGTCACTTCCACCGTGCTGTTTCCGGCAATGCCGCCAAAGCCGCGCAGGTAATCCACCTTGTTCTTCTTGAAGAGGAACTCGATGCCACCGGCGAGGCGATCCGAAACCTTGCGCGAACGCCCGATTACCGCATCCCAGTCATAGGAAAGACCTTCGATTTTCAGCCCGAATTCCTTCGCGCGGTGCGACATCAGATGGTAAAGTTCGGCATTGCGGAGCAGGCTTTTGGTGGGAATACAGCCCCAATTGAGGCAGGTGCCGCCGGCGCGGTCGTTCTCGACGCAGGCGACTTTTTTGCCATGCTGGGCACCCCGGATCGCCGCGACGTATCCCGCCGGGCCTCCGCCAATCACAATGAGGTCGTAATGAGCCATGATCGGGGGAACCCTGCAACATTCCCCCGGTTTTGGCAAAGGGGAATCCGGTCGTTTGACCCTATACCTCGCCTTCCCTCCCCCACCGGAGAGCCACGATCCCGCAGGGTCATGTCCGTTGCCCACCCAAATGATGGGCTAGATCGAGCGATTTGCGGCGGTCATCTGCAGGCCGTCAGCGCGATGGAATTTTCCTCAATTTGACGGGGCAGGCTTCCGGGACGCGCTCCAAAACTTGAATCTTCCCCAGGCCGCGAGGATGAGCAGAACACCCGCCAAAGCAACGAAGCCACCATAACCCCAACGGCAGCCCGATTTGGCCGCATGAACGCACCACGCCGACACCCCGGCGCACCCCAGGAAAAGAAAACCCGATATCCATGGGGCGGCGGACCGGAACCACCCGCTGGTCCGCAGCACCACGAGCACGCCCGCACCGACGGCGCATAAGTGAAAGACCGGCACCGGCCATTCGATACCCATCTTTACCTTGCCTTGAATCGGCGCCTGACCCCCGAGGGAGGAGACCATTTCGAGGATTCGCATTTCCTCTTTTCCGGGTTCGATGGCACCAAGCAGATCCATGAAATCGCGGGGAGACGGCTGGAACCACGGCAGCCACAGGGAGAGAAAGAGGGCGATGGTTCCGGTGAATGCCCACAGGACAATCGATTCGCGGGAGCGGAGATTCATCGCGGTGGCACTGGTTTGTTATTTCGGCACCACCGCGAGGTAGTTGCGCACCTTCGCCCACGGACGCCGCATGACTTTGCCCTGCATCCAAAGGCCGGTCGAACTTCCGCCGTCGAGATTCAGCGCACGAACCAGACCAACCCCGTCGAGTGTCCCGGCTCGGGAAAGAGCCTCCGACAGTCCGGCCAACGTGCACGATCCGGCGGTCGCGATGACCCATGCGTGTTTGCCATCATGGGCCACGAAGGACCGCGGACGCGATTTGGTCGCTTCCAATCCGGGAACCTTCGCCCTCGCATCGATCAAGAACGGTCCGGCCTGTAGCATCTGGCGCGCCACCGGCGAGCCTTTCGCTTCGTATTCCGCCACCCGCCATAGAAAAAGCCCGCGGTCGTCGCGGAAGATGACCCCCGACGTCAAACTGCCACGTGCCAGGCGACCCGTGACCACTCCATCGGCCACCATCCTGCCGAGGGGTGCGCCTTCTGGAGAAAAGAATCCGCCATTGATGCCGGCGATCGCTCCCGCCTGGCGCATCGCCGGATCCAATCCGCCGTGACGGGGCGCGGTCAAACTTCCCTCGTCAACCACGAGGAAACTGAGCGTGCGATCATCAAAAGAAAATCCCTCGACGCGGATGGAATTTCCGCCGGCATCTGGCGGCAAAGTCACGCTGAATGGACCCGCCACGAGTGGACCAACCATGGCCAGGCAAAAAGCTGCGGCCAAAAGTAGGATCTTCCGCGGCATGGATTGATACCAACGCCCGCAATCCTGTTTGGCACTGACGATTTCGGACATGGGCTGGAGTTTCAATTCAGAAGCGTAGCAAGACCGTCCCGGTCTTGCCCTTGGCATCGTGCCCTGGCACGATTCTGGAAAAGGGATTGGCCGCGCGGCATGCCACGCTCCACCATCACACGGTCATGACCTCGACTTCCTTGCGTTTGGCCAATTCGTCGATCTCGTGGACATGTTTGTCCGTCATCTTCTGGATGGCTTCTTCTTTGTCACGACGGTCATCCTCGGTGATGAGTTTGTCTTTCTCCAGTTTCTTGATCTGCTCCATTCCATCACGACGGGCACCACGGATCCGCACGCGGGCCTCTTCGGCGTTGCCTTTGAGGATCTTGACCATGGAGCGGCGGCGTTCTTCGGTCAGCTCGGGCACGGGCAGGCGGATGGACTTTCCTTCCGTCGAGGGATTGATGCCGATGTTCGCCTCGCGGATGCCGCGTTCCACATCCTGCAGGGTGGATGCGTCGAACGGCTGGACCATGATCAGCCGGGCCTCCGGCGTGCTGATGGTGGCGAGTTGTTTGAGCTTCATGTGCGTTCCGCCGTAAATGCTCACCTTGATGTCGATGTTTTCGACGAGCTGCGGCGATGCCTTGCCGGTGCGGAGCGACGCGAATTCGTGGGTCAGGTATTCCACCGCCTTTTTCATGTGGTCTTCGGTGGATTGGAGAACGGCTTTTGCTTCCATGGTTCGGTGAATGGGTTGACTTCCGTATCATGCCCCCGTCGCGGCGATTTGTCCAGCGGGAGAGGAAAGTGCACGCCAAATCGGGACACGAGGGTCGGCATGGACTCCGCCCGCTCAACGCCCTCTCAATCCCAGCACACCGGCAACGAAGCCGAGGAAAGGCAGCGAGAGGAGAAAAAGGAGCGGCCATGGTTGGGCAGGAACCGTCGTTTGGGAAGAAGGAGCAGACACACCGGCAGCCACTTTCGCGGTGGGAGCAGCGGACGAACCGGGTGCGGCGGCAGGTCCTCCCGGCGCTGGTGGATTGCCGAGTTCCGCAACCGTCCAGGCAGCCATGCGATCGGGGTTGAGTTCGCGTTCCTTCGCCACATCACTGGCCGCGATTTCCGATAGGCCGGGACTTCCCCATTGGCGGCGCATGTGGTTCAACACGGCGGCAATGTCCTCATCGGATAGGGTTTCTCCATGTGGTGGCATCGCCGTGTTATATTCGACGCCATTGACGGTGATCGGGCCTTCAAGACCGTGCAGTTGCATCCGGATGAGGGCGGAAGCCGTGTGCCCCACCCACTCGGATCCACGCAAGGGCGGGAACGCGCCTTCGACCCCGTTTCCTTCCGGCCCGTGGCAAGCGGCACAGACATTGTCGTAAACCTGTTTGCCAAGATCGAGATCGGCCACGGCCACGGACGGCGCGGCTTTTTCACTTTCACGGGAGTCGAGTTCACCGGGTGGAGGTGCTTTCACCTGATCCGCCTTCACCGACTTGCCGGGTTTCAAGTCACCGAGAAATGCCACCACATCCCGAACCTGGCGCGGAGTCAGGATGGTCGTCATGTCGGGCATGGCTGAAGCTCCGTAGCCGAGCTCCGTGATCTCACCGCGGGCGATATTGACGGACTTGCCATCGGTTTCGATGACGACTTGGTCCGCCGTTTCATCCTTGAGCAATCCTTCAATGGTCGTGCCGTCCTTGGATTTGACCTTGGCATTCCCATAACCGGGAGCGATGTGGGCACCAGGATGAATGAGTGCCTCGAGCAGATAGGCCTCGTCGCGTCGTTTGCCAATGCCATCAAGCGGCGGACCGGCATTGCCTCCACTGCCGGAAAGCTCGTGGCAGCGCAGGCATTGTGCGCCGCCATGGGTAAAAAACAAAGAATGTCCGCTGGCCACATCCCCGCCATTGGCCGCCCAAGCGAAACCACCCTTGGATTTTTCCAGCACATGGGACATTTCCGCGGTCACCTGACCCGAAGGTAGCGTGGTAATGGCGTCATGTAGATCCGCACCAAGGCCCGGATCGAGGTTGCCTGCGTTGGCGGCCACGGCGAATTCACCAAGGAGCCCGGCAGCCTCCGGATGCCCGCAAACTCCAAGCCAACGCACCATCTCCTGCCTTAGATACAAAGGCGCGGATGGGTTGGAGAGAACCTTGCGCGCTTCCGCAAATGCGAGGTCGGGCTCGAGATCGCCGAGATTGATGAGCGCGGATGCCGCCACCCGGGGGTCCTTATCGGCGCAGAGGCCTTGGAAAAACGCCCGCGTTCCGGGCGGTGCGTTGCTGGCAAGTTGTCGGATGGCCTGCACGCGCGCGCTCGTGCCTTTCTTGTGATCCGTTGCCAAAGCCTGAAGTTTTTCCACCGGAAGCTCCGCTCCATGCGTCAAAGCGAGACGGAGCACGGCTGCCTGGATATCGGGATTGGGGTCTTCAATCAACGACGCCGTGCCGGCCTGCACGATGGGATCGAGCACCACCGCGGGTCGGGCGGGCAGCGGATGATGATCGCCCGTCACCCGATCGATGGCATGGGGTTGGCCCCAGTTCTCTAACAAGAACAATGCTTCCAAACGGGCGGCGATGGGAAGCGACGGGTTGGCCGCCGCTTGCCAGAGACGTCCCGCGTCTTCCATGCCACCGGCCCGGTAGTTGAGATTGATCAAGCGCCGGAGGGCCATGACCGGCACGTCCTTCCAGGGACCACCAAAAGCATCCACTTTGAGAAGGGCCGCCGGAGCTTCGGGACACTCGATGGCTTCATCATGGATCGCGGCCAGCGCTTCCAAGGCCACCGCTTGCTCCGGAGAGTCCAAGAAACGTGCCATACCGGGATCGCGCAGGCGCCGGGCGGCAACCACCGAGGCGCGGGCGGCCAGAGCGGTTGGAATCGACTCCATTTTCGAACGCCCATCGGCTCCGAGCGCTTCGGCAAGCAATCTCGCCCCGGCAAGCGTGGCCCGCGGTCCCGGATCATTCTTTTTTAAGAAACGCTCGACCGCTTCCACGACAAGGGGGTCGTCGCCCGGGCGCAAGCGGGCCAAAGCGCCGGCGGCGCGGTGGGCGACTCGCGGATTTTCGTCGCCAAGCAAGCGGGCAATGGCCGGGATTAAAGTGGTGTCGCCGCTTTCCGCAAGGATGACCGCCGCCCATGCGCGGATATCCGGTTGCGAATCTAACAGGAGATCACGCGCTGCGGCGATGGCCGGAGCAGAGCCGTGGAGCCGGGCAACTTGCCCGATTCCCCACAGGCCGTGCAAGCGCGTCACCACCGGCAAGCCACCATCGCGGGCAACTTGCACGAACAGATGTTCGCCACCATTTCGGCGAGCCAGAGCAAATTGTGCCCGCAGACGCACACGCTGGTCGGCATGTCCGAGCAGCGTGGTCAACTCCGCGTCGGATTTCTTTGTCATGCCTTCACGGATTAGTTTGGAAGTTGCTTCGGATTCCGCGTTGCCGGATCCTGCCACAGTCCAGACCCTTCCGTCGTTCGGCACACCCCATCCTCCGATGTAATCGGAGACATAGAGTTTTCCATCAGGCCCGAATTCCGCATCGGTGCAGGCCACATCGCCCAACAAATCACCCGATTGATCAAAACGGAAGGTATCGCCTTGCGGTTGCAGGGTGAACCAGCGCACGCCGCTTTTCTGGGGCGAGCCACGGTAATCGCAGATGATGAATGCTCCCGGTGGCAGACTGCCGGTCAAGCGGGTCGAGCCGGTTTCACGGGTCATGCCAGCCGGGCCGCTGGTGAAATTCGCGATGGGCGGAAAGATCCACCACGGTTGATCGTCATTGGCCGGTTCCCACATTTTCTCCTCCATCCAACGCACGGGCGGTTGGCTGGCATGGCCGAGCTTTTTAGAAAAGGAAATCAACATCTGATGACCCATGCGCCATCCGCTGTCCGCACCCTCGACGATTTCCGTCACACGCGCGAGGTCGCCGGCGTCGCCATTGTTGTCGACATTGAACAGATTCCCGAAATCATCGAAGGCCAGCTCCTTCGGGTTGCGCAAACCCGAGTGATGAATTTCCAGATGGCTGCCATCCATTTCCATCCGCATCACCGCGCCCCGTCCATGGAGGAAAAGATGTTCGCCTTCATGATTCAAGATGTTTGCACCGCGATCGGCAATGGTGAAATACAGCCTGCCATCGGGGCCGGGCGTGAATCCATTCAAGTCGTGGCCGAAAAACGAAACATGCAGACCGAAACCATCATGCACTGCTTCGGATTGATCGGGTTTGCCATCGCGGTTGCGGTCGGTGAAGCGCCAGACTTTCGGGATGCAGGCGAACCAGATATTGTCATCCCAGGCGAGAATCCCGGAGGCGATACCGTCGGCCGCATTGCCGAAGGCCTTGTCCTCGAAAGGGACTGCAAAATCGGCTTTGCCATCGCCATTACGATCCTCCACCAACTGGATCTTTTCCGAGACTCCGGTGAAATACGATGGCGGGTGGCGGTCGGCATGACGCGCATACATGGCCAGACGATCGGCCACGCTTCGCGATGCCGCGTCCTCGACCAACCACTGGGAATTTTCCCGGTTGTCGGTGATGCCATTTCCGCGCCGGTAGGTTTCCACGGCAAAGAGCCTTCCATCATCGGCGATGGAGAGTGCGGAAACATTCTTCAGATGGCGGCCATCGGCGAACAATCCCACCTTCACACCGGAGGCAGCGGGCAATTGCACGCTCGCGGATTCACGGGAAGATTTGTTATCCGGTTCACCATCGGCTGGAACAGCTTGCACGCGCGCGATCAGAGCGAGAAGCGCGACACTTGTGGAAATGCGGCGGAAGATGCAGGTCGGGACGTTGGGGGATAAAGTCATGGCCTCGGCCATTCTACGTCGCTGTGGCGCTGGAACTTGCATCCAGTGCCACAAAGAAAACACTCCACTTCAAGAATCCGCCTTCTCCTTCACGCCTTGGATCCTGAGTCTCGGATGATCAGATCCCAGAACCATCACCATGGCGGAAGTAGGATGGATACGCGGCGACATGTAGTAGGCTTTTTCGTGGAGATTGCGACCGGGTTGGATCACGAACGCACCATCGTGGGTGCGGGCCATGTTGATGAATGCCTTGTTGTAATCAAGGAAAGAACGCTTCGCCGCTTCGTTGCCGGAAAGTTTGATACCAAGCAAGGCCCAGCCCCACGCCAAGGAATTGTCACCATGGCCGTCATTGATCCGGGTCTTTGACTTTTCCAATCCGTTGATGACACGTGTCACATAATCCTCGGTGCCGGGCCGACCGGAGACGCGGTGGACAATGATGGATAGTCCTTGCAGCCCCACGGGCGAATAAGCACCGGTCGCGAAGCGATAGCCCATGTAGCCGGTTTCGTTGGTGTTGGTGTGAATGCACTCGTAGGCGATGTCACGGTTGAAATCCTTGATCTCGATACCGCAATCCTCGGCCAGTTCCCATGACAGAAGAGCCATGAGGGTGGTGATGCTCATCGTGCCATAACCGGCGCAGAGAGCGCCGTGGCCATTGCCACCTTTGAGGAAATTTTTCGCCTGCGGCTGGCCACCGTGCATCGCATCCTTGTAGAGTTCCGGGTTGATGACCTGCGAACGATAGAGCCGCTGGCAATTCTCCTTGATGGTCGGAAGCACGCGCTTATCGCCGGTCTGAAGAAAATATTCTCCCAGATAAACGGCCTGGTAAGACGGATACCAAGTCCACTCGTTTACTCCCGGAGGAGTATTCCATGCCATGGCATACTCTTCAGCCTCCTTCACTTTCCCTCGAGCCAAAAGGGCCAAACCGAACAATCCCTTCTCATGAAGAACCCCGCAGTGTTCGTCCTTGCGCGTAAGCAGATACTCCATCGCTTGGGCGGCGAGTTTTTCCGACTTCGGGCATTTTGCCGGAAAGGTGGCGCTGAAACGTCCGATAGGCGCGAGTTTGATTTCCACTTTGGCCGGCTGACCTTCACGCAGCACGTCCAGAATCAGCGTGCCATCTTTCCCTTCGCTGTCCTCGATGGCATTGCCCATGTCCATGATCGGACCTTCGTAGCCTTCGCCGGGCTCCATGCTGTAGCATTTGCCAAAGGTATGTTTTCCGAACGGTTTGCCATTCGCGCCCGTGATTTCATCTTCGAGCCGCAGCTTCCCATTGGCAGGCGAGGCGGCGAAAACGTGTTTCACCACGAACGACTTCTTTTTGAGAACCGCCCGCGCGCCGGTTGGACCCAGGTTGACGAGGAAGCCCGGAACTTCCTTGTCCGGACCAATATCGGTTGGCTTGGCCCACTGGCCGAGGTTCTCGGCATCGGCAATTGCCCGGGCAACTCCGGGAATGGCCAAGGAAAAAGCGAGGGCGAAAACGGCGGAGATGTGAGGAAGGCGGCGCATCATGGCGAGGTGGAACGACGTGGATACGCGGCCATGCGGGAAAAGCTTGCGCCGAACCTGCGGAAAACGGCCGAGCCAATGATCGAAGACCTCGGCACCTGCAAGTATCGCCGGTACCAAAACCTGAATTTTCCTACGAAGACGTGCTATTTTGATTTCACGGCCTCGCCCTGATTCACCGAGAGGACCTTTCCATCAACCAGTATGGTCTCTTTCCACGTGCTCTTCTCATCGGAATGTATTTCGAGCGAGAGTATCCTCGGCTCCCCCGCCTCCGCATTGTCGGAAGTCCAGGCGATGGTCCGCGTCTTCAGATCGGCCAACCCGGTTGAAGAAGCCACTTTGCCTTCGGGCACCAGCACCCATTTCTTGAACAAGTCGGCCTCACTATCATAGCTCACCGCCATGATGATCGGATTCTCCTGTTCGGGAACATTGATCACGGAAACGAGGTAGCGCCCCTGGACTGTTTTCTAGGTGACCGTCATTTCCGGTATCTCCGCAAGCTCCTTGGCCGACTTTCCAGCTCGCACGCGGATCTTGTATTCCCGGGCGTCAGGATACAGTTTAAGTTCCGGCACGAGATTTTCCCTGCTGTGTGGTTCGGCCGCGATTTTACGGAGAGCTTCCGCGTCCAGCGCGTGGAGAGAGCCTGCGGTAAAGAGCAGACAAAGGAAAACGTATTTCATGCCGGGATTATCGCCACCAGCCATCCCATGGCAAGACTGATTTGGCGATGCGGACCTGCCTGAGATGCTGCCCATTCTTGAACCAAGCTCGCGCGGCGATCGCTTCCCGAAAGCAGTCCACCACGCCTGCGACGAAACCAAAAAGAATCCCCCGTCCCGGTGAGAGGACGGGGGCGGAGAAAACAAGACCTCTTAGTCAACGCGGTCGCCGGGTTTCACGTCCCCTTCGATGCCGCCTTGGGGTTGAGCGGGAGCTTCATCACATTTTTCCATGAAGCCGCGCACGCCGCCGTCCTGGATGTTGAATCGCTCGGCGCGTTTGCGGATGGGATCGGGCACGGCGGCCTTTTCTTCATCCGTATCATAGGGACCTTCGAAAAGCACGTTGCCTTGTTTGTCGGTGGCCTTGAGAGTTTTTTTGCCATCCTGGCGTTCGATGGTGATGGTGCCTTCGTTGTCACCGATCTGGATGCGTCCTTGGTCGAGGCGGAAGACCTGCATCTGAACTTGGCCATTGCCTCCACCGACTTCCGCTTCGATGCGCATCTTTTCGACGCGTTTCTGCATGTCGGCGCGCATATTTTCGAGCTGCTTCTCGATTTGGGCGAGATCCATCTGACCATCACGCGGGAGGATGCGCAACATGCCCTGCATGTCATTGAGCTGGTCGATACCGTTGAGTCCATTGATGTCCACCTGATTGCGGGGCTCCCCTTCTTCACCGGCGGCGCGATTGCGTTTGGCGAATTGGGCGGGCCGTTCGCCCAGCTTGGCGGCGAGCTGCACGGGTTTGCCGTCGCGAAGGACCTCGAGTTTGCTATCTTGGCCGGGCTTGGCACCGTCGAGCAAGATGGATAGCTGGTCGGGAAGCACGAGCTTTTGTTCGTCGAGTTTGGTGAGCACGTCGTCCACTTGCAGGCCGGCGGCGGCAGCGGGACTGTCGGGCACGACCATTTCGACGGCGAGCCCTTCCCCGGGAGCGAGCCCGAGATGTTCACCGATGATTTTGGGGAGCGGCTTGGTCAGAACACCGAGCCATGCACCGGCGGGAGCCTCGGCGGCCACGGTGGGTGCCGGCTGGTTTTCGGCGGCGGCATTTTCCTCGGCAAATGCCAAAGGCAGGACAGCCAGGGAGGCCATGGCCGTGAAAGCCATCGCGGCGGAGCGGAGCAGGATGCGGGACGTTTTCATGGTGTGCTAGATTCTGCTGGGGAAGTTAGGGTGTCGTTGGTTTGTTAGAGAATGGAAAATCGGTCGGTTCACTCGGGCACCACGGGCACTAGATGGACATTCTCACGCGGGAAGACGACTTCCACGACGGTGCCATTGGCGGGATCCACGAAGGTGCGGCGTTCCATGCTGCGGGTGCGGATTTGGCGGTAGGTTGCGCTGTCTTCCATGCGGACGCCGTCGTAGCCGACATGCTCGAGACGGGAATCGGAAGAAACCGGTTTCCAGGATGCGGGCACGGCATACGATGCCGCCGGGGATGGCGTGGTGGCGATGTCCTGGCTGCCGGTGGCGACAGGCGTGGTAGTCACGACGCTATCAGGTTGTTTGGGCGCGGGCGAAAGAACCACCGCGAGCAGGGCGACGGCGGCCGCGGCGGCCAGCGGAACCCACCCGAACCAGCCGCGTCCGGGCGGCGCGACTTCGGGTTCGGCGGAAACATCAGCCATGGGCTCGGCGAGCGCGGCAAAGATACGGTCGCGCAGACCGGCGGAGGTATCAGCGGGCACGAGGGCGCGCAGTTCTTCTTCGAGTTGGAGGAGTGAATCTTCCAACGGTTCGTGGGAATGGCTCATAGGACGACAGCTAGGTTTTTGAAGTGGCTTTCTTTCCCCTTGCCGAGGATGCGGCGCAGGGCTTCGAGAGCGTAGCGGTAACGGGAAGCGGCGGTGTTTTCGGAAATCCCGAGGGTCTCGCCGATTTCCTGGAAAGTGAGTTGATTCCAAATCTTCAAGGTGAGCACCTCGCGCTGCGAGTCGGGCAGCTTGCGCAGGGCGCCGGAAATCTCCGTGGCTTTCTCCTTGGTTTCGAACGGGCACTGGAACCAGTCGATACCTTTGGCCTCTTCAAAATCGATGACCTTTTCCTCGCGGCGGGCGCGGCGGGTTTCCCGGCGACCGAGGTCGATGGCGGCGCGCCGGATCATGGTGTAAATCTCGGCCGGGTCGGGGGCGTTCTCCGGGTCCACTCCCCCATTGCGGTTTTTGCGGGCATTCCAGCAACGCACGATGGCATTCTGAAGAACGTCTTCCGCGTCGGCCGCGGAGCGTGTCATCTGCCGGGCGAAAAGCAGGAGCTTGTTCCCATTGTTCTGGAACCAAGTCTGCCAGGCCAGGTGGGCGGTGGATATTTCGGGACTGGGGGTCATGTTGGGGTCGGCCGCGGTCGGCCTTCACATATCATAGCGCCGACCCCGCAACGCCCTGTGCAAGAATTTTCCAATCCCCCCGCGGAAGGGCGGATTTACTCCACACGTTTGGTGCCGGGCCGAAAGGCCGGCAGGGCCGCCAAGGCAGGCGGGACTTCATCGGGCGCGTAGGTCGGGAAAATGATTTCCATGCAGCTCACGACCGGACGCCCGAGCAATTCGGTGAGGCCGCTGCGGTTCACCACCACGAATGTTCCCGCGATGGTTCCGCCCGTATCACGGGTGAACTTCTCCAACTCGACCAACGTGCCACCGGTGGTGATCACATCTTCGACTAACAACACACGTTCACCCGGAAGAATCTCAAAGCCGCGTTTCAACGCGAGTTGATTATCGGCATCACGTTCGGCGTAAATCGTGCGGCAACCGAGGGCAAGACCAACTTGTTGGCCCACGGGAATTCCACCCACGGCCGGCGACAAAACCACGTCGATCCCGCCGAGCACGCGCAAACGCGGCACCACCGCTTCGATCAAATCCTGCACCACGCGCGGATGTTGGATCAACTTCGCCTTCTTCACGTAATGGGCGCTGTGCCTTCCACTCGCGAGCACAAAATGGCCTTCCTCCAGGGCCCCGTGTTGTTTGAGGAATTCGATGGTTTCAGCGGTGGTGGCGGGCAATGAGACG
>JBJTQJ010000041.1:0-28861 GCA_046075565.1 Verrucomicrobiales bacterium | reverse complement strand
GCCATGGGGCCACAGGCAGGATGCCTGTGGTACATTCCAGAGGCGGAGGGAGGAGTTCGCACGCTTGTTCTACCCAGCAGCTTCCTCCGCCAGCACGCAGGCGAAAGTCAGTGGGACGACGATGGTGGCGTCGGATTCGATGAGGAATTTCGGAGTCTCGAGAGCGAGTTTGCCCCAGGTGATTTTTTCATTCGGCACGGCCTCGGAGTAGGATCCATAACTTGTGGTCGAGTCGCTGATTTGGCAGAACCACGACCAGAGCGGCGTCTCGGTGAGTTCCATATCCTGGCGGAGCATGGGCACGACGCAGATGGGGAAGTCGCCGGAAATTCCGCCGGCGATCTGGAAGAAACCAATGCGGGTGCGGTTGGCCGAGCGATCCTGATACCAATTGGCGAGAGCCATCATCGCTTCGATGCCGGTGCGCACGGTATGAGGATTGCGGATGGCACCGCGCAAGCAATGGGAAGCGAAAATATTCCCGCAGGTGGAATCTTCCCAGCCGGGCACGAAGATGGGGAGGTTCATTTCGGACGAGGCGACGAGCCAACTATCCTTGGGGTTGATTTGGTATTTCGCTTCGAGGACGCCCGAGCGAAGGATGCGGTAGAGGAATTCGTGTGGGAAATATCTTTCGCCGGCGCGATCGGCGTTGGTCTATTCGGCGAGCAGGGCATCCTCGATGCGGCGGATGGCTTCTTCTTCGGGAATGCAGGTGTCGGTCACGCGGTTGAGATGGCGCTCAAGCAGCGCTTGTTCATCTCTGGGGGTCAGGTCGCGCCAATTGGGAATGCGCACGTAGTGATCTTGGGCGACCAGATTGTAGAGGTCTTCCTCGAGGTTGGCTCCGGTGCAGCAGATGGCATGGACCTTGCCGCGGCGGATCATTTCGGCGAGGGAGAGGCCGAGTTCCGCCGTGCTCATGGCACCACCCATGGTGACAAGCATTTCACCGCTGCCACAGATGAATTCACGGTAGCTTTCGGCCGCATCCGAGAGGGCGGCGGCATTGAAGTGGCGGAAGTGGTGGCGGACAAAGCGACGGACAGCGGAGTGGTCGGACATGGGCGGCGAGATTCAGGAATGAAGGCGTAAGGATGGCAGAGGGGAGGGGATTTCGTAAAGCGACAATCCGTGGAGGGAGAAGATTTCCCGCTTTTTCCGGTTGCGGGGTTGGTGCACTGGCGATGACAGTCTCCCATGCGCGTGATTACCGGAAGCGCCGGCGGCCAAAAGCTCCGGGTGCCCAGCGAAGGCGTGCGGCCGACCACCGACCGCACGAAGGCCGCCATGTTCTCCTGGCTCAACCAAGGTGTGGTCGAGGCGAGGGTGCTCGATCTTTTCGCGGGCAGCGGCGGATTGGGGATCGAAGCCCTCAGTCGTGGAGCCACTTCGGCCGACTTCGTCGAAGCTTCCCCGCAGGTGGTCGAAATCCTGAAAAAAAATCTCGCGAGCACGAAACTGGAAAAACACGCCCGCGTCCACCAACGCAAGGCCGGGGAATTCCTGAAGTCCGCGGGATCCTCGCCACGTTACGATCTGATCTTTTGCGATCCTCCTTGGATTGAAAAAGGAGCCGACTCCGACTGGGTCGGGTGGATTCTCGAACAGGAAAGATTGCCGCTGCTGCTCGCCGAGAGCGGCTGGTTCCTGCTCGAAGCCCCGAGCGAACGCCGCCTTGATGTCGGTCCGCTCTGGCGCGCCCGCGAGGCCAGGCGCTATGGCACCACCACCGTTCATTTTTTGCGCCCGGCGGCATGGACGACCGGAGGTGAGACGTGAGATTCATCGCCCTCACTCTCTACAGGTTGTTCTATCCGCTGGCCTTCCTTTTGATGCTGCCCGCGCAATGGAGAAAAATGCGCCGTCGCGGCGGTTATGGCGAGAGGGCGGGGGAGAGGTTCGCGCGTTATGATGAGGCCACTCTCGGACGCTTCGCCGATGGTTGCTGGTGGGTGCATGCCGTGAGCGTGGGTGAAATGATCATGGCTTTGAAGTTGATCCAGACGCTCAGGGAAACCGGCACATGGACCGGACAAGTCGCACTCACCACCACAACCTCGACCGGTCGCAAACTCGCCCTCGAACGCGCCGATACAAAAACCACCGTGTTGTGGACACCTCTGGACTTTCCTTGGGTCGCCCGGCGGGCTATCGACCTCCTCATGCCCCGTCGCATTATCCTCGTCGAAGCCGAGGTCTGGCCAAACCTGCTCGCCCGTGCTCATCGTTCGGGCATTCCCGTGGCCATCGTCAATGCCCGGTTGTCCGCCCGCTCGGAAAAGAGATATCGCTTTTTCCGTCCCATCATCGCACCCATTTTCTCCATGCTCGATCGCGTCTGCGTGCAGGATGAAGCCGACCGGGGGCGTTTCGCCGCCCTCGGCATCGATCCGGAGCGCATCACCGTCACGGGGGCGATCAAGTTTGACGACGAAGCTGCCAGCGCAGCCATCCCTGCTCTTGAAGCCGCGCGGGTCGCGCTTGCCCGATTCCCCAAACTAGCCGGAAAGCCCTTTCTGCTCGCCGCCAGCACACATTCGGGCGAAGAGACCATCATCGCACAGGCCTGGCTCGAAACCCGAAAGGCATTCCCCGACCTCGCCTTCGTGGCCGTGCCCCGGCATTTCGAGCGTGGCGCCGAAGTCGCCGCCGACCTGACTGCTCTCGGCCTGAACCCGGCGCGTCGCTCTTTGCCGCTCGGCCCGGATGACGCGGCTGCCGATTGCCTGGTGGCCGACTCGACCGGCGAGTTGCGTGCCTGGGTCGAACTGTCCACCCTCGTCGTGGTGGGGAAATCATTTCTCAACCACTCCGGCGGACAAAACCCGGCCGAGTCCGTCGGCGCCGGACGCCCGACTCTGACCGGTCCCCGCATGGACAATTTCCGCCCGCTGATGGCCGCCCTCGAAGCTGAACAGGGCATCCGCCGCCTCGAAAATGAGGCGGCCCTCGCCCCCGCTTTGGCGGAATTGCTCGCCAAGCCCGATTTGGCCACCGCTATGGCCGCCCGGGGCCGAGCCACCCTCGAACGCCACCGCGGGGCGACCCGCCGCACCGTCGAGTGTCTGGCGCAATTGAGTTGAGCCACGCCCGCGATCTCCTTTCCGGCGTCCCCCCGTCGTCTTCGCACGTTCTTTTCCTTGGTCAGTCAGCACAAAGCGTGTTACTGTGTCCCCCCGCAAATTATCCCATCATGTCCGAAGACCAGAACAACGGTCCCAAGCCCCCCGGCCAACAAGGCGACCAGAATACCAGCAATTTCAATTGGAAAGGGCTTGTCCTTCTATCCCTCGCCCTTGTCCTCATCGGTGCCGCTCTGCTGTTTCCGAAAGAAGAGCGTGGCAGCGAGACCATCGCCTATCCGATTTTCCTCCAGCGACTTGAAGATGGAAAAATCCTGCTCGAAGACAACCGCAAGCCACTTGAAGCCGTCCGCGACCTGAGCACCGGCGAAGAATATCTGCGCGGGCATTACATCGACGGCAGTGGATTGCAGTCAACCCAAGGTCTCCCGGTGGATAAATTCCGCGCGACGGTTGACCTCGACCTCGAGTATAAAAATCTGATGGAGCGGCTGCAGGCCAAGAAGTCCACCTTCGCCCTGCAATACAAATACGACAACGTTCCTTTCGCCGGCGGTATCCTCTTCCACCTCCTGCCCGTGGTCATCGTGTTGGTGGTGATCTTCCTCATCTTCCGCCAGCAGATGAAGATGGCCGGCCGCGGTGCGATGAGCTTTGGAAAAAGCCGCGCCAAACTCCTCGCGCAGGATAAGAACCGCGTCACCTTCAAGGATGTCGCGGGCGTGGAAGAGGCGAAAGATGAAGTCTGGGAACTGGTGGACTTCCTCCGCGATCCGAAAAAATTCCAACGCCTCGGCGGGATGATTCCGAAGGGCGTGCTCATGGTCGGCCCCCCGGGAACCGGCAAGACGCTTCTCGCCAAAGCCATCGCCGGGGAAGCCGATGTCCCGTTCTTCAGCATCAGCGGGTCCGACTTCGTGGAAATGTTCGTCGGTGTCGGTGCCTCGCGTGTGCGCGACATGTTCGAACAGGGTAAAAAGAACGCGCCTTGTCTGATCTTCATCGACGAGATCGATGCCGTTGGCCGTCACCGTGGTCATGGGATGGGCGGCGGGCACGATGAACGCGAACAGACGCTCAACCAGCTCCTCGTCGAAATGGACGGCTTCGATACCCAGGAAGGGGTCATCATCATCGCCGCGACCAACCGCCCCGACGTGCTCGATCCGGCGTTGCTCCGCCCCGGTCGTTTCGACCGCCAGGTCACTGTGAATCTTCCCGACGTCAAAGGACGCGAACAAATCCTCCGTGTCCATGCCCGCAAGGTCAAGATGGTCGAAGGCACCGACCTCGCCATTCTCGCCCGCGGCACCCCCGGATGCTCCGGAGCCGAGTTGGCGAACATCATCAACGAGGCTGCCCTCTTCGCGGCGCGCAAAGGCCTCAAGGCCATCGGCCTCGCCGAACTTGAGGAAGCCCGCGACAAGGTGCTCTGGGGACGCGAGCGCCGCAGCATGGCCATGAACGAGCGCGAGAAGGAAGGCACCGCCTGGCACGAAGCCGGCCATGCCGCCATCAGCGTGCTTTTGCCGAAGCTGGATCCGCTTCACAAGGTGACCATCATCCCGCGCGGTCGCGCCCTCGGGGTAACCATGTCGCTGCCCGCCGAAGACAAACTCAATTACTATCAGAAGAAATCCCTCGATGAACTCGTCATGCTTGTCGCCGGGCGGATCGCCGAGTCGTTCTTCACCGACGACGTCTCCTCCGGTGCCTCCAGCGATATCCGCCATGCCACTTGGCTCGCGCGTCACATGGTGTGTTCGTGGGGCATGAGTGAAAAACTCGGCATGGTCGAATACGGCGAAGGGGATGGCCCGATTTTCCTCGCCCGCGATATGGGCCGGACCCGCAACTACAGCGACGTAACTGCCCAAACCATCGACGCGGAGATCAAACGGATCATCGACGAAGCCTATGACCGCGCCACCCGGTTGCTCACCGAAAACCGCGGCAAAGTCGAAGCCATCGCCAAGGCCCTGCTCGAATACGAAACCCTCGATGGCGACCACATCCGCGAGATCATGGAAACCGGCGAACTGAAAAATCCGCCCAAGATTTCCCAGCCGCCGGATCTGCCGCCGCCCGATGGCGAACCCGCGCGTCCTGCCGACGGCCGCCGCAATCCCGAGGACAACAGCGGCGACCTGCCACCCGCTTACGCCGGAGCTCCGGCGTGAAGTGGGAGGCTTCAGGGGCGTAGCAAGACCGTCCCGGTCTTGCATGATCGAGCCGCAACCACCCTCTGCCCCAATCGTCCGAGCGAGAAAAGGCAGGGACGTTTGTCCCAAACGTCCGCAGGGGTAAAATACGCCACGCCTCCGCGTTCCCGATCGCCTCGCCGATTCACGGACCGCTGGGACAGCGGTCCCTGCCTGTGCAAGGAACGCTCCCTCGGGATCGGCAAGTCGGCTCTCCCCTCCTTTCTCATCTCAACGGCTCTACGAGTTTCGCAGTTGTAGCGGCTTGTCTATGACCGCCGTTGATTTTTCCCGACGCTCCATCCGGGGACGCCGTCGCCAGTCGCTTCATTTCATCAAATCAAAAATCTTTAATCGTAACTCTTCAATCGTCAATCAATCCTCCCCTTGTCGATTCCCCTCGCTCCTGTTACGCTCTCGCCATGCTGCCGCACCACCTGCAAGCCCGCTTTTTCAAGGCGCCAAGGTTGCTTTTCATCTTCTCCTTTCTGGCATGGATGCAAACCGTGGCCACAGGCGCACCGGAAATCCGCGAGATCGATGGGGTGAAATACCATGTCCTGATCACGACGCCTGAGAGCATTCGTCTGGTTTGGAAAAGCAAGGATGGGCAACCCCTGCGTCTCTTCTCGGCGGCCGCGGAACATCTGGAAGCCGAAGGGCACCGCGTCTTGACCCTGATGAACGGCGGCATCTTTGAGCCCGGAGGCATCCCGAGCGGGCTGCTCGTGGTTGATGGCAAGGAGGAACGACCGGTGAATCGCGCCGCAGGGAAGGGGAACTTCTTCCTGCAACCGAATGGCATCTTCTTCATCAACGACCGGGGTGCCGGAGTCCGGAGAACGGATGAGTGGCCGCCAGCAGACACCCGGGTCAATTGGGCGGTGCAGTCGGGTCCGCTGCTTCTGCACGCCGATCGAGTTCACCCCGCCTTCAACGCCGCTTCCGCGAACCGTTTGCATCGCAACGGCGTTGGCGTGGACAAAGCCGGAGAGGTTGTGCTGCTGATGAGCGACGGGAATTCCCCGAAGTTTCCCAATCTCCACGAATTCGCCATGGCCTTCCGTCACTTGGGCTGTGCCGATGCCCTTTTCCTCGACGGCGACATTTCGCAGATGCGGTCAGGCGGGGATCTCAGGCGGTTATGCAATCGGTTCGGCTCGATGATCGCGGTGGTGGAGAAGAAGGAGTGAGGGGATCGGTTTTTCCATGACATTCCTGTTTCCTCCATCGGATTCATTTGCGTTGGCGGGGGGCGCGTGCGTGGTTCGTGCCGAATTTTCACCCGGAAAACCCCATGAGATATCTAACAGGTTATCTGCTCGCCGATCGTATCCTTGCCAAGTCCAGCTGCCGCCGGGAGTTCCGGGCGGGTGAGATGGTCTTTCGCGAGGGGGATCGCTCCGATGCCATGTTCATCGTGGCCAGCGGTAAAGTTGTGATTTTCAAGTCCGGGGATGGAGGAGAAAGCAAACTGGCGGAAGTAGGGCCGATGGGGGTATTCGGTGAGCTCGGTTACTTCGCTGGTGAACCCCGGTCGGCTTCGCTGCGGGCGAAAGGCGAGGTTGTTCACAGCTATTTTTCGGGATTCGAATTCGAGGAGATCGAGGATTCGGATCCGGAGCGCGCGCTGGAAATGTTATTCGCGGTGGCGAGAGCGTTGGTCGGCATGCTCAGGTAGTCCGCGTTCAACGGTCCGTCCAACCCGCTGTGCCCTGTCCGTCCGAGCGCGCTGATTCGGGGAATTGGGCCGCCAGAAACGGATACACCACTCCCGGCACGGGCCGGTCTGTCTGATTGAATCGTTCGGGATTGCCCCCATGCCAACGGTCGGGATCCGAATTCCACCAGAGTTTGCCCGCCGCGTCCCGCAATTCGTAGTCTGCATTCGGATAGTAGGGGGGGGCGAAGGACTCCCTTCCTTTCAGCCTATTTTCGCTTGTTTGGTCCGCCGCCTCTCTGTCCGGTTCTTTCTTTTCCGCTTCCCAGTAGAGCTTCTCGATCTCCGCCTCGTCGTTGAGCAACCACGGGCGATCGACCAGATATCCAACCGCCCTGGTGATGCGATCCGCATCTTCGGCGCTGAAAGGGAGCCAACGTTCTTCCTTGACAGGACCATCGCGTTGTCTGGAAAACTTCCGGATCAATTCCGCACCATCTTTGCCCCGCCGAATCTCCATCGTTTCGGAGACGACAGCGCCATAGTCGCCGGAACTGTAATGCGCTTCCAATACATACTCTTCTGGGATGAGCATCGGTTGATCGGGAGCCGGAAGTTTCCGATATCGCTGCACCAGATTCCAAGCCTCGGCATCCCGTTTGCCATTTTTTTCGAGCAGTCCCGGCCGGTGTTGGCCGACTTCCTCCCACCAAGCACGCCATTTGGCAACGGCATCGGCCCGCTCCTTCTCTTTCTGCATCCAACTATTCCCGAAATCTACGCGCGTGAGGGCGTGGAGTTGGTCGTCGATCATATACGGGTCGCCGCCTTTTTTCCCGATCCATCCGATGAGAACCGGCACATCGTCATACGCGGGCATCTGGTCCGCGAATGGGTATTCGGTCTTACCGGCAAATTGCGACCAATTCCAACGAATGAACTTCTTCTGATCGGGAAGTTGACCGGGCGTCCATGAGCGCCAGTTCGCAGTGACTTCCCGGCTGCTATTCCGGACCTTCTTGCCCTCCTTCCACTGGACGATGGTCCAGGTTCCGCCTTCGCGATGGTATACGCCGCTGCTCGAGACCATCGAGGTTTCAAACCATCCATCGTGCTCGCGCCCATTCTTGGCCAAGCCCTCGAAGAGCAGTTTCCCATCGGGGCCCCAGATTCGTGACCAACCGTCTTTTTCCCCCATGGTATAGTTCGTCTCCGATTGCTTCGTGCCGGTTTCTTAGTAAAAGAATTCCTGGATCCCGTGCTCTCTGCCGTGGAGGAAACGCAACTTCCAAGAGGGCTTGCCATCGGTGGCATACGCTTCCTGCAATCCATGTTCCACTTTTTGGCCCTCTTTCACATAGAAACGTTCCCGGCTGACCACCGTGCCCCATGGAGCCACCCGTTCGCGAACTTGGATCGGCAAAGCCGCATCGTCCGCGAACAAAGGCAGGGCGCAGCACGCTCCCGCGAGCAGGGTGAGCACCCGGTAGCTGTTGATCCACATGATGGCCGGGGTGCGCATTTTCATCTCGTTTGAAGGCTGCCCGAAAGCGTCCAAGCGCGCAAGGATAAAAGAGTCCCCGCTTTCCGTGGGGAAAGCGGGGATTCGTTTTTCAAAGGCAAGAGAGCCGGCGTGATGCCCGGACTCAGCCTAGCAGCGCCTTGACGGCGTCGCGTTCTTCCTTGAGTTCTGTTTCCGTAGCGAGGATGCGGGCCTGGCTGAAGTCGTTGACCGGCACGCCTTGCACGATTTCCCAATCCTTGCCATTAGTGCGGACGGGGAAGCTGAACATGAGGCCGGGTTCGATGCCATAGGAACCGTCGGAGCAGACAGCCACCGAGGTCCAGTCGCCGGCGGGTGTCGGATTGACGAGCGAACGCACGGTATCAATGGCGGCATTGGCGGCGGAAGCGGCGGACGAAAGACCGCGGGCCTTGATGATGGCAGCACCCCGTTGTTGCACGGTGGTGATGAATTCGCCTTCGAGCCAGGCGCGGTGACCGATGACGTCGGTCGCCGGACGACCTTGGATCTTCGCGTTGAAGAAATCGGGATACTGGGTGGCGGAGTGGTTGCCCCAGATGGTCATGTTGGTCACGGCGCTGCTGTGCACGCCCGCTTTGGCGGCGAGTTGGCTCTTGGCGCGGTTTTCATCAAGACGGGTCATGGCGAAGAAGTTTTTCTTCGGCAGGCGGCGGGCATGGCTCATCGCGATGAGGCAATTCGTATTGCAGGGGTTGCCGACCACGAGCACGCGGCAATCGTCGGCGGCATTGCGGTCGATGGCTTGGCCTTGGCCGGTGAAAATTTTCCCGTTGATGCCGAGAAGGTCATTGCGTTCCATTCCGGCCTTGCGGGGCACGGAGCCGACGAGCAGTGCCCAATTCACGCCTTCAAAGCCTTTATCGAGGTCGGTATTCGCGGTCACCGACTGGAGCAGGGGGAACGCGCAATCATCAAGTTCCATGATCACGCCCTGAAGGGGGGGCATGCCGGGTTCGATTTCAATGAGGCTGAGGGAGACCGGCTGGTCCGGTCCGAAGACTCCGCCCGAAGCGATGCGGAAAAGCAGGGAATAACCGATTTGGCCGGCGGCGCCGGTGACAGCGACTTTAATGGGTGACTTCATGGAAGGGACATAACGCGGACCCGAGGGTCCTTCAACCAAAATCACCGGACTCTTCCGCATTATCTCCGTTTTTTTGCCCCCTTTTTCGCGGGCTTGGCCTCGCGAGCGGGTGAGGGGGAGGTCCCGGCGAAAAGACTGCGTTCCACCAGGCCGCAGAGCAGGTGGATGAGCAATTGGTGGGCCTCCTGGATCCGGGCGGTCACCGGGTCGGGCACGATGATCGGAACATCGGCGAGGGCGGCGGCTTCCCCGCCTTCCCGGCCGAGCAGGGCGATGGATTTCACGCCGCGTTCGCGGGCGACCCGGAGGGCGGCGAGGATGTTCGGAGAGCGACCGCTTGTCGAGAAGACCACGAGCACGTCGCCGGTGCGGGCGAGTCCTTCGACCTGGCGGGAAAAGATAAATTCGTTGCTGTAATCATTGCCCACGGCGGTGAGGAAGCTCCCGTCGGCATTTAAGCTGATCGCCGCGAGGGGGCGTCGATCCCGCTCGAAGCGGCAGAGAAGTTCGGTGGCGAGGTGGCAGGAGTCGGCCGCGCTGCCGCCATTCCCGCAGGCCATGATTTTTCCACCGTAGCGTAGGCATTCGGAGAGCAAGGAAGCGGCTTTCAGGCAGGGGCGCTCGAGGGTGCGGACGGTTTCGATGGCGCGGATGCTGTCGCCAACCATCTGGTGGAAATAAACGGAGTCGCCGGTGGACATGCGCCCAAACTTCGCCGGATTCGCCGCTCGTGCAAGCCACGGGGCCCGGAAATGCGGAATTTCCATGGTTTGTCCGCCAAATCCCGGCTCCCACCGACAAGGGAAGTTGCATTGTGGCTGGCTTCATGGCATAAGAGCGCCCATGCAAGAGGCGGTCTTCATCGATGGACTCATCAAGGATTTTCCCCAGCCCCTGGGGCGAAGGCGGACCTTCCGTGCCGTGGACAATATCAGTTTCACCGTCAATGAGGGCGAGGTCTATGGTCTGCTCGGGCCGAACGGGTCCGGCAAATCCACGACCATGAAAATGCTGCTCGGTCTGGTGAAGCCAACCGCCGGGACTTGCCGGATTTTCGGACGTTCTTCCACCCACGTGAACAGCCGGGAAGATGTCGGATTTTTGCCGGAGAGCCCGTATTTCTACAAGCACCTGACCGGTCGCGAAACCCTGCGCTTTTACGGCAAACTCTGTGGTCTGGCAGGTGGCGGGCTCGAAGCCAGGGCCAAGGAACTGCTGGCGCTGGTCGGATTGGAGGATGCGGCGGACCGTCGTCTGGCTGGTTATTCCAAGGGCATGCTGCAGCGCATCGGGCTGGCTCAGGCATTGGTGCACGACCCGCGCCTCATCGTGCTCGACGAACCGACGGCGGGTGTGGACCCGGCGGGTTCACGCAAAATCCGCGACCTCGTGCTGGATTTGAAAGCCCTCGGCAAAACCATCATTCTCTCCTCCCACCTTCTTGAGCAGGTGCAGGAAGTCTGCGATCGCGTCGGCATCCTCGACCGTGGGAAAATGGTGCGCGAGGGCATCCTTAGCGATCTCATCAGCATCGACGACCAACTGGAAATGATCTTCCAAAACCCCGCTCCAGGAATGGAGCAAGAATTGGCCGCGGCAGCCTCCGCGCGCGGGGCCACTCTGGTCCACTCCGGGCACCCGCGCACCACACTCGAGCGGCTCTTCCTTGAGAGCACGGGCGACAGCGACGATAGCGAAGGGAAGGGGGGTGGACGATGAACGAACGCGCCCGTCTTCCCCGCCGCCACGGTCTCGTCGCCTCACTGGCCCGCGTGAGCGAACTTTCTTTCCAGACCTTCCGGCAACTCGCCCGCATGAAGGTGTTCTACTTCCTCATCTTCTTCGGGATCATCGTCATCGGCAGTTCCATGTTCGTGTTGCGCTGGAACCTGCCCGCGCAGGAGTTGAAGTTGCTCAAGGATTTCTCGCTGGCAGGCATGACATTGTTCTCGTCGCTGCTGGCCATCGTGGGCACGGCCATGCTGTTGCCGAAGGACATCGAGGATCGCACGCTCTACACCATCCTCTCGAAACCCGTGCCGCGGGTGGAGTATCTGCTCGGGAAATTGCTCGGCGTATTGCTGCTCCTCGGTGTGAGTCTATTCATCATGGATTTGTTTTTCACGGGTGTTCTCTACCTGCGGCAATCGCTCATCCTCGCACAACAGCGCGAGATTTTCGGTGACATCAGCGCCAACGCGGAGGCAGCCGAAGCTTGGGAGATGACCAGACGCGCCATCGAGCAGAACGGCTTGGTCTGGGAACTGCAATACGGCATCGCCGCCATCTTCATCAAGGCAGCCGTCATCGCCGCTCTCTCGCTGCTCATTTCCACGTTTGCCTCATCCTCACTCTTCACCATGGTGACGGCGGCGGTGGCCTTTTTCGCCGGCCATCTCCAGGCCGATATCCGCGCCTATTACGAATCCATCCCGGAATGGTCCTCGGTGGCGAAGTGGATCTCGGGTCCGCTCGCCCTTGTGTTGCCGGATTTCCAATTGTTCAATGTCGTGGACGCGGTGGTGGCGGGCGAACCCATCCCCGCTTCGGTGCCACTGCAATTGTTGGCTTTCGGAGCCGGCTACGTCATGGTTTACATGATGTTGGCTTGGTATGTCTTCCAGGACAAGGAGATCTGAACCATGAGAGCCCGCGTCATTGTCGTTGTCCTTGGCGGATTGGTCGTGCATGGCATGCTGCGCTGGCCGCTCGAATCGGCGCGCACGAAAGAGTGGCGGGCCGCCCATGTGTTAGGGCCCGAGTTGAATCTGGACCTGCGGGAAAAACTCGGACAGAATGCCTTCGTGGCCACCCTTGGCGGGGCGCGTTCGGTCGTCGCCAGCATCGAACACCTGCGCGCCTACGCGGCATGGGAAGACCGGGATTGGGCCTTGGTCGAGCAACGATTCCGGCTGGTGCAGCAGCTCCAGCCACGTGTTCCCGACTATTGGATCACGGGAGCCTGGCACATGGCCTACAATGCCAGCGGCTACTATCGTTATGACTGGAAAGGCCCGCGGGGTGAGAACAACCCGGCCGCTCTCGAGAGGCTGCGCATGGACTACTGGCGGCAGTATATCGTAAAAGGCCAGGAGATGTTCGCCGATGGGATGCGCAACAATCCTGAGAGCTGGGTGCTGGCCGAAAATGCCGCCCTTTTGCACCGGGATGTTTATAAGATCGTCGATCACGTGAAAGCGGCGGAGTATTACACCCGGGCGGCGGCCATCGAGGGGGCACCCTTGCGATTGCAGAGGTTCCTGGGTTACGAGCTGTCCTTTTTGCCGGACCGGCGGCGGGAAGCGCTGGATTTGCTCACCCGGCTCTATCAGGAGAGTGCCGTCAACCACGTGCCCACGCTTCTGGCGACTTTGCTGGATTTGCAATTCGAATTCGGCGTGCCGCAGGCCGAGCAGGTCCCGCTCGAGCGATTCGGAGCCAGCCGGCGGGAGATTTACGAAAGTCTCCGCGATAATCTGCTCTACCGCCGCTCCCGTGGGGGTGAGTATTCCCCGGCGTTTTTTGCAATTCTGCAAGAATTCGAGAAGGAACTGGACATTCCCCTGCCGGAAAGGGTGCCCGGCGCAGGCGAAAAATTCTAGCCACGGGCGAAAGGCTGTTCCATATTCTGCAATCCCGTTCCGGTCCTACCTACCCAGTCAACACCCCGCGAGATGAAGTATTGCATATTCGGCGACATCCATGCCAACCTCGAGGCGCTCGAGGAGGTCCTCCGGGACGCCGAAACCCAGGGCTGCACCCATTACGCTTGCCTTGGTGATATCGTCGGCTACAACGCCAATCCGCGGGAATGCCTTGAAGTGGTGCGCGCCCTCGATTGTCCCGTGATCAAAGGCAACCACGACGAGGAGTGCAGCCGGGAGACCTCGCTGGAGGGACTGAACCCGCTGGCCTTCGCCGCCCTCACCTGGACGCGCAAGCAGATGCTGAGTTCGGAAAAAGAATACCTGCGTGCCCTGCGGCTCGTGCGCCAGGTCACCGACTTCACGACCGTGCATTCGACCCTCGATTCGCCCGGCGGTTGGGCCTACGTCCAGAACAAATTCGATGCGATGGCGAGCTTCAACTACCAGTTCACCACCGTTTGTTTTTTCGGCCACACCCATGTTCCCACCGCCTACGTGCAGGAGGGAGCCGCGCGTCCGGAGAAGGTCGAAGTGGAGGATACCCTCTTGAAGATCGAACCCGGTCGCAAATATTTCATCAATGCCGGCAGCGTCGGTCAACCGCGGGATGGCGACTGGCGAGCCGCCTACGCGATCTACGACAAGATGAACCATACCGTGACGGTGCGGCGCCTCGAATATGATATCCGGCGCACGCAGGAAAAAATCGTCGAGGAGGGCCTCCCCGAAGGCCTCGCCTATCGGCTTGAAGAAGGCCGCTAACGCTGCCGATGTAGCCGCCATGTCGGCCTCCGCTCCAACCTCTCCGGCTCCGGCTGATGTTCTCGTGCTCAAGCCGAGTTCCTTCGGCGATATCATCCATACCCTGCCGGCCGTTCATTTTCTCAAGGCGGCCATGCCCGCGAGCCGCTTCCATTGGGTCGTGAATCCGGAATGGGCGTCCTTGCTGGAGGGAAATCCCGACCTCGCTTCCGTGATTGTATTTCCCCGCCGTGAATTGCGTGGCCTTGCCGCCGTGCCGGGATTTTTGAAATGGTGCTCCCGCGCACGCGCTTCCTCGAAGAACGGTGAATTCGACCTCGCCGTGGATTTTCAAGGACTCCTGCGCAGCGCACTCATGGCCAAGGGATGCCGGGCCCGGCGTGTGCTCGGTCTCTCGGATGCGCGGGAAGGCGCGGGAGCTTTTTATCATGGATGCGCCGACACCCGGGGTATGGCCCATGCCGTGGATCGTTATCTCGCCCTCGCCCGTCTCGCCGGGGCCGATACGAGCGGTCCCGCGATCTTCCCGCTCCCGCATGGGGAACCGATTCCCGGAGCGGACCCTGCGATGCTTTCCCGCGCGGTTGTTCTGCACCCGTTCGCTCGTGGCGAAGGCAAAAGCCTGCCGTTTGAGATGATCGAAACCATCATCCGCAAACTCGCGCCACACCCCGTGATTCTGGCTGGTGTTGGTGGTCCCGCCGGTCACATCTGGCCGGACGGAGTCGTTTCTTTGTTAGGCCAGACGTCACTTTCCCAACTCATCTGGCTGCTGCGCCACGCCAGTGCGGTCGTCAGTGTCGATAGCGGGCCGATGCACCTCGCCGCCGCTCTCGGGCGCCCCTTGCTCGGATTGCATACATGGTCCGATCCCCGCGCCGTTGGCCCATGGCGTGCCGATGCCCACGTCTGGAAGTCCGGACTCCTTCTCCGTGTCGATGCCCTTGCCTCCGCCGATCCCGCCTGGGCCTCCGGACCCGGAAAATGGGAAGGCTCGTTGCCTGGCGATGTCGGCGCATGGATGGAAACGGTTGGCGCGCGTGATGGCCTGACGTAATGTCTGCCGTGGTTGCCACGCCCCTTACCGGATTCACCAAAGACGCCCTCGCGAACCAACTCGCCGAGTGGGGGGAACCCGCCTATCGGGCCGGGCAGATCCTCGATTGGATTTATCGGCGCCGGGTCACGAAAGCCGCCGAGATGACCGACCTTCCGGCGCGTTTGCGCGCCCGCCTTGAAGAGCATGTTGTCACCGCCCTTCATCCCGTGCGCGTCCAGGGTTCCGCCGATACCACGCGCAAATTCCTTTTCCGGCTTCATGATGGACGTCTCATCGAGTCGGTGCTCATTCCCGCATCCCCCGCACTTTATGGTGAAAAAAGCGATCGGCGCACGCTCTGCGTTTCCACCCAAGTCGGATGCGCCATGGCTTGCAAGTTCTGCGCTTCCGGACTCGACGGATTGACCCGCAACCTCGGGGCCGATGAAATCGTCGGGCAAATCCTCGCTGCCGAAGCCATCGCCGGAGAGAAGGTGAACAATCTCGTTTTCATGGGCATGGGTGAGCCGCTGGCCAATCTCCGCAACCTCGTTACCGCCCTCGAGATTCTGAATGCTCCGTGGGGGCTGAACATTGGTGCGCGACATATCACCATCTCCACCTCCGGCCTCGCTCCCGCCATCCGTAAGCTCGCGGAGATCTCGATGCAGATCCGCCTCGCTGTTTCGCTGCACGGAGCCGACGACGAGACCCGCGAGCGCATCATGCCGGTGAATCGGAAATGGAATATCGAAGAACTGATGGATTCGTTGCGGACCTGGCGTGAACAAAAAAAGCAAAAAATCACCTTCGAATACATTCTCATCCGGGGGGTCAATGACGATCTCGCGCAGGCGCGCAAATTGGCAACACTCGCCCGCGGCCTCGATGCCAAGGTGAACTTGATCCCCTACAACACCGTCGAAGGTCTTGAATGGTCGCGCCCGCCCTTGCGACATTGCGAGGCCTTCCGCGCCGCCGCCTCCGCCACCGGCGTGCCCGTGACTTTGCGTCTGGAAAAAGGTCACGATATCGAGGCGGCCTGCGGCCAACTCCGCCTCCAAGTGGAACAAGAAAGCGCGGCCAGTGACCGGGAATAGCTGAAAACCTCTGCTGCCTACCGACCCCTGACCCCTGTCTCCCGACTCCTGGTCTCCCGCCTTAACCCGGTTTACCCGGATCGGTATTGCCGTCCGGCAGATGCGGGGTTTCATCCGCACCGGTCACCTTATCCACGATAGCCTGGGCCACCGCGGGCACGGCTTTTTCCGTTTCGAGCAAGGCGGAGAGCCAACGCAGCTCGGGTGACATATCGAGGGCAACCTTGACCAGCATGGTCAAGGGCACGGCGAGGAACATACCGGCCACGCCGAGCAGCCAACCCCAGAAAAGCACGGAAAGCACCACCACGATGGTCGCGATGCCAAAGCGGCGGCCCTGCAGGGTGGGTTCGATGATGTTCCCCCAGATTGTGTTGATGAGCAGGTATCCGGCCCCGATGAGGGCAAAATGACCGAACCCGTTTTGCACGAGGGCGAGCAGCATGGGCGGGATGGCCGCGACAATCGAACCGATGGCCGGAATGAAATTCAGCGCGAAGGCGACAATTCCCCAGAGCAAGGCGAAATCCAAACCGGTGCCCGCGCACAAGGCCCATGCACACAATCCGGTGGCCGCGCTAACAAACGTCTTGATCCCGAGATATTTCTGAACGTCTCCGGTTACCCGTGTGAGGGCTCCGAAGTCCGGCCCACCGGCCGCCCGCACGCTCGGCAATTTGCGCGCGAAACTCGATCCCTCCGCGAGCATGAAGCCGACCAGAAGCAGCACGAGAATGATCAGCTTCAAAGTTGCGGTCACCCCGCTGAGCACGCTGCCGACGTTGTCACTGGCCAGCTCGAGAATGGCGTCCACGTTGATGAACTCGTTGAACGACTCCCGGAAACCGCTGATACCCGCTCCACTGAGCGTGGTCTCCGCCCATGCCACGCCCTGGATGGAGAGGTCACGGAGGCGAATCGCATAGAAGCTGGTCCATTTCGCCTGGAAATCCTGGAACAGGCTTGCTCCAAGAAAGGCGATGCCAATCAAAACGGAAAGGTCGAAGACGAGGGTGAGGAAAAGAGCAAGCCAGTGGGGCACACGTTTGCTTTGCAGGAAACGCATGATCGGGAAGCTGAGCACCGCGATGAAGAATCCCAACATGACCGGGATCAGGAAATCGGCGGCCAATTTCACGGCGCCAAGCACGAGAATTGCCGCCGCCATGCCCACCAAGGCCCGGAGGGAGCCGGTAAAGGGGGAGGCGCGTGTTGGCGATGCTTCGGGCTGGGGCATGTATGACTCTACGTGCGTTCGGGATTGGTTTCAACGCGAGTTCCTGCACAATCTTTCATTGCCGAGTCGCTTGCGTGGAGGCCGTGCGGCGGCTTTGGTTGCCTGTGCCCGCCCCTGACCTGCCCATTTACCAGCTCCGCCGATGTCTCTCCGACAGCCTCGCGGTTCCGGGTCGGGTGCGTGTGGTGGTCGAGGCCCCAACTGGTTCCGGCAAATCCACCGGCGTCCCGCAAATCCTCCGCGACGATGGCGGGCTGACCGGCGAAATCCTCGTGCTCCAGCCGCGGCGGGTGGCCGCTCGGATGCTCGCCCGGCGGGTGGCTTGGGAGCGCGGCGGCCGCCTCGGCGGCGAGGTCGGCTACCAGATCCGCTTCGAACGTGTGGTGTCGAAAGAAACACGGATCTGCTACCTGACGGAAGGCGTGCTGGTCCGCCGTCTGCTCGGTGACCCCCATTTGCGAGGTGTGGATGCGGTGATCTTCGATGAGTTCCACGAACGTCATGTGGATGGCGACATCGGGCTGGCGCTTTGCGCCCGCTTGCAGGAAACATCGCGCCCCGATCTGAAGTTGTTCGTCGTCTCGGCCACGCTCGATGGCATTCGATTGGAATCATGTTTTCCCGGAGCCAATCGCGTTTTCTCGGAAGGCCGTATGTATCCCGTGACGGTCCGTCAGGCACCACGCGATATCGTTCGTGGCGAGGCCATCTGGGAAAGAGCGGCGGCCGCACTCGGGGAGGCCGTGCGCGAGGGCGCGGAAGGCGATGCCCTCGTCTTCATGCCGGGCTCGTTTGAAATCCGCAAGACCATCGAATTGCTGTCGCGTATGCCTTGGACGAAAGGTTGGAAAATCCTGCCGCTCTTTGGTGAACTGGCCCCGGAGAAACAGGACGAAGCCATCCAACCATCCGCCGACGGACGCCGCAAAGTGGTCGTCGCCACCAATGTTGCGGAAACATCGCTGACCATCGATGGTGTGCGCATCGTGGTGGATAGCGGATTGGCCCGCATGGCGGATTATGATCCGGCCCGGGGGCTCAACACGCTGACTGTTCAACCGATCTCCCGGGCCTCCGCCGACCAACGCGCCGGTCGTGCCGGGCGCACCGCTCCCGGGCTTTGCCTGCGCTTGTGGTCCGCCGCCAACCACGCCGCGCGATCTGCCCAGACGGCACCCGAAATCTTGCGTCTCGATCCCTCCGGTGTCCTGCTCGAATTGCTGGCCATGGGTGTGGAAAATGTGACCACCTTTCCGTGGATCCAACCTCCGCATCCGGCGGCCATGGAGAGAGCGCTTGTTTTGTTAGAAGAACTCGGTGCCACCGATGAAGCAGGACGCCTAACACCAACCGGCCGTGCCATGGCCGGCCTGCCCGTGCAACCGCGGCTCGCCCGATTCCTCGTCGAAGCCGGGCGGAGGCGGCGTGTCCGCGAGGCCAGTCTCGTGGCCGCTTTGGTCGAAGGACGCGACCTCTTCGCGGGAGCCACCGCCGCCGCCCGCGCTACCGCGGCCGAAAAGTTCTGCGAACGCGGTGATCTTTCCGATTTTCAACCCGCCTTGCGCGCCCTCGATCGCGCCGCCGAATTCCGCTTTGATGACGAAGATTGCACCCGCGCGGGCATCCGGGCACCGGTCGCGCGGGAAGTCTGGCGCCTGGCCGATAGCCTCGCCCGTCTTGTGCCGAGCAACGGAGAAGCATCGGGAGCAGAAGATGAAACGGAAGGCGCTCTCTGGCGGGATCTCTCCGCTTGTCTCGTGGCAGCCTATGGTGATCACGTGGCCGTGCAGATCAGCGAGGGCACCCGCACCTGTGCCGTGCCGGGCGGACGCCGCGGCAAAATCACCCCCGAATGCCGTGTCGCCAACAAAGCCCGCTTGCTCGTGGCTGTCGAAATGGCCGAAGTGGAAGGTAAAAAACTCGAGGTCGTTTTGCGCGATCTCACGCGCATCGACGAGAGTTTGCTCGTGGAAGTCCACCCCGGAGCATTGAAAGAAGTCGAGCGCTGCGAATACGACACCCAACAAAAACGAGTCGTGCGGCGCGTCGATCGATGCTTCCACGATGTCGCTCTCGAATCGAAAGCCCGGGCCGATGTTCCAGCCGGCCCTGCTGCCGCCGTGCTCGCCGCCGAAGTGCTGGCCGGGCGTGTTGAGTTCCCTGGTTGGGATGACGAGGTCCGCCAATGGGTCGCACGGCTCAATTGCCTCGCGGCATGGATGCCCGAATTGGAGTTACCCGCCTTCAGTGACGATGACAAATCATTTGTCATCGAACAAAGTTGCCTCGGTTGTTATTCCGCTCGCGACCTGAAAGAAAAGTCGCCATGGAAAACCCTGCGCCAGTGGCTTTCTCCCGAACAAAATGCCGCTCTCGATGCTTATGCTCCGGTGCGTATCACTCTCGAGAACGGGCGCGAGGCCAAGGTGCGTTATCAGGAAGGCCATGATCCGGAGATCGCCATGATCCTGCAGCGGCTCTACGATGTGAACAAACAACCCGTCATCGCGGGAGGCAAGGTGCCGGTGGTCATCGAGTTGTTATCACCTGCCCAACGCCCCGTGCAAAAAACCCGCGACCTCGCCGCCTTCTGGAAAAACAGCTACGAGGAAGTGAAAAAGCAACTCAAAGGCCGCTATCCGAAACATGAGTGGAGGTGAGGGGGAGACACAAGACCGCTTCCCTCAAAGACGCAAGACTCTAGACCTGAAGCATGAAGTAGCGGAACGCCGACAGCCTGCCCGCCGAAGCCTCCGGCGAAGGCTGGGACCTCGTCGGCAGGTCTGAATCGTAACGCGAAGCATTTTCCCCTCTACCCCACACCCGGCACCGGAAGCGGCGCCGCTACAGGAATCCCCTCCGCGTTCCGGGGCGGTGCCCCCACGCTTGCAATCCGGGCCTCCTCGGGGCACATTTCCGAATGATCACGGTTTCCCCCCCGGCCATTGACGAGTTGCGTTCCCTGCTGGAGAAGCGAGGATCGCAGCCCGGCATGGGACTGCGGCTGCTGGTGCAGAAAGGTGGCTGCGCGGGTTTCCAATATGCCATGAAAATCGACCTCGCGAAGTCCGGCGACACGGTGGTGGGTGAAGGCGGGGTAAGTGTGCTCGTCGATCCCGAGAGTCTCCCTTACCTCGATGGTGCCATGGTCGATTACCACCAAGGGCTCACCGACTCCGGTTTCAAACTGGTGAACCCGAATGCCGCCCGCTCCTGCGGCTGCGGGTCGTCGTTCGAGCCCGCGAACAAACCAGCGGCTCCTCCTCCCCCCGCCGACCCGACCGCTTCCTCCACTCCATGCCCCGGGGAAGGGGAGTGATTGGTTTTCACCCCGCTCATGGGCTTCACCGGCAAATTTCTTCGTTCCGAAACCCCGCCGCTCCGGCTGGCGCGGGCCTTGGAAGCGCCGCAAAAACCCAGGGCGTCGTATCCACTGGCTTGGTCCATCACCCTCAGCCTCATGCTCGTGCTGGCGGTGGCATCATGGGTCTTTTCCCTCTATGTCTTCCAGCATCCCGAGGAGCCGATTCCGCATGCCATCCTGCGGAAGCTCAATCGTCTCGAACCGCCCAAACGATTCGACATTTACGCCGTGCCCGCCGGAAAGGCCCTCCCGGCCCGCGATGCCTACGCGAAATACCGCCGTTTCCTCGGGCTTTCGCCCGCTGAACTGGAGGCCTTGAACTCACGGCTCATCCGCGAATACCTGAACAATTACCGTCGGGCCGATGCCGTTGACTACGTCTCCGGCACCTTCAAAGTCGTTTCGGTGGTGCCGCTGCACGAAGGAAGCTTCATGCCGCAAGGAGTCGCCGTGCGCGCGGCGTCGGTTGAATCGGAGGACTTGGAAATTGAATACCTTATGCCGGGGCCAGAACTGCGACCCGGTTTGTTCCAAGAGGGGGACAAATTGGTCATCGAGGCCAGCCGGGCCTTCGCCGCTGTGGTGCAGGCCAGCCCCCTGCCCGGCCAGCGGCTCTGCCTGAGCCTGATTCCCTTGGTTTACGGGCCCCACACCCCCTCGGAGGGCGATCCAATTGAACTGGAGCCCCCGCCGCTGACCAACCCGTCCGCCCCCTGGCCGGCCTCGGACCACCCTCCCTCCTGAAAATCCGGGCCGGATTCGTTGCAAAACCTTTTTGACAGGAACGCGGAACTGCATAAAGTCTCCTTCCCGCCGCACCAGCCCTTCGGGCACCCCGGTCGCGCCACTCACCCCGTTTATCCAGCTCAGAACCTTATGAAAACGTTTTCCGCCAAAGCCCAGGAAGTGGAGCGTCGGTGGTATGTCATCGATGCCAAAGGCAAAGTCCTTGGCGATGTCGCCGTAGCCGCTGCCAATCTCCTGCGCGGGAAGAACAAGCCCACCTTCACTCCGAATGTCGACACCGGTGATTTTGTCATCGTAATCAATGCCAAGGAGGTCGTGCTCACCGGACGCAAGGAAACCGACAAACTCTACGTCTCCGTCTCCGGTTACATCGGCGGCAAGAAAGTCGAGAACCCTGCCAAGATCCGCGCCCGCAAACCGGAAATTCTCATCGAACACGCGGTCAAAGGCATGATTCCCCACAACCGCCTCGGTCGCCAGATCTACAGCAAATTGAATGTCTATGCCGGTGCCAGCCACCCGCATGAAGCGCAGAAACCCGTGGCCGTGGCCGTCTAATTCTCCTTTCACCCTATCCCATGAGCACTGACGCCATCTTCGCCACAGGACGCCGCAAAACCGCCGTCGCCCGCGTGATTCTCCAACCCGGCACCGGGACCATCGTGGTCAACGACCGCGCCTTAGAGGACTACTTCCCGTCCCTCGACCTGCAGAACGTCGTTCTGGCCCCGCTGCAACTCACCGATACCTCGAAGCGTTTCGACGTGACCATCAACACCCATGGTGGTGGACCGAATGGCCAGGTCGGAGCCGCCCGCCTCGGAATTTCCCGCGCCCTCTGCGTGCTCGACAAGGAAATGCGTCCGAAGCTCAAAGCCGCCGGATTCCTTACCCGCGACCCGCGGATGAAGGAACGGAAAAAGTCCGGTCGTCCGGGTGCCCGCAAGCGCTTCCAGTTCTCCAAACGCTGAAGCTTGTCGGAAGACTCTTTACAAAAAAGTCGCTCCCTCACCGGAGCGGCTTTTTTCATGCCGCCGACCCTTGGTGGAATTTTGTTGCCGGGTCGTTGGGAAAATGACAGGATGCGGCCAACCGAGGGTGGCTACGGGCATGCAGTGCCGGGGTGCCTCTTGCTCAATTAGACGACCGATCGTGGGCTGCCAGCGAATCGCGCAAGAAGGTGTTGAAGAACGGCGTTCTGCCCAAAATTCCAAGAAACCGCACTCATCCGTGTCCCATCACATTAGAGATCCATGAATATGAAAATGCCACTAATTCTCAGCCTGATTTTTCTTTGGGCTTCCGCCGCCCAAGCGGAACTCCGCGTTATCGGCGTGCTCGTGACCCGTGACGCCAATTCCAAGGTCCACGTGTCCATCGCTTCGGATGTTGCTAAAGAGAAGAAGAAGGACATCGGTGTGGATGAGGCGGCCGGCATTTTACGAGATGCCCAAGGCTGGGGTAGCTCTGTAGCTGTCGGTATCGTCGTTCATGAAGTTCCATTGCAAGACTACCTTCCACTCTTGAAGGCGATCTCGGAAAGCAAATGGCTTGAATTGGCCTTTATCGAAGGTCAGAAGCCGGATTTCATCAATGACAATATCAAGAAAAGCATCGAACAACAGAATGCTAGAACGAACACGCCCTAACAGGTGCGTTGATCAATTTCAGTCGTAGGCGCCACCACAACCCATGAGATTTGTCCCACATTTGATCTGGCTGCTTGGCCTGTTCGTATCTCTGTTGGCCTTTGGTCGTTACAGCGGGGCATCCATGCCCTACCCAGACCCGACGCCAGAGTTGCTGGCTGTTCAGCGTGGCCAGATTGAGTCCGCCAAGACGGTGATGTCGATTGGTGGATTGATTTTCATCAGCGGCGTTCTGTGGGTTTTCATTCGCCGGCTCTACCGATCGGTTCGTGTAAAGAAATGACGATGCCTGGCAATAAAGAGCATTTTGTCTCGGAACACATCGGAGCCGACAAACCTGCCCACGCTTCGTTCCGTCTCTGCCGCACGCCCGGCATTTTCGCCTTCATTTGGACTTCCTGAGCTTCGAATACTCTGGTCTTCTGCTTCGCCCCGAATTCTTCTTAGCATTTCAGAGCGTCCCCGCCGGGAATCGAACCCAGATTTAAGGTTTAGGAAACCTCCGTTCTATCCGTTGAACTACGGGGACAGTTGCTGATGAAGGAACTCACTCGGGAGAGTGTTGACGCCATTATTGTGCCCGGATTTGGGCAAAACGCAAGTATCCCATTGGCTCGTCCCTTGAGATTAGGGCAGTCTGGCCAGTTCCCTGCGCAAGATGGCATCTTCCCTTTGCCACAAGCGGTGGACGGTTAATGCCGTCGCCAGCAAGGGCGCGACCAACTGCACCACCGGGATGACAAAAAGCACCACCAGAGCCAGACCCTGCCGCCAGAGCCGGGCACGATGGTTGCGGAAACAATCGCGGGTCACCCCGACCGGAAAATGACGCAGAGCGACCACCTGGAAGTATTCCCGCGATAGCAAACGCGAGTTTACCGCCGTGTAGGCCAGCACATTGAGCACAGGGATGAAGTAAAGCGGCAGAGCCAGCGCATTCCAGAATAATCCCCGGAGCAAGCCTCGGATCGAAGCGCGGATCTGCTCGGAAAGCGGAAACTTACGCGGCAATGGTAGTTCGGGGTAGTGACGACGTTCAATGCGATCCGCCAGGTCTTCCAAGAATATCCCGGCCACCGCGGTGAAGACTATCGGAAACAAAAACCAAATCGTCACCAAATAGACCACGGCTCCGAGTCCGCTGAACAACCAGCGCGACCAGTCATAACGCAGGATCCATCCGAAGTCCACCCAACCGCTCCCGGTCACCACCCACCAAACGAGTCCACCGAGCAGCGCCATGACCATGGCCGCTCCGAGAAATCCAATGACCACGATTTTCCATGCATAAGGCTCAAGGAAAACCGTCAAGGCCAGACGGAAAGGCCCCGCGCCTGGAGGGGCGGTGTCATAGCGATTTCGAGAATGTAGAATTCCGGACATGAATGAAATCGGGGCAATCGGCCGAGCGGATGAATTTCTCCCGCAAGGCAAGCGCCTCTCAATTGTGCTTTCGTCCACCCTGAAAGCAATTTGAACTTTAAGGGCGGCGTTGTATCTCGCTGTAGATGCGATGTCTCTCCGCTGAAGAAGGAGACGAAAAAAAGGCTTCGCGCTACGATTCAGACCTGCCGACGAGGACCCAGCCTTCACCGGAGGCTTCGGCGGGCAGGCTGCCGGCGTTCCCAGCGACCGATGCTTCTTGAGCCGCGAAGTTCCCTCCCCCGGAACGAGAAGACGTTCCGCTACTCCCGCAGTGCAGTTTCAAGTCTTGTGTCTTCTGTCTTTGAGCGAAGCGATCTTGTGTCTTCTTCTTACCTCCGCGCGCTACGATTCAGACCTGCCGACGAGGTCCCAGCCTTCGCCGGAGGCTTCGGCGGGCAGGCTGTCGGCGTTCCCAGGTTCCATGGCAGGCAGGATACGGCGTGCTTCACGGATGTTCTTTGAGAATCTCCTCGGGTTTCCAGAAGGTCGAGCGGTCCTTCGTGGCCTCACGGACCCTCTTTACCGTTGCGGGTAAGACCGGAGCGGCCTTGTTGCCCCACGAGTTGCGCACGTAGGTCAACACCGCGGCCATTTCGTCGTCGTTGAGGATCGAGCCGAACGGCGTCATCGGAGCCACACCATTGGCCGGATCATAGACTTTGCCGTTCACGTCCATTCTGCCCCAGATTCCGTGCAGGGCGATTTTGATTATGCGATCCTCGCTGCCGAGAACCCATGCGGTGCCGACCAGCGGGGGAAACGCCGGATCCAAGCCTTTGCCATCCGGTTGATGGCAGGTCGCGCAATGGGCCTCGCGGTGATAGACTTCTCCGCCGAATTTGTAGGCCGCCACCGCCGGGCCGGTGAGATGGGCGGGCGCCTCGATATGGATCTTTTCCTCCACGTCGGCAATGACAATCGGTTCGCGGCCTTTGGTCGGGTCGGCAGCACCCCAGAAATGCTGCACCGTGGCCGCTGCCGTGCGCGCGTGAGCTTCCGGCGATGCCAGCAGGACATCAAGCAGAGCTCGATCGCGCACATCGTTCTGTTGGAAAAGCCAGAGCGCTTCCAAGAGTGGGTGGGCGTGTTCCTTCTTGTTCGGATCGAATTGTTTGATCCATTCCTTCACGGCGGCCACGACTTTCACGGGGTCATTCTCGCTCAGTTCGACCCGGGTGCGTTCGCGCACGCCGTCGATCGGATGTTTCAGGTTTTCCAGCAGGGCGGCGATCGGTTGGCCGTCGATGGCCACCGGTTCCTGCAGCGGGCGGTCCTTGTAGGTCATGCGGAGGATCCGCCCGTGTTTTTTGTCGCGGTTGGGGTCCCGGATATTGTGTTGCATGTGGCCGATGATCGCGTTGTGCCAGTCGGCGATGTAAAGCGCGCCATCGGAGCCCACTTCGGCGTCGCTCGGGCGGAAGTTGCGGTCATCACTGAACAGGAAGTTTTCGGTCGGGGTTCCCCAGACTTCGCCCTGCTTGAACGTGGTATTTCCATCTTGGTATCCGTCGCGCTGGAGATCGTAGCGATAGATGCCGAGATATCCGATGACGTTGCAGATCAGGAAATCCTGCTGCATGTCATCGGGGAAGTTGGCGCTTGAGATGATGGCATTGGCGGGAGCCGGGCGTGACTGGTGGCGCAGCAAAGGGAACATCTTGAATGAGTCGCCGCTGGGACGCACCTGGAACGCCTTGCTGCTCGTGCCATCGGTGGCAAATAGATAACCCCAGCGGTCGAAGCTCGTGCCGTGCGGGTTCGGACCGTTGGCGGCGATGAACGAGAACGCGTGTCGGCGAAGATCGAAGCGATACAAGCCGGAGGCGGTGGAGTTGAGCGAGGGTCCCCACGGGTGCTCGTAATTGTGCTGGAGGAAGATGCCACTCTGCCAGTAGAGGCCACCGTCGGGGCCGACCGTGAAATTGTTCGCCGCGTGGTGCGTATCGGCCGAGCCAGTTGCTTGGAAGAGTACGATCCGCACGTCGGCTTTGTCGTCACCGTCGGTGTCTTTGAGGAAAAGGATGTCGGGTTGGCAGGTGACAATCACGCCGCCATCCCAGAATGCGAACCCGAGCGGGTTGTGCACTTTGGCGAACTCGATCGCCTTGTCGGCCACACCGTCGCGGTTCTCATCCGGGAAGATGAGCAGGCTGTCGGTCATTTCCTTGAGTGGTTCCCATTTCGGATAGGTGCTCCAACAGGCGGCCCAGAGGCGGCCTTTGGTGTCGGTTTGGAGCTGGACCGGATTGGCCAAGCCGGGGAAACGGGATTCATCGGCAAACACACCGACATGGAAACCATTCGGCACATGCATCTTGGCAAGACTTTCTTCGGCGCTCAGGTATTCTGGCGACCCGACCTTCTTTTCTTGTTTTTTGTTCGGAACAGCAATGTTCGAGATGACTTCAACCGCTTTGGGGACGTTGGAATCATCGACCGTGTGGGTTTTGCCCTGAGAGACCGCCCAGATCTTCAGATCCCGGTTGGCGGTCATGACATCGAGCATCGAAAGTTCGTGCTCGAGCACATCGCGATTGGACTGGCCATTGACGAATCTCAAACCGGAGCGGCTGCCCCAGATGTCGTTCTCGTCCATGGCCCGGTAGCGGTTGTGCCAGTGCCACGACTTGTCGAGCACCGCTTGACGCAGGGGTTCCAGAGCGGGTTCGGCGGCGAGTTTCGCTCCGGTCACCGCGGTGACGATCACTTCGGCGAGTCGACGATCGCCTTCGGGCAGGAGGTGCACGCTGTTGAGGGTGAGCGGTGTCGCGGTGGATTCGTAGAGCGACTTGCTGGGAGTGAACAAGTCCACGAACGCAACACCCTTCGCACCGGCTACCTCCTTTATCGCATTGGTATAAAGCTCGAGATTCAGATTGTGTGCCTTGCCGTCGGGCAGATAGGGAGTGCCGAGATCTTCCTGGGCAATCGGAGAGAAGAGGACGACGCGGGTTTCCGACTCGCCGTTGAACTTCGCGGTCTTGTAGCGATCGACCATGTCAGCGAGCTCCTTCTTGAATGATTCAAGTTTTGCCGCGCCACCGAATGCCTCGTTGTAACCGAAGAAGGCGAAAACCACATCCGCCTTGATGTGCCCGAGGCAATCCTCGGGCGAAGGGACACCCTTGCTGCGGGGGCGTGACGTCACCGTGTCTCCGGAAACCGCGAGGTTGCGGAAGGCGATGTCTTGTCCGGCCAGTTGTTTCTGCAATAGGGTTTCGACCCATCCGTCGTGCTGCATGCGATCGGCCAGGGCATTGCCGACGATGCCGACGGTGTCTCCCTTCTGCAGGGGCAGTTGGGCCCCGACCGGTCCGGCGGATAGGCCAAGGCAGAGCGTCAAGCCAAGCAGGCGGAGCAAGGCAGGGGAAGGGGGTGGCGAAAACATGGGATCAAAACGCGTCGAAATGGTCCGGCATTACACCGAAATCACGGGATTCGTCGGTAGATCCACCGGTGGGCCGGGACGCTGATTTCCAAGCAACGACGTCAAACATCGCTTCGTTTCGAATGGAGTCAGCACCCGGTGGTGCCCCGCGCGTCTCAACTTCCCTCCGCCGCTTCCAGAACCGGCCTCAAGGCCTCTTCGACGGCGTGGTCGCGGAGGACACCCCGCAAGCGGTCGAGGGCGATGGGAATGAACTGGAGGTAACGCGGTTTGCCGAGACGATGCCCGAGATTGCCATAGGCCCCGAGGGCTTGCATCAGGCGCTGGATGGCACAAGCCTGATAAATCGGTCGCGAGGCTGCTGCGTCGGTTCCGCGTGTGGCATGGTAATGGTCGAACAACAAATCGGCTTCATCCGCCGGCAACCCGCCATAAGGGTCGAGGAAAAGGGAGGCGAGATCGTATTCACCCAGGCCGGCGCGCAATCCTTGGAAGTCGATGAGCGCGGCGCGGCCATCCGGTTGGATGAGGATGTTCTGCGATTGGAAATCGCGATGCAGCGGGACGCGGGGAAGGGCGGCGAGTCCGGATGTGAGTTCCCTCATCGCCGGATGCTCCCGGCAATCATTGAGGGTTTCTTTTGGCAGTCCAAGATGGGTGCCGCCGAGATGTTCGAGGAAATAATCCTGTTCCCAGCGGTAGAGGGCTTCATCGAATGGAGCTTGGGCGAGCGTCTGCAATGGCGCGTCGAAGGCCAGCGCATGCAACCGCGCCACTTCTTCGATGGCCGCGCGGGCGGCCGACATGCGTTCGTCCGGTGACCGCGCGAAACAAGCTTCGAGTGTGTGGTCGCCGAGGTCTTCCATCCAAAGCAATCGGGCATCGGCATCTTCAGCCAAGATCCGGGGGACGCGCAGGCCGCGTTG
>JBJTQJ010000040.1:0-89486 GCA_046075565.1 Verrucomicrobiales bacterium | reverse complement strand
TCCCCCTCTCCGGGGAGCCGGGAGATCGAGGTTGTCCGGAGAGACAACACTTTCAACGCTTGGTATTATGGGCTTCTGATTGAGTCAAGGTCATTGCCGCCGGGTGCCGCACCCGGCGGCATGCCGCCGGGTGCGACCACCACCTTTGTTAACACCGCCACACCGCCAGCGAACAATGACTTTGCCAATCGGATCACTCTTGGTCCAGCCCTGCCCGTCACCGCCAACGGATCGACGGTCTACGGCACCCTGGAAACAGGAGAATCAAACCTGAACGACAGGGCCGGAGCATCGGTCTGGTATGAGTGGACGGCGTCCGCGACGGGATGGACACGAATCAGCGCCAGCACCAGCGGATCCAACCGTCCGATTTTTGCTTTGTTCACGGGCTCCACGGTTGCTTCTTTGCAAGAACAGGGTCGAAGCGACAACTATTCTTCGTTCGGCAGCCAAGCGCCCGGCCCGCTGGTTTTCCAGGCCACCGCGGGAACAACCTACCACATCGCCGTTTATGGCTTCGCCTTCGGCGAAACGACGAATGGCGGGAACTTCAGCCTGACCCTCGAGTCCATCGCCCCGCCCGCCGCCCGAATCACAAGTTTCAGCCTCACGCCTTCCATCGTCGATGTCGCCTCGGGCCCGCAAACGGTCACCCTCCAACTCAATCTAGCCAGCGATACTGCGTTCAGTGGGGACAGTTATCTCAATGCCTACCTGACGCCGACGACCAGTCTCTCCGGGGGCGGGGCCTTATCTTCCTACATTCCTAGCACCGCAAGAATCGCAGGCACGGATACCAATGGCACCTACCAGACCACCTTCCAACTGCCGGGCTGGCATGAGCCTGGACTTTGGAATATGGTCGTGGATGTTTCCCATGCTGGCTTCAGAACTTGGTCACCCACGGGATCGAATATCATCGGTGACAAATTCCTCATCCCGCAATCCGGGGGACAGGTGAACCTAACGAACTCGGGTGCGGTTGACTCCACCGGTCCCGTTCTCGTCTCGCTTTCCGGCCTTCCCACTTTCGCCAATGTCAGCACTCCGGTTCCCGTGACCCTCAATCTGACCATTACGGATGATGCCTCAGGCTTCACGAGCGGGCAGATCTCCCTTTCCACCACGAATGGGTCTAGCCTGACCAGTTATGGCATGGGTGGCTTTGGTGCTGCCCAGCGCACCTCCGGCACCGCTTTGAATGGCACCTATCAGGTCACCTTCAACCTGACAAACGCCATGATTGAAGGCGATTATGACCTGCAAATTGACTTGTTTGACGCCTATGGACGATTGGGCCGCTCCGGTGGCTATCTCGGAAGTGAATTCCCCGCGGGCAGCAATCACGAGGTCACAATTAGTTATGGCCCGGCTGCGGGCGGGTATAGCGGCTGGGCGGCGCTCCAGAACTTCGGTCCCGGAGGATTGGATGGGCTACTTGAAGATGCAAACCAGGATGGTACGAGGAATCTCCTTTGTTATGCCTTCAACATGCCGCCGCTTCCTTTCGCCGTAGCCATGTCCGCCGGAGGAACCAGCGGGCTGCCTTTGATCACGGTGGTCGGCGAAGGTGCGAGTCGGCGGGTTCGTATCGAATACCTCCGCCGTCGCGGTCCCAGTGGACTGACGTATCTGCCCCAATTCTGCTCCGATCCCGGTGCCGCCGGTCCCGGTGGCTGGCAAACCGGGACTCCACCTCCAGCGACCATCATCGATACGGATTGGGAACGGGTGATTGTCGATGATGCGGTCACTGGAGCAAGCGCACGTTTAGGTCGTGTCGCCGTGGAATACTCCGACTCACCGTGATTCGCTAACAAGCACCGTGGTCTGAAGAAGAGCCTGCTCCGACCCCGTCGGCGGGGTCGAAAGATCCCCATTGTCTCACCAACTCGCAGGCGGTTTGTAACATGTCGGGATCGCAGGAAAGCAGCCATGTTTTCAGATCATCCTGGATACCGGAAGCCGCGATTTTCTCTAACAATTCCTCCGTAGTCCGGCTGACATGGAAAAGCGCGAGCATTTCCTGCTGGGAGGCGGCGAGTGCGGGATCGCGGTAAATTTCAGCCATGGCCGACAATGGAGCGGATGGTTTGAAAATCGCGCCGGAAGCCCGTGTGGCTTTCCGGTTGGAGCGTGTGGCCAAGGCGCTCGAGAAAAACGACCTGGAGGTTCGGGCAGCGCGGCAGGACAAATTCCAGCAATGCGAAAACAGCGGACGGCACGTCGTCGTCGTGGGTATCGCGCCGCAAGACCCTGCCGCTTGTTCCGGTCGATTGCCACGACCCTCCGCTGAGGTGGATTTCCCGGACCCGATGGAACGGGTAATTGTCGAGCAGGTCGGAGGGCGCGAGGTCGAAGTTGCAGAGTTGGCAGTAGATGTTGTGGAGGTCGAGCAGGAGGAAGCCGTCCGAGGGAGCGAGGATTTTTTCCAAGAACTCGTGGTGCTGTAATGCGTCGTCCACTTTCAAGGCCAGGGCGAGATTTTCCAAACCCATCGGGCAAGGCGCGATGGCGGCCAGCTGGGCGAAGCGCATTTGTCCCAGCTTCAGGGTGCTCTCGATGAGGGGGACGGGAAGGGGCGTTCCGCGGTGGAAGTCGCCTCCGGTCATGAATCCGAAGTGTTCGGTATGGTGAAGGTAGTGGTGCCGGTGGATTTCTTCCTTGAATCGATCCAACCAGCCCTGCTGGCGCGGGGTCCAATCGGCGGAAAGCAACGAAAAATGCACTCCGTGTCCGGTCAATCGCCCGGCCACGGAGTATTCCTCGATAAGATGGGACAACCACTCGCGTGTTCCATCGGCCCAAGCCGTGTCGTAGCTCCACTCCACCGCATCGACCAGACCTTCCTCAAAAAGCGGCAGGGCTGCTTCGAGGAACTCCGTCTCCGGCATGAGGGACAAGCCGACGCGAGGCATTACTTAGGAAAAGAGGCAGGCGGTTGGGCAAACGCGGGGGAGAGGGATCTCCTCATCCCAGGCCGCAGGCCGGGCAGCCGTCTCCTGGAGGAAGCACTTGCGGAGCCGGTCTCGGCGCGACCTTGGCCGCTTGCCGGATTTCCGCGAAGGCCTTGTCGAATTCTTCCAGAGAGAGTTTGCCATCTTTGTTCGTGTCGTGGCGCAGGAAGAAGGCCTGGGCTTCGGGTGAGACGGCATCGTTGGGTGCGGGTTTCGCCTCCGCGCCGCCAGCAGGTGGCGTCGCTTTTTCGTCGGCGGTGGCCGTGGAAAGCGTGGCGGCGATACCGGCGGTGATTGTAAGGTTTCTCAAGAGGGTTGGGGATAGTTTCATGATTTGATCAGGGGGCTGCCCGGATATTGGCACAAACGGGGCCGGATGTGACAGAAAATTTTGCGGACGGGTGGAAATCACTGGCTCTCATTTCGGAAGTTCGTATCAACGTTCCGTCTGCCGATGGACCAGGATCTCCAGCATCTCCGGGCGGGGCAGATCGTTTTGGAAAGAAAGAAGGCTTCGTTGGATGGCCGGGATGGACTCCGGCTTGGTCGCATAGAAGGTTACCTTCGGCCCGGAGATGATTGATTTTCGGGAGAGCCTGAGAACGGCCACTTCGCGCCAATCCTTCGGAAGTTTTGGAAACCAGTCGCGATAAATCATCACCACTTCCACATTCTGATCGTTTGCCAAGGCCTCCATCCATGCCGGATCCGCATCGGCCAAGCGCGCCTTCAGGGCGGCGGGGGACGCGAGTCCCCAGAGGTCGAGCACATGGTCCGGGTTGCGGAAAGCGACCCAGCCGAGGTCATTCACCGCCACTGGTTTTTTCCAATGGTTCGTTGCGAAGCAATGCATCTGGAATTGTTGTTCGTAAATGTTATTGGCGGCCAGCGGGAGATTCAGTAGTCCTGTTAAATAGGGAAATCCGATCACCGGCAGCAAAGGCAATACCAACCAACCGAGCCGCCGCGAAGGGGAAAAGCCGGAGACATTGAGAAAGGCAGCGACAACCGAGGCCAAACTCAGGGCCAATGCCGCGAGGATGTAGATTTCGTAGCGGTGCAGCCAGCCATAGGCACCGGCGATGAGATGCAGGAATCCGGCGGTGGCGAGGGAAACGCAAAACCACCTCCAATGCTTTGGACCGCGCCATGCCAGCCCGAAACCGACGAGCAGGGAGGTGGCGATGGCGACCAGCATGCCCCGGCCGAATTCGAGGGAGTTCTTGAGATTTGTCAGGAGGCCCATGGCGGTGGAATCGCCCGCCAGGGTGGATTTCGCGGCGACGGAAGAGGGGAGCGGGTCCAAGCCGAGCCGGGTCAGATAGAAGCCAAATAGCAACAATCCGGCGCAGAGGGTGAACCCAGCGGTGAAAGTCAAACGACGGTGACCGAGCAGGAAACAGAATGCCAAGGAGGGTGCCGTGATGGCCATGTTCTCATATCGGATCCAAGGACCAAGGATCAGAGCTGCCGCGAACCAGACGCCGGGCGGGTTGCCCTCGGTGATTCTGAGCATGCCCTCCACCGCCATCAAGGCCAAGAGAACCTGAAGGCTGTGCTCCATGCCCGTAAAGACGAGTCCGATGATGTTCGTTCCCAGCAGGAAACCGCCGACCACCGCTGCTCTCAAAATCTGTCCTTTTAGATCGGACCTCTCCGCGGAGATCCATTTCCTCACCCGCCCAAGCACAAGAATGGCGGTGGCGAATCCCGCCGTGATGTTGAGGAAAAGCGGCACGAATTCAAAAATTGGTAGGCCGGCGAAAGGCACCAGCAAGAACGGCCAGAGGGCACTCGAACAAGGGGACGAAACTTCAGTCGTGTTCACCCCGTAATGCCCGGCCCGCGCGAGATTCTCCGCCACCGCCAGATGGATATAGGGATCATCGAGGGTGTAAATGAACCGCCCGTTGTTGAGGGCGAGAATTGCGATGGTTTCAATGAGCAGGACCGCGGCAAGAAAAAGCGATACTACAGCCGCGTCCAGGGGAAGGCGATGCAAAAAGCGGGGTTGATGGGCGGTGCCGGAGTTCATGAAACCGAACGACGCTGTCGCGGAAGCGATGGCGGAGAATGGCGTCGATGGCGCGGGAAGTCAACGCTTCGCTGCTGATTTGAACCACTGCTCGACCGCTGCGGTGGTCGCGTCGGCATATTCGACGAAGATGTTCGGTCGTTCGATACCGTCGATTTCCCGTTTGCCGGCGTAGGGGCCGGCTTGGATCCGTTGGTATGTTAGTTTGTGGTTCATCACATGCGGTTCCAGATAGACAACCGGGCATTGGTAGATGCGGCTGGCTAGAAGGTTGCGCGCCCAGACATAGCCGGTGTCATCGGCCGGCCGGGCGTTGTCGCCCTTGTAGGTGAAGGCGGGCAGTCCGGTCGCTTTGGCGAGGGAGACAGCGCTTACTGTTCCAAGTCCGGTTTCGACTTCGTGGGTCCGTTGCAGGAGTTTGATCATGGTTTCGAAGCGGACATCGTCCTGCGCCCATTCCCATGATTCGACACTCCCATAGACCAGCACATGGTGGTGGTTCTTGTCGGAGAAAACCGGACTGTCGGGTGAGCCCCACGGTTCACCGTTGAAATGCAACGCGAGCACGAGATCGGGTTTGAGCTTGTGGTTGACCAAGGCGGCGCGGGCGCGGATCTCGGCATTGACGGCGAATACGCGGTTGCGCGCCTTTTCGAAAACTTCCACCGGGATCTCCGTCGTCCATCCTGAAGCGGCGAGCATTTTCCTAGTGTAAGCATCGACATTGGCGGGGCGGAGTCGGGTGACCGGTTCGGCCTTCGCGCGGATGAGCGACACCTCGGCCCCGAGGGCCTCCAGACGGGCTTTGAGCAATCGTGCCACCAGCAACACCATGTCGCCTTCCTGCACCGGAGTGTTGGAACCAATTTGGAAAAATCTTTCTTCGAGCCGGGCCCACTCCCCGCCAATGTGGCCTGGGTCCAAGGCGATGCGGTAACCAGCCAGCGGTTTGGCAGAATCGGCCGCAGGCGGCAGCTCGGCAGGCGTGCGCCAGTAACGTTTGGGTGGCTTGGCGGGGGCCGCCGCCGCGAAACGCAGCAGGTATTTCTCTTGCGGTTTCGCGTTTTCTTTCACTATGGCCGCGTGGGTGTCGGTGATATCAATCCACGGCTTCCACTCGCCGGGCGCATGGGCATAGCGTTCGTCGAGCAGGCGCGTGAATTCCTCCCGGGTCATGGATTCCTGCCACGGATCGAGCCGCGACCAGTCGGGGGCGACACCAAGCGTGGCCAGATGCGGGGAAAATTCGAGCGACCACGTGGGCGGCTCGGCGGCGGAAAGCGGGGCGGCGACGGCGAGGAAAAAGGCGGCCAGATGGATGCGGGGGAACATGAATTGGAAAATCAGATCGGATAGTGCCACCATTACGGCATGACGATGCGAATTCTTTTTCTCGGCGACGTGGTCGGTGAACCCGGTCGCAAGGCCGTGCTTACCCATCTGAAACGCCTGCGGGAGGAAAACCGGGTCGATTTTGTCATCGTGAATGGGGAAAATGCCGCCGCCGGCAAAGGAATCACCCCGAAGATATGCATCGATTTGCTCCGCGCCGGCGCGGCGGTCATCACGACCGGCGATCATGTCTGGGACCAGCAGGAGATCATTCCGCATTTTCCGACCGAGCCGCGCCTCCTGCGCCCGATCAATTTTCCTCCCGGCACGCCGGGGAGCGGGAGTGTGGTGCTGCCCACCGATCACGGGCCCGTGGCCGTGATCAATGTCCTGGGGCGCACCTTCGTCCAACCGGCGACGGAGAATCCATTTCTTTTGGTCGAAGCGGAAATCGCCCGTCTGCACGGCGATGGAGTGAAGATCATTGTCGTGGACTTCCACGCCGAAGCGACCTCGGAAAAAATCGCCATGGGCTGGCACCTCGATGGCAAGGCTTCCCTGGTTGTTGGCACCCACACGCATGTGCAAACCGCAGATGAACGTTTGCTGCCCATGGGCACGGCCTATCTGACCGACGCCGGCATGTGCGGACCGATCGACTCCGTGCTCGGTCGCCAATGGGAACCGGTGGTCGAACGATTCAAGACTTCCTTGCCCTGTCGTTTTCCCGTGGCTTCCGGACCGGTTGCCCTGTGTGGGGTCATTGCCGAAATCGAAACGGAAACCGGGCGCGCGGTGGCTGTCGAGCGATTCCGTTACGACGCGCTCGAGTTAGGATGACGCTAGTCTGCCCCGGCCTCACGGCACACGGGGGAATTTTTTGAAGTCGGGAGCGCGTTTCTCAATGAAGGCCTGTTTGCCTTCCTTGGCTTCTTCGGACATGTAGTAGAGCAAAGTGGCATTGCCAGCGAGGTCGAGCAGGCCCATCTGGCCGTCGCAATCGGCATTGAGCGCGGACTTGAGGCAGCGGAGGGCGAGCGGTGAATGGGCCAGCATTTCGCGGCACCATTTGACCGTCTCTGTTTCGAGATCTTCAAGTGGCACGACCGTGTTCACGAGCCCCATTTCCAAAGCCTGCCGGGCGTCATATTGTCGGCATAGATACCAAATCTCTCGGGCTTTTTTCTGGCCGACGATGCGGGCAAGGTAGCTGGAGCCGAGGCCGCCATCGAAGCTTCCCACCTTCGGGCCGGTCTGGCCGAAGCGGGCGTTTTCCGCGGCGATGGTCAGGTCGCAAACGACATGGAGCACATGCCCGCCACCGATGGCGTAACCCGCCACCATGGCCACGACCGGCTTCGGCAACGAACGGATCTTTTTCTGCAAATCCAACACGTTGAGTCTCGGCACGCCGTCACTTCCGACATAACCGGCATGACCACGCACCTTCTGATCCCCGCCCGAGCAAAAAGCCAGCGGTCCTTCGCCGGTTAGGATGATCACCCCGACATCCGGATCCTCATGTGCCAAATCGAAGGCCTGCAGAAGCTCGGAAACGGTGAGCGGGCGGAACGCATTCCGCACCTCCGGGCGGTTGATCGTGATCTTCGCAATGGCCCCATCGGGTGATTTTTCATAGCGGATATCCTCGAATGAGCGGACGGAATGCCAAGCGTGCGTTTTCATCGTGTTAAAGCTGCCTGACTCTACGCCAACCGCAACCCCCGCGAGCTTCTTTCTTCTCCGAGGAATGACCCGTCACTTGCGGGACGGCGGGGAACGGGCCAAGATGTCGGATCGTCTTTTGCCCATGCCGCGCATCGCCATTTTATCCGACATTCACTCCAATCTGCACGCGCTGGAAGCGGTGCTGGAAGATGTGGAGGCTTGCGGCGTGGACAGCATGGCTTTCGGCGGCGATACCGTGGGCTACGGGGCCTTCCCTGGCGCTTGTGTCGATCGGGTCGTCGCCACCGGAGCGCCCTGCGTGCTGGGAAACCACGACCTCTACGTAGGCAAACTCGAAGCCCAGCTCAACACCCTGGAGACCGATCCCGAAATCGCCAACAACCCGGTCTGGATGGGCATCGCACACTCCATCCGGGAAGTCCGGGGCACCCCGCGAATGGACTGGCTGCGCAATCTGCCCATGCTGCTCCGACTCCCGGGTGCAGTGCTGGCACATGCCGCGCTCCACGATATGGAAAACTGGCCCTATCTCACCGATGCAGGGGTCGCTACCCCAACACTAGCGGCCCTCGACGAACCCATCGGTTTCTTCGGCCACTCCCACCTGACCCGCCTCTTTTTTGACAAATCCCGCCCGGCCCGGCCCAAGTGGGTTGATCGCACCCGTATCGAAATACCCGCCGACGGTCGATGCGCGCTAACCGTTGGCTCGGTCGGTCAACCCCGTGATGGCGATACCAATGCTTCCTGGGTGATTTGGGATTCCGAAACGCGTATCGTCGAGTTGAAGCGAACCCCTTACCCGCAGATCGAAGCCGCCAAAGCCATTCTTGAAATCGGATTGCCTGCCCACTCGGCCCGCCGCCTTCTACCCCAAGGGACGCCCCTGCCCAAGATAAAATAAAACACCGCCGGTCAGAGGGGAGAATCTTCCCTCCGCCGACGGTTTTGGAATCGAAACGTCCGCCTTTTCAGGTTAAGGCTGACCCGGTGTCTCTCCCTCTTCTTCAGCCGAGCCACCTCCATCGGCGGATTCTCCACCGACCTTTTCGGTGAGTTTCTCCGCGGCATCCTCGATTTTCTGCCCGGCGGCCGTGGCCGCTTCTTTGGCCGCACCTTCGACAGCGGTGGCTGCTTCCTTGGCTTTGTCGGCGGCAACGGCGGCGGCTTCACCCGCCGCCTCTTTGACTTTACCTGCGGCTTCGTTCACTTTGTCGGTCGCTTCCTTTACTGACTCTTTCGCCTTTTCGGCCGCTTTTTCGGCGGACTTCTGGGCTTCGGCAGCTTCGGTTTTTGCCTTTTCTTTGGCTTCTTCGACTTTGCTGCCGCAAGCGGCAAGGCTTAATCCAACAACAGCGGTAATGAGAAATGGAGCTTTCATAGTGGCGCTCATCTTGCCAGACCTCCCGCCTTTCCGGAAGAAAAATCGTGCTCGGACCGCATATAATTTCCACAACGCAAATGGGCAACCCTAGTAAACCGGGCAGTCTTTTTTGCTTTTTTGCAAAATTTGATACAATTATCAGATTTTTTTAGACATGATACCTTGAAATGCTGTATTTTTTAGAATAAATATCTATTTTCAGGAGCAAAAAGTTGACACCATGCTAAGAATTATCGCCGTCGCGATGGTCCTTTTTGAAAGTTTGGTCACGCCGACCGAGGCTTCTGGCATTGATTATTCAGGTGTGCCCCAGGATGGCCGGGGAGATGCCATGACCGTGGCTGGCTTAGGTTGGGTGGGATATCTTACTCCCCAAAGAGTCGTCGCCGTGGAACCCGTCCAGATGCAGGTGGACGCCACACCGGTCGCGCGCGAAATCACTATCCAGCCTTCCCCCGCGTTCCTGCCCGCCGGATCCGCCGCCGCCAGCCTGACGCGCGTCCCCGAACCTGGTTCAGCTTTGCTGCTCGGACTGGCCGTGGGCGCATTTGTCCTGCGTCGCCGACGCTGAGATTGGCCAAATTCACTTTTGTTGTGTCAAAAGAGTCCCGGATTGTCGGCGACGAAAACAGCATGGAACAACCTTGGCATAACCGTCCAAGGGTTGGGGGTAAACCAGTATCCGAAGCAATACTGGAGCGGGTGATGAGATTCGAACTCACGACATCCACCTTGGCAAGGTGGCGCTCTACCACTGAGCTACACCCGCATGACACGGGAGGGAACAAATACACGTTTCCCGCTGCCGCGCAATGAAAAATTTAGGGATTTTCGTGGACTCCGCCCCGGGAAAGGCGATGGTTCCGGGCTGATGGACAAACTCCAGGAAATCCTTGCCCACAAGCGTCAGGAAATCGCTCCCGTGGTTGCGAAACTCGCCCGCCTGAAGGCGGCCGCCGCCGAACGAACCGGTATCCGCCCCATGGCGGGGATACTCGCCCAGCACGCCCTCGATGGAGGGCTGGGCCTCATCGCGGAAGTGAAAAAAGCCTCACCCTCCGCTGGCATCATCAATGCGGAAGTCGACCCCATTGCCCAGGCTATCACTTACGCCGAATCGGGAGCCAGTGCCATCTCCGTGCTCACCGACGAAAAGTTCTTCTCCGGCAAACTCGACTACCTCGTGCGCATCCGCTCCAAAGTGCAAGTGCCCGTGCTCCGCAAGGATTTCACCGTGCACGAGGCCCAGATTTACGAATCCGCCGCCATGGGGGCCGATGCCATCCTGCTCATCGTCGCCGCCCTGCCGCAGGACGAATTGCGGCGATTTCTCGAGGTGGCCACCACCCTCGGACTCGACGTCCTCGTCGAAGTGCACGACGAGGAGGAAATGGAACGCGCCCTCGCAACCGAGGCCACCCTCATCGGTATCAACAACCGCAACCTCCGCACCTTCCAGACCGACCTCGAAACCACCGCGCGTCTGGCCAAGATGACCGGAGAAAAACACCTGCTTGTCAGCGAAAGCGGCATCCGCACTCCCGCAGACGCCCGCTTTGCCCGCGATGCCGGAGCCCGCGCCTTGCTCGTTGGCGAGACCCTCATGCGTAGCGACGATGTGCCCTCGGCCGTGCGCGCCCTGCGGCACCCCTGAGACTTTTTCGAGGTTGCCCGGAATTGGTCACCCCCGTGTCCTCCTGCGACTTGCGCCTTCCCATCGGGGCGGCGTAGCGCATCCTCGCTTCCCGGGCCCGGCTGTCCGCCCCGCTTGGTTTTGAACCCATCGAGAGATTTCCTATTGCTTTCGAGACCGTGTCGCAATAGCGTCCGGCTTCCATCCTTCAACACCATGAAATCATCCATCCTATTGGTGGCCGCTTTTTGCGCTGCCGCCCTCGCCCCGCAAGCCAGCGCCCATGAACGCCGCTTCGTTTATAATTACGAAACCACCACTATCCCGGCCGGGATGTGGGAATACGAGCAGTGGGCGACCTGGAAGCATTATGACAACAAGGACCGTTTCGACTTCCGCCACGAATTCGAATACGGAATCACCGAGCGCCTGCAAATGGGCCTCTACCTCGCTGATTGGCGTTATGAGGACATCGACGGCGAAGGTTCCGAGACCGATTAGAAGTCGAGTGGCGTCGAGTTCATCTACCAACTGACCGACCCGAACAAGGCGGCCTTCGGCAGTGCCCTGTATGGTGAGTTTCTTGTCGGAGACGAGAAAGTTGCTCTGGAGGGGAAATTTCTTCTCCAGAAAAACTTCGGTCCGTTGGTTGCCATCTACAACTTCATCGTCGAAGCCGAATGGGAAGGGGAAAGCCTCTCCAGCCTGGATGAAAAGGTGGGCGTGTGGGAAAACTCCTTTGGCTTGAGCTATCAAATCAACCCGAGTTTTCTGGTGGGCATCGAAGCTCTGCACGAAGTCGAGTTCGAGGATTGGGAAGATGCTGGCGACCACATCTTCAGCGTTGGCCCGAATGTTTCCTACCGCAAAGATCAATTCTTCGCCACGGCGGCCTGCCTCTTTGAGGTCACGGATGTCGATGGTGAGCCGGAAAGCCAACTTCGTGTCTTAGCCGGCATCAACTTCTAAAATGGCTCCGCGATTTTCACTTCTCTCTGGTGGCACACGGGCCCTCCTCTGCGGGGGGCTCGTTGTGCCCGTTCTTCTGGCGTTGGGCGGATGTGAGAGCCTCAACCAAATCGCGCCCCCGGTCGCATCTATCGCTCCCGGCACGGCGGCGACCACGCAACTGGAACGCGGACGCGAACTCTACATCACGGCCTGCGCGAAATGCCATTCACCGGAACCGGTGCTCGACTACACCGAGTCGGAATGGCTCGGAAAAATCCTCCCGGAAATGTGCCGCCTCACGAAATTGGATTCCGCCGACTCTGATGCCGTGCGAGCCTACGTGTTGGCGGTCCATCGCTCGGCAATGGTGACAAGGTGAGCGGGAGTTCCCGGTCCGAGCTACTTCCCGAGGTGAAGCATCTGTTTGATCCGTTCGAACAGGGACCTCTCGGATGGTGCGTCGTCGGCTCCGGTTTTCGGCATCTCCGGTTCTTCTTGGAGCAAGGGTGTATTGGCGCGTTTTCGATTGGCGATGTTTTTGACCATCTGGTCCATCAATCCCTCGTGAGCGCGGAAAAATTCCATGAGCAGGTGGCGGCTCATCTCGATCACCACGCTGTCTTCGGTGGCGGTAACCGTCGCTGAACGTGGTTCGGCGGCCAGCATGGCCATTTCCCCGAAATAGGCAGAGGGCTCGAGGGTAGCGAGCACCACCTTGCGTCCGCTGCGGTTCACACTCACTTCCAGCCTGCCCGAGGTCAGGACAAAAAATTCGTCGGAGGTATCACCGGCCCTGAAGACCACCGCTCCCTTGGCCATTACGATGCGGCGGGCCCGGGCCTCCATGTTCCTCAAGACATCATCACCGAATCCGGCGAAAAGCCCGACGCCGGCGAGATTGGGGCTATCGCCTGGTGACGCTGATGGTGTGCTCATGCCGGCAGTCTACTTGAGACCGGGAATTATCACAAGAATTGCCTATCTACACGCGGGTGAAAAAGGCAGGGACGTTTGTCCCAAACGTCCGCGGGGGAATACCGACGACGCCTCCACAAGCCCAATCACCTCTCGACCTCACGGACCGCTGAGGACAGCGGTCCCTGCCCGTCCAATGGACGAGAGGGATTCATAGCCGTTCGCACTCCTCGTTACCTCAAGAATGGCGCGGTGCGGGAAACCTTCGATTTCGAAACCTGCTCCGGCGTCCCGGCGGCGGTGATTTTACCCCCGGCCGGTCCGGCCTCCGGTCCGATGTCGATGAGATAGTCGGCCTCCTTCATCACGTCGATGTTGTGTTCGATCACGACCACGGTGTGTCCGTCATCAACGAGACGGTGGAGCACATCGATGAGGCGCGCGACATCCTCAAGGTGCAGCCCGATGGTCGGTTCCTCGATGAGATAAAGGCAGCCGCCATGTTTGCGGCCTTTCATTTTGTCGGTGGCCGAGCGGCCCGCGCCGCGGGTGAGTTGGGAAACGAGTTTGATTCGCTGGGCTTCGCCGCCGGAGAGAGTGGGGCTGGCTTGGCCGAGTTGCAAATAACCGAGACCGGTGTCGTTGAGCAGCGCCAGTGTGCGCTGGATCTTCGGATGCGATTCGAAAAACACCGCCGCTTCGGCGATGGTCATACCCATCACATCGCCGATGGATTTTCCATAGTAGAGCACTTCCAAGGTTGCGGGGTTGTAGCGTTGTCCGCGGCATTCCTCGCACGGCACCCAAGTCGTCGGAAGAAAGGCCATTTCAATCTTGATGCGTCCGTTGCCTTGGCACGTCTCGCAACGTCCACCTTCGGTATTGAAGGAAAACCGCGAGGCTTCGTAACCGCGCAAACGTGAATCCGGCAGCCGCGCGTAAAGCGAACGGATTTCATCGAAGACTTTCACATAGGTTCCAGGTGTCGAACGCGACGTCTTGCCGATGGGCGATTGATCGACTTCATAGACCATTTCCAATCCTTCAAATCCTTTCAAAGCGGACCAGCGGGCATCCTTCGGGGCCTTGCCCTTGCCTTTGACCACGGCATCGGCGGCCGGTGAAAGCACGCCACGCATGAAGGTCGATTTTCCGGAGCCGGATACACCGGTGATCACCGTCAAGCGGGCGCGGGGAATGGAAACATCAAGTCCCCGGAGATTGTGCAGCTTCGCGCCTTCCACTGTCAGCCAAGCGGCGCGATCGCCGGGAGCGGGCAAAGGACGACGTTTTCCGCGCACGGGATGTTGCATGGGTTCACCGAGCGCGCGGAGGGTGGCCGAGTTGTTCGGGTTCCCGGCTTTACCCTTCTTTTCTGCTCCCGCGTCCGGCTTTCCGGAATACATAATCTCGCCGCCGAGGCGTCCTGCTCCCGGCCCGAGGTCGATGAGGTGCCCGGCCCGGCGGATGGTGTCTTCATCATGTTCCACCACCAGCAATGAATTGCCCTTCGCATGGAGGGCGTGGAGAGTGGATAGCAATTTTTCGTTGTCGCGCGGGTGCAAGCCGATGGTTGGCTCGTCGAGCACATACAACACGCCCCGCAAATTCGACCCGAGCTGAGCAGCGAGACGAATGCGCTGGGCTTCCCCACCGGAAAGGGTGGTGGCGCTGCGATCCAATTGCAGATAGCCCAGGCCGACTTCTTCCATGAAGCGAAGCCGCTGGAGGATTTCCGGAAGAATGTCCCGGGCGATCAAGGCCTCGCGCCCGTCGAAATGGAAACCCTCGAGGATTCCGCGTGCGGCGGTGACGGAATGACAAACCACATCTTCAATGCGATGACCGAGAACCCGCACGGCCCGTGCGGATTCGTGGAGACGGGAACCACCGCAAACTTCACAGGGCACGAGATCCATTTCCTCCTGGTCTTCCATGCGGCGTTCTTCAGCCATCTCGGCTTCGAGCGCGGAATCGGCTCCCTGGGTGTCGAGCGCGCGCGGACGTCGTGGCACGAGTCCGTAGCCACGGCAGGCGGGACACCATCCGCGCGGAGAATTGAAGGAAAATGTATTCGGCTCCAAATCATCGAAGGACTTTCCGGTGGCTGGACTCACTCGTTTGGTGCTCAGCGGCTGGAACTTTTTATCGGGGCCGAGGATACGCAACATGCCATGTCCGATGGCGAGAGCGGCTTCCACTGCGGTGAGCACGGCTTTGGCGTCGGGCTGGCGCGACTTCGCAAACTCCTCCACCACGATATCGATGTCGTGGGGTTTGTATCGCTCGAGCGGGCGGAAGCCATCAATCTCCATGAACTGGTTGTCCACGAGGAGTTTCGTATAGCCTTTTCTCCCCGCTGCTTCGGCCACATCGGTGTGAAAGCCCTTCCTCGCGCGCAGCACGGGACCGAGCACGACCACGGGACCACCGCGCATCGTCTCGAGGATCGTCGTGGCGATGGCTTGCGGGGTCTGCGCAACGACGGGTAGTCCGCTTTCCGGGCAATGCTGGATGCCGACCTTGGCATAAAGCAAACGGAGGAAATGATAAACTTCCGTTACCGTTCCAACGGTGGATTTTCCACCACCGCGCGAAACCCGTTGCTCGATGGCAACCGTGGGCGGCAGACCATCGATGTGATCCACGTCCGGCTTTTCCATTTGCTCGGCGAACTGCCGGGCATACGGCGACATCGAATCGAGGAACCGGCGTTGTCCCTCGGCGAAAATGATATCGAAGGCGAGGGTGGACTTACCGGAGCCGGAGAGTCCGGTCACGACGACGAATTCATCGCGTGGGATATCGAGGGTAAGGTTTTTCAGGTTGTGCTCGCGGGCCCCGTGAATGGTGATGGCATTGTTGGCCGGTGACCTCCGCCCGTAAGAAGCCGCTTCTTCGGCAGCCATGGGCATGTCATGGCTTGACCTCCGAGCCAGCAGTTCGCTCAGATGTTTGCCCGTGAGCGAGGCGCGATTCTTTGCGATCTCCTCCGGTGTTCCACTCGCGACGACTTCGCCTCCGGCCGCGCCAGCTTCCGGTCCGAGATCGATCACGTGGTCCGCCTGGAGGATGACATCGAGGTTGTGCTCGATGACGATAAGTGAATAGCCTTGAGCGACGAGGCGGTGGAAAACAACAAGCAGGCGCGCGATGTCGTCGAAGTGAAGACCGGTGGTCGGTTCGTCGAAAAGCAATGCAGTCGAGGCAGCGCGCTCTGGACTCGCTTCGAGCAAATGGGAAACAAGCTTGAGCCGTTGCGCTTCGCCGCCGGACAAGGTATTCAACGGTTGCCCGAGCTTCAGGTAGCCGAGCCCGACTTCGGCGAGCGCATTCAGTGAATTGGCAATCACCCGCTGATCACGCGACTTGCCGGGCAAGGCGGCGAAGAATGGGATGGCTTCATCGACGGACAGTTCCAGCACATCGGCTATCGATTTGCCTTCGAGTTTGTAAACGAGCGCCTCGTTGGTGTATCTGCGACCCTCACATTCCGGACAGGTGACGAACAGGTCGCTGAGGAATTGCATCTCCACACGCTCCCAGCCCATGCCCATACAACGCTGGCAACGTCCCGGGCCACCATTGAAGGAAAAATAGCCGGAGGTGAGCCCGGCCGCCTCGGCTTCCGGCAAGCGGGCGAAGATCTGCCGGATGGGATCGAACATCCCTGTGTAAACCGCCGGGGTCGAACGTGGCGTGCGCGCCAATGGCGATTGGTCCACGAGCACGACCTGGCGCAATTTTCCCCCGTGGTCGATAGATTTGCAGCGACCTGGCTCGAGCTCACCATCATAAGCGCCGAATTCCCGCGCGAGGTGGGCATGCAGAACCCGATGCACCAGAGTGGACTTGCCGGAACCGGAAACACCGGTCACGCAGCAGAAGACACCGAGGGGAACATCGACATCAATCTTTTTCAAATTGTGCTCGCTGGCCCGGCGGATGGCGATGCGTCCTTTCGGCTTCCGGCGTTTCGCGGGAGCAACAATGTCCTTTTTCCCCGTCAAATAGGCATGGGTGAGTGAGGCCCGCGACACTCCATGGGCTAGAAATTCGCGGGTGCCGCCGCTGTATAGCAACTCACCACCTTCGATGCCGCGTCCGGGCCCGATATCCACGAGATGGTCACTGGCCCGCATGACCGATTCCTCGTGTTCAACAACGACCAGTGTGTTGCCGCGATCGCGCAACGAGCGCATGATGTCCAGTAACCTGCCTGTGTCGCGCGGGTGAAGCCCGACCGTCGGCTCGTCGAGCACGAAAAGTGTGCCGGTGAGCGACGCTCCCAAGCAAGTGGTGAGATTCACGCGCGCCGTTTCGCCGCCGGAGAGCGTGCGGGTCTCGCGATCCAACGACAGATAACCAAGGCCGGTTTGTTCGAGATAGCGGAGGCGGGAGAGGATTTCCTTCCGCACGGTTTCGGTGGCGGGATCGAGTGGTTGTCCATCCCGTGTTTTCATGCTTGGGGGCACTTCTTGCTCCAGAAATGGGAGCAACGTGTCCACTGGCAGCCGCGCGAGATCAGGCAGGGCTTTCCCGCCGATGCGGAAGTTCAGGGCCTCGGGTTGCAGACGTCCTCCACGGCAGTCGGGACAATTCGTGTAGGATCGGAAGCGGCTGAGGAAGACCCGCACGTGCATCTTGTAGGTGCGTTTCTCCAGCCAGTCGAAGAATCCCTTCACGCCATACCATTTGCCGGCTTCCCAAGCCTCCTCGGGATCCTTGCATTCGGGATCACCATAAAGAATCCAGTCCTGTTCCTCCTGGTCGAGTTCATCGAAGGGTGTTTCGAGGGAGATGCCTTCACGGCGGGCGTGTTTGATCAAATCATCCTGACTTTCGCGGTAGGTCTCGCCTTGGAAGGCGCGCACCACCCCGCCGCGGATGCTCAGTGACTTGTCGGGCAGCGCCTTCTCGAGATCGAGCCCGATGACTTTTCCGAAGCCGCGGCATTTTGGACAAGCCCCGATGGGAGAGTTGAACGAGAACAATCCCGGGGTCGGGGGACGCAAGCGGATGCCCGACTCCGGGCAAAGCCAATCGCGGGTGAAGGTCTTCTCTTTGGTTTCACCATTTTTGTTATCCCATGCCAGCATCAGCTCGCCCTTGCCGAGGTGGAAGGCGCTTTCGACGGCTTCGGTAAATCGCGCCATGTTTTTCGCATCCGGAGTGACGCGGTCCTGCACCACATGCAAGATGGCCGGCAATGTTTTTTTCTGGTAAGCCTCCGGCTCATCGGTGCGATGGATTTTGCCGTAGATGCGGACGCGCAGGAATCCTTGCTGCTGCAGGAAGGAAAAGAAATCTGCCGGAGCCGTGCCCGTCGGCACCGGCACGGGAAAGAGCACAAGCGCGGCCTGGCCGGAAAGTTCCGCCAATGCGAACGAGCGGACCGAATCAACCGTGTCCGGTCGCACCTCCAACCCGGTCTTCGGGCAGTAGCCTCTTGCCACCCGCGCGAAGAGGACTTTCAGGTAGTCGTTGATTTCGGTGATCGTCCCGACCGTGGAACGCGTCGTACGCACGTTGTTAACCTGTTCGATCGCGATGGCGGGCGGGATGCCTTCGATCCGATCGACGCGGGGTTTATCCATACGATCGAAAAATTGCCGAACGTAGGGAGAGAAGGTCTCGACGTAACGCCGCTGGCCCTCGGCATAGAGTGTTTGGAAGGCGAGGGACGATTTCCCCGAGCCGGAGGGACCGGTGACCACGGTGAATGAGCCAAGTGGAAGGGCGAGGTCAAATCCCTTGAGGTTGTTTTGGCGCACGCCACGCAACCGGATGACTTCGCCATCCACCGCCGCGGGCACCGGTCCTGCGGCTGCTGGTCGGGGCGTTGTTTTTTTGGAGGCGGACTTTTCGGGTCTTTTGGGCGATTTCGAGCGCGAGGCCATGGAGCGGGGACATTACGCCCGCCGGGGCAATTTCGCACCAGGTCTTCTTTTTCCAGGTGCCCTTGCCAGCGCCCGGTGATTCGCTACCCTATCGCCATGGAAACGGCAATCGGTATCATCGGCGGGAGCGGACTTTATGAAATGGACGGGCTCGAGAACCGCGAGGAGATCGTGGTCACGACGCCTTTTGGTGCTCCTTCCGATGCCGTCCTCGCGGGGGAACTCGGCGGGCGCATGGTCTACTTTCTGCCCCGGCACGGACGCGGCCATCGATTGCTCCCGACGGAGATCCCGCATCAGGCGAACCTGTGGGCGCTGCGTTCACTCGGGGCGCGCTTCGTGATCTGCGTGACCGCCGTGGGTAGTTTGCGCGAGGAATTGCATCCGGAAGACATGGTTGTGGTCGATCAGTTCATTGATCGCACCAGCCGCCGCGAATATCACACGTTTTTCGGTAGCGGGATCGTCGGGCATGTCGCCTTTGCCGAACCGACCAGCGCGGGCCTGCGCGAGCTCCTAGTAAAAGAAGCAAACAGCCAAGGCCGCCGTGTTCATAATGGCGGCACCTATGTTTGTATGGATGGTCCCGCATTTTCCACCCGCGCCGAAAGCGAAAACCACCGGCGTATGGGCGGACATGTCATCGGCATGACCAATCTGCCCGAAGCAAAACTCGCGCGCGAGGCCGAGATCGCACTCGCCACCCTTGCCATGGTCACGGATTACGATTGTTGGAAAACCGATGAGCCGCCGGTTACCGCGGAGGCCGTGATGGCGCACGTGCATGCGAATTCCGAGGCTGCCAAAGAGGTCATCCGGGCGGTTATCCCGAAGATTCCTTTGGTTGCCGATTGGCCCGAGCACCAGTCGCTTGATGGAGCGATCATGACACCCCGGAATCTCTGGCCGGAGAAAGCACGCCGCCGTCTCCTGCCGCTGCTCGAGAGATTCGAGTGAGCGTGCCACGCGCAGCTTCACGATCAAGCCTGCATGGGAAGCAACAAAGCGCCGACAATGCCCGCTTGCTGGCCGAGCGCAGGCGGCACGATATATCCCGGTTTGTCCACGCCTTCGAAATAACCGTTCGATAATTCCGCGACCCGCGCTGCGACACGTTCATGCAATCCTTCGGCCTGTGGCACGCCGCCGCCGAGCACAACGATCGATGGACACACGACGGCCGCGAGAGCGATGATGCCGTGAGCTAAATACCATGCCTCCATCTCCCATGCCGGATGCTCTGGTGGAAGATCTTTGGCTTCGATTCCCCAACGACGGTGAATCGCCGGACCACTGCACATGCCCTCCAGGCAATCACCGTGGAATGGACATACTCCCTCGAATGTGTCGTCTGGATGACGCGGGACGCGCAGATGTCCGACCTCCGGATGCACCGCGCCGTGCACCAATCGTCCGCCGGAAAGAACGCCCGCACCGAGTCCGGTGCCAACCGTGATATAGGCCACATCCGCGTGACCTCGCGCGGCCCCGAGTTTGCTCTCCGCAAGCGCGGCGGCATTCACATCCGTGTCCATGGCGAAGGCCGCGTTAGGAAATGCGGACTTGAGAAAAGCCGCTACGGCAAATCCTTGCCATCCCGGTTTCGGAGTCGCCAGCATCACTCCGAAATCGGAGGCGGGGTGAGCGACACGGATGGGACCAAAACTCCCCACACCGATGGCATCCGGTTCATCTGAACCAAAACGTTCTTTCCACCAGGCGGTTGCTGTGGCGAGGGTTCTTTCCGGGCCGGTCGTGGGAAAGCGGATCTCTTCGATGACCGAGCCGTCTGCGCGACCGATGGCAGCCACTGTCTTGGTGCCGCCGAGTTCAAGGGCGGCGAAAGCACCGTGCGACATGCTGGATGAGGCGAATTCCATGCTTGCCTTGGAGGCGAAGGTGCCGCTTTGAGCGAGGCTCACTGTTTCCATCCGCCGCCGAGGGCGCGGTAGGCTTCGACCACGCTCAGCAAGCGCAGGCGCAGGGCATCCGTGAGGGTGAGTTCGCCCTCGAAGAGGTTCCGTTCGGCATCAAGCACTTCGAGGTAGCTGGATGCCCCGCCTTCGTAACGGGCGGAAGCCAGATCGGCCACCTTCTGCAAGGAAGCCACGAGATCCCTCTGCCGTCCGACAATCTCACCTGCTTTTCCGTAACTGATGAGCGAGTCCGCGCTTTCACGGAAGGCAAGTTGAATACTCTTTTCGTATTCTGCGAGCGACTGCTTCTGCCTTGCTTCGGTGGCTTTCACATTCGCGCGGATGCGCCCACCGTCAAAAATCGGCCCGGCCAACGAGGGCGTGAAGGCCCAGGTGCGGGCGGTGGATTGGAAGAGCTGATCCACATCGTTGCTGAGCAGGCCACCTTGACCGGTCAAACGCAACGCGGGGAAGTAGGCGGCCTTCGCCACACCGATGTCGGCATTCTGCGCGATCAGGTTTTGTTCGGCGGCAAGGATGTCGGGACGGCGCTCGAGAAGGGCCGTGGGAAGTCCGGCGCTCACCCGCATCCGCCCGGCGAGGGCTTCCAGCGACTGGCCGCGTTGCGCGCCGCCCGGCAATCTTCCTAACAAAAAGGAGATCTCATTTTCCTTCAGGGTAATGGCGCGTTCCGCCGTCGGCACGGCCACTTCGGCCTGGTGGAGCAAAACTTCCGCTTGGCCCGCTTCCAGATCCGAGGAGACACCCTCTTGCACGCGTTTGCGGACGATTTCGAGCGATTCTTTCCGGGAGGCGAGTGTGGTTTTTGCAATCTCAAGCTGGCGGTCCGACGCACGCAAATCAACGTAGGCGGCGGCTACCGAAGCGACAAGAGTCGACTGCACTGTTGCCCGGGCATACTCCGATTCGAGAAGGCGAGAGCGGGCGCTTTCGTTTGACTTGCGCACCCGGCCCCAGAGGTCCACCTCATAGGAGAGCAAGGCGCCGAGATTGAAGCTGTTGTAGTAGGGATTGAATCCCGGGGCAAGCGGCCCGTTTTCCTGGGATGAACGACCGCGTGTGGCCGAACCCTGCCCATCGAGTGTCGGGAAAAACTGGGAACGCGCGGCATCCGCGGCCGCCGCCGCTTCCTCGATGCGATACGTCGCCGCGACGAGATCGCGGTTGTTCGCCAGCGCCTCGTCGATCAACCCGCGCAATGCGGCGTCCGGAAACATGTCTTTCCACAGTTTGTCTCCCGATGACTCCGCGCCGGTGCCTCCATCGCGGATGGTTGAAGGCAATGCCGTTTCGGGCTTTTTATAGTCGGGACCAAAGGTGCAGGAAGCGAGTCCGAGAGCGAAGGTTGCGGCGAGCAGAGGATGGTAGTTCATGGAAATGGAAATCAATGGGTTGGAATGGCGGACGGTCAGTCGTGGGATTTATTTCCCGCCTGGTGACGTGCTTCGATCATGGTCCGGATGGCGGCGCGCAACCCGCCCGAAGCTTCGATGCGTTCGATCTCCGCGAGACTTTGCTCCGGGTTGATTTTAATCGGACGCACGACCGCTGGACCGGCAAGTTTTTCGATCACGGCGAGCATTTCCGTGACCGTTTCGAAAAGGAGATCCGCCGCCATGCCCGCGGGGTCGGTGAACAAAACAGCCATGTCCACCCATGTGCCATCGCGGGCCAGCAGGTGGATTTTGTTCCTAACCCGCGGATCACCGGGAACCGAGCCATTCTGGGTCACGATAAAGGGACCCCGGGACGGGGAATCCGGCTCCAGATTGACAATCGTGAAGCGGGCGAAATCGTTTTGTAGAGTGGACATGGCGAGTATCTTGACTCACCGGAATCTGAGCCAGATCCCGCCATTCGCCAAATCCTTTTCCTTTCATGCGCCTCGCCATCGTCATCCCCGCCCGTTTCGCCTCGACCCGGTTCCCCGGCAAGCCGCTCCATCCCTTGGCCGGCAAGCCCATGATCCAACATGTCTGGGAGCGCGCCCGTGCGGCCGCAGGCGGCGCCGATGTTGCCATCGCCACCGATGATGGCCGCATCCGCGATGCCGCCCTCGCTTTCGGCGCCCGCGTGGAAATGACCCGCCCCGATCACCCCAGCGGCACCGACCGCATCATCGAGGTGATGGAACGCAATCCCGAATGGGAGGGGATCATCAATGTCCAGGGGGATGAACCGCTCATCAGTCCCGCTTTGATCGCCCGGCTCATGGCCGCCCTCGCCGCCGACCACTCCCTCGACATGGTCACCGCCGCGGTTCCCATGCAAGATGCGGCCCTCGCCGCCGATCCGAATGTCGTCAAGGTCGTTACCGGAGTGAAGGGTGATGCCCTCTACTTCTCCCGTGCCCCCATCCCATGGGATCGCGCGGGCGGCATCGGCTCGTCGCGTTTTCTTTGGCACAAGGGCATCTATGGCTATCGCCGTGACTTCCTTCTCCGCTACCGCGACTGGGCCCCGAGTCCGCTGGAAAAACTCGAACAGCTCGAGCAACTGCGCGCCCTCGAAAACGGAGCCCGCATCCGTGTGTTAGAAACCGATGATGTCGCGCCCGGTGTCGATACCCCTGAACAAGCCACCGAAGTCGAGAAGACGATGGCTAGAGAATGAGCCGGCCTATCTAGTGTAGTCCGTCAAGCAGATTGTAAAATATCGGGAAACCTCGTGATTGACGGGTGAGGAGTGCTGATTTTTGATTTTTGAACTGGCAGCACAACGCTTCACCATCCAATCAGCCTTCAAAAATCAACAATCATCAATCGGAAATCAGATCGGTTGATATGTCGTTTGCACGGCGGACCACACTAGGGTTCTTCGGTCCTGGAATTCTTCAACAGAAGCAGGTTCCGGATATAGACAATCCAGCCCGTGGCTTGGCCGAGGATGCCAACCACATCCACGCGCCACCAGAAGTAGATGATGAGCAGGGAAGATCCGAACAAGCTCATCCACCAGAAAGCCGGAGGGACGACCGAGCGTTTCGCCCGTTCGCTGGCAATCCATTGCACCAGCATGCGACCGGTGAACATGAACTGGCCCGCGAACCCGAGCACCACCCAGAAGACCCCCTGCATGCTCGTGATATCGAGCACCCGGAACCACCAGCCGCCCGATTGCTTCTTCTCCTGCTGTTTTGCCACTTCCACCGCGAATTCCTCCGGTGTCATCTCACGACGTCCGTTTTTCGACTCGAAAACAAACCGTTTGCTCTCTCCCGTGCCCTCCACCTTCAGCGTGGCAATCCGGTCGCTCATCCGGAACGGCGGACCCGCCGCCGACCCACCGGGATTCCGCTTCGCATGATCCTGGAACAACAAATAACTCCCGAACCCCATGGCGAGAAGGGACAAAATCAGAATGATGGTGCGGGCGCGCGGCATCCCGAACCATCCGCCCATCCCCTCATCCCGGCAAGTGTGGGTTGGGTCGTCCGGGCGACCCCCCCGATTCTCATTGAAAACCGCCCTGAATTCTGCCAAACTCGGGGTCCAATGCGCTACTCCCTTCTGGTTTCCATTTTTGCGATCACCTTTACCGCCCAATTGCCGGTCGCTGCACAGGATGCCGATCAGGCCAAGGCGGCGATTGATGCCGCCCGCAAGGCGGCCAAAGATGCGGGGGTGGAGGTGCCCGATGTGAAGAAAGAGGATTTGGATGCGCTGCTGGGCAAACTGGCCGATGAGGTGAAGAAGGCCCAGGAAAAAAAAGAGGAAGGCGGCGAGGGCGAGAAGGATGATCCTGCAAAACCGGTGAAGCCGGGTGAAGACCCCGAGGCTCCGAGCGTGCGCATCGAGAAGTTGCCGGATTGGATTCCCGCCATTGAAGGATTCAAACCGGCCGGACTCGGTCGGGAATGGGAAGGCCCGGTGCTAACAGGCAAACTTAAGGGCACCAGCCCAGCCAAGCCGGCGGCTTTGGTCGAGGCATGGGCCGCGTTGGATGGCAAAGGATTTTCTGCCGAGCGCAACACCCGCAGCTCCGGGGGAAAGGTGACCCGCGAGACCGTCAAACTCGTCTCGAAATCCACCGCTGATCAATGGGTCGAAATGCAGGCCGAGCCGGGCGCGGAGGGCGAACCGACCGCCGTGCGCGTGACTTACGCCCAGCCCGCGCCAAAAAAGGCCGAGTGATTTCCCCAATCTCCGTTTGCCCGGGGCTCGCGAACCGCCTTCATTGGGCATCATGATTCCTTCTCCTGATCGCCGGGGCACCGACTCCATCAAGTGGATGCGGCACGCCCGGCCCGGCCGCGACATTCTCCCATTCTGGGTGGCCGACATGGATTTCACTTCGCCGCCTGAGGTGATCGAGGCCCTGCGGGCGCGGGTGGACCACGGGGTCTTCGGCTATGGCAATGCCACTCCGGGATTGGTCGAGGCAGTGCGCGACTATCTTCGGGGGACCCACGGAGCCGAGGTGCCTGCGGAATGGCTGGTCTGGTTGCCGGGTATGGTGCCCGCTTTGTCGGTAGCCTGCCGAGCGGTGGGCCAAGCCGGAGAATCGGCCATGATCCACACTCCGGTCTATCCGCCCTTTTTCACCGCCGCCCGCGATGCCGGGATGGAAACCCGGAAGGCCCCTTTGCGTTTGGATGAAACGGCGGACAAATACGTCGTCGATATCGAGGCGATGGAGGCCGCCCTCACGACGGACACGCGGTTGCTTCTGCTCTGCCACCCGCACAATCCGGTCGGGCGCGCTTTCACCGCCGAGGAACTGGCGGACATCCGCGCCTTCTGCGTGCGTCACCAGCTCGTGCTTTGTTCGGATGAAATCCATTGTGATTTGATTCTCGACAAACAGAAGACGCCGCATGAGACGGCTATCCATTGGGAAGGCGAAAATGGATTGCGCACGATTACACTGCATGCACCGAGCAAGACCTACAACATCGCGGGGCTCGGGCTCTCGTATGCAGTGATTCCCGATGAATCGCTGCGGCGGTCTTTCCAACGCGCCATGGGCGGCCTCGTGCCGTATCCGAATTCTCTCAGCCTCACCGCCGCCGAAACAGCCTACCGCCATGGTGGTTCTTGGCTGGAGGAAGTGCTTGGGATTCTTCGCGCGAACCATGCCACCGCCCTCGCCGCCATCAATGCCCTGCCCGGCCTGCACGCCTATCCGGTGGAAGCCACCTATCTGATGTGGATCGACGCCCATCGTCTCGGGGTCGAGGATGCCCATGCGTTTTTCCTCGAGAAGGCGGATGTCTATCTTTCGTCTGGGCGTGATTTCGGCGCGCCCGGATTCCTGCGCCTCAATTTCGGATGTCCGCCCGAGCTGCTTGCCGAAGGACTGCGTCGTATGGCGGCGGCGGTAGCTGCTTTGAAAACATGAGCCCGAATCCTGAAATGAGGACGGCCGAAAAACCACGAATGGACACGAAGTAACACGAATAAACCTGGATTCTTGCTCATCTGAGAAAACTGTGGTTTTCTTTCCCCTTTCCAACGTGACTACTCTTGCCGAATCCGATCCGAAGCTGGTCGCTCGTTTGCGCGAGGAAATCGCCGACGCGGAAGGATGGATTTCTTTCGACCGCTTTATGGAAGCCGCTCTTTATGATCCGGAGCATGGTTACTATGGGTCCGGGCGCGCCCGCGTCGGTCGCGGCGGTGATTTTTTCACGAGCGTGAGCGTGGGAGAAGTCTATGGCGTTCTGTTGGGAAAACGCATCGCGAGGTGGTGGGAAGAAAATGGCAAGCCGTCGGCTTGGCAATTGGCGGAACAGGGTGCAAATGACGGGAGATTGTTGGCCGATGTGATCTCTTCGCTTCCCGAACCCTGCCGGGCTGCAGCCGAGATCGTGATCATCGAGCCATCGGAGCGCACTCGCGCAGTGCAGACGGAAACAATGGCCGCGCTAGGTGCCACGCCACGCTGGCTGAAAACCCCATCGGCCATGGAACCCGCGTTGCCGACTGTCTACTTCGCCAACGAATTGCTCGATGCTTTTCCGATCGAACGCCTCCGGTTTGAAAATGGTCAGTGGTCGCGGTTGGGCGTTGGATATGATACCGAGTCCTCATCTTTCCAATGGGCATCGACTCCATGGCCTTGCGAATGGTCGTGCCATCTGCCCGCCGAAGAGATCGGGCCATTTCCCGACGGCTATACCACAGAGCTTTGCACTCGATTTGGAAGTTGGGCCGAAGGCCTTGTGGGGCTGCTCTCCACCGGCCTCGTCTTGCTCGCCGACTACGGATTCGAAGAGGAAGACTATTTTCATCGCACGCGGACAGAAGGCACCCTGCGCACCTATCGCGACCATCGGGCTCTTGACGATCCATTCGCCGCCATCGGGCATTCGGACATCACGGCCCACGTCAACTGGACCCGGGTAGCCTCCGCCCTCGCCAAGGCGGGATTCGCGGTTTCGCCCAGCCTCGATCAAGGCCGCTGGCTGACCCGCGTCGGTATGGATTGGTTGCTCGATTTGGAAAAGAATCCGGTGCCCGATACGGCCAAACGACTGCGCCAATTCCAGACGCTCACCCACCCGCAGCATTTGGGAGGGAAGTTCCAGATTCTGGAGGCCTTGCGAATGCCGTCGGCGAATTCCATCTGACAACCGGAGGGACACGATCCCGCAGGGTCGTGTCCGTTGTCGCGGACCCCGAGCCAATCTAGAAACAGGAAGATTTCTTGACGTTTCTAGAAAAAATTGCTTGGCACCTCCCTGTTTGGCCAGTGTTCCCGAAAAGAACTCAACAAAAGTCAGCCCTATGAAAGTCAAAATCGGCACCCAAATCGAGGAGGACTTGCTGCAATCGTTGAAGGTCTATGCTGCCCGGGAACGCCTGGCAATGGCAGATGTGATACAGACCGCCCTTGAGCGCTACCTCAGGGATAAACCGACAAAAACCTCCCGGCGGGATTCCCTTCTGCGAATCCTCGGGAGCCCGACCCGCCTTTCCGACGAGCAATTCGCCGAAATCATCGAGTCTGACTACTACGACCAATGACCCAAAATCATGACATCGATGATATCCGGGACGGAGCGCGTGTGCTGGCGGACAGCAATATCCTGCTTTACGCGTCGAGCGGGCGCTCACGCCAATGCGCCGAGTTCATCAGACGTTGCGCCAACGGCAGCATCAATCGCGTGATCACGACTCTCGTTCTCGGCGAGCTTTGCCATCGTTGAATGATGGAGGAAGCAGTTGGCAAAGGCTTCATCACCGGCTCCAATCCCGCCGCCAAACTCGCAAAGTCGTCCGGAATCATTCCCCAGCTCAATCACTACCAGCGGCTCACCACCTCTGTCCTCCATGGCAATCTCGATCTGGAAACCGTCGAGAGGGATGACTTCATCACCGCGCTCCAATTGTAGAAGCGCTATTCACACATGATCAACGATGCCCTCTTCCTGGCCGTAGCCCTCCGCCTCGGGATCCAGGAAATTGCTTCCGCTGACCGCAATTTCGGCAACCACCAGGGGATTCTCGTTTACCAACCCCACGATCTTCCGCGCAGCCGAGGGTGAACATTCACGAGGTTCCAACTCGTCGAGGCGGTGCGCGGGTAGCTCAGTCTTCCGCCACCGGGTCGACGACATCGAACATTTCGAAAGCCTGGTAGTCGCGCGTGTTGCGCGTGTAGAATGTCTTGACCCCTTTGGATTGCAGCGTTACGGCCAAGGCCGCGTCAAAAACGAGGTCGCCTTTGCGGTCAGGGAAACGGCGCAACAGGTCCATGACTCTTGGCCAGAGTCGCGCGTCGTAAGCGCAGTGCATGGCCGCGCCGCCGTTGCGGATGCGTTCAATCAGGCCCGTGGCCTGCGACGCGCCCAGCGGGTTTTTGAAAACCACGGGATTGCGGAGCAGTCGATAAAGCTCGAACAGCATCTGGTCGGCGACGAGCCACTCGTTTCGGTCGCGCAGCAGGCTCTCGTAGATTGGGAAACAGGCCGAGTGGTAGGGTGAGCCGGTGTCGAGCGCATGGACGAGAATATTCGTATCGAGGCTCTTCATGGTTCGTCCTCCCGGATGTAGGCGAGGTCCTTGAGTGTTTCCGTATCCGAGACACGCAGGCCAAGGTTGAAGACCGGAATGGAAGGATCGGCGAGGGAGCCCGCGGGCTGGCCGTCCAGCCAATCCTCCGTGACCCTGCGCACGATCTCGCTCATTGGCCGATCCGCGGCTTTGGCCGCTTCTCGAAGCCGTCGCATGGAATCCTGCGGAAAAAGAACTTGGAGCTTTTCCATGGCTCCATGGTCCATGGAGCCATGGGGTGTCAACGGGATTCTCGAGTGGAGGGAGGTTGAACTTCAGCGAGACAGACGAGACCCGAGCTTTTCCAGAGTTTTTTTAACCTCGGAATCGAGAGCGGCGGCTTGTTCGGGAAGACTGAGAACTATGACATCGCCGGATTCCAGGATTCGCGGGAGAAGGGAGGCGGTATCACTGATGCCTGCGGCCTGCTCCACTCTGGTTCCGGTGGTGCGGGTCGCCTGGGCCAGTTCTTCCATATCGAAGGCGCCGCCCTTCCATTCACGGCCTGGTTCAGGCTGGTGTTCGTAGGCCGGGAAAAGCACGACGAGGTCGGCAGCGGATAGAGTTTCCGGTAGTTGGGATTGGTAGATCCAGGCTTTGCCGCCGGTGGCTCGCGGTTGCAGGATGGAGACGAGTCGGCGTCCGGGAAAACGCTGGCGGATCGCTTCGAAAAGGCCCGCGATGGCGGCAGGGTGGGTGGCCTTGTCGGTGATCAAATGCAGGCTGCCAATGGCGCGAGATTCCTGTCGCTTTTCGATGCCTTCGAAACAGGAAAGTGCGGCAGCAGAGGTGGATGCATGGATCCCAAAATGACCGGCCGCGACCATGGCCATGGCGGCGTTGCGCACATTCATCCTACCGCTCATGGGAAAATCAACCGCCGTGCCTTCGATGAGAAATCCGGATGAGCCGGGGGTGGCTTCTCTAACAATAATACGTATATCCGCGCTTTCTCCGAAGCCGATTCGCTTCACCGGGCAGGCGGCGTGACGGGCGAGGGCGAGGGCGTCCGCATCATCATCGGGTAGGACAAGCAGCCCGTGCGTCGGCAGCAAGGCGACAAAAGCCCGAAAGGCCGTGGCAAGCATATCCATGTTTTCATAAAGATCCGGATGGTCCTCGAGCAGATTGGTAATGACCGCCACTTCCGGATGGTAATGGACGAACTTCGGGCGGAGATCGTCGCCACACGATGCATACTCATCGCCTTCGATGACAAACGTGCCTGCTCCGGCAAGTTTGGCCGGGGAGGGGAAACCGAACGGCTTTGCTCCGATCAGATAATCCGGATCAAGGCCGGCATGACGGAGGATATGCGCGAGCAGGCTGGTGGTGGTTGTTTTTCCCACACCACCGGCAACGACCGCGTTGCGGGACCTAGAGAGAAAATGTTTCGAGAGAAACGCAGGAAAGGAGGACCACGATCCTTGCCTTGCGAGCAGGGCGGTGAGGATGGGATGGTCGGACGGTATCCTTTTGCCCGCGATGATTTCGGCGCCGTCATCCGGAAGGTTTTCGGCGCAACAAGGAGAATCGATGTGGATTCCCGCCTCCTCGAGATAGCTGCTCATCGGTGGGCGCGGGTTCTCGTCGCAGCCGGTCACTTTCCAGCCCTCGCGGTGGAGCGCAGCCGCGAGTGCGCCCATGCCTTTGCCGCAGATCCCGATGAAGTGAACGGCTCGCGTCATGGGATCTGAATTTATGCTTCCGAAATCAGAACTTCAGTTCCTCACCGAAGATCATCCGCGCGGCTTGTGCCACATCCTTGTCACCACGGCCGGAGCAGTTGGCGATGATGAGTTGGTCCTTGGGCAGATGGGGGGCGACGTCATGGATGTAGGCCATGGCGTGGGCGGATTCGAGAGCTGGCAAGATACCTTCGACGGAAGAGAGTTCCTTGAAGGCGGCAAGTGCGGCGTCATCGGTGGCATACGTGTATTCCACGCGACCTTGATCCTGAAGCCAAGCGTGCTCGGGGCCGATGGCCGCGTAGTCGAGACCGGCGCTGACCGAATGGGTGAGTTCGATTTGTCCGTCATCGTCGGCGAGTAGGAAAGTTTTCGTCCCCTGAAGCACGCCGAGTTTGCCTCCTTGGAAACGGGCCGCGTGTTTGCCTTTCACGATGCCTTCACCGCCGGCTTCGACTCCGACCATGCGCACCGAGGTATCGTCGATGAAGGGGTGGAAAAGGCCGATGGCATTCGAGCCGCCACCGACACAGGCGACCAGCAGATCCGGCAGGCGACCTTCCTTGGCGAGAATTTGTTCGCGGGCTTCGACCCCGATGACGCGGTGGAAATCGCGGACAATCATGGGAAAGGGATGCGAACCGAGAGCGGAACCAAGGATGTAATGGGTATGCGCGACATTGGTCACCCAATCGCGCATCGCTTCATTGACCGCTTCTTTGAGAGTTTGCTGGCCGGCGGTGACGGCTCGCACTTCGGCCCCGAGGAAGCGCATGCGTGCGACATTGAGAGCCTGGCGCTCCATATCGACCTTGCCCATGTAGACGACACATTCGAGACCGAAGCGCGCGCAAACCGTGGCGGTGGCGACTCCGTGTTGTCCGGCTCCTGTTTCGGCGATGATGCGTTTTTTGCCGAGGCGTTTGGCGAGCAGGACCTGGCCGAGGGCGTTGTTGATTTTGTGAGCGCCGGTGTGGAGGAGGTCTTCGCGTTTCAGATAAATTTTCGCGCCTCCCAGTTTTTCCGTCCAACGCTCGGCGAAATAAAGCGGAGTCGGACGGCCACAGTAGTTGTGGAGCAGGGAATCCAACTCGGCGTGGAAGGCAGGGTCTTTCCGTGCTTGAGCGTAGGCGGTTTCCAATTCCCTCAAGGCCGCCATCAGGGTCTCCGGCACAAACATACCACCGAAGGGACCGAAGTGGCCGTGGGCGTCGGGAAGGGAAACGGGAGATGGAGCGGCGGGTGTCATAGCGGGGAGGACAACCATACGCCGCCGAATCGGTTCGGGCAACGCCGGAACCGCTTCCGGCGGTCATTTCTCAGGAAATCCCGAGGTGCTGGCGCAGGGATTCCTCCGCGTGGAGGAGGGCTGGGTCCTCTGGCAGAGCCGCGCTGCCCGCGGTGCCGAAGCGGCGGCGGTAGTGGTCGCGCACGAGGGTGGCGGCGTGTCCACGCAGAGCCGGAGACCAGTCCTCGAATCCACGCACCCACGTGAGGGCGGGCAAGTTTTCCGGCCGCATTCCACGGGAGCGTTCAAGGGCGGGCAGCAATACCGACCAGCGCGAATTTGCCTCCCATGTTGCGTAAACGGGCAACTCATGCACGGGCTCGACGCGCACCGTCCGCTTTTTCTTCCGCCGCAAAAGAATCCGAATGATGGTGTAAAGGACCACCAATGCGGCAAGGGTGGGCGCGAGCCATGCAAGCAATCCGCCGGTATCCCCTGAGGTCCGCCAGTCCTGAAAGGCGAGCCGCTTTTCCTCCCACCAGTCCTGCATCATTTGCCAGAAATCAATCCCTTCGGAATCCTGTTCAAGCCAATTCGATGGTGTGGTATCAATGACCTGCCAACGTCCGTCGAGCCATGCGGTTGCCCAGGCATGGGCGTGTGTGCCGCGGACTTTCCATTGTCGCGTGCGCGGGTCCAATTCGACGAGGGCGAAGCCCGTGTGGTAGCGGGAGGGGATGCCCGCCGCGCGGAGGAGCAAAGCCGTGCCGCTTGCGAAATATTCGCAATGCCCGAGGCGTTCGGTTTCAAGGAAAGAACGTGCCGACAGCATGCCGGCTTTGCGCGTGTAACTGAAATTCGTCGCAAAGAACCCACGGATGCGTCGGACCGCTTCCTCAGGCGGCAAGTTCGCGAGCCCGAGTTTTTCCGCGGTTTCCGCGACGACAGGCAGGGCGCGCCCGAGCTCGAGGTCCACGGATGGTTCCGGGTCCGGGCGCAGCGGCGTGCCCGTCGTGCCCGTAACGCTCATGTTGATCACCGGTCTTGCCAAATCGGCGCGCACCACGCCGAGGCCGTTTCGATCCAATCGATAGGCGGGCAGGGATTGGATAATCGCCGCGTTCTCGGGCAAGGGAAGCACGGCGAACTCTTCGGATATCTCCCCCCTGACTCGCGCGCGCGTGACTATCTGGCCGGTTCCCCCGAGCGACCATTGATCCGGTGGTCGGATGTCGCTGCTGGAAGGAACACGTTCGAATTTCCGGTTGTCACGCTGGCTATTCAGCCACGCGTTTTGCACCGGATCAAATCCATCGTAGGTGGCCTCGTAGAGATACTCCGGTGCCGGACCGCTCTCGTGGGTCACATACCAGAGCACTTGCTTTGAGAGTTTGATCTCTCCGACCGAACCAATACGAGCGAGGGTTCGGTTCACTTCCTGTGGCCCCTGCAATTGCATGCGACCGTAGATGGCGTTTTCGACGAATCGGTAAACGCGTATGATGCCGGTATGAAAAACCATGGACAAGCCGACGGCGATGGTTATCCAGGCGAGGGAAGAATGGAAGCGCCGCCGGTGTTCTGGTTGCGCTAACACCGCAGCCGCCACCAACACGACCGCCGCGGGGAAAAACAACGAGCCCGGCGACTGGTAACTCGTGGCCACGAGCAGGACCCATAGGTAGGGGAAAAACGGATCGATGCGCGGCACCACCGGAACCACGCCACCCATACTCGGGCGGGAGAAACGGTTGCGGAGCAGCAACAACAAGGAAGAAACCGGGATGCCCGGTTGGATGGCCCAGGCCGATGCGACAGCCAATGGCGCCAGCGCTACCGGCGTCCATTTTAAGACCGAGCGCATGGACTCGATGCGTCCGCCTTCCAGCCAGCCATTGATGGCGAGGATCCACTCGAGCAGAAGGGACATGAGCCACACCATGCGGTAAGCGCGGGCGTCCACCTCGATCCGCCGGTTGAGCAATCGTGGAAGTTCAAGAGTGAGCGCGAGTAGTATTCCCAGAACCCACTCTCCGCTCGACTTTGCCCACAACAAATAGGCGAGGCCGTAAACTCCCGGCACTTGGCGTGGCAGATTCATGCGGTCACCGCCTCCTCTTCGGTTGCGGGTTCATCGGCGTGTTGTTCCAATTCCAGACGCTCGATTTCATGCGCATGCAGCACGGTGACCCATGCCGGCAAATCCGTCCATTCCCTCGCCGGCTTTGCCGGTGGCGTCAGCACGGCTTTCACGTCAAGCCCCCGCGCGCGCAGGCGCTCGAGTAGACGTTCGCGATTTTCATCCCAGTGGGTCGTGATGAAATGGGCGCTGCCACAGACCGGAGCATACGCGAGCGACAAACGTTCCAGCGATTCGAACGAGCCCCGTGTCTCCGGATGCACCGATGCCAGGATCTCAAGCAAACGCCGCATTTGCAAATGACCCGGTCCCCCGGTGAAGGAATGCGCACGCCCCTGCACCAGCAGAAGTTCGAGCAAAGTCTCGCCCTGGCGCAATCGTCCCGCCAGCGATGCGGCCACCCGCACCGCCAGTTCGAAGGCCTTGGTCACTTCCATCGCATCGCCCTCATCGCCCACGAGCGAGTCGAAGATCAAGGCCGCCCGCGGTTGATGGATATCCTCGAACTCGCGCACGATCGGAATCCCGGCGCGCGCGAAAGCCGCCCAATGGATATGTTGCATGGCATCACCCGGGCGATATTCGCGCAAGGTGAGAAATTCATCCGATTGGCCGGCACGATGTCCGGGCGAAGCTCCTGCTGGGCTCGGTTTCGCGGCCGCGCCCGCCGAAGGAAGGGCTGCGAGACGCAATGGCCGGGGAAGAATCGCCACTCGGACCACCGGAGCATCAATCGGTCGCACCCTGCGGAAAAAACCAAAGAGGTCATCCTTGGCCAAGCGCAGATCCCGCAATTCCAGACTGCCACGGCGCAAAGGCAAAAGACGGATCCTCACCTTCGTGCTCCCTCCCGGTGCGAGATCAAATATTTCGCTCGCCGAGACATGGAATGTCTGCCTTCGTTCCCCGAGCCAGGAGAATCGGTAGAAGATGAAATAGCGGTCGAAAAAATTCCGCTTCTTCTCGCCTGGTTCCGTTTGCCGGGAAAATTCCTCGACCGTCGGCGCGGGTGCGGGTGGGATTTCCAGCAGCCGGACATTTTTCCAAGCGCGCCGGCCGAGGTTGCGCACTTCGATTTCCACATGCAGCGGTTCTCCGGGTATGGCGGTTGCAGAAACCGAGCGGTTCGCCTCGCCTCGCACGCGGAAAAACATGGTCGATATGCTTGCCACCGAGATGAATGCGAAGATCAGCGCGAAAAGCTGGTAGGCCAGCGAACGCGTGGGATCCGCGCCGAGGAAGAGCAGGCTCATCGAAAGCAGGCAGGCCAGCCAGCCTGCCGGACGCACGCGCAGCACCACCGAACGACCCTGACGGGTCATCCTCAGATAGGTGCGGTGTAGATTTTCTTCGCGGCTGGCCATCTTGGAAAGAACGGATGCGGCTCCCCGGAAATGTGCCATCATTGCCATGGTTCCAACAACCCAATTCCTGCGCCGTGCCCGACAACAATCCGTCCGATTTCCTCAATTCCTGCCTCGCCACCGCCGAAAATGCCGCCCTGCTTGCCGGGCAGACCCTCCGTCAGGCCTTCGGCGGCGAGTTGGCGGTGGATGAAAAGAAAGCCTACGACATCAAACTCGCCCTGGATCGCGAGACCCAGCTCTTCCTCGAAGGCCACATCCTCGCCGCTTTTCCCGACCACGTCATCCTCGGCGAGGAAGGCAGCACCGGCGATCAGGGCGCGCCTTGGCAATGGGTCATCGATCCCATCGATGGCACGGTGAATTTTTTCTACGGCATCCCGCATTTCTGCATCTCAATCGCGCTCCGCCACGAAGGCCGGACCGTGCTCGGTCTCATTCATGATCCCATGCTCGGTGAGACATGGACGGTCATTGAAGGTGGCCCGGCCTTGCTGAATGGAAGAGCCATCCACGTGAGCGACCGCGACACGCTCGCCGAGGCCATTGTCACGGTTGGATTTTCCAAATCGAAAGCCAGTCTCGATCATGGATTCGAACGCTACCGCCGCATCGCCTATGAAGTTCGGAAAACCCGCCTCATGGGCAGTGCCGCGCTCGCCATGGCCTATATCGCCAGCGGTCGTCTCGATGCCTATATCGAGGAACAAATCAGCCTCTGGGACATCGCGGCCGGACACCTTCTCGTCGAAGCGGCCGGCGGCACGGTTATCCTCCGCGGCGCTTCCGACCCCGAAGCGGCCGATGGCAAAATGTTCATCTGCGCCAGCAATGGAAAAGTGCCGCTCAGGGACTACGTCTGAAAAACGCCGGCGCTCTTGGTCAGGTGCTTTTTCACTTCACCGCCACGAACCAATCCTCGAGGCGTTTGCGCGCCCATGGTGTCTTGCGCAGGAAAGTCAGGCTCGACTTGATGGATGGATCAAACATGAAGCAACGCACGGGCATCCGCGCGGCCATTTCCTCCCAGCCATATCGATCCACCATCTCGCGAAGCAAGGCTTCGAGAGTGATGCCGTGAAGCGGGTCATTGGGGTGTTCTCGCATGGGCGTGTGGTGCCGGCGAAAGGAAACCGGCGGCTTGCCCGAAGATCGGCTTGTTTTCTCCACGAGCAAGCGCTTTACCGGTTCGACCAGATATTCGGATTGCCTCGGGTTGCCGATGGTCCATGTTTTATGCCATGAACTCGTCCATGCCCTACCGCCGTTGTGGCCGTTCCGGTTTGCTCTTGCCCGCCATCTCGCTCGGGCTCTGGCACAATTTCGGTGATGTCGATGTTCCGCGAACCGGTCGGGCGATTTTGTGCCGGGCCTTCGACGCGGGCATCACCCATTTCGATCTCGCCAACAACTACGGCCCGCCGCCCGGAAGTGCGGAGCGGAATTTCGCCCGCGCCTTGCGCCGCGATTTTGCCGGGCATCGCGATGAATTGATCATCTCCACCAAGGCCGGCCATCTCATGTGGGATGGGCCCTACGGCGAATGCGGATCTCGCAAACACCTGCTGGCCAGCCTCGACCAGAGCCTGCGCCGGCTCGGGCTCGATTACGTGGATATTTTTTATTCCCACCGGCCGGATCCGGAGACTCCCCTCGAGGAAACCATGGGCGCGCTCGCTACGGCCGTCCAGCAGGGCAAAGCGCTCTACGTGGGCATCTCGAAATACCCCGGCCCGCTGGCCAAAGAAGCCATCCACATTCTCCGGGATATGGGCGTGCCCTGTTTGATCCACCAACCGCCCATCAGCTTGCTCAACCGCTGGCCGGAAGCGAATGCTCTTCCCTCCGTGCTCGAAGAGGAGGGCGTGGGCTGCATCGGGTTCAGTCCGCTCGCCCAGGGAATGCTCAGCGACAAGTATCTCGATGGAATCCCGGCGGGATCGCGCGCCGAACGCCCGGAAGGTTTCCTGCAAACCCGGCAAGTCGCGGATGCATTGCCGAAGATCCGAGCCTTCGCGGAGGTCGCACGCGATCGCGGTGAACCACTTTCCATCATGGCCCTCGCCTGGGTCCTGCAGTTGCCCTACCTAACAAGCGCGCTCATCGGCGCCCGCACCCTCCCGCAACTGGAGGAAAATCTCAGGGCTTTGGAAAGCGCAACCTTCAGCGACGCGGAACTCGCGCGCCTCGATGCCATCTCGGGTGGCGGCGCTTGGGAAGCGTGAGGGACAATCGCTAGCCGAGCTTCGATCCGAGCGGCATGGTTGCTGCTGGTTTGTTGGAGTTCGGGCTTTAGCCCGTAGGATCCTTTTCACTGCGGCATGAGACGGGCTAAAGCCCGAACTCCAACCTTGAGTCGGTAGGTTTCCATGCATCCTCGCCCTTTTCCCTTCACTTCGGCCGCAACTTTTCGGGCAATTGCGGAAGATCGGGCGGGACATCCATGGAGATGAACCAGCGGTTTTTGTCGGCGGTTTGACCGAGTGGGTGCGACCAGTTGCGGCGGACCATGGCTTTGTAGAAGCGGTCGGCGGCGATGGGATCTCGGCTGGCGAGCCATTTTCCAGCCGTGTTGAGGATGTGGACTTTGGTATTGCTGTTGTCGGGCGCGAGTTCAGCTGCTTTCCATGCGATGTCGGCGGCACGGTAGCGGTAATGATAACGCAGGTTTGGTACAACGGCATGGCTGCGTGCACGCTCGATTTCACCCATGCTCACACGTGGATTGGCCACCTGGTGGGGTTCAAGCTTTTCCTTCAATGCGGGCGGATTGGCGGATTCCTCCTCATAGTCCCACCAGTTTTTCCATCCGTCGCGGCGCGAACGGAGAAAGAAGTAGTTGATGGCCGGGAAGGAGCCCCAACGCTCGAACCCATCGGGCGCACCTTCCGTGCCAATCATCACCAACCCGAATTCGCGCAGGATGGCGGCCTCGTTCCACAAGATGGCGATTTTTTCCGTGGCAGTGTATTCGCCGGATATTCCGGCGCGATGCAACGCAACGTAGTGGTCGTAAAGTGGCAGCATAGGCTTGGGCATATAGGCTCTGGCTTCGCGGAAGCGGAACTCGCGCGTCAGGCGACGCCCGAGCAGGTAGCGGAGCCTATCCTTCGTGTCGAATTGATCGGTGAAGTTCCACATGTCCGGCATTTGTTTGGCATCGGCTTTGATGTCCTCGGGCTTCGGGTTGTCCTCGAGTTCAAGCTCTGGGACAGGCTGTAGAGCACCAGCGTTGATGTCATCAGGCTCAGGGTTGCCCAGGCGTTTGCCCTCCCAGTAAGCGGTGAGATTCTCCGACCACTTCGGTGCATGGCGATTGACGTGATCCACGAGCTCATCGGTGGTGAGAACCCGCTCCGCGATGTAGGCGGCGTCACTCCAGTATCCGGCTTCGGTAAAGCGGGCAAGGGCACTGGAGTATTCGCCGCGTGATAAATCAAGCACAGCGGCATCGGCGAGCAGATGACCGTTGGTCGCGGAATGCCGCTCGTCAGAGTCGAGCCAACTGGTTTCATCAAGGAGGGGATTCGAGGCTTTCCAATCGGGCGAACGTTTGGCAATAGTGACGGCACGTTCGAGCGCGCGATCGGCTTGCGACGAGCGTCCGTCCATCAGAGCAAATTTGGCTTTGAGCCAGAGCACACGCTCCGTGCCCGGTTCGGCCCGGGCCAGCCAGGCGCGGGAGGCATCGTAGTGGCCGCGCGAATACAATGCCCAAGCGATCTGTTCGGCTCGTTCGATTTGGCCGCCGCCATAGTTCTCGATGGCGGCAAGCCAGTTCGCGTAGGGAAACGGTTCCGACGGGTCGATGGCCGCATCATTCCATCCACTGTCGAGGGTGGTGAAGACTTCGATGTTCAGGATCTGGCGGGCAAGAGGATCGCGGGCGAGAGCGGCGAGTTCTTCAGGAGTGGCTTTTTCGAGCAAGTCCTGAGCGAGCCGCCGTATATCAATGAGGGCTTCTTTGCGGCCTTCGCACCAGGCTTGGGCAAGCAGTTTCAATCCCTGGATGGGGTCTTCCTGGCGCGGGCCCAACCAACCGGCGGCATCCGGGCCGAGCGAGATGCAGTCATAGGCACCGGCGGCGACTTCCTCGCGGACGCGCAGATACCATTTTTCCGCGTCGATCCAATCCTCGCCAGTCTTGGCCAACATCCAGGCGGCCCATGCGGCGCGAAATTTTTTCTCTTCCGCTGGACGGTCAAGAATGGATTGCCAAATGGTCCGCGCTTCGCCGGGTCGACCTACGATGACCAGACGACTGGCTTCGACAAAGTCCGCCACATCCGGAGGAAGAATATCAGCGAGAGGACGTTCGGCGATTCCGTTGGCGGCATCCGGTTCCGCCACCTCGAATTCCTTGAAGGCGACATTGCCAATGGCGGAGAGCTGACGCACCCGCAAATCGACGTAAGCTTTAGAGCGCCGGGAGATCTCCTCGTCATTCAATCCCTTCTTTTTCCACCAATCTTGCAACTCCCCGAGTTCGCGGGGGATCTGCCGCAAAAGCAAATCCGAACCTTTGTTTTCGATGGCGGCGGCGACATCGTCATTGGCGACTGCGGGCGCCTCTGCGGGAGCTTTGCGATTCGGAAAGAGAGCGGCGATCTCCGCTTCATAACAAACTGGTGGCACCTGTAGCGCGAATCGCGGGTTGTCGAGCACGGTATCTGGAAACCACGGGCCACAAGCAAATACGGGGAAGCCCGAAATGATCAGGCCAAGACCGATGGCGGAGGATTTCATGGACGGGGATTTGGTGAGAGTTTCGAGGGCGGATTCGGATGGCGAAACCAACCAACGACCACACCTTCGCCGGGAGCGAGATAGGGCCAGATTGGATCAGCGGAATCGCGAAGAAAAACTGGAGCAGCGCCGCTGGATGGATGATATGGCCTCGTGGCATCGGCGGCAAGTGTTCCCGCAGGCAAAAAGATCTTTTCCGGCATCGGCGCGTGGGCGTCGCTCGGGTTGACCAGCGTCACATTGAATGCTCCGCCACTTCCCGGCGCGGCATGCACCTCCACTATCCCCGTGCGGGCCGTGCCTTCCATGGCGGCAGCAAAGGTCGCCCATGTCCAATTTCGCCTGTTACCTTCCACCGGGAGGCGATACCAGCAAATGCCGGTCAGCCCACGCGGACGATTCGCCGTCCAATCGCGAACGAGTGTGCTCATGACTTCCGGATCGGCGAAGACTCGTTGGCGGCTGGCGATGGCGGCGGCAGGCACGCGGGAAGAATCCTCGCTCACGACATCCAGGACTTTCCCATTGGAATCAAAAAGCACCTCGCTCCCGTAGGTCGGTAGGGCGACACGGAACTCAACGCCGAGGGCGGAAGCCTTCGCTACGGCACGGTGGGCGGCATCCGGATCACAGAGAATGACCGATTCCCCGGGCTTCGAAGGCAAATCGAGGGAATGGACTTGTAGCACGAAGCGGGGAAAAGCGCGGGCGAGATCGGCAAACGAGCGCGCATCGAGCCAGTTCGGCAAGGAGGTGAATACGAGCGGCACGGGACCCGCGCTAGCACGCAGGGCAAGCAGCAACTCCTTGTAGTCTCCAAGGCGGCTGGCCGGGCAATCGAAGTCGATCTGGATCTCCCTCGGCCGGGCGGCGGCGAGGCGTGCGACTTGCCGGGCAATCATCTCCCGACTCTCGGGCGACCAAACCTGTTCGATGGTGGATTGTCCGAGGCGGATGACATGGGCGATGTCCGGGCCAATCGGAAGATTCTTGACCTCGCGGAAGACAAGCTTCCCTTCGCGGGCCGACCCTTCAGCAGCCAGGATAGCGATGGCGGAAAGTTTTCCCCGGGCAGTTGCGAGCGCGGCAGCGACTCCGGGTCGTTGTGGGTCTTGCCAGAGATAGGCCTCATGAACCAACGGGCCGCTTGGGGCAGGGGACTTCTCCCCGCAGGCAGAAAGGAAGAGACAGGTCAATAAGGCGCAAGGAAGCCAACCGAAGAAAGACTTAACCCCCGGTGGCGAATCCGCGGCTGGACGGCTTTTTTGCGCTGCTCGGACCATCCGTCACCATAATATAAAAATCACTGCACCGGCACCGGTTTTCTCCGGCGCAAGATGATGGCGATTAGTGCTCCTAGCAATGCGAGCGAGATTCCGTGGATGCGCCATTTCCACCAACGTGAAGTAGTGGGTGGAAAATCCGCGGCTGCTGTTGGAGTCCATGGAACAAATGTTTTGCCCCAAACCAGGAAAGCATCGGCGACCACAATCGCACCGAAGCCAAAGGATTTTTCCCCGCTGGTGGTCCAAGGAAAGCCGATCGTTTCGCTGAGGATCACATTGCGTTCCGCCAGTTCCCAATCACCATTGGCCCGAGCCGCCGCGATGGAAACCACGGTGGCCGATGGGCTGATTCCGAAGATGAGCGGTCCGGTATCCACATCCCCCGGGCCTGATTGCCCTTTCGGGTATTCGCGCACCGGCAAGTAGCCGAGCCAGTCCTCGACGAACAATCGGCGGAATCCCGTGTATTGCTCTCTCGCGAACCCGGTGTCCAACTCAGGCAGGAGAGCGTGGATATAAACTTGCGTAGATGCCCTCGCGGAGGCGCGCATCGCACCCGTGTGCCCGTCGATTTCATGAACTATCAGCCCGGTGGCGGAATCGAGATGCGCTTTGGTGAATTCCACCCACGCGCTGATCACATCCGCGAACTTCGGAGCATAAAGCGTGTCGTGCAGACGAAGCGAAGCAAGTGCCATCACATTGTCGCATGGCCAAGCCAAACCGGGATAGGCGTCGAGATGCCGGGTGGGATGGGAGCGAAACGCCGCTCCCAATTCCTCGCTCTGCCGCAGAAATGCCGCGACCTCCGCAGGGGTGGGGGAGGGCTCGGGATTTAACGCCAGCAATCCACCGAGCAGCCGGTTTTTCCAGCCGAGATAGAAAACCCCGTTTCGCACTTGCGTGGAGCGGGTGAAAGGCGCGAGCCCTTCCGCGGATTCCATCCGCTCGAGAACCCAGCGCGCCTCTTCCGCCGCCCGTTTTTTCACCGCAGCATCCCCGCTCTGCATTCCCACATTTATCCATGCCATCCCGTAAAGCGCGTGACTGAAGAACCAGCCCTCTGGGAAAATCTTCTGCATGTCTCCTCCTTCGCCATCGCGAAGCCTTCGCTTGATGTTCGCGAGTTGCTGCGGCGCATCATCCGCGACCACGCCGCGCTGCGCCGCACCGGGCGGAGGGCTATAGAGCCTCACATTCAACCACAACAAACCCGACGATATCACCGCTAACGCGGCAATCAGAATCGACGACCGGATTTTCCCGGCGCAGCCTCTCCTTTGGGGTGGTTTCGGGTCACAGGACATCGCCGTAGAGGGTGAAGCCGGTGGTCTCGCGGATGGCGACCGGGAAAATTTTCCCGCGCAGGTGCGGGGGGCCATCAAGAATCACGGGTTTGTTGTGCGGTGTTCGTCCCGTGAGGCGCTCTTTGTTGGTTTTGCTGGGTCCTTCACACAGAACTTCCTGCACGCTGCCGACGAGGGCGCTGTTGCGGGCGATGGCAAGGCGATTGACCAGCGCGAGCAGGTCCTGGTTGCGTTCCTCTTTGATCCGTTCCGGCACTTGTTCCTCAAAGTCGCTGGCCGGCGTGCCCCGGCGGGTCGAATAGCGGAAGATGAAGGCGTTGTCGAAGCCGATGGTCTCGACCATGGCGCGCGTGGCGAGATAGTCTTCTTCCGTTTCTCCCGGAAAACCGACAATGATATCGGTCGTGATGGCGAGCCCTTTCCGCGCGGCTTTCATCTGATTGCAGATCTCGAGGAACTTTTCCGCCTTGTAGGGACGGCGCATGAGCTTAAGCACACGATCACTGCCGCTCTGCATGGGGAAGTGGATATGGGGGCAGAGTTTGGGCAGATAGGTGAACGCGGCCACGAGATCCTCGCGGTAACCAATCGGGTGCGGGGAAGTGAAGCGGATGCGCTCGATGCCTCCGACCTCGTGCACGGCTTCCAGCAATTGCACGAACGGACTCTTGCCATCCATGCGTTCGAATTCGGTGCGACCGTAGAGATTGACGATTTGTCCTAACAACGTGACCTCTTTCACGCCGCAGTCCGCGAGCCCCCGAACTTCGTGCACGATGTCGGTGATAGGGCGCGAGCGTTCGGCACCCCGCGTGTAAGGCACGATGCAGAAACTGCATTTCATGTTGCAGCCTTGCATGATGGAAACAAAGGCGGTGGCCTGGCCATCGGTGATTTCGTGATCGCGGATGGTGTTTTGAGACCCAGCTTCTTCCTCCGTGTCGGTGATGGCGAATCGCAGATCATCCATCTCGGCTTCTTCGCGGGCGCGCACGATGGTATCCACATGATCCACCACGCGATGGTATTTCTGGGTGCCGACCACGAGGTCGAGGTGAGGAATGGTCCCGAAAAGTTCCGAGCCGCGGCTTTGCGCCATACATCCCATGAAGCCGTAAACGAGATGGGGTTTGCGGCGGCGGTGGCGGCCCATCAAACCCATCTTGCCGAGCGCCTTTTGTTCGGCCTGATCGCGCACGCTGCAGGTGTTGATGAGGATGACATCGGCGTCGTCCTCGCGTCGGGTCAGGGTATAGCCCCGCTCGATGAACATTTCTCCGACTTGCTCGGAGTCGCGTTCGTTCATCTGGCAGCCGTAGGTTTTGATGTAAACGGTGGGCATCGGGGGAGGGGCGCAAGATAGCGATATTCGGGGACGCCGCAACGACCGCGGGTCTCAAACGCGCAAGAAGGGATTGGTGGCCATTTCCCGTCCTATGGTGGTGGGTGGTCCGTGGCCGGAGAGGGCGAGGGTTTCCGGTGGCAAGGTGAAGAGTTTTTCTCGGATGCCTTCTTCCAACTGCTGCCAGCTTCCGCCCGGTAGATCGGTGCGGCCCATGCCACCGGGCATCAGCGTGTCGCCGACATAGGCGATGGATTCTCCGGGGAAGTAAAAGACCACACTGTCGATGGCATGGCCCGGTAGGTGGAGCAGTCGGCAATCCACTCCCGGCAACGGAAGCTCTGTTTTCCCTTCGAGCGTGGTGGTGACCCAATACGGCGCGACCTCGATTTCCATGCCGACCACACGCATGAGCGGAACCAAGGTCAGCATTTCTTCATAGGGACTCCACGCGATAATGGGGCATCCGGCCCATGCCGCGATGGCCGCGGCATCTTCCACATGGTCGTAATGCTGGTGGGTGAGCAACAAGGCGACGGGCTTCTTCTCCATCCTTTGGAGCCAAGCAAGACTACCGGAGGGGGCATCGATGAGCAGGGGCCCACTTGGGTGGCCATGAAGGTAGCCGTTGGTTTGGGCAAAACCGCCGGTAAAAATCTGAGGGTCGGGCATCAGCAAAAATGGAAGCGGATGAAGTCCGGGGCAAAAAGAAAACCCGCCGGGGCTGGGCCTCGGCGGATGCGTGGGTATAGAAGTTGGCGTTAGAATCAGAAGTCAAAAGCAAAGCCCGAGTCATCGAAGCTGGTGCCGCCACTCTGCAAACCGAAGTCGAAAACTGGATTTGTGGGGGTTGCTCCGCCACCGTCGCCACCGCCGTCTTTGTCCTTGTCCTTGTCATTTTCCTTATCCCCGTCTCTGGGGGGCGGATTGCCGGTGAACAGGGGCGGGAAGAAAATTTCAGGGATTTCTTTGACGACCGTGCGGGGCATGGCGGATTCCGCCTTGGCAACAACGATTTTTCTGCCCTTGGCGGAGCCTTTGGTGCCGAAGACGCGCTCCAAGGCGGCGCGCACCTGTGCTCTGGCGGTGGGTTTGGCCAAAATAGCACATTCGACGATTTCCTTGAACCGGGCCGGCCGGGTCTTGACCGCCGTCTCGACGATCAGGCCGGTGAGGGTATCGTCGGCCTTGGATGCCTTGATGGCCGCTTTGACCACATCGCAGGCGCAGGCATCGTTGTCCACCATGGCGCGGCGCACAATATTGAGCACCTCGGATGGCGCCTTGCCAATCTCGACTTCGACGCGGGCGGCGAGTTGGATGCAGGTGAGCGAGGATGCTCCGGCTGTTGGCGTGGGCAGGGTTTCCGCTGGAATCGCCACGGCCACTGCCGAAACCGTCTTGGCCTGTGAAGAAGGGACCATCGGGGCGAGAAACTGACCCGCTACGGGCGCTCGATACATCAGCGCCCCGGGAGCAGTCACGCCTGTGCCGAGCAGATAAGTCACCGGCTGGGGCGCCGGGGCCGCGGGCTCGGCGAGTTTCTGTGCCATCACCTAGGGACTCGTCGTGAGCGCGGCAAGAATAGCCAGTCGGAGAAGCGAGATTTTCATAATTAGAACGGAGCGGTGGTTGGGATGAAATTACCATAATTTGGTCTTGAGGAAAGAAAAATCGCTCTATGGGGCTCACTTTTTGCCAGTTTATGCAAAATGCTAAAATTCGTCGCTCGGATTTTAGTTGATACCTTGTCTCATTAGTATAAAGTGGCGGCTGTGGAAATGACCCTTGAGAAAGCCAGTGTGGGCACGGTGCTGCGGGTGACTGGTCTGACCGGCTCACTGGCGGTCTGCCAGCGTTTGCGTGAAATGGGTCTCTGTGAGGACGCCCGAGTTGAAAAGTTGGCGCATCATCACCTCCTCGTTTGCACCGTTTGTGGAACCCGCTTGGCCGTAGACAAGAACACGGCGCGCGATGTTCGGGTTGTCCCGATGACCGATTCCAGTGAGCCCTGAGACATGGAATCCACCTCCACACTGCCGCGCATTGCTCTGATCGGGAACCCGAATAGCGGGAAGTCCACACTCTTTAATGCGCTCACGGGCAAGAAGGCCCGCACTGGCAATTACGCCGGGGTCACGGTGGGAAAATCCGAAGCGTCCATTTTTACACCGCACGGGGTGAAGGTCAGCTTGCTGGATCTGCCGGGCACTTACAGTCTGTCACCCCGAAGCCCGGATGAGGCGGTGTCGCGTGATGCCTTGCTGGGGGACCTGCCGGGAGCCGCAAGACCGGATGCGGTGGTGGCGGTAGTCGATGCTTCACAGTTGGAGCGCCATCTCTATCTGGTTACCCAGCTCATCGATCTGGGCATTCCGATTTTATTGGCCCTCAACAAAATTGATGCCGCCGAGCGGGAAGGACTTCGCCTGGATCCCGCCGGGCTATCGGCCGATCTGGGTATACCGGTGGTCGCGGTGAGCGCCACGCTGGGCCGCGGGGTCACGGAACTGAAACAGGCGCTGAGCGGCCTCGCGAAGGGCGTTCCGCCCGTCCGGCCATGGCAAGTGCCATCCCATTTGCAGAGCGCGCTCATGCGAGTGGAGGCGCGTTGCCTTGAAGCGGGTTTGCGGCATCCCGCAGCTCATGCCCTCCTTTTGTTAGGAGATATCCAATATCGTTCGCCCGGGGGAGCCTCCAGATTGCCGGAACCATTGCGGCAGTATGCCCGGCAACTGGCCAAGGAATCCGTCGGCGACAAGGAAGGCGAGACGGACACCCAACTGGCTGCGGCTCGTTACGAATTCATCCGCCGCGCGCTGGCGCGCGCGATTCGGGGCGCCGACCCGGCGCGGGCCTCCTTCTCCGATCGTTTTGATCGCATCGCCCTTCATCCGGTTCTCGGTTGGTTGCTCATGGGCGGAATATTCGCCACCGTCTTCCTTTCCCTTTTCCGATGGGCCTCCCTGCCCATGGACATGATTGATGTGACCTTTGGTTGGCTGGCTGATCAGGTGAAGCTTTCCATGCCCGAAGGTGATTTGCGCGATTTGATCGCCGACGGCGTCATCGCGGGTGTGGGCGGTGTTATTATCTTCCTGCCCCAAATCATCATTCTTTTCGCATTCATCGGGATCCTCGAAGGAAGCGGCTACCTCGCCCGGGCGGCTTTTCTCATGGATCGGGTCATGGGAAAAGTGGGGTTAAATGGAAAGGCATTCCTGCCCCTCATGTCGAGTTACGCATGCGCCATTCCCGGCATTATGGCGGCGCGAACAATTGAGAATCCACGCCAGCGGTTGATCACCATTCTGGTTGCTCCTTTCCAGAGCTGCTCGGCGCGCCTTCCGGTCTATGCCCTTTTGCTCGCCGCGATATTTCCCGGCGACGGAATGGAAAAACCCATGTTCATGCTCGGCCTCTACGCGCTCGGGACCATGGGTGCTTTCGGGTTTGCCTGGCTCTTCGACCGAACCTTACCCCACAAGGCGGCCCCACCGCCCTTCCTGCTCGAGTTGCCCCGTTACCGGTTGCCGTCATGGCGGGAAGTTGGGCGGTCCACGGGTTCGGCAGCCTGGTCGTTCCTCACGAAAGCCGGGACGATCATTCTCGGGCTATCCATCCTGCTTTGGGCGCTGGCCACCTATCCGAAAAGCGATGCCCCGGATGCTGCCGCAAAACTCGAAGCCAGCGCAATTGGCCGAATTGGTCATGCCATCGAACCCGCCGTGCGCCCCCTCGGATGGGACTGGCAGACCGGGGCGGCAGTCGTCACCTCCTTCGCCGCCCGCGAGGTCTTTGTTGGCACGATGAACATTCTTTACCACGTCGAGGAAGAAGAGGGAGAAATCGACGCCACCCCGCTCGGAGAGCGTCTGGGGGCGCTTTTCCAGCCCGAGGAGGAAGAAGGGGACGGCGATTTGCTTCTCCGGGAGCGGATGGCCGAGGCCCGCCACCCGGACGGATCTCCTGTTTTCACCAAGGCCACCTGCGCCTCCCTCCTGGTTTTTTACGTCTTCGCCATGCAGTGTATCGCCACGCTGGCCGCCACCGCTCGTGAGTCCGGGCGCTGGAAATGGGCCTGGTTCCAGTTCGGCTACCAGTCATTGTTTGCCGTGATCGCGGCCTTCGCCGCCTACCGCCTCGTCGGCTGGTTCACGGCCTGAAAAAAGAGCATTTGCAAAATTTTTCCGGGAGTCCATATTCTCCACCCTTCTAACTGACAAAACTTTAAAAACATGGCCGCCGTTATCCGTCTCCGCCGCGAAGGCACGAAAAATCGCCCATACTACCGCATCGTTGTCACGGACAAACGCGCCCGCCGCGATGGTGCTTATATCGAGCAACTCGGAGTTTATGACCCGCTCGTCGAAGGCGAAAACTTCAAAATCGACCTTCCCAAGGCTGAAGCCTGGCTAGGTCAAGGCGCCCTGCCATCCGACAAGGTCGCGAATATCATCAAGTTCGCCCGCCAAAAAGCGCTCGCCTAAGCCGGCGACCAGAGCTTCCGGAGCGGTTTGACCATCGCTCCATTCGAGGGACCGGCAAGAATCCTCGCCGGTCCTTTCTTTTTTCTGGAAGCAAGGCCCGGACTGTGCCACTCTACCATCACTTTATCATGGACGCCGCAGCCGCCATCCAGGAATTCACCGAATTTGTCATCGGGGCCCTCATCGACAGCCCCGAACAAGCCACCATCAACCGCCGTTTCGACGAGGTGCGTAACACGCTCCACTTCGACGTCACCCTCGCCGAAAGCGACCTCGGGCGTATCATAGGGAAAAACGGATTCGTCATCAGTTCTATCCGCAGCCTGCTCGACGCGGCCGGAGAGAAAAACGGCTGCCGCGTGCGGTTCAAACTGCACACCCTCGCCACCGACGGCTCCAGCCACGCCGTGGACGAGGCCAGACAACGCAGACATTGATTTGCCGAAGCGCGGCATCGGGCTTCGGATTCCGGCTCCAACTTACTCCTTGAGCCGGCTGTCGAGTATCAGCGTGACCGGTCCTTCGTTCAAGATCGAGACGAGCATTTCCTCGCCGAAGATTCCCGTGGCCACCTCTCGGCCAGCAGCAACAGCAAGGTGGGAAACAAAATCCTCGTAGAGCGGACATGCTACCCCGGGCCCGGCGGCGCGATGCCAACTCGGTTTCGTGCCCTTGCGTGTGCTGGCCAACAAGGTGAATTGGCTCACCACAAGCAGCCCGCCTTCCGCCGCCACCACATCGAGGTTCATTTTGCCTTCCGCGTCCTCGAAGATTTTCTGGCCGAGTATTTTCTGGATTAACCAGTCGCGGTCGGCCGGTCCGTCGTCGGTGGCAATCCCCAACAGAATGACCAAACCCGGCCCGATGGATCCGGTGACCCGCCCGTCGGAGGTTACCTCGGCCTGCCGGACCCGTTGGAGAACCGCGCGCATGATGTCGTAAATTTGTTAGGAAACCGGCGGCAGCGTCAGGCCTTGGCAGCGGCTTTCGCCCACGAATCACGCAAGGTGACGGTGCGGTTGAAGACCGGATGCTCGGGCGTGGAATGGTTGCGGTCGGAGCAGAAATAACCGATTCGCTCGAACTGCACGCGATTCTCCGGCGTGGCTGCTGCCGCGAGCGCGGGCTCTACCTTGGCCACCCGTTCGGAGAGCGAGGCGGGATTGATGTGATCCGTGAACTCGCCGGGTGCGGCTTCGGGTTCTTCCATGGCGAACAACCGGTCGTAGAGGCGCACGGCGGCCGTGACAGCATGGGCTTCCGATACCCAATGGATAACCCCTTTGACTTTCCGGCCTTCGGGATTTTTTCCGAGGGTGTCGTGATCGACCGAACAAACCAGTTCGATCACTAGTCCATCACTGTCCCGGATCAGTTCATCGCAGCGGATGATCCAAGCGTGGCGCAAGCGCACCTCGCCACCGGGCTGAAGGCGGAAGTATCCTTTTGGAGGATTCTCCATGAAGTCATCGCGTTCAATGAGCAGATGTTTGCCAAAGGGAATCGCACGCGAACCGGCGGCGGGATCTTCCGGGTTCAAATCCCCTGTTAGATTTTCCACGCGGCCGTCATCCCAGTTCGAAAGGGTGATCCGGATGGGATCGAGAACGGCCATGTAGCGGGGCGAGGTGCGGTTCAGCGTTTCGCGGGTCGCATGCTCGAGCAGGGCGATGTCGCTGAGCGAATTCGTCTTGGTGAGGCCGATGGTGGCGCAAAAGCGGCGGATGGCTTCCGGTGGCACGCCGCGGCGACGCAGACCGGAGATGGTCGGCATGCGCGGATCGTCCCAGCCATCAACGAGATTCTCCTGCACGAGGCGGAGGAGTTTGCGTTTCGACATGACCGTATACGTCAGGTTCAGGCGGGCGAATTCGATCTGGCGCGGACGGCTCTCGTGGCCCCTGATTTCCGCTATCACCGGTTGGCAATGTTCGATAACCCAGTCGTAAAGCGGCCGGTGGTCTTCGAATTCAAGGGTGCAGAGCGAGTGGGTGATATCCTCCAAGGCATCCTCGAGCGGATGCGCGTAATCATACATCGGATACATGCGCCATCTGTCGCCGGCGTGGTGGTGGCTGGCGTGGATGACGCGGTAGATGACTGGATCGCGCAAGTTGAGGTTGGCGGCAGCCATGTCGATGCGCGCGCGCAGGACCATCGAGCCCTCGGCGACTTCGCCCGCTTTCATTCGAGAGAACAGCTCCTGGCTTTCCGCCGTAGGACGGTCCCTCCACGGGCTGGGTGTGCCGGGTTCGGTGAGTGTGCCGCGGGTGGCGCGGATTTGCTCGGGTGTTTGCTCGTCCACGTAGGCGCGTCCGGTTTCGATGAGATGGCGGGCGCACTTCTCGTAATGATCGAAATAATCGGAGGCAAAGTAGAGGTGTTTGCCCCAGTTGAATCCAAGCCAACGCACGTCCTTCTGGATCGAATCAACGTATTCCTGATCCTCGCGGGTTGGGTTCGTGTCGTCAAAACGCAGGTGGCAGCGTGCGCCCGTGGCGGCGTATTCCTCGGCGACCCCGAAGTTCAGGCAGATGCTCTTGGCATGGCCGATGTGCAGGTAGCCATTCGGTTCCGGCGGAAAGCGGGTGACGGGCACGGCATGTTTGCCCGACGCGAGATCATCACGAATGATCTCGCGGATAAAATCGAGACGGGGGGCGGATGCGGACTCTTCAGATGCCATCCCTTACAAAACAGCGGACCCGGCTTCTGGAAAAGGGGATTTTGCGGGGGAGTTGAGCTTTCGAACATGCCCTGCCCGCCGAAAAGCGCGGGTGGGCCAGTCGGTTTCGGCGCTCCTGCTCGTGTCGAGGAAGCCCACTCGGGCCAGAATGGGCTTGGCAACGCAAAGCCGGGAAGTTAGGGTCCCGGTTGATGACAGACAGCATAAAAGGCGTGAAGATTCTTTGCCTTGGAGACTTGGGCTGGAGCGAGGAGCGCAAATGTGACCTGCGGTATTTTCTCCACCATCCGGGGTCGGAATTCGTGCACGCTGGCTTGCGCGAACAGCGTCACGCCATGGACCGCGGCCTTTCGCTTGAGCAGGCCATTTCGAAATTCCGGGCTGGCTTCTATGACGTTGTGGTCGCCGGATTGATTCCGCGCCCGTTCCCGAATCCGCGAAAAAACCTAACCCACCGCGTGGCCAACCTTGCTCGGGCGGCGCTGACTCCGGCGCTCGCCCTTCGCGCTCTGGCAGTGGAGAGATCACTTTCGATATTTTCCCCGCGTCTGGTGGTTCTTGACCTCGAGGATCGTCCAATCATCGACAACCGGCGATTTCATGCCGCCGCGCTCAGTCAGCTCTACTTCAAGAGGGAGCTTCCGCAAAATCCCGCCAATTCCTTTCTTTACACGACAGATAAAAACGAGGACAACGGGAACATCCCCCGACAGGCGTTTTTTGCTTCCATCTTGCCAAAACTCCGTCCCATCTCCATCGGCGTCGAACCATCGATACTGGCCAAGGGACTCAAACAGAAAGAGGAAAAATCAAGCGATGTGTTCTTCGCCGGGCGCGTGGAGAACCGCCCGAACCGTCCTGCGGGTCTCGCGAATCTCCTGCGGTTGCGCGAGGAGGGATTTCGCATCGACATCCCGGAGATTAAAATTTCACGCCCGGAGTTTCTGACCCGTTGTGCCCGTGCATTGACCGTTTGGAGTCCGGAAGGATTCGGTTACGACTGCACGCGCACTTACGAAGCTGCCGCCATGGGTTCGGCGCCCCTTCTGCAATATCCAACCATTCATCGCCATGCTCCGCTGGTCGATGGCGTTCACGCCCTCTACTATGGAATCGAGGGAGACCATCTTTATCAGGTTCTGCGTGCCCGGCTGCAGGAGCCCGCAGGGCTTCATCAAATCGGCCGCCAGGCCCAGGACCACACGGCGCGGCACCACGCCTTCGACAAGCTGGCCGATTACGTCATCGAAACCACGCTCAATCAATTCCGAGGAAAATGAGTTCGGACCCCAGGACCCACGAGAGGTAAGTCACAAAATATGTCAGACATATTTTGCTTGACGTTTCCCTCCCCCGTTAGGCCAGCGCTGCAGGCCGGAATCAGGCGCGCGCCTTGTCTCTAGTCATCCCCTCGGGCAGCCAATCGTCGCCCTTTTTGACAGGCTGGATGGGCGGCTGGGCTGGAACGGAGGGAACTTGGGCCGCTGTCGGAGGAGGCGCGGCGGCTTCCTCCTTTTTCGTGAAGGTCTGTTTGAGCTTGTTCACCATGCCGACGGGCGCGGCGGGTGCGTCCGCTACCAGGTCGGGTTCTTTGGCAGGCAGGTGGGCTTGCACGATGCGGCGCATGTCTTCCAAGGGCGCCGCCCCAACCATGGAGTCGATTTGTTTGCCGCCCCGGTAAAACCGGATGTCTGGGATTCCCTGCACCCCGAGGCGGCTGGCCAAGGAACGGGAGCCGTCAACATTGACCTTGATGACGAGAAGCCGATCCGGATTTTCGGACGCGAGGGTGGAGAGGGTGGGAGCGAGCCCCCGACAAGGCCCACACCAGTCGGCGTAAAAATCGACCAGAACGAGGCGGGCGTAGTCGGCTTCTTGGATGTAGTGGGCTTTCCCCCCGGCCAATTTTTCCCCCGGTGCGGCGGGGGCGGTGGTTTCTTGGGCCACGTCTTTTTTTCCGCGGACCCGGTCGGCGAGCGCTGAAATCTTGTCGCAGGAGGTGGTGGCGGGCAGGACAGCGAGGGAAAGCAGACCTACGCTGAGGACTTGGGATATCCGTCACATATGCAAGTATCGCCCGAATCGGAGTCGGGCTCAAGCTTTGCTTTCCCATCCGGCAATTGGATGTATAATATGCGCCCTTATGGTCCGTGTCGGTCTCATCTCCCTCGGTTGTGCAAAGAATCTCATCGATTCCGAAATCATGGTCGGTCACCTGCAAGAGGCGGGCATGATCATGACCCCGGAAGCGGAGCTGGCCGACGTGCTCATTGTAAATACCTGCTCGTTCATCGATATGGCGAAACAGGAGAGCATCGGCGCGATTAGCGAAGCCGTTGATGGTCGGGCCTCCTCGAAAAAGCGGGCGCGCCAGAAAATCATCGTAGCCGGATGTCTCTCGCAACGGTTTTCCAAGGAGTTGCCGGGGTTGATGCCGGAAGTGGACGCGTTTATCGGACTGGATCAAATCACCAAGGTTGCGCCGATCATCGAAGGTCTGGTGGCGAAAGACCGGAGCAAAAGAGAAGAGCCGGAGAATCTGGTCACACGCCAGCCGAAATATATTCCCGATTACGACACACCGCGATTCCGGCTCACGCCGAGGCACAGCGCCTACATTAAAATCGCGGAAGGCTGTAACCATCCCTGCACATTCTGCATCATCCCTCAGATCCGGGGGCGGCACCGCAGCCGCACCCAGGAAAGTGTGGTGCGCGAGGCGCGGGCATTGGTCAAAGCCGGTTGCAAGGAGATCAATTTGATCTCGCAAGACACGACGTATTTCGGCATGGATCGCTGGCAAGACGCGCGCCCGAGTCCCCGTTCGCCGGTCGATTCGAGCAAAGGGGAATCACTGGCGACTTTGATCCGCGAATTGGATACCATCGAGGGGGATTTCTGGGTTCGTTTGCTCTACACCCATCCGGCTCATTGGAGCGACGAGTTGATCGCGGCCATCGCGGAGAGCAAGAAGGTGGCGAAGTATGTCGATATCCCTTTGCAGCACATTTCCGATCGTATGCTGGAACTCATGCAACGCGAGACGAGCGGGGATTACATCCGTGATTTGATCCGCCGGATGCGCTCGGGCATTCCGGGGCTGGGAATCCGCACCACCTTTATTGTCGGGTTTCCCGGGGAAACGGAAGATGATTTCCAGGAGTTGCTCGGCTTCATCCGAGAATTCCGTTTCGAGCGGGCGGGTGTCTTCAACTACTCGAAGGAAGAAGGCACGCGAGCTTACAAGATGGACGGGCACTTGCACCACCAGACACGCAAAAGCCGGTGGAACCGCGCCATGGCCGAATTGCAGAAGATCGCTTCCGAACTCAACGAGGAGAGAGTCGGCCAGCGGCAGCGCGTGTTGGTCGAATCAGCCGGCGTGGCGCGCACGGAGTGGGACGCGCCGGAGATCGATGGGACGGTCTTCGTGGATGAGTCGTTGCCGGTGGGCGAGTTCGCCGCGGTGACCATCGAAGGTTGGCGCGGCTACGATCTGGTGGCGAAACGCTGAGGCGACCTCAGGCTGTGCGAGGAGCATCGCCCTTCTTCCGCAAGGCTTGCAAGGCCATGCCGAGGCCTCCGACGACGAACAATCCGGGAAACCAGATGGTGTAGATGACGGCCTTTGAATCTTTCTCCAGAATGGCGAAGGAAGGATCGGCAGGATTGACAAAACAAACCGTCTCCCGGCCGGTGGGGTATTTCGCCTGCCACTGTTCGGCGCGGTTCTTTAAAGCGGTGGCGCGTTCGCGGGAACGCACGCGCCCCGAATGCCAGGAGCGTCCATTGTATTCATAATAGTAATCGATTTTCACCCGGTAACGCGGGGCGACATTCGGCACGGGCAGGAATTCCTCGACCTCGGAACGCAGGATCACGCAACGCAGTTCCGGCCACGCATCCACTGCCTTCACGCGGAGATAACTGCTTCCGAGCCAATAACAGAATCCTCCGCCGATCACAGCAAGGAGCAGGCCGAGGCCGACGAGAAAGGCACGGGATTGGGCGGGACGGGACATGCGCACACCAAACGCCGCTCAGGCTTCTTCCGGACGCGCCGCCCCGTGGCCATTGGCCGGGCGGGACATTTCCGCGCTGCGGCGGGCGGCCGCGGTGACGGCGCGGATGAGCGCGTTGCGGAGCCCATCCGCTTCGAGAGCGGCGATGCCAGCGATGGTTGTGCCACCGGGACTGGCCACCGCATCGCGCAGGGCGGCCGGATGTTCGCCGCTCTCCGAGACCATGGCGGCTGCTCCCGCCACGGTAGCAGCGGCGAGTTCAAGCGCCAATGCCCGGGGTAAACCACAATGCACGCCGCCATCGGCGAGCGCCTCGATGACCATGAAAACATAGGCCGGACCGCTGCCGCTGAGACCAGTGACGGCATCGAGCAGTTTTTCCTCGACCCGCCGGACGATCCCGACGGAACCGAAAACCTTTTCAATAAATTCGACATCCGCGGCGGTCACATCCGACTCGCATGCATACGCGCTCGCGCCTTTGCCCACGAGCGCGGGCGTGTTCGGCATGACGCGAACGATGCGGGCCCCGCGCGGGAGGTAGTTGGCCAATTGGGCGAGGGTGACGCCCGCCGCCACCGAAAGGACAAGTTTGCTGGCCATGTTTCCCGGCGGCATGTCCAGGAAAAGGGCGGACACGTCCTTCGGTTTCACCGCCACGAGAATGGCGGCGGCTTTTTCCGCGACTTCCATCGGCGAGTTGGTGAAAGCCACGCCGGTTTCATCAAGCAGCTTGGCCAAGGGCTCGCGGGCGACATCGCAGACGAGGATTTCGGATGCCGACAAAAAGCCCGAGCGGAGAATGCCGCGCAAAAGAGCCTGGCCCATTTTTCCGCAGCCGATGAGTGCGAGTTGATACATGCCGGAAACTACCCCCGCCCCGTCGCGGGCGCAATTCCCCGTTGCGCGGAACCGCCATGGCGGGCACCATGGGGCCATGCGTGTGGCATTTTTCATTTTTCTCCTCTTCCTAAGCAGCGCAATCCCCTTCGCAGGGGCCGCTCCCGAGGCCAAGGCGGTGGGCCCGCACGGCTTGCCGGTCATCAGCGGCATGGAAAATATCAAGACGGGAAAGTGGGGGCCTCTGGTGCCCGAATATTCCCTCGAAGTGACCGCCGCCGGGCCTTCCCCCGCCGACCTCACCAACCGCGGGCTCTACCAACTGCAGCTTTTCCGCAGCCCCCAGGCGGCACGGCATTTTTTAACCGCTCTGCGCGAGGACGATTCCTGCCCGATGGCTTGGGTCGGCCTCTACCTTGCCCTGCTTGAAAGAGGCGACGAGGCAAAGGAGGTGCGCGAGAAATGTTACCGAAGCGCCAACCTTCTCCGCATCCGCACCAATCCCCGCGAGCAGATGTGGGTGGACGCGCTCGCCGCTCTTCACTTGCGCGGCGTCCGCGCTTTCGCCGAGTCTCTTGAAGCCATCCGCAAAGCCCACCCTGATGACCGGAATGCCCAGGTCTGGCTTCCCCTGATGCTACGCGACGGTCACGATCTCGCTGGCGAACCCCACCTCGGGCAAAAGGCTGCCCGGGCTCTGCTCGCCATTCATCTGGAAAAATATCCCGAGGATCCGGTCGTCTTGCACGCCTGGTGCCAACTCGCCCTCGTCGGCCCGAGTCCTGATGAAGCCCTCGGACAAGCGCGCCTGCTGCTGGCTCTTTCGCCACCATCCGCCTACTTTCGCCAGGTCGCGGGGATGGTTTTCTACCGCTCCGGAGATGCTGCCGCCGCCGCTGCTGCTCTCGATGATGCCCGGCGGTTCGAAGAAAAAAGCCTCGCCGAAGAGGGTATTTCGCCCGTCGCCGCGCCAACTTATTTCGACAACCTCGACATGCTGGCCATGGCGCTCGTCGAAGCCGGCCGGAAAGAAGATGCCCTCGCCTTGGCTCGTGCCGCCCGCCAGATCGATCTGCCAAGCGGTCTCCCACCCTCCTCCGCTACCCGCGAGTTCGGCTTTTTTTCCTTGTCGGCGGAGGCGCGGGTTCACGCCCGTGCCAGCGAATGGCGGCAGGCCATTCACAGTCTACCTCCGATCGATCACCCGATTCTTGCCTCCTCGCCATTTTTTGCCCGCTCCATGGAGTGCCTGCGTCTTTACATCGAAGGCCAGCTCGCTCTGGAATCAGGCCAATCAGCATCGGCAAAAGAGGTGCTGAAAAAACTGGAGACATCCTTCGCCCAACTGGGCGAGTTGGTCGAACAGTCGAAAAAAGCGGGCATGGAACCGCAATTCGCCGAGGTTTTCCGGCTCGCGGATTTCCTGCAATATGACCTTCGAGCAGGGGAGAAATTCCTTTCCGGGGACCGGACCATGGCTGCCGTGTGGTGGCGCAGAGCCACCGGCCGACAAATCTCGGGAGCATCCCGTGCCATTCCGCGCTGGCCGCGCGGAGCCGCCGAGTCCATGGCCGCAACTTTCGGTCGTGCGGGGGATTTTCCGACCGCCGTTCGCGCTTGGGAACAAGCCGTGCGCGAACGCCCCCAATCCGGTTGGGCGCTGAGGGGGCTGCAGAATGCCCGTTCAAAAACCGGGGACCGGGCGGGAACCGAAGCCGCCGCCGTTGCCCTCTCCTCCGTCTGGGCGGCCGCCGACGAAGCCCTGCGACAGGAAGAAGGCGAGGAAAAGAACAAAAATTAGAATAATTCTTGAATCCAAGGTGGCTTGCGGCACGTTACGCGCCTTTGCCAACCCAGGATTTCATGCCAGCATCTCCAACCATCACGCCGAACGCATCAAACGAGTCTCCGTTGCCCGGAGGACCGCAGGGTTTCCGCTGGACGCGCCAGCGCCGGGAAGTCTATCAGATGCTGATCGAGACGCGCGACCACCCGACCGCGTCCGAGCTTTTCATTCGTGCTCAAACCCACATGCCGGCTATTTCGTTGGCTACGGTATACAACTGTCTTGAGACCTTGGCCCAGGCCGGGCTCATCCGGCAGGTGAACATCGAACGCGGCCCATCCCGCTTCTGTCCAAACCTTCGCGAACACGCCCACTTCTACGACGAATCGACAGGAGAAGTGCTCGACGTCGAGTTACGCGAGGGCATCGATCTCCACAGCATTTTCAAACTGCCCCGCGGAGCCCGCGTGAATCGCGCGGATATCTCCCTCAAAGGCACCCTCGCCGCGGCCCGCCGCAAATAAACCAGACCCTCTACCAAATACATAATCACAAATTAACATCATGAGCAGCCTAGTCATCCGCAACCTCCACGCCAACGTCAACGGTCAGGAAATCCTCAAGGGCCTCGACCTCGTCCTGCCCGCTGGCGAAGTCCATGCCATCATGGGCCCGAACGGCTCCGGCAAAAGCACCCTCGCCAAAGTCCTCGCCGGGCACGAGGGGTATGAAGTGACCGACGGAGAAGTCCTCATGGATGGAGTCAACCTCCTCGATCTTGAAATCGACCAGCGCAGCCGCGCCGGTTTCTTCCTCGCCTTTCAATACCCGCACGAAATCCCCGGTGTGAGCAATGCCAATTTCCTGCGCGCCGCCCTCCAGGCCCGTCTCCCCCAAGGAGAAGAAATCGATGCCGTCGCCTTCTACAAACAACTCTACGCGCGCATGGACCAGCTTGAAATGGACCGAAAGTTCACCGCCCGGGCTGTGAACGAGGGTTTCTCCGGCGGTGAAAAGAAACGCAACGAGATCCTGCAGATGATGATGCTGGAGCCGAAGTTCGCCGTGCTCGACGAAACCGATTCGGGCCTCGATATCGATGCTTTGCGCATTGTCTCCAACGGAGTCAATGCCATGCGTTCTCCTGATCGCGGCTTCCTCGTCATCACCCACTACCAGCGTCTGCTCAATTACATCGTGCCGGACAAAGTACACGTCATGTATGAAGGCCGCATCCGCCAGACCGGCGGCAAGGAACTTGCCCTCGAACTCGAGGAAAAAGGCTACGAAACCGCCGCCGTCTGAGATTCCACCCCAAACATACTCACAGCCATGTACGACGAATCCACCATGGTCGCCCAACTGGCGGTCGAAAAGGACGACATCGGGAATTTCCAGTTCCCGGAGCGTCACAAATTCAACGCCGGTTACGGTCTCACGGATAAGACCATCGATTACATCTGCGATGTCAAAAGTGATCCCGATTGGGTGCGTGAATTCCGCCACCGCGCCCTCAAGGTTTTCCGCGAGAAACTGATGCCCACCCACTGGGCGACCCGCGATCTCGAGAATATCGATTTCGACGCGATCCGTTACTACCTTTCCGACGGCGAAAAGCCGAAGCGGAGCTGGGACGAGGTGCCCGAAGACATCAAGAACACCTTCGAACGCCTCGGCATTCCCGAGCAGGAGAGGAAGTTCCTCGCCGGCGTCGAAGCCCAATACGATTCCGAAGCCGCATACTCAAATATCAAAACCGCTCTCGCGGATCAGGGTGTCATCTTTGTCAATAGTACCGAAGGTTTGAAGGAGCACGCTGACATTTTCCGCAAATGGTTTGGCAAGGTCATCCCGACCGGTGATAATAAATTCTCCGCCCTCAACAGCGCCGTTTTCTCCGGCGGAAGTTTCATCTACGTCCCTCCGGGCGTGAAGGTGAAACATCCGCTGCAAGCCTACTTCCGCATCAACTCGGAAAACTTCGGCCAGTTCGAGCGCACGCTCATCATTGCCGACGAAGGCTCCGAAGTGACCTACATGGAAGGCTGCACCGCCCCGAAATTCGAGACGGCCACTCTCCACAGCGCCGTCGTCGAACTGGTCGCCCTGAAAGGCGCCAAGATCCAATACATCACCGTGCAGAACTGGAGTTCAAATGTCTTCAATCTGGTGACCAAGCGTGGACTCGCCATGGAGGAAGCCGAGGTTCGCTGGATCGATTGTAACATCGGCTCCCGCTTGACGATGAAATACCCTGGCGTCGTCATGAAAGGCCGCAAAGCTCGGGGAGAGGTGATTTCTATCGCTCTCGCCAATACCGGCCAGCATCAGGATACCGGAGCAAAAATGATCCACGCCGCGGACGAGACCAGTTCGAATGTCGTGTCAAAGTCCATCAGCGTGGGCACCGGACGCGCTACCTACCGTGGCCAAGTTCATATTCCCCGCCACCTGAAGGGCTGCAAGAACAATACCGAATGCGACGCCCTGTTGATTAACTCCAGCTCGCAAACCGACACCTACCCCGCCATCACCGTAAATGGCAACCAACATGCCACCCAACACGAGGCCAGTGTTAGCCAGGTGAGCGAAGAACAAATCTTCTACATGCGCCAGCGAGGCCTCAGCGAAGGCGAAGCCATGTCCCTTTCCGTCAACGGATTCATCAACGACCTCGTGCGCGAATTCCCCATGGAATACAGCGTTGAACTCAAGCGCCTGATCGAACTCGAAATGGAAGGGTCCGTCGGTTGAACCTGCCCATCCACCTCATCCCACGACCACTTTGCTTCAAGATCCAGCCGTCCGCATGAATTCGGTCCTTGCATCCGCGGTCCCCGCCCCTGATGGCGCCCCCGCATGGTTCCTCCAACGCCGCCAAGCCGCTTGGGACCGATTTCTCTCCACTCCGTCTCCCCTCCGCACCGACGAGAAATGGCGATTCAGTTCCGTCAAACAACCCGATCTCACAGGCTATGTCGCCGCACCGGAACCGACTGTCCCCGTCGCCATTCCCAGCCACTCGCTCGAAGCTCACGCCGCCCGCCTCGTTTTCCATAATGGCTGCCTCGTCGCCAGCGAAGGAATCGGATCGCGTGACGGTTTGACCGTGCTGCCGCTCGATGAGGCCTTGCGCAAATGTCCGGATTTGATCGAGCCCCATTTCATGGCCAGCGAGACGCCTCTCGGCTCGGAGAAGTTCGCCGCCCTTCACGAGGCGAATGTTACCGCAGGTGTCTTCATTCACGCCGCCCGTAACTGCATTCCCCAAGCTCCCGTCGAGATTGTTCATTTCATCGATGGTCAGTTGTCGGCCCACTTTCCCCACACCCTTATGGTCGCGGAAGCCGGTGCGGACGTTGTCGTGCTGGAACATTGGATCTCCACCAATGATGACGCGACCTTTGTCATCGGGGTAAATGACCTCGTCGCTAGCGGTGGCGGACGTCTCAAATACGCGGGCTTCCAGCGATTGAACCAACAGAGCAAAGGGATCTTCATCAACAATACCACCGCCGCGCGGGATTCGGATGCCCGTAGTTTTATTCTCAACACCGGCGGAAAATGGGTGCGGACGGAAAGCGTGAGCCATGTGACCGGGGAAGGCGCCAACGTGAATCTTCTTTCCGCCAGCATTCCCGGCGATGAACAGGAGTTCGACCAACGCACCTACCAGTTCCACAAAGCCCGGAACACCACCAGCGACTTGCTCTATAAGAATGCGCTGTTCGACAAGAGCCGCACAATTTTCTCCGGCCTCATCATCGTGGGAGAAGGTGCCCACCACACCGATGCCTACCAGACTTGCCGGAATCTGCTCATGACACCGGAAGCCGAGGCCAATTCACTCCCTGGCTTGGAAATCAATGCCGACCAGGTAAAGTGCAGCCACGGCTCGACCTCCGGGCAAATCGAGAAAGAGGAACTCTTCTACCTTCTGGCGCGCGGGATTCCCGAAAAGGCCGCGCGGAAACTTATTACCGGCGGCTTCCTGGAAGAGGTCTTCGAGCGCTTCGGGCACGAGGCCGTCCGGTTATTGGCCGACGAAATCATGGAGGAGAAGTTCCGGCTGATTGGAGCCTGATTCCTCCGCCTTTCGGCTCATTCCGAACTCTCCACCCCGCACGGTTATTTCGCCGTGCGGGTTTCTTTTTTCACCAATTCCACGCGTAAATATGCGTGGTTTGCGGGAAACCATGCGGAGCTTTTTCCAATCGCAGGTGCGAGCCTTGCCTCATCCAGATGCGGATAGTCGCATCCGGTATCTGACTGAACCCACCTGCCCATCCCCCACACAATGAATACCAATAGCCTCGCCATCTTGGCCACCCTGCTTGCCATCCCGGCTTTCGCCGGCGAACCCGCCTCCGGAAAAACTCCTGTCCCGCCGCCGCCGCCCAGCGATCCATTCGCCCTCGCCCGCCGGCCGATTACCAATCCTACGCTTTTTGATTTGGCCATTCCACGCACGAATATTCATCCGATCTTCATGTATCAATCCCTTCCCGACAAAGTTTCCACCACCCTTGGTGAGCTTCCCGTCGGCGGTGATTTCCAAGTTTATGCCATTCAGGCTGAATACGCTTTTAACGACAAACTGTCCTTGGTCGCAACCAAGGACGGCTATATCGATTTCAACCCGGACGCTACTTTCGCCACGGACGAGGGATTCGCCAACACCGCGGCCGGTTTGAAATACGTCCTGCTCGCTCGACCTGAAGCAGGTTACGCCATGAGCGGCACGGCTACCGTTGAAGTCCCGCTCGGTGACAGCGAAGTCTGGCAAGGAGAAGGCGACGGTGCGATCAACATCATCCTCAATAACCTCAAAATGGCCGGTGACTGGCAGTTCGCCAACTCCATCGGTGCACGCATCCCATTTAGCGACGGTGACTCTACCATCGGTTTCGGCTCGGCGCATCTCAGCTATGCCCTTACGGAGAAATTCATGCCTTTGGTCGAAGTGAATTGGTTCCACGTCCTTGACGATGAATCGGGCGAAAGCCGCTTCAGCAACCAGGTTGGGCGAGCCGTCCCTGCGGTCGCCCAATTCGAGGGAGGCGACCTCGTCAACCTCGGGTCCAGCCATGCCACTGACAATGCGGATATCGTGACGGTTGCTGCTGGCTTCTGCTACATCCTCACCGACAGCATCGAACTCGGCGCTGCTTTCGAGTTACCGCTCACCAACGACCTGGACAACCTCATGGAATACCGCATCACAGCCGACCTCGTTTGGAAATGCTGACCCAACCCAGCGGCTCCCCACCCGGGGAGCCGCTCATTTCGCAACTAAGTAAATATGTCAGACATATTACAATTGACATTTTCGGAGGATTTGGTGAGAATACCGGATGTTTGATCCTTCCCTTGGGCTGGTGGATGCAAAGACGCGGATGGATAGTTGCCCTCCGCCGGGGTTTCGACGGGGGACGGGCGCCCGACGGCGGATCTTGGCACTGGCCGGTGCCGATTCCGCATGCCAGCATGTGATGAGTCGCATGGTCGAAGGGCTGAAATTCTGGGACGACGTGGAGAAAGAGGCGCTAGACCGCCTGTTGAAGAAGATGGCTGATTTCCTCGGCATTCGCCTTCTCACTCACGCCGTCATGGGAAATCATTTCCATGCCCTGCTCGAAATCCCCGAAAAATCCGGATGGCTAGCCCGTTTTGAAGGCCCGCAAGGAGAAGTGGCCTTTTGGAAGCATCTGGCAACTTTTTACCAAGGCGATTCGTTGTTTCGTCTCCGCCGCCGGGTGGACGAGGCCCGTCAAGGGGGACAGGCCGACGAAGCAGCCAAGATCATCGACTCCATAAAACGCCGCATGTGCGATGTGAGCGTCTGGGCCAAGGAGGTTAAGGAACGATACAGCCGATGGCTGAATCGGCGAAGGAACCGTCAAGGCACCATTTGGATGGAGAGGTTCCGTAATGTGCTCGTGCAGAATGGACCGGCCCTTCAATGCATGGCCTTGTATATCGATCTAAATCCCGTTCGTGCCGGTCTGGCTAACCATCCCCGGGAGTATCGTTGGTGCGGATTGGCCGCAGCTACCCGAGGCGATAGGGAAGCGAGGAAGGGCCTTTGCCGCTTGCATCAACTTGCCGCCAATGGTGAGGTTGACGGGATTGATGCTGTTGCCCGCTATGTAGCCCTATTAGAGCATTCTCTTCGTCAGTTGGCATCAGATGGTGCAGAAATACCCAAAGGCGGGCAGCGGGGCCTGCGTCGTCAGCGAGCCTTTTCTGAAGGGATGGCCATGGGTGATGAACCATGGTTGGAGGATGTGGCCCGGCAACATGCGGAGCACTTCGGCACTTACCGCCGGGGGAAACCAAGAAAGGTGCTTGAGGGGGAGGGATCGGGTGTTCTTCGGATGGATGTCCGGGGCAGCATGCCAGCGGGCAACCGGGTCAAGAAAATATTCGATCCGCTGGGGACACCGGCTCGTAAGGAAAATTACGAATCATTAACCAATAGCCCAGCGACCATGCCTCACCTCCTCGATCCAGAAATCCTCCTCGACCCCAGCCTGAGGAAGTTCCCGCAATTCAGTCTTCGTCGCCTTCTAGGGACGGTGTTTGAACCGACCCATGAGTGTCGTGTTTGCATCCTGACGGACTTCAAGGATCCGGCTGTGATGATGAGAGATCACGCCTATCTCCAAAGCGAGGGGCATGCGGTTCAAAAGAAAGCCCACGAGGTGTTCTACCTTGGATTGCGCGATGGAACCATGCGCGAGCTCGGCATGAGCGGCGGTGAAATGTTTGCTTACAAGATTACAAGCGGCAGCAATCTCGATCTCGATGACGAGTGCTGGGATGAGGCTGGCAACCAACTCAGCCTCGAGCAGGACATTTATCCGCATTACGATATCATCTTGTGCGTTTCGACTTATTCCGCTACAGCTCCGCTTACGGCAAAGGCCAAGGTGTATGGGTTCCGCGGCGCCACACTCCACGGATTGAACGACATTATTCTGAATTCCGGTCTCGCTGTTGACTATCGAGATGTAAGCCGAGATGCCGAGGCCATGCGTTTGGCGATGACTCGGGCGGAGGCCATTGAAATCGACTTCGAACTGGAGGACGGTCGAATCCTCACTGCTTGGCTCGGCTTGGATGGTCAGGAAGCGCAGAAAAGCCACGGATTGTGTGTTGGACTACAACCTGATATCGCGAATCTGCCAGCCGGAGAGATTTATTTCGTTCCCACGGACGCTCGGGGAGAATTCCCCATGAAATATGAAGACGGAACGCTCGGTGTGCTCGATGTGCATGATCGATGCATCATGAAGTCTACGCTTATTTCTGGAAACCAGGAAACCATTGATGCGCACAACCGCCGGCTGGCTGAAGATCCAATGACCGGCACACTCGGTGAGCTTGGCTTCGGCACTCAAGTGCTGCCAGTTTCGGGCGCTGACATCCAAGATGAAAAGGTGCTTGGCACTTGCCATCTTGCGACAGGTCGCGATGACCATCTCGGAGGAGACATCATTCCAGAGATGTTCAAGAAACACGAGAATGCCACCCATGACGACATCCTCTTCGCCCCGCACAAGACTCCTAACTTTAATATCCGACAAGTCAGGATGAAGAGAGACGGAACCGAGGAAATCATCATCGAGAACTTCCGCGCCAGTGAATACATTCTGAACGCGTTGCGGTCAGTGCGTTGAAGGCGGTGTCCCGTCCTCGATAAAGCCACATTAGGCCATCGTTCTTCTTCGATGAATCCCTACGAGTCTGACCGCTACTTGGCGGAGTATCTGCTTTTCCATTACGGGGATCCTGAGAGTATCCTTCCTTGGTCGTTTGGTCCGCGTGAGGCACTTGGGTTTACGCGCCGAACTGCCATGGCGGGCATCAGACATTTCTCAAGCGACGGGATTTCTGGTCGCGCATTGGATCTTGGATGTGCTGTGGGCGGGTCCTCCTTCGTGCTTGCGGAGAAATTCGAAGAAGTTGTCGGCATGGATTACTCCCATCGCTTTATTGAAGCGGCAGCCATTTTGGCGAACGGAGGGGGCATTGCATATGACCGGATCGATGAGGGCGGCATCAGCGTTTCCCAGGTGGCAGGACCATTGGATCTTGCAAACCTTGGTCGGGTGATTTTTGAACAGGCTGATGCCACGGACCTGCCCACTGGTCTTGGCGGATTCGACCTCGTTCATGCGGCAAACCTGTTGTGCAGGCTGCCGGAACCGATGAAGTTGATTCATCGTCTCCCCAAACTCGTTCGGCCGGGAGGTCTACTGGTCTTGGCAACACCTTGTTCGTGGCTCGAGCAATACACCCCGGAAGCAAATTGGTTGGGAGGGCGCGTGGAGAAGGGCATTTCCACGCGAACGGTCGACCGGTTGCGCCAATTGTTCAGGGACGATTTTGAGGAAATCGAATACCGGGATGAACCGTTTCTCATTCGGGAGCACGCTAGAAAATTCCAGTGGTCGGTGTCGGCGGTGACGGTTTGGCGTCGCCGGACGGATTCGTCCGCCGAATTCTGATTGCGGTTGGTAGAAAAAACGCGTAAAGCGAGATTGGCCGGACGACCAGTTGCCGGTCTTCCCATCTCTCTTATGAAAATCACGTTCCTTGGTGCTGTCGGTGGTGTTGTCACCGGATCCTGTTCGCTGGTTGAAACAAAGGGCGCACGAATACTGGTGGACTTCGGCCAATTCCAGGGCGGCAAGAAGATCGAGGCGAGAAACCGGATCGGCACACCGATCCGCCCGGCGCAAATCGATGCGGTTGTATTGACCCATGGACATCTGGATCACTGCGGACGCCTGCCCTTGTTGGTTAAAGGAGGGTTCCGTGGAAAAATCCGGGCCACACCGGCTACCATCGAGATGACGGGACTGATTCTCCGGGATGCGGCAAAGGTCCAGGCGCACGACACCGAACGGGAGAACAATAAACGATTGCGGGCGGGATTGCCGCCAATCGAACCTTTGTTCACAGCGGAAGAAGTGGAAGAAACAATGCGCCTTTTCCGGCCGGTCGCCTATAATGCACCTGAAAAGGTAGCACCCGGGATTGAAGCCGAATATCATGAGGCGGGACACATGTTGGGATCGGCCAGCATCTCATTGCGTGTTGACGAACATGGCAAAACCAAGACCGTGGTCTTTTCGGGAGATATTGGACCGAGGGGGCTGCCCATTTTGAAAGATGCCCAATGTTTCGAGCAGGCCGACGCTGTAATCATGGAGTCCACTTACGGCGATCGCGATCACCGCTCGCTGGAGAAAACCGTCGAAGAACTACGCGATATTCTGAGAGAAGTAACCCGCACGCGTGGCCGGGTGCTTGTTCCGGCGTTTGCGGTGGGACGCACCCAGCAGATGATCTTCCATCTCATGGACTTGTTCGCCAAAGGTCAGGTCGATCCCTTCCCGGTTATTGTGGATAGTCCGATGGCTTCCGGTGCAAACCGAATTTACGAGAAGCACCCGGAGTTGTTCGACGAGGAGGCACGACAGGCCGGAGCTTCGAGTTTGCACCGTGATCTCTTACGCCGCCATGCACAAGAAACCGAGTCGGTGGATGACTCGCGTGCCCTCAACGATCTGGCGGGGCCCTGCCTGATCATGGCAGGCTCAGGAATGGCGAATGCGGGAAGAATTCTCCATCATTTGCGCCATGGACTGTGGCGGGCGGACACGCATGTGCTGATTGTCGGTTACCAGGCGGAAGGAACCCTCGGCAGATTGCTGGTCGATGGCAGGAAGGAAGTTCGCGTGTTCGGCGAAACGATCGCGGTCAAGGCGACCATCCATACCTTGAACGGATTCAGTGCCCATGCCGGACAGACGGATTTGTTGCGCTGGTTCGATTGTGTGGCGGGGGCCAAGCCGGCGGTTTTCCTCAATCACGGTGAAGAACGCCAGCGCAATGCGCTGAAGGCGGCCATCGAGGCCCGCCATGGCATCGAGGCCTGGTTGCCGGACCACGGAGAAACCGTGGACTTAGGATGAGATTTCGATCCCATGCCCGCGGGCGAATTCGCTGATCCACAGAGGAACGGTCTCGGTGGCCGGCCCGGTGATGTGTTCGTGGAAATCGCGCGAAGTCATGGTTTCGGCGACATTGAACTCGATGCACCGGGCTCCGCTCTGATTGGCCATGCGGGCAAATCCTGCGGCCGGATAAACGTGGCCGGATGTCCCGATGGAAAGGAAGTAGTCGCACCGGGCGAGGGCTTCGCTAATCTCATCGAGAAACAGTGGCATTTCTCCAAACCAGACGACATGGGGACGGAGTGAACCGGTCGCGCTGCAGGCTTGGCAGACGGATGCCGTGTCTAGATCGCCAGGGCACTCGCTGATTTCGCCACAGGATGCGCAGCGAGCCTTCGCGATTTCGCCGTGCATACATAGTGGCTGAGATCCAGCGCGCTGGTGGAGGCCATCGATGTTTTGTGTGACAAGGAGGCAATGTTCGGGCAAGGCGGCTTCAAGCCGTGCAATGGCCGCGTGGGCCGCATTCGGCGCGACGCGGATGGCGGCCGCACGCCGGAGATTGTAGAAACGATGCACGAGTTCCGGATCCCGTTGGAAAGCTTCCGGGGTCGCGACATCCTCGAAGCGATGCCCTTCCCATACGCCGTTGGCGTCGCGGAAGGTCGGCAAACCGCTTTCCGCGGAAATGCCCGCTCCTGTTAGAATGACGACGTGCGGTTTCATGACTCGATGGCGCGCAGCCGGTGGGCGAGCCCTCCCCAGCGTTTGATGGCTTCGGCGCGCTGCACGGCCATCCGCAGCGCGCGTTCCTCGCCGACGAGGACAACCTGCTTTTTCCCTCTTGTCAGGCCGGTGTAGAGAAGGTTGCGTTGCAGGAGCATGAAATGAGCTGCGACAAGGGGAATTACCACCACGGGAAATTCCGAACCCTGGCTCTTGTGAATGGTCACCGCATAGGCATGGCGCACTTCATCCAGTTCGCCGGGGTCGTAATCGACCACCTTTCCGTCATCGAAACGAATCCACACACGGGTTGGTTCCAGATCGATGCCGACCACGCGCCCGATGTCTCCATTGGAGATTTCCTTGTCATAGTTGTTGCGGAGCTGGATCACCTTGTCGCCGCGCCGGAAAATGATTCCGAAACGTTCGATCTCGGGTTTGAACTCATCCGAAGGATTCAGGGCCTGCTGGAGGCGTTTGTTCAGCTCGGTAGTTCCTAACAATCCCCTGTTCATCGGCGTGAGAATCTGCACGTCCCGGATGGGATCCACCCCGAGGCCGGAAGGAAGCCGCTCCTTGGTGAGATGGAGAATGGTGTCGAGGGTCGTCTCCGCATCCGGTCGGGCGAGGAAAAAGCAGTCACTACCTTTGGCCGGGGTGAGGTCGGGCAACTCCCCGTGGTTGATGGCATGGGCGGCCGCGATAATCCTGCTTTCGGCGGCTTGGCGGAAAATCTCGGTCAATCGGGCGACGGGCAGCACTTCGGTTGAGAGCAGGTCTGCGAGCACATTTCCCGGACCGACGGAGGGCAACTGATCGGCATCGCCTACGAGCAGCAGCCTTGTTTTCGGCGGAAGCGCGTCGAGGAAACCCGCCATGAGCGGCAGGTCCACCATGGAAACCTCGTCGATGATGAAGACATCACCTTCCAAGGGTTGGCGGCGGTTGCGGTTGAATCCCGTGGCCGGTTGATACTGCAGCAGACGGTGCAGCGTCGAGGCTTCACGTCCTCCGCTTTCCGAGAGCCGGCGTGCGGCGCGCCCGGTTGGCGCGGCGAGCACGGAATGCAGATGCAATGAATCGAGAACGCCCAGAACAGTCCGCAGCACGGTTGTCTTGCCGACACCGGGTCCACCGGTGATGATGGCGGACTGTTCGACGAGAGCGAGCCGCACGGCGACCCGTTGGCCGCGGGACAGATCGATGCGGGCTTTGGCTGCCGCGGCGTCGATGGCTGCCTCCATTTTTCCGTCTTCGATAACAGGCTGGCTGGCCCGCCGGGATTTGAGTGATCGGACAATCGAACATTCGGCGTGGCGGAGCGCGGGGGTGAATAACAAATCAACATCGTCCATCGTCTCCGGATAAATGCAGCTTCGGGCGATGAGATCCGGCAGCACGGCCGCGAGTTCGCCGGGTTCCTGATCGAGCAGGGCGGCGGCGCGTTCCAGAACATCGGCACGGGGCAGGGCGGAGTGTCCTTCTTCCTTGGCCGTGCGCAGGACGTGGAGCAGGGCCGCCTCGCGGCGGGTCGGGGCGTCGGGCGGGAGTCCGAGTTTGGCGGCGAGGTCGTCGGCCGTCTTGAAACCGATACCGAAAATATCTTCCGCCAGTTGGTAGGGATTTTTTTCGAGCACGGCGCGTGCCTCGTCGCCATAGGTTTTATGGATGCGCAGGGCGCGTGAAGTCGAGATCCCGTGCCCGTGGAGGAAAACCATGATCTCGCGTATGGCGCGCTGTTGATCCCAGGAACTTTTGATTTCTCGGCGCTTCTTGGCTCCGACGCCCTCAACTTCCTCAAGCCGCTTCGAGGCGTGGTCAAGCACGGAAATGACTTCGGTGCCGAATTTGGAAACGATGCGCTCGGCGAGCACGGGACCAACCCCGTTGATCAAGCCGCTGCCGAGGAACCGGACCAAGCCCGCGGGAGACTCGGGAGAGGAGAGGGAGAGGTGATCTGCTTTGAACTGCCGCCCGAACGTGCGGTCTTCCACCCATTGGCCGGTGGCGTGGATTTCTTCTCCGGCCTGCACGGTGGCGGCGCGTCCGGTCACGGTCACCGGCTCGCGTTTGCCGGCGACGTGCACCTTCAGCACGGCGAAGCCGGAGTCCTCGCTGAAAAACGTGACCCGTTCGACTTCGCCGCGGAGTGATTCGACGCCGCGCCCGCTCATTCGGACATAATGGCGGCGGGCGGGCCTCCCGCCAAGCATGAAATGCACTTGGCGGGTGGGCCAACGGGCGGTGATATCCGCTCTTGCGCGGACGGGAATCCGGCGCGATGAAATAGCTTACGTATTCCCCATACCCATGCCCAAAAAAGTCTTCATCGCGGTGGATCTCGGAGCCGGCTCCGGACGTGTTCTTATCGGCAAAACCGACCTCGAAAAACTCTATCTGGAAGAAATGCGCCGGTTCGACAATCCGGGCACGGATTTGCCGGGCGGTTCGTTCTGGAATGTGCTCGGTCTTTATCGCGAGATTCTCGAAGGGATTCGCAAGGCGGTTGAACTCTACGGCGAGCGGGTGGTCTCGGTGGGTATTGATACCTGGGGCTGCGATCACGGCCTGCTTGACGGGAGCGGACGTCTTCTCGGTCTGCCGAACCAATACCGCGACCCGCGCTCGCAGGGCATGGTCGAAGAAGCGGAGAAACGCATCGGGCAAGCGAGGATCTACGCCGAGACCGGCATCATGCCCGCCTTTTATAACACGAGCGGTCATCTGCTCGCGGAGGAGGTTGCTGGCGGCGTCGCCTTGGCGAATGCCGAACATTTGCTCTTCATCCCCGATCTCCTCTCCTACTGGTTGAGCGGAAAGATGGCGAACGAACGGACCATCGCCAGCACCAGCCAGTTGCTGGATCCCCGCGTGGGCGATTGGTCGGATGTTGTCATCTCGGGACTCGGGTTGCCGCGCAAAATTTTCGGCAAGGTCGTATCTCCGGGGACGGTGCTCGGTGAATTGCGATCCGAAGTCGCGCGCATGGTTGGTCGCGAGAACATCCAAGTCGTGGCCACGGCAAGCCATGATACGGCCGCCGCGGTCGCGGGTATCCCGGCAACGGAAAAAGGCCATCTCTGGATCAGCTCCGGCACATGGTCCATCATGGGGGTCGAACTCGACGCGCCCGTCCTAACCGAAGAAGCGCGACTCGCGGGGTTTGGCAATGAACTCGGTGTCGAAGGCACGGTGCGTTTCCTGAAAAACATCTCCGGCCTCTGGCTCATCCAGGAATGCCGCCGCCAATGGGCTCTCGATGGCGAGGATTTGGATTACGCCGCGCTCGCGGCCCTGGCCGAGGAAGCCGATCCCTTCAAAGCCTTCATCGATCCGGATGATCCCTCGTTCGCCACGCCCGGCGAAATGCCCGCGAAGATCCAGGATTTTTGCAAACGCACCGGCCAGCACGTTCCGAAGAAGAAAGGCACCATCCTGCGCATCGCCACGGAGTCACTCGCACTGAAATACCGCTTCGTTCTCGACAAACTCCGCCGCCTGACCGGGCGCGAATTTTCCCGAGTCCACATGGGCGGGGGCGGCATTCAGAATTCGATGCTCACGCAAGCGACCGCCAATGCGCTCGGGATCGAGGTGCTCGCGGGTCCGGTGGAAGCCACGTCGTGCGGAAACATCATCACCCAGATGGTTGCCACCGGTCATCTTCCGGATATCGCGGCAGGACGCGAGTTGATCCGCAGGTCCCTGGATATCCGAACCTTCAGCCCCTGCGACCCCGCCCCGTGGGAAGAGGCTTATGGCCGATTCAAGACGAGCATCGGTCTTGAAAGCTGACCATCCAGCTCAAACCAAACGAACTGGATTTCCCTGCGCCAGCATGCCGTGGGGCATGGACTCGATCCGGCTGCTGGTTGAAGCTGACCAAGGGGAGGTGGATTCCGTCATCGCCCGGCACCGCCTGTTCGCGGCCATCGGGCATGTGCGGTAAAGATTCCTGAAAACAGAACGGCCGCGGGAGACGAAGCCCCCCGCGGCCGGATAACCAGGACAATGGCAAACTTTTGCCGGATTACCAACTCATGCGGAGCCCGACAACGCCTTGCAGGCCGTCGTAGTCGCCGCCGCTATTGGTTTCATCCTCCATGACGGTGTATTGCACCCCGGCCTGAAGTTTGAGTTTGTGTCCGTAGAGGTAGTAGTTGAGTCCGGCATACAGCTCTTGGTATTCGTCACCGCGGCCGCTTACCACCTCGCGCTCGTAGCGGCCGAGGCGAATTCCCTTCGGGTCGGAACTATTGATGAAGGTGTAGCGCGCCACGGCCTGGAGCTTCTTGTCGATCAGGTAGTAGCTGGGCATGAGAGAGAATCCAAAGAGATCACTCTGGCTGCCGTATCCACTCGAGGCGGACATATCAGCACCCAAACCGAACCTGCCTTCCTGATAGTCCAGGTTCACGGAAGCCACGTGCTCGTGGGCGCGGGTGAAAGTGGTTTGTTTCGTCGGATCCTGATACACGTAGTCGAATCCGACTAGGGCCTTGTCGGCCCCGAGGGCCTCTTTGAAATCGTAGCCGAAACCAACCAGTGCCGTCCACGTGGCATCGAACTCACCGAATTCAGAGTTTGCTGTGCCGTTGGAGAAGACGCCAACCCGGTAGGACCATTCATCCTGCACTCCGGAAACGCTAACCCCGGGGAGGTATTCGTCCGGGAACCAGAAGTTGTTCGCCAGATTGCTCCGGTCGATGGTGAGGAGTTGGTTCGAGGAAGTGCGTCCGTCGAGGGTAAACGGCATGCCGTGTTTCCCGATGGTCAGTTTGAACGCCTTGTTGGGTTCCCAGGCGAGGTAGGCGTCGGTCAGCCGGGTGTAAAACGGATTCGGATCTTCCACATTCGTGTCCACTTCCGCATGCAAGGTGAAGTCCTCGAGCACCTTCGCCTTGAGGCCGAAGCGCAGGCGGCGGACATCGGCGTCGCTGGCGTCGCCCTGATCGGCATCGACCCCGTAGAGGTCAAAATGGGCGCGACCGGTGAACTTCAACTCCTGTAGGAACGGGTTGTCCTTGTTCGAATAGAGGGTGGTCAGCGCCCACAGGTCGTCATAAAAGGACGTTTCCTTTTCGGGAACCACGGCTTTGGCGGAGGCCGGGGCTTCGCCGGCTTGGAGTGAGGCAAACGACGCGAGGGCGCCGGTGGCGACGAGGATAGGAACGATGGAACGAGTTCTCATGGATGGGAGTGCGGATTGGTGGGCGTCGCGCTCCGGTAGTTTCTTCCGTGCAACGATCCTGTAACATTACTTCACCCCGACCATCCCTGCCAAGTCCTCAAATCTTACATTTTCGTCACAATTGGCGTCGCCGTGCGGAGGGGGCGCAATGACCTGAAGTCCGTTTGTGGCAATCTTGGAACAGAAAAAATGCACGGTTTCGTCCTTCGTGCCGAAAACGCCACAATGGCGGAGGCTGATTTGCCCCGGATCCCGAGGATTTTGCTTTACAGAGGGCCCTAATTTCTGCTCCAATGAGCATGGAGGCGGGGTCGGTTGGCCCCGGAGTTCCTATGCAAACAATTGTGGCAGCGGTTGACTTCTCGGATGTGACGGCGCCTGTCCTGGAACAGGCCACGGCATTGGCCCGCGCGTTTGGTGCGGAACTGCACCTCGTGCATGCGCTTCCGCCGGGTCCGGATTACGGGCTCTACGGATTTTCGCCGGCCGAGTTTCCAGCGGTCCCGCCGGATGAACGCCTGCGGGCGGCTTCGGAATCCCGGATCGCGGAATTGGCGGTTGGGCTTGGTTTGCCCATCGGAACGGTAAAAACCGCCGTTCTATTCTCCACGCCCGTGGAGGGAATTCTTTTCTTCTGCCGGGAGAAAAAAGCGGATCTGCTGGTGTTGGGGGCTCATGGCCACGGAGTCATCAGCGCGTTGCTCATGGGTTCGGTCGCCCAAGGCATCGTTCGACGCGCCGAGTTGCCGACCCTGATCATCCCGGGGCAACGGGATTAGGAGGTGGGCGGTTCCTTGAGGATAGCGGCCTTAGGTCGCCCTTTCAGGGCTTGGTTTGTGGGGCGCATGAGAGTCCCGGGGCGATGCCCCGGGCTGGCTTGGGCCGGGCCGTTGGCCCTTGGAGATGATGCTCACTTCCCAGATACGAGGGGTGCCTTTGACGCAGGCCGTTGGCCCTTGGAGATGATGCTCACTTCCCAGATACGAGGGGTGCCTTTGACGCAGGCCGTTGGCCCTTTGGAGAAGATGAGTTCTTCCCGAACAGCCGGGCGAGTGTGGGTCGGGCCGTTGGCCCTTTGGAGAGATGCGTTCTTTCCGACGCGCGAAGCGCGTGCGATCAAGCGGTTGGGCCTTTGAGGTGGGCTCTTGGCAATTTTCTGGGGATGCAAATCATCGGAGCATGGAATAGGGTCCATCCATCGATGCTTCTTTCGCCCCGAAGGGCAAACCAAGACGGCCCGGGGCAACGCCCCGGGAATACGAAACAAAACCTTGCTGAGCCCTGAAAGGGCGAACCTCCCGATGCCGCAATCCCTCGCACGTCTGCATATCCATCTCGTATTCAGCACCAAGAATCGGGAGCCATTCATAACCGACGGGGTTCGTGAGCACCTGCACGGTTACATGGCAAGTGTGTTGCAGAACATGGGCTGCGTTCCCGTGCTGATCAATTCCATGGAAGACCATGCGCATCTTCTCTTCGATCTTTCCCGAACCGTGGCGCTTAGCCAGGTCGTCGAGGATGTGAAAAAATCCTCGTCGAAATGGATCAAGACGAATGGGCCGGGATTCACGGCATTCGCATGGCAATCCGGTTATGGTGCGTTTGCCGTCTCCGAGTCAAATGTGGAAGTCGTCCGCGAATATATTGCCAATCAGCGCGAACATCATCGGATGAAAACCTTTCAGGAGGAGTACCGGGGGTTTTTGAAACGGCACGGGATCGCATTTGATGAGCGCTACGTCTGGGATTGAAGTGTGAACGGTTGACCTTGTGTTTTGGCCGCCCCTTCAGGGCTTGATTGTCGGGGCGTGGGGTCTTCCCGGGGCGGTGCCCCGGGCTGCCTTGGGCCGGGCCGTTGGCCCTTTGGAGAGGATGCTCTCTTCCCAGATACGCGGGGTGCCTTTGACGCAGGCCGTTGGCCCTTTGGAGAGGATGCGTTCTTCCCGAACAGCCGTGCGAGTGTGGGCCGGCCGTTGGCTCCTTGAAGAGGATGCGCTCTTTCCCGACGCGCGAGGCGAGTGTGGGCTGGCCGTTGGCCCTTTGGAGATGATGCTCACTTCCCAGATACGAGGGGTGCCTTTGACGCGGGCCGTTGGCCCTTTGGAGAAGATGCGTTCTTCCCGAACAGCCGTGCGAGTGTGGGCCGGCCGTTGGCCCTTTGGAGAGGATGCTCTCTTCCCAGATACGCGGGGTGCCTTTGACGCGGGCCGTTGGCCCTTTGGAGAAGATGCGTTCTTCCCGAACAGCTGTGCGAGTGTGGGCTGGCCGTTGGCTCCTTGAAGAGGATGCGCTCTTTCCCGACACGCGAGGCGAGTGCGGTCGGGCGGTTGACCCTGGGAGGTGAGGGCTCGGCAATTTTCTCCGTGTGCAAATAAACTTGGCATGGGATACGTTCGACTGTCCGCTCATTCCCCACGCCCCGAAGGGGCAAACCAAGACAGCCCGGGGCGACGCCCCGGGAACACAAGAGAGAAACGTTGCCGAGCCCTGAAGGGGCGGTCGAAAGCCACCAACGCCGGATAAACCAACCAGGACAGGGCGACGGCAATCAGGCTCTTTACTTCACTTCTTCGTCGTGGCGATGATCACTTTGACGGCACCTGCTTCCGTGGCGAGGCGGACGATTTGTTTGATGCGTTTGGCCTCGACGGCGCGGTCAGCGCGGATATAGAGTTGGAGGGGCGGATTGCTCTGGAACTGGCGATTGAGTTCTTCGGCGAGTGCTTTTTCACCGATGGCCTTGTCGCCGAGGAAAAGGTCGCCCTTGGCCTCGATATTGATGAGCAGACGATGGGAAGCATCCTTGGGAATGACCGCGCTGGGGGCCACGGGCACCTTCACTTCCTGCCGCACCTTGAGATTCGTGACGGTGGAGGTGAGCATGAAGAAAATAAGCAGCAGGAACGTCATGTCGATCATCGGGGCCAATTGGAACCCGACATCGTCTTCGGTGCGTTTGCGGCGGCGGCTGGCCATTGCAAGAGGGGGTGTTGGGCGTCACTCGGGACGTGATTCCTCGGCTTCGACGCCCTCGCTTTCGCCGGCGGGCGCGCCTTCTCCGGAGAGACGCACTTCACCCGAGAGCACGTCGATGAGGAAGGTGGCATTCTTCTGGATGCTGGTCATGATGCCCATGACGCGGTTCCGGAAGAAGAAATAGAAGAACATGGCGGGAATGCCGACGAGGAGCCCGCCCGCCGTGGTGATCATGGCAACACCGATGCCGCCAGCCAGTTCGCTTGGGTCGGATTTGCCGGCTGCGAGTTGGTCGAAGCTCAGGATCATACCGCCGACCGTGCCGAGCAGACCGAGCATGGGAGCGATGGTGGCGAAGACATTGAGGTAGTTCACCCACATCATCTGTTTGGTTTCCTCTTCATCGAGGCTGTCCATGATGGCTTGCTCCATGGAAACCTTGTTGGCGAGATCGCGGTCGAAGTTCACCTTGAGCAGGGCGGAGGAAACCACATTGGTGTAGCTGTTGGGGTTGTCCTGGCAGATCTGGAAGGCCTCGCCGACCTGACGGTGTTGCATGTGGCGCGTGAGGGTCTGGTGCAGGCCCATCGGCATCATTTTCTTGCGGGTGATCTGGAGGAAGGCGTAACCGAGCACGGCGATGGTGCCGATGCTGCATAACAGAATGGGATGCATCATCGAGCCCCCGCTGTTGTAGTAGTCGAGAGCGGTTTTGGTTTTCACCTCGGCGACCGGGGATGGCTCCGCAGGCGCTTCCTGGGCGAAGACGGGGAGGCAGAGAAGGACGAAAACGCCGAAGGCTCGGAAGAAGAATCCGAAACCAGAAGGCAAGACCGAGACGGTCTTGCTACGATGGGTGTGGGAATTTGGAGATGGATTGGGGGTCGAAGCAAGAGCGTCCCGCTCTTGCCCGGAAGGGTGAAGTGAGAGCAAGGGCAAAACCGAGGCGGTCTTGCCGCGAAGCGTCTGGGGTAGGGGAGTGATCATGGTTCGTTTGGATTGGTTGAATCTTCGGTGTTGTCGGGAGAATCGTTTTCCTTGTCGGTAGCTTTTTTGCCCTCTTCGGCAAGGGCGGCGATGGACTTGGCTGCTTCGGTGTCTGGATACAAAGTCACAAGGTCGCGGGCGCGGGCGGCGGCTCCGGTGCGGTCGGTGTCGTGGAGGATGACTTCGATGGCCGCGGCGAGGCCGCGCGCCGCGGACTCCGGTAAATCGCCATGGTAGAGGTGGGCGAATAGATATTGATCAAGCGCGTCGTCGCGCAAGGCATTACGGCGCGGTCTCACGAGATCATCGAGATCCCAGCGCGGGTTTTCCTCTTCCAATTCCTTGAGTTGGCGGAAAGCGAGGTCGCCGAGCATCATGCGCGCGATAATGAGCAATTCCGGATCTTCCTGCGCGGGATCGGATGCGACAGCGCGGGCCTCCGCCATGGCTTCCTCCATGAGTCCGAGGTTGAGCATGGCGTTGAAACGCCCGCGTCTGGCGGCGTGTCGGCGCTCGCGGTTCCAATCTTGGTGCTCGATGGTTTGGAATACTTCGAAGGAAAGTTTCACGTTGTCCTGAACTTGGCTGCCGAGGATTGCAGTCGCGAAGAGGAGTCCCCAATCACCGGCCGGGCTTTCGGGCAGACCAATCGAAGGCCTCAGCAGATACCAGACGCGGCGCAGCAAGTCGACACGTTCGTTGCCTTCGGCGGCGCGGGCGCGCGCCATTTCAGGCCGATCACTGAAGCGCACGGTCGCGATGTCTTCCGCGCGATGACGCCGGACCGTCGTGTTGGGCGCGGGCAGGCGCAGGACGACGAAGCCTCCGGTCAATTCAACCACGGTGCCGGCTTCTGTTTTCCCATCCTTGAAATGGATCGTGTCCTGCGCCGACGCGAGAGGCGTCGAAAGCAGGAGCGGGAGAATGATGGCGGCGATTCTTTTCATCGGGAGACACCGGCTTTGCCGCGGGCTTCGTTGATTGCTTTTTCCTGGCCGGGGAGATCATCGCGGTTGGCGAGTTCGCGATAAACTTCGAGAGCTTTTTCTTTTTCGCCAATACGTTCGAGGCAGCGGGCGCGCTCGAGATAGGCGGCGGCAACGAGATCGTGTTGTCCTCCGAAGGCGACATAGACACGTTCGAAGAATGGCGCAGCTGTGGACGGGTCTTTTTCCACGAGAGCGAGGCCGTTCTCAAAAAACGCGGTGGCCCGCGCTCGGGCGGGAAAGGTGCGGTCGGTCTGAACATCTTTCCATCGTGCGAAGGCAGAATCGGTTTTGCCGGCGGCGGCTTCGAGGCGGGCGCGGGCGAGCTGGACTTCCGCGCGCACATCGGCCGGAGGCGTGATGCCTTCGGTGTCGAAGCGATCATAGGCAGCGAGGGCCGCCTTCGCGTCGCCTGCTTTTTCCGCGAGACGACCGAGAGCGGCGTAGAGGCGGGCTTTCTCTAACGTGCGCGGATGCCATTTGCGGGTTTCGGCGAGCAGCTCGCGGGCGCGTTCGCCGAGACCGATCGATTCGAGGGCGAGGGAAATGTCGACGGTCAGGCGCGGCGGGTGATCCTTGGGTTGGATGAGCGCCGAGGCCGCGAGCATGTCGGCTCGGAAGTTGGTCGCGTCGGTGCGTTCGACAAAACGTGCCCTGGCCCAGAGAGCGCGACAGGCGAGAAGACGGGATGCGGCATCGGCCTTTTCATCGCGACCGGGTTGAGCGAGTTGGTAGAGGCGGAGTCGGAAAAGAGTCGCGCTTTCTTCATCACGGCGGTGCATCTTCGCGAGCGCTTCCAGAATGTCCTCAACGCCGGATTGCTCGGGATCGCCACCGAAGCGGGTGAAGGCATCCCAGGCAGCTTCGCGGGCTTTGTTTTCATCGCCTTCCTGTTGCCATGTCCATGATACCCAATGCACGGCTTCGGCGGCGCGGCTGCTGCGCGGGTATTTCTTCAGGAAGGCGCTGAAGTGTTCCCGCATGGCCTTGATTTCGCCGGTCAGTTTGAGCACTTTGCCGGTCTTGAAGATGCCTTCCTCGTGGAAGCGCCCGGAGGATGGTTTGATCTTCGCGTAGGCCTCGAGGGCGGCATCGGTTTTGCCGACTCCCCCGAGGGCGTCGCCCAAGAGGAGATAGGCTTCATCGATGTATTCGCTGCCTTCATGGGCGCGGAGAAAGGCGCGGAATTCAGTGATGGCATCATCGTAGCGGGCAGCCGCGAATAGGCAGAAGGCGCGTCGGAAAGCCGCTCCATCGGCATAGTCGCCGCGCCATTTCTTCTTCTTCACGTCGGAGAGGTAGTTGGAGAGATGGTCACGCGCTTCATCGTGGCGTCCGAGCATGGCCAGAGCCTCACCTTCCCAGTAGGTCGCATCTTCGCGGAGTTGCGACTTGGGGAATTTCTCCGGAAATGCGCGCAGGACACGCAAGCCGTCCTCGTTGCGGTCGGCCATGAGGAGCAGCCACCCGTTTTTAAAAGCGGCGGTTTCGGCGGCGTTACTTTTCGGAAAACGGAGAACGAGATCGGCGCAGACTTCGGCGGAATCCGCGTAACGGGCGTCGCTTTCGAGCGCGACGGCTTTGAGCAATAACAGATCAGGGTGGTGGACGGCAATCGTGTTAGTCGCAAAACGTTTCTCGTAGAGATTGACCGCGGCAATGGCGCGTTCCCAGCGTTTTTCCTGCAGCCAACACTGCACGAGGGCGACGGCGGATTGCTCGACCACCGGATCGGGCGGGAGGGATTCGAGCATGGTGCCGAGGATGGTGGCAGCTTCGGCATGGCGTCCGAGCTGGAGAAATGCATTGGCGAGACGGAAGCGGGTCGCGGCGTCGAATCCTGGGTTCGCATCAAGCGTGGCGACTTCTTTTTCGGCGGCGGCGATGAGTCCATCGAGCCGAGGGAGTTGCTCGGGGGCATCAGGTTGTTTGGCCGCGACAGCGCGGTCGCGTTGCCAGGCGGCGATGCGATCACGCTGATGGCGCAGGAGGCGCTCCCGTGTCCAGACGCGTTGGAAGCAGACGATGGCCTCGAGCCATTTCTTTTCCGCGAGGAAGCGGTTGCCCAAATCGAGCGTGAGCATTTGGAACGTGATGATCTGCGGCTGTTCGCGGATGGTGAGGTAACCGGCGCGCACGCTGGCGAGGGCTCCATCGAGATCTCCAGCTTGGAGACGCGATTGCAGGCTGATCAATCCCGCGCGGGCGGCGAGGGCGGGTTCGGCTTTGCGGAGTTTTTCCGAAGCTTCGAGGAAAAACTTCGCGGCTCCCTCATGGTCGTTCTCCTTCTGAAAGGTCGAGCCGGCCATCAGATAGGCTTCGAGGCGCCGGGCGCGGGGCTGTCCGAGATTGTTAAAAATTGCCAGCAGGGCTTCGCGGGCTTCCGGCCATTTTTCGAGCTGGTAGAAGCACACCGCCCGGAGATAGGCGAGCAGATCGCGCGTGGCCGGCAGGGTCTCCGGTTGACGCGCGGCGGTTTCGATTAGCGGGAGCGCGTCGGCGGCGCGCCCCGCCCGGGCGACGGCCATGGCATGCAAGGCACGATGGGAAGCGATGACTTTGGCGGCCTGGGGATTTTGGCCGTAATCGCGTTCGATGCCGGCGAATCCATCCGCGGCTTCGGCAAAACGCCCGGCGTCGAAATCGGCCCGCGCGGCGGTGACGCGTTCGACAATGGTACCTCCTCCGGCAGCCGGGGGCGCATCGACCGGTGCCTGGGCGGACGCGATAGCTCCGAGTCCCAGCCAAACAAAAAATAACGCCGGGAAAATGGCGTAGCGCGTTCGCCGCGCGCGGCAAATGAACTTGATCAATCGGTTGGCGGGATCCGAATACATTCTCGGGGAAAATCCTTAGCAGAGAATGTGCGAAATTGGCGAGGATTTTTCGAAAAATCGCGCGATTGTCACGAAATGCCCCGCGAAGTCCCCGTCCGAGCCCGGATGATCATCGAAGCCGCCCTCTCGGATCGGCACTATAGTGCCCGTTTGCCAAATGGGAAACAGGTTGTCGCCCATTTGGAGCGGAAAGCGCCCGCCGCTCTCCGCTCGTTGGCTACCGGAACCGCCGTCATCGGGGAACTCTCACCCTATGATTTCGACCACGCGAGGATCGCTGGATTTGCCGATCCGGCCCCGGAAGAGAAAAAACTTTGATGGAATCGCGCAAAAAACGGAGAGGATCCTTGCATTTCCGGGCCGAACATGACAACATCGCAAATAGATTGGGTTCGGCATGGTGCCGCGCCCGCAATATCCGAAAGGTAATCAATATGAACGAAGAAACCATTCCAGCCGTGCCAGGAACCGAAACCACCGATTTTTTGCAGTCCTCGAAGTCCCACGCTCTGCAGGCGGCCGAGGAACTCAAGGCGGCCGCGGCGTTGAAAGCCCAGCAACTCAGGGAAGCGGCGGGCCAGAGCGCCGCCCGGTTCCGTGAAACCGCCGCGGAGACAACGAAAAAACTGCGCGAGACCGCCGAGGAACGCGCCGTCCGGGCCCGCGAGTATGCCAACCAGCAATGGCAAAGCGCCCGCACATACGCCAAGGACTGGCAGGAACAAGGGGAAGCTTATGTCCGTGAAAATCCCGCCAAAGCTGTGCTCGCGGCATTGGGAGTCGGGTTTGTGCTCGGATTGATCTTCCGCCGCTAACGTTGGATTTCCGCAGCCCGCCGCCGGAGCTTTTTCCCGTGTGACGGGGATTTCCCCACGACTTCCCATGCCGGATCCAGAAACTTCCGCCAGTCCTCAGGGGATTCGTGCGGCCATTGATGGTTTCAAAACCCAGGCCGCGCGCTACGCGGGGGCCAGACTGGCCCTGTTGCGCCTCGAAGCTTCGGAGGCGGCGGAAGTGACTTCCCGGCGCTTGCGCTACGGAATTACGGCGGGGATTCTGCTGTTTTTCGGCTACGCCCTGCTGCTGGCCGGACTGATCGGAGTCGCCGAGCATTACCGCCCCGGTACTTGGCCCATGGCCGCCATCATCGCGGCGGTCTGTCATTTTTTCATGGCAATTCCCTTGCTGAGAGGCGCTCTCCGCAAGGGAGACAAGCCGCTTTTCGGTGAATCCCTCCAACAAATGAAAAACGACGAGCAATGGATGCGAAGCCTCAAGAACCAGGATTCGACCAAGAATCCGCCCACGACCTGAAAAGGAAGCTGGCGGAGGAACTCGCCGCTGCCAGAACGGGACTCACCGAAGCCACCCGCGTTCTCCGGGACGCAGGTAATGTTTCCGCGCGGGTCCGCCGGGGTCTGACAGTTGATTTGCCGGAGCAATTGGCGCGGCACCCTCTCCCATGGTCGGCGGGTCTGGCGGCGGCCGGTTTTATTGCTGCCCGCGTCCTCTTTCGTCCGCGCCGCAAGGCGGCGGCGCCGGCCCCACTTTCCAGCGGTGGCGTCGCAAAAAAGTTGCTTCTTTCCTCGGCTGGTTTCCTATTAAAGCCCGTGCTCAAGGAAGTCCTGCTCCGGACCATTCGGGAGCGCGTCAACAACAAACCCTCCGGCCCCCGCATACCGCGACCCCTGTCCCGACCCTGATTTTCCATGGACGAACATCCGCCCAGCGTTGAAGACGTTCCCGTGCTCGAGCACGTGGATGAATACCTGCACCTCGGTCAGGACTACGATTGCTCCGACATCCACCTCGCCACGGGTGCCCAACCCCACTGGCGCAGGTATGGGTTGCTCCAGCCGATTTGGGCCCACGCCGGACTCCTGACCCCTCGCGACACGGAACGCCTCGCCCGCAATTTCCTCGCCGACAAGGAATGGGACCGCCTGCAGAAGGTCGGCGACGTCGATTTCGCCTACACGACCCAGTTCGGCCGTTTCCGCGCATCCGTGGTCAAGCAGCGTCTCGGCTACGACATGGTCTTCCGCATCATCAGCACCAAGATCCGCACCATTGATGAACTCGGCTTGCCGTCGCACGTGAAACCCCTCACGCAATATCACAACGGACTCGTGCTCGTCACCGGTGCCGTCGGATCCGGAAAATCAACCACGCTTGCCTCGCTGGTCGACTTCGTGAATGACGACCGTGAAGATCACATCATCACCTTGGAAGACCCCATTGAATACGTATTCGATTCCCGCAACTGCCACGTGAACCAGCGGGAAGTGCATACCCACACCGATTCTTTCGCCAAGGCCCTCCGCGGCGCATTGCGGGAAGACCCGGATGTGATCATGGTCGGGGAAATGCGCGACCTCGAAACCATCCAGCTCGCGATCACCGCCGCCGAAACCGGCCACCTTGTGCTCGGCACCTTGCACACGGGTTCCGCCGCCCGCACGCTCGACCGTGTGCTCGACGTGTTTCCCGTCGATCAACGCGAGCAAATCCGTATCATGGTCAGCGAATCGTTGCGCGGCGTGCTCTCCCAACAACTCGTCCCACGCGCCGATGGCAATGGCCGTGTGCTCGCCCTCGAAGTTCTGGTTAATACTCCCGCCGTCGCCAACTGCATTCGCGAGGGAAAAACTTTCATGCTCCCCGGTGTCATGCAGACCGGCAAGAATGTGGGCATGGTCACGATGGACGATGCCCTGCGGAAACTTTACATGCAGGGCCTCATCACGCAGGATGAAACCCTCGCCCGTTCCGAGGACAAAATCGAAATGCAGCGCTTCTTCAAGAGCTAAGCCCCCGAGATTTCCATGGCTCTCATCGACACTTTTTTCCAACATCTGGTTGATTCCAAGGGATCCGACCTCCACATCAGCGAGGGGCAGCCGCCCAAGGTCCGCATCCACGGCAGTATCCATCCCATTCCGGGATGTGAACCGCTTACCCACAACCAGATGCAGGCCTTGCTCTCGGAGATCTGCGAGCCGAATGCCTACCAGAAATATCTCGATACAGGCGACCTCGACTTTGCCTACGAGATGGACGAGGACTCGCGTTTCCGCTGCAACTATCTGAAACAACGGAATGGACTCGCGGCCGTGTTCCGATTGATTCCGACCAATATCGCGTCGCTGGAGCAACTCGGCATTCCCACGGTCGTCAAGGAATTCGGCCATTTGCGCAGCGGACTGGTGCTCGTCACTGGTCCGACGGGCTCCGGAAAGTCGACCACGCTGGCCGCGCTCATCGATTACATCAATACGAATTTCTCACGGCATATTGTCACCATCGAGGAACCGATTGAGTTCGTTCACCGTAACAAGCGCAGTATCATCACGCAGCGCGAAGTGCCCATCCAGACGCCTTCTTTCGCCGATGGTCTCCGTGCCTCTTTGCGGGAAGATTCCGATATTGTGTTGGTCGGCGAGATGCGCGACCTCGAAACCGTATCGCTCGCTCTCACCGCCGCCGAAACTGGTCTGCTGGTTTTCGGCACCTTGCACACCAACAACGCCCGCAAAACCGTGGACCGTCTGGTGGACGTCTTCCCCTCTGATCAACAAAGCCAGGTCCGCACCATGCTCGCCGCATCTCTCAAAGGAGTCGTGGCGCAGTTGCTGATGAAAAAAGCCGATGGCAAAGGCCGGGTGGCCGTGAACGAAATCATGGTTTCCACTCCCGCCGTGGCCGCGATTATCCGCGAGGGCGCGACCCAGAAACTTTACGACGTTATCACCTCGGGCAAAGCCCAGGGCATGCAGTTCATGGACGAGGCGATCTGGGACAAACTCCGCGAGGGTCTCGTTTCTCCAGTTGAAGCCTACATGAAGGCCATCGACAAGACCCGCTTCAAGAAATTCCTCCCCAAAGAGCTCGAAGCCCTCGGCAACGCCACGGGCAGCGGTCTGGAAGAGAAGAAATAACAAAGCAGCAGCCACACCATGTCCGACACCATCACCTGCTCCCGCTCCGGTGGAAATCCCGCCGCCCCAAGCAGCCACCCCGGCCGAGCCCACGAAAACCACCCTGCCGCCGCCTCGTGTGGAGAAACCCATGCCATGGGGCCAGCCATCTTCTGATACCGCGCCGGTTCCGCTTTACGACCCACCCCGATCCAGTTCCGGCTCACCGCTCGCCTCTGCCCTCGCTATCATCCTGATCCTCGGAGGCGTGGGCGCGGCCGCATGGCATTTTTTTCGCCCTCTCTTCGACCGGACCCCGCTGCCGAAAAAGCCGGCAAGCGAAGTGACGGCACCCGCCAAACCCGAACGCGATAAACCTCCCGCCCCGGAGCCGGTCAAACCATCACCGGCCAAACCCGAACCGGTCAAACCACCACAGGTCGTGGCTCCTGTTGCCGCTCCCGAAGTTGAACCTCCGGTTATCGAAGCGCCTCCTCCCGAGGCTCCGCCAACGCCCGCGCCCGAGCCAGCACCAGCTCAAGTTCCAGCGATTCCCACGCCTGGTGCCATGGCCGTTGAGGATGTCGTGCCGCCCGCTCCGCCCGACCCGACCGCCACACCTCCCGAATTGCAGGAATCGATGGTCCGTGAATTCCAGAGCCGACTCGATTCCTTTTTCAAAGCCGCCACACCGCAGGATCGCGGGCCCTTGCTCTTCAGCCAAATTGAAGAGCAGTCGAAACTTGCCGAAGCCGTGCAGACCGGAGCTCTCTCCAGAATGCCCAAACTCGAATACAAAGCGGTGATTGCGTTTGATGGACCCCGCGAAGGCATCAGCCAATACTACGTCGCCGTAACCAACACTGCCGCCCAGGAAGAAGCTCCGGACCGCGAGATTCTCCTGCATTTGGCCAACCACGAGAACAAAGGCTTCCGCGTGAATGGCGATGCGCTTCGTTTCCAATTGGCCAACGATTTGCCGAAATTCGCCGCCGACCCCGCGTCGCAATCTCTGCGTGCCTACGTTTTTATCGAGCGGGCCCACTTTTTCTCCGGGGAAAACCAGGAAAGCCCCTGCGGACATATCTGCGTGAATGTGCGCCTTGGTCCCTACACTCCGGTCATTTGCCAGGCCCTTCTGGATCTCGGCACGGAAGCCGGTGTCGATATCGCCCCGCTCGTCAATTGGGGAGACTCCCCGAAAGCCGTGGTCGTGACGCTGAAACATTCCACCGTGTATGGCGTCAATGCCATCACCATCGACAAATTCCACTGCGGCAACTGGCTCGTCGCCTATCCGAAGGCTCCGGAGGCTTCGCTTCCCTGAGGCGCGGGAGAAGCGAATGTCCGATTGCTAGGCTCGACAAACCAGGGATCGCTGCTCTCCGCCGGGGTGGAGATTCGTGCTCGCGTGCGCGATACCTGCACTTGGGATGAAATCAATCGCGCCTTCCCAGCGTAAATCCATCACCTATCCTACCCATATGAAAACCATCGCTTCCCTCGTTCTCGCTGCCGCCATTTTCAGCCCTCACCAGGCTAGTGCGGAAATTCTCGTCAAATCCGGAGACAAAATCGCCTTCCTCGGCGATTCCATCACCGCCGGCGGATGGGGCCAACCGAATGGCTATGTGAAACTCGTCATGGCCGGATTGAAAGCGAACGGCATCGAGGCGGAGGCGGTGCCGGCCGGGATCAGCGGCCACAAATCCGATCAGATGCTCGCCCGTCTGGACAAGGACGTGCTTTCCAAGAAACCGCAATGGATGACCCTGAGCTGCGGAGTGAACGATGTCTGGCACGGGCCGCGTGGTGTGCCGCTCGATGATGCCATGGCCGCGAATGGCCAATACGACGACAAGGTGGCCGCGCGCGGCACCTACAAGAAAAACATCACTGCTATCGTCGATCAGGCCGCCGCCGCCGGGGTGCGGCCGGTCATCCTGACCGCCACCGTGATCAAGGAAGATCTCGGAGGCAATCTCAACCAGAAGATCGTCCCATACAACGAATTCCTGCGCGCGTTGGCCAAGGAGAAAAACCTTCCCCTCGCCGATCTTAATGTGATGTTCCATGAGGCGATCAAAGCCGCTAACAAACCCGGTGTGAATGTATTAACCGGCGATGGCGTGCACATGAATGCCGAAGGCAATGCGCTCATGGCCACCGGTGTGCTTCAGGCCTTTGGATTGAACAAGGAGGAAATGGAAAAAGCCAAGGCCTCTTGGGAACCCCTCCGTGCCGCCGCCGCAGAGGCGGCCAAGGCGCGGGAAGAAGCCAAACGCGCCAAGAAAGAGAAAGAAGCGGCGGAGAAAAAGTGAGGTTAAGGAGACACCAGACGCAAGAACTGCGCCAGACCGTGGGCATGGAATGCCAGCGGGCAACGTCCTACCGTTTTAATCTCCGCAAGATCCCCGAGGTCACGATGGTGGCTTCCTCAACCTTGAAGATGCGGGCGGCGGCGAAATAACAAAGGGCTGCCACCACGACCACCGCGCCGGTCCAGAGGACTTGCGGGAAAAGAGCGGCGTGAAGGAACCAGACGGAGGAGAACTTCCACGCGAGGTGGCAGATGGCGGCCATGGGCAAGATGGCGAGGGCGATGCGCGCCATTTCCCGTGCCGTGCGCCCGGTATCGAGTGAGCCGGTTTGTTTGCGGAGGATGAGGTAAAGGAGCGCGAAATTGAGGGTGGCGACGATGGCCGTGCAACCGGCCAACGCACTGTGGCCGAGTTTCAATCCGAAGATGAACCATGCGTTGAGGCTCGCGTTGATGGCGATGGAGAGAAAACTGACCAACATCGGGAGGTGGCGTTTGTCGATGGCATAAAACGCGGGAGCCAGAACCTTGAGCGCGGAGTAGCCCATCAGCCCGAATGCGTAGGCTTGCAATGCCATGGCGGCCATGGCCCGGTCATGGGCTCCGAATTTCCCGTGTTCATAAAGCACGGCCATGAGCGGGTCGGCGAGAAGGATGAGCCCGACCGCGCTGGGAAGATTGAGAAAAAAGACGAGGCGCAAGCCCTGCCCGATGGTTTTCCCAAACGTGCCATCCCCGAGGTTGGCAGCCCGGCGGGCCAATTCTGGCAAGGCGACTGTGCCGACCGCGACACCGAAGACACCGAGGGGGAATTGCATGAGGCGGAAGGCGTTGTTCAACCAGACCATGGAGCCTTCCGCGAGATGGGAGGCGAAGCTGGTGTTGACCATCACATTGATTTGCACGGCGCTGCCGGCCAGCACGGCCGGTCCCATGAGCTGGAGCACTTTTTTCACCCCCGGATCACGCCAACGGAAATCGGGCCGGAAGCGGAAACCCTGTTTGCGCAAAGCCGGGACTTGCACAAGCCATTGCAGGAGTCCTCCCGCGAGCACGCCGACGGCCATACCACCGAGCGCCTTCGGTCCCCACGAGGGATCGATGGACCACGCGACGAGCAATCCGACGATCACTGAACCGAGATTGCAGAAACTCGAAGCCAGCGCGGGCAGGAAAAAGACGCCGCAGGAGTTGAGCATGCCCATGGCGAGCGCGGCCAGCGAGATGAGCAGGATAAAGGGGAACATCACGCGGGCAAGTCCACCGGCGAAGGCCTGTTCATCGGGAGTGAAGCCGCTCGTGAGAAAGGCCATGAGCTGCGGGGCGAAGAGCATGCCGAGCAGCGAAACTCCGAGCATGAAGATGATGGCGAGCGTGATAATCTTGCTGGCGAGTTCCCATGCCGCCTTGGGGCCGCTTTGCTGGCGGGTTTTCGTGAAGGTGGTGACGAAGGCCGTGCTGAGCGCGCCTTCGGCGAAAAGGTCACGAAGCAAATTGGGCAAACGATAGGCGGCGATAAAACACTCGTAGGCGCGCGTGCCGCCGAAGAGCGAACTGAAGACGATTTCACGCAGCAACCCGAGCACGCGGCTGATCATGACGGCCGCGCCGACCAGATAACTAGCCTTGCGCGTCGAGCCGGTGGGTTTCTCTTCGGACATTTTCTGGGTTGGCGAGTTGAACGCTTATGGAAAGAATCGATGCACGAATGCTCACGAATTCTATAGGAGAAGGCCCACTAGCAGATGATCCTCAGATCTTGTTCGTGTTTCTTCGTGTTCATTCGTGGTTTTCATGTCCGGGTTCGGAGTCTCAGAATTCAACATCGTCCGTAGCAGTCGCTTCTGCTTCTTCCTCATTACCTGGCGTCCTGCCTTTCGCCTCGATCATCTTGTCGATCTCCTGGACTTGCTCCCATGG
>JBJTQJ010000039.1:0-16432 GCA_046075565.1 Verrucomicrobiales bacterium | reverse complement strand
GAAGTGCTCCAAATCTGCAAGGTGGAACCGCTGGCAATGGAGATGTTTCCCGCGTACGACCCGGCGTTGAGTTGGGTGGCGGTGTTGTTGCCGATGCGGAGAATTCCACCCGTGATGCTGATTTGTCCGGGATTGAAGCCTGTGTTGGTGGTTGTCAGGTACAGGCTGCCCGCACCGCTCTTGGTGAAACTGCCCGTGCCGCTAAAAGCACCGCTTATCGTGAGGGCTGTAGCACTGTTGTTGACGTTGATCACGCCCGTGCCACCGCTGGCGATGGAGAACGGTTTCGTGCTACTGGGGGTAGCAGTGGTATCGGTGTAAAGTAGCGTGCCGGTATTGCCGCTGGAGCCGAGGATGACGGCGTTGGCGCTGTTGCCGAGCACGCCGTTGGCGCTCACGTTGTTGATGCTTGCGATGGACAGCGTGCCGTTGGCCACGGTGAGTTGGCCGGAGAAGGTGTTGGTGTTGGTCAGGGAGAGGGTTCCGAGTCCGGTCTTGGTAAGGCCGGCGGAGTTTTGCACCACACCCGTCATGCTCAGCGTGCCGCCTGCGGCCTGGCTCACATTGAGGAGGGAGTCGAGGAAAACGTTGCTGGAGAGGGTGTTGGTGCCGCTGGTGTTCTGGGAGTCGATGAGGAGCGCCCCGGAGGTGTTGCTGGTGACCGTGTTGATGATGCTGCTGAAGCTCTGGCCGCCGCTGAGGTTCGTGAGCTGAAAGGTCGCGCCGAGGGCAAGATTCTGGGTAAGCGTGGTGCCGAAGTCGCCCCCGAGGCGCAGGCCGCTGGTGGAGATAGAGCCACCGGAATTGAGTTTCAGCGTGCTGCCGTTCATCAGGTAGATGTCGCCCGATGTGAAGGCACCGCCGACATTCATCGTCATGCCGCTGGCACCCGTGGTGGCAAAATATTTGCCCGTGGCGCTGACCGTGTTGTTGTAAGTGATAGTGCGGCCGCTGCTGAACATCTTGATGCCGTTCACCGCCGATCCATTGACCGTGAGGGTGCCGGACCCGAAGGTCATGTCGCCGCCGACGGCGTTTATCTCGCCCCACGCGGCACCGCCGGTGGCGGCGAAGGTGATGGGGGCGTTGATGGTGGCCAGACCGGTGCTCTGGTTCTCCAACTTGGCGGCCGCGCCGCTGTTGTCGTAGAGTGAGACAACCGAACCACCGGAGTTGTTGAGTGTCCATGCGCTGCTGCCGGTCCACAGGAGCATGTTCATGTTGTAGTTCGCATCCACGATGTTCGTGGTCCGGGTGGAACCGGCGAAGGTCAGGGTGCCGTAACCAGGAGCGGTGTCAGAATCCCAGTTGGCGTTGGTGGACCAATTGCCATCACTGCCGCCACCATCCCAGGTGTTGCCGGCATAAGCGGAGGAACCCGCGAGAATGGCGGAGGCGCAAAGGACGAGGGGGCGGCGGAGGCCGGATTTGGTTTTCATGGTGTGATTGGAGGTCTACAAGGAAATGAGGAAGCGGCAATATAAAGTACCAAAGTAAGTTTTACCACTATCAAGCAAATAGAGCAAGAAAAATTTGTTCTTGACTACTACCTTCCGTATCAGGTAGATTTCGGGCATGTTGAATTTCCGGACTTCCACGGCGGCCGAGCAGGTGGCGGAGCATCTGCGGAGGGAGATCCTGCGGGGGGTCTGGAGGGGGTCGATGCCGGGCGGAGACAAGCTGGCGGCCGAGTTGGGAATCGGCTGCAACACGGCGGAGGCGGCGTTGGTCCTGCTCGAAAAGGAGGGCTGGCTGGTCAATCGGGGCAGGCGGCGCGGTCGCCTCGTCGCCACGGCATCCGACCGCCGGGAGAGTTCCAGCCTCCGGGTGGGGTTCCTGCTCAGCGAGCCGGCCAACCATTTCCTCGATTACATCATCGAGACGAGGAATGAACTTGGCGGCATCGGGCACACGACGATGGCCGCCCCGATTACGATGGAGGAACTTGGCATGGATGTGGACCGGATCATCCGGATGGTCAAGCGAACCAAGGCGGACGCCTGGGTGGTGACCGCCGGGTCGAGCGAAATTCTCGATTGGTTCGCGGCGCAGGAGAAGCCGGCCTTCGCGCTCTTCGGAAGGCGGAGGGAAAAGCGCATGGCCAGCGCCGGTCCGGACAAAGGACCGGCCTTGCTGGCGGCGACAAGGCAACTGCTCGCCCTCGGGCACCGTCGGATCGTGCTGATGACACGCCCGCGGCGCCTTTTCCCAAAGCCGGGGCTGGTGGAACAGATGTTTCTCGACGAACTGAGGTCAAACGGTCTGATCGGCGCACAATACCACCTTCCACACTGGGAGGAGACGCCTGAGGGTTTCCATGCCCGCCTCGAGCAATTGTTCGATACGAACCCGCCGACGGCGCTGCTTCTCGATGAATCTCCCCTCTTGTTCGCGGTGCAGCAGTTTCTCTCCCAGCGCGGGCTCGCTTCGCCCAAAGATGTCTCGTTGCTCTGCCTGGATCAGAGTCCGGATTTCGCGTGGTGTTATCCGACGATTGCCCACATTCGTTGGGAGAGCCGGCCATTGGTGCGCCGGATGGTGAGATGGGTGGAAAACATCGGCAAAGGGAAAATAGACCTGCGCCAGACCGATACCCCGGCGGAACTTGTCTCCGGCGGAACCATCGGCCCGGCTCCCCTTGAAAGCGGGATGCGAAGTTGAACGCCGCCATTCGGCACCTTCATCCTTGAAGGGAACATGAAAACCACAGATTTCACGGATGGGCACGGATGGAGGAGAATGCGGAGAACCGAATCTCCCGCTCAGATCCGGAAGAGGGCGCCGAGTTTCTTTCCTAACACGGACGATGCACCCGCGATGGTGGTGGCGAGGAAAATCATGGCCCAGACGCCGAGGGCGCAGGCGAGGAAGTGGCCATTGCCGAGCTGGTTGAAGAGCTGGTAGATGGCCTTGGTGATCGGATAGTAGGCGGATTGCTGGGCGAGGATCAGCGAGTCGGAGACCTCGAGCATGGCAAAGGAGAAGGCGAGCAGGGCCCCGGCGATGAGGTTGGCGGCGATGAGCGGGAGCGTGACCTTGCGCAGGGCCTTGAGCGGCGGGCAACCGAGGTTACGGGCCGCTTCCTCCAAAGCGACGGACGTCTGCTGGAACCCGGCGGCGGCGGATCGTACGACATAGGGCAAACGCCGGGTGGCGTAGGCGATGATGAGAATGAGGGTCGGGTTGTCGCCGGCGCGGAGGAAGGAGAAAAATTCACCGTCACGGGTCATGGCGAAATAACCGAAGGCGAGCACGAGACCGGGCACGGCCAGCGGGAGCATGGCCATGGCGTCGAGGATCTGGCGTCCTTTGAGATCTGTGCGCACCACCACATAGGCGATGGCGATGCCAAGCACGACATCGATGATCGTGGCGATGGAAGCGTAGAAGAGCGAGTTCCGGATCGACGGCACGACCAGCGGATCGGCCAAGGCCTCACGGTAGTGCGCGGCGGTGAAACTTTCCGGCAAGATGCTGCCATTCCAATCTCCAGCCACGGACATGAGGATGACTCCGATGTGCGGGAGCACGGCGAGGGCGGTGATGGAGGCGAAGAATCCGGTCGCACACCAGCCTTGCCATGATCGCAAGGAGGTGAAACTTTTCGCCATGGTCGCCCGCGTGTTCATGCTGAAATTCACCCGCCCGAGTGTCCATTTGCTGAGGGCGTAAAAGAGCGTCGTGCAGGCAAGCAGGATCACCACAAGGGCATACGGGAACGGATTGCCGCTCAGCTCCTTGATGCCATGGAAGATCTGTACCGGGGTGACCCGGGTGTAGTCGAAAATGAGCGGCACACCCAGCTCGGTGAACGACCAGATGAAGACGATGGTGCCGCCGGCGAAGATGCCGGGCATGGTGAGCGGCAGGGTGATGCGGCGGAACCGCCGCCAGTGGTTGGCCCCGAGGTTTTCCGCCGCCTCCTCCATGGCGGGATCGAGGTTGGCGAGCGCGGCAGTGATGTTCAAATAAAGGATGGGATAGAGGTGCAGCGCGTTCATGATGGCCACGCCCCAGAAACGCCCGCGGGCCAGCCAGTCGAATGGATGCAGCGGGTCCATGAGCCCGATGGAGGTGAACATGGCATTGACCGCACCATTCACCCCGAGCAGTTGTTTTATGCCGATGGCCCCGACGAATGGAGGCAAGATGAGCGGAATCAGGATGAGCGAGGCCATCACGCCCTTGAGCGGGAAAACAAATCGATCGGAAACGACGGCCAGCGGCAGGGCGATGAGGAACGAGAGGGCGGTGCTGGCGACCGCGAGGGCAAAGGCATTGCCGAGACCTTCGAGGTAGAGCGGGTTGGTGAGCGCGTGGACGAGGAAGGCCACGGAGAATCCCCCTTCGGGCGAGACGAAGGCTTCCTTGACCGTGTTGGCGATCGGATAGACGAGAAAGACCAGGCAGAAGATGGTGGTGAACGCGTAAACCCCGATGGCGAATGTCCGTGACATGATGGTGGTGCAGTGGGTTTGTTAGCGACCTTCCCGGGCCAGGCTTATGGCGCGGCGGTAGTTTTCGCGGAAGTTCTGGCCGAGACGTTTCTGCATCTCGACGATCTCGAGCCGGCGTTTCCCTTTCAAGGTCTCGCGGATGAACCCGGTGGCGTTTTCATAACTGGCGATGGAGACATCGGAGAAGGCGGCGGTGGCCTGGGGGGGAAATCCGGCCTTGATAAGGGCGGCCCAGGCATCCTTCAACTCGTGGTGGGAGTCGAGGCACGCGCACTGGATGATGGTGGCGAGGGCATTGAAGGCGGATTCGGTCAACTCGGGTTTGTAAACGAAACCGCCGGTGTTCTGGTAAGGCAGTGCGGTGGGGTCGCTGTAAATCGCCAAGTCCGCGGGTGTATAAACATCCGTGCGGAGGGGCAAGCGGCGCAAGGCACTGGGCGGGGCGCCGGGCGTGCCCGGGCGTTGGTTCCAGATCCGCTGTGCTTCGGGCGTGAGAAGGAAGTGCACGAACTCCTCGGCCAACTCGCGGTTGGGCGCGCCACGCAGGATACCGACCGGATCCACACTGACCGAGGATCCTCCGACCGGTGTGAAGTATTCAATGCGGCTGTTGCCATCGGCGCGGCGCACTTGTTCATTGTAGGTGCGTCCGTAGAAATCGATGCACATGCCGGCGGCGGCATTCCCCTGCGCGACATCCAGCGGGATCTGCACCGAGCTGTCGGTGAAATACCGGGCATTCGCCCCGATGCGCTGGATGAGTTGGAGTCCGCGTATCCATCCGCGTTGGATGGCCTGGGATTTGGCGCGGGCGGGATCCGGCGCGTCGGCGGGCACGGCCGCGAGGGCGAGTTGCATTTGTTCCTGCACGAGCATCTCAAAGGCCTTGTTCACCGAACCGGACTTGGTCGGATCGGAGAGGGCAATCTGACCGGCCAGGCGAGGGTCGGCGAGATCTTCCCATTTGGTCGGCGTTTCGGTGATGCCGAGACGGGTGTAGGTTTCCTTGTTATATACTATGCCGAACGACGAAAGGCAGACTCCGATCCACAACCCACGGGGATGGTAGTATTTTTCCCCGGAGAAAGAAGTGGGTATGACGCCGTCACGGAAAAGCTCCGGTTGATCGGTGAAAATCCGCAACGGGAGAAGCTGGTTTTTGTCCGCCTGGACATCAAAATCGTAGGCCCCTCCCCCAAAGAAAAGATCGAAACCGATGCCGTCGCGTCCGCGATCGGCGGCGGCGGCAAACTCGCTATCGAGCATGCGGCGCACTTCGGAGGTCCCGCCGGGAACCCGCCAGTCGATGTAAGCATTCCGCCCGTCCTTGGCCTTCATGTGGCGGGCGAAGGCCTCGGAGAAAGCGCGCCGGATGGTCTGGTTGTGCGGGGTGATGATGATGAGGCGCGCATCGGCATTCTCCTCCAGCGTGTCGGCATCCGGCTGCATGGCAATCGGCGCCGCCACGATGGCGACAAGGGCGGCGAGAATGACCAGCAATCGGGAAAACATGAATCCGCGCGTAGCATGGCCGACAGGACCGGGCAGTCAAAAGAAAAGTGCGGGAAAACGGGCGGAAAATGGGAATGATTCGACCGGGAGAATTTGCGCCGGCGATCCGAATCCCAAAACGCTGATTCGATGAGAGATTTCGCGTTTGCCCGCGTATGGAGAGCTTCCTCGTGCTTTTCCTCCTCGAACGACGCATTTTCTCATGAAAAACCTCATCACCTCGTTTTGCCTCGCCCTGCCCGCCGTTTGCGCCGCCAACCCCTCCGATCTCAGTTTCACCAAATTTTCCTCAAGCGACCTCACCCCCTCCCCCGCTTGCCTGAGTGCTTCCGCCAACGGTGAAGTCTATGTGGGCGTGGATCTGCTCGGTTCGCTTGGCAAGGGCCCCGGCAAAGGGAGAATCGTGCGGCTGGTGGACAACGACAATGACGGAATCGCCGAGGCCCACACCATCTACGCGAATATCGACAACCCGCGCGGGTTGATCGCGATGGGAGATAAACTTTACGTGCTCCACACCATCATCCCTGCCGATACGGGAAAACTGACTGGCATGGACTTGTCCGTGCTCGAAGACAAGGATCGCGACGGCATTGCCGATGGCCCGCCGAAAACCCTGATCAAGAACATCTCGGTGGCCAAACACAACCAAGACCGCGGTGCGGATCACACGACGAACGGAGTCCGCATGGGCATCGACGGCTGGATCTACATCGCGGTCGGCGACTTCGGTTTCGTCGATGCGGAAGGAAGAGACGGGACAAAATTGACCATGCTGGGAGGCGGAGTGCTCCGCGTGCGCCCGGACGGCACCGATATGGAGGTTTACACCCACGGCACGCGCAACATCTACGACGTGGCGATCGATCCGTTCATGAACATCTACACCCGCGGCAATACCAACGACGGTGGCGGATGGAACGTGCGCTTCATCCACCACATCCAGTCCGGCGAATACGGTTATCCCGTGCTGTTCAAGAATTTCACCGAAGAGATCCTTCCCGCGCTGCAGGATCTGGGTGGCGGATCCGGAACCGGCGCACTCTTTTTGGACGAGCCGAATTGGCCCGTGAAATACAACAAGCAACCGATGATGGCGGACTGGGGACGCAACCAGATCTTCATCCACCGCCTCACGAGGGACGGCCCGAGTTTCAAACAAAAGGCGGAGGAATTCATCGGACTTTCCCAGCCCAGCGACCTCGACGTGGACGGCTCGAGCAGATTATACATCGCGGCGTGGGAAGGCGCCGGCTACAAAGGCAACCCCGCACGAGGATTCGTGCAGCGCGTTGTGCCGCAGGGTTGGACTTACAAGCCATTCCCCGACCTCACCATACTCGCCGCCGACGCGCTGGTGAAGGGTCTCGATACCGCCAGCGCCACCACGCGCCTCGCGGTCCAACAGGAAATCCTCACGCGCGGTGACAAGGCGCTGGCCGAAGCCGTGTTGGCAACAGCCAAAGACACCACAAAACCAGTCGAAAACCGCGTCGCCGCCCTTTTCACCTACAAGCAACTCCTCGGCAAGGACGCCCAACCCGCCCTGCTGGAACTTGCCAAGGACAAAACCCTGGAGGAATTCGCCTTGCGCGCCCTCAGCGACCGCCTGAGCGAACTGGCCGGTCTTTCCACCGAACCGTTTATCGCCGCACTTAAATATGGATCTCCGCGCGTCAAAGTGGCGGCAGCGGTTTCCCTGGGCCGCATCGGCGACAAGAAGGCGGCGGATGTTCTTCTTTCCGTTAGCGATTCACCCGGCCCGCCCAAAGAAGCATTCGCTGCCTCCACTCCCCCGCTCTTCGACAGCGGAGTGATCACCGGAGAAAAATCCGCCGAAATCGACATTAGCCTGACCGGCGTGACCAACCTTTGCCTCGTGGTGGAAGATATGTCGAAAGGCAAGAGCGGTGGCCATGCCGGGTGGTTCGATCCCATGCTGACCAAAGCCGATGGGACACAGGTTCCCCTCGCTTATCTAAATTGGAAATCCGCCATCCAGGACAAAGGCATTCCCGCGATCAACCAGGCTCCGGACGGCTACCCGCTCGCGCGCGCCGATGGCAAACCCCACAAACTCGGGATCGGCATCCATCCGCGCTCGGTGATTCACTACGTGCTGCCCGCAGGCACGCAACGCTTCACCGCCACCGTGGGTCTTTGTGCCACCAAGAGCGAAGATGCCGCGATATCCTTCAAGGTTCTCTCCGAACCCCCGGGAGGCAAAAAGCCAGCCGGTGAATTCCATGCCCTTCCCAACTCTCCGATCATCGTCCCCCATGTCGCCGTGCACGCTCTCGTGCGGCTTAAGGCGGTGGACGCCTGCCTCGCCGCACTCGACGGACCCAACCGCTCCGGGGCACTCTGGGCGCTGAAACTCATGCATGAGCCCGCCGTCGTGGATGGATTGCTCTCCACGCTCGCATCGACCACCGACGCGCAAATGAAAGTGGACATTCTCGGGGTTTTGGCGCGGCTTTATACCCGCGAGGCACCCTACGACGGCTCATGGTGGTGGGGCACTCAACCCGACACCCGCGGTCCTTACTACAAGCCGATCAAATGGGAAAAATCGCCCGCGATCGAAACCGCTATCCGTGAGGCCTTCGATGCCGCCGACTTGGCCGGTCAGGAGCAACTCACGGCCATCGCCAACTTGAACCGCATGGGCCTCGAAGGCATCAGCTCGGTTGAGCAGGTCGCCGGCAAGAAAGAGAAGACCATCGGTGAAACCTCCATCGAAAATGTCATGCTCGCCCTTGACAAGATGAAGGGCAATCCGAAGAAAGGTGCGGAACTCATGAAGACACAGGCCTGCATCGCTTGCCACAGCATGGGGGCGGCGGATCCCAAACGCGGCCCCGACCTGAACCATATCGGTGCCCGCCTCGATCGCGAAGCCATCGCGGAAGCAATCCTCAAACCCGACGCAGGCATCTCCCCCTCGTGGGTGGATGTCACCCTGAAGGATGGAAACGTCGTGCAGGGCACTTTGGTCGAGAAAGGAGCCACGGAGGTGATCATCCGCGACATCGCAGGCACAAACACCACGCTGAAGGCGGCGGATGTCGCCAGCATCAAAACCTCCGCCTCCACCTTGATGACCCCGCATCTCATGGACACCCTGACCATGCGGGAATTCGCCGACGTGATCGCCTACCTGAATTCGCTGAAGTGATTTCAAGCAATGGTGGCAAATGCTTCGTTATTTCTAATACGCCGAGATCGCCGGCAGCCTGGCCGCCGGAGCCTCCAGAAAATGCTGGGTCCTCGTCATCTCTTCTCCCCCATCGTCTCCACCTCCCATTGGTGACGTGCTGATGTTGGAGTTCGGGCTTTCAGCCCGTCAAGCCCCTGCGCCTGATGCGCCGGACGGGCTTAAGCCCGAACTCCAACTTTTTCCTTGCGAGGAAAACCAGTGGCACTCGTCGTAAAAATAACGCTCCGAGTTGGTGTCTTCGAGGCGAAGCCCCAAGAGATCATGGGCCCTAGACCTCGGCCCTAACGTTCATCGCCCGCAATCTCCGATCTCAGATCCGGTATACCGCGGATCTCTCTTCGACAGCTTCCTCCATGCGGTCGTTTCCACCTAACTATACTAGTAGTTTCCAATCCATCCCTAATATGCATTAATTCACATTAATGGCTGATATACCATCTCTTTTCATGCGAAATCCGGTGGCCTTGTGTCGCGGGGTTGGGGAGAGGCTGCGGGCCTGGCGTTTGCAGCGCGGGTGGACGCAAGAGGAGTTGGCCGGGCGGGCGGGTGTCGGGCTCTCGACGGTCAAGAGTCTGGAAAAACGGGGTCGGGCGACCTTTCCCCATCTGGTGCGGGTGGCGGTGGCCTTGGATTTGGACGGGGACATCCGGTCCCTTTTTGCCCCCCCGGTGCGGGCGGCATCGCTGGAAGAAGTCAAACGGCGCGACCGGCAACGGGCACCCCGCCGGAAGATGGGCGGTCAGCCGAAGCTGCCGAAGATTGATCCTAAACCTGAACCCGGCAAGTCTCCCAAATAAACGGGGGCTGGAAAGGATTCCGATGGAGCTGCGGGTTGATTTTGTTCCCGGCGGAGGGTTGGAATCCTCCCTGGTCGGTCGGCTATACGGTGACCGCGGGGGTGTGGTCTGGTTTGAATATGATGCGGCTTGGCGGGCCAAGGGCATCGAACTTTCCCCGGTTTTCCTGAGGTTACGGGACGCCCAGGGGGTGTTGTCCTCACCCAGCCGGGATTTCGGCCCCCTGTTCGGGCTTTTCCAGGATGCGCTGCCCGACTGGTGGGGAGAGCGGCTGATGCGGCGGTTTTTTGAACATTCGGGCGTGCCCTGGCGAAGGGTGACGTCGCTACAGAAGCTCGCCTGCCAAGGCCGCCGCAAAACCGGCGCCCTCACCTACACGCCGGAGATTGAGGACTCCGACCTTCATGCGGACATGGCCGCGACCGTAGAGGAACTGGCTACTTCGGCCGAGGAACTTCTGCAAGGCCGCACCGATGGCTTGTTGGATCGGCTCGTAAATGCCGGATTGTCGCCGGGCGGGGCACAGCCCAAAGCCTCACTGGCCTTCAACGAATCTTTCACCGCCTCCATGGCCGTCGATCCGGCGCCAAAGGGTTACGACGCCTGGCTGGTCAAATTCGATCTCGCCCCGGAACTCAGCGCAGGGCGGCTGGAACTTGCCTACCATCGGATGGCCGCTGCGGCCGGCATCACCGTTCCGGAAATCCGTTTGCTGGAATCAGGTAAGGGAGCGGCCCATTTTCTAAGCCGAAGGTTTGATCGCGGCGCCGACGCCCGGCGGTTTCATATCCATACCTTTTCCGGCCTTACCCACACGCCGGTGCGCGACCCCATGGAATACGGGGATTTGTTAGAAATCGCGCGGGTGCTGGTCGATGGGGGTGCAGCGGTCGCAGAGGTCTATCGCCGCGCCGTATTCAATATCCTCGCCGGAAATGATGACGATCACGGTCGGAACCATGCTTTTCTGATGGATGAAGCGGGACGTTGGTCGCTGGCGCCGGCCTATGATCTCAATCCTTCGACAAATCCCCTCTCCTCCGGATGGAGGGCCGGCGCGATCGGAGGCAAAGCCGCCGGTCTTCGCCGCGATGATCTATTGCGTTTCGCCGATGAACATGATGTCCGCGACGCGGAAGGGATTCTGCGCGCGGTCGAGGAGTCCGTGGCCGCGTGGCCGGACCATGGCCGGGCGGCCGGGGTGCCGGAGACGAAGATCGAGGACATCAGCCGCCAGCAGCCAGGATGGGGAGCGTGACGGGGACAAGCAGAGTCCCCGGCCGACTGACTGCGGCTTGGAAATTGTTGGAAAATTGATTTTGGAAAAAAAACCTGAAACAGCCGATGCGACGGACCGGTGGGCGGGAAAAGCGGGTTGATTCCGGACGCCGGGGGCGTATTTTGGCAACATGACTCTCGCTATCCGAGCCATCTATGAAGAAGGCATCCTGCGACCACTTGAACAGCTGGATTTGGAGGAACGCACCATCGTGCGGCTTTCGGTGGAAACCGAAGTTGACGATTTGGAGCGCCAGCAATGGCTGAACCAAGGGGAGCGGACACTCATGGGTGTATGGGACAACGAAGCCGATGACGTTTACAATGTCCTTCTCACGGAATGATATCGTCCTGCTGCCGATCCCATTCACGGATCTGAGCAGTTCCAAAGTGAGGCCTGCCGTGGTAATCGGCCATGGAACCTGGCACAGCGATCTTTTCGTGGTTCCCGTCACTTCCCAGTTGGCGAATGCTGATTTGCCCATCATCCTGATTTGCCCATCATCGAGTGGGCAAAAGCCGGCTTGAATGTCGCCAGCGGAATCAAAGGGCAAATTTGCACGGTCGAAACCCGCCTGGTGCGAAAAGTAATTGGCCGACTATCCGTGGTTGACAGCTCGGCGCTGGATTCGCGGCTCCGGAGTTGGTTGCATCTCTGAACGCTCTCCGGAGAGTTCTCGTCAAAATGTCCGTCCCTATAATCAGTTCCTTTACGCGGGAATCGCGTGGGGCGCAGCCCTTTACGCGACGCTTCCACGCTCGTCGCCATCTTCGCCGTCACCGGATTCCGACCTCAGCCTACAACCCCAACTCTCAAATCCCGGAGCACTCGCAACCCGCCCCACTGGCCAAACCGCATCGCCACACCGGGTCTGCCGGGCGATTGCTCAGGATCTTGCACTTCTCCCACGGCGGTCATCTCCTCCTGCGGTTCCGGCAACTTTTCCATCTTGTGTCTTGAGTCTTGGAGCGAAGCGGTCTTGGGTCTTCCTGCCGCCTTGCCGGTCAATCGGCGCAAATACTCCTCGCTTCCAATCGCCGCACCATCCACCAGATACCGCGACCTCAACCGCAGCATCACACGCAAAGGCAACCTGCCTCCCCGCTTCCGCTCCTCCCACACCTTCCGCGCATCGATCCCCATCCGCGTCTTCATTTCTCCGGTTCTCGGATCCTGAATCTTCCTTGCCCCGGCATAGCCTTCAGGCGACGCCGGGTCTTCACTCCCCTCCTCAAACAAGAAAACCCGATACTCCGCCAGCGTTCCCTTCAACCCCCTCTGCTTGCCCCACACCCGTAAAAGCCCTTTCGCGCTCTTCTTCTCGCCCACCAAGGCCCGCGCATACCCGCACCACGCATACTCCGCCGGGTCCTCCACCATTCCCGCCCTCACCGGATTGAGATCGATATAAGCCGACACAATTCGCGCCGCCGCGCCCAAAGTCGCCAAGTCCTGGATCTCCACCGCCACACTCCGGAAGCGGTCCTCCCACAGGGTCCCCTTCCTCCGGTTCTTCCCGTTATACCATTGCGTGAACCGCTGCTTCAGCGTCTTCATGAACAACGACAAATCCCCCATCCGGCGGGTGAACCGCTCCAGATACCTCATCCGCGAAGCCGCATCCGGACACTGCCCAAGCACCCGCTCGATATCCGCCATCGCCCCCTTGCCGTAAATCAGCCGCAAGCGCCGCAGTATTTCCTTTTCCCGCAAACCCGCCGGATTCTCCCGCTCCCGCGACGGCACATGCAGCAGCAGGTGGAAATGATTGTCCATCAAACACCAAGCCGCCACCGTGATCCCGGAAAACCCGGCATAACTGACCAGCAATTCCCGGAACTTTTTCTTCTCAACTTCCCCGAAAATCATCCGCCGATCCACCACCCGGCTAACCACATGGTAAAGCCCGTCCATATCCGGCGGCACGATCATTCTGGCTTGCCTCATGGGGCGATTTTAGCCTGTGGCCGGAAGTGGTCAAGCATTTTCCTGTCAAAATGTCCGTCCCTATATGCAGATTCCTTCATTTAGGAGAAGTCTGCGGTGATGATCGATCGTTCATAAGTTGATTTAATTACGTTGGCGGAAAAGAGACGGCTTCACCACGGCGGCAAGGCTTTGATCACTACCGGAAAACGACACGCCGCAGAACTCGCGCAACCTCGGCAACCATGCCAGCGGATCGGCGACTAGGGAAGGGTAATCTACCTCCAAGACCTCAATGCGCGGGCTTTGCCGCAGCGTGGCGAGGATTTGCGCAACGTGGGTTTCCTGCGTGGCAATCAGATGGTCTTTTTCCGCCTTTGGCGCGATGCCTTGATTCGCCAGCATTTTCCATTGCGAATCCACCACTTGGGTGACGGGGCGGCGCATGAACAGGGTTTTATACCGATGCTTCGGCGGCAGGTGCGGCAGCAGCGCGGAAATGATTTTGATCACCTTGCCCTCGGCTTGCTCGATGATGCGCGGATGCTTGGCGAGGGACTTGATCTCCTCCCATTCCCAATATCCTTCCTGGTTGTCATCGTCGGCGCCGCGCTTACCATCGTGCATGAGTTCCATGCCAGCGGCGCGTAGCAGTTGCATCATCAGGCTGGTGCCAGAACGTGGCAAACCAGAAACGAGGGTGAATTCCATCGGCTGAATGGCGGCTTCCTCGGCCGTTTTCGCGGCGGCGGCATCGCGGCGGCGGGTGCGCTCAGTTTGGCGGGCGGTGGCGCGCTCGGCAATCATTCCGCGCAGACCAGCCACGCGCTCATCGATTTCCTTCTGGTTCACATGGCGCAATACCCGCGATCTGATTTCCGCTTCAAAGGCTTTGTCGCTCTGACCAAGGGCGCGATACACCGGTGCGAGCAAACGATAGGCAATGCCGTTCTTCGGCTTGAGCTGTAGATTGTTTCGCAGCGCATGGGCGGCGGCATCCCAGTTTTCCAGTTGAAACAAGGCCAGCCCCAGCAGGAAATGCCCGCGCGGATTGGCAAATTCCAGCGCGGTGGCCGACAGCGCGGCATCGGCAGCTTGCTGCGGCTGTTGTTGGTGCAGGAAATAACGAGCCAAGATCAACTGCGCCTGCGGACTGGCGGGGTCCAGCTCCAGCATGCGCTCGGCAGTGGCCTTGGCGTCCTCCCATTTCCGCAGCGATAGATAAGCATCCGCTAGATAATGCAGCATTTGCGTATTGTCGGGATCTTTCTCGCGGACAATGTTGAAATGCGCCAATGCAGCAGCATTTTTACCGCGCTCCAGCTCGATGCTGCCCATCACCAGATGCGCGGCGTGATTGCGGCCAAAGCCCTCCAGACAAACTTGTAAGGTCTCCTCCGCCTCATCCAACAAACCAAGCTGAAATTGGCAACGCGCCAGCAATTGCGCATAGTCCGTGCGCTCAGGATACGAGGAAAAACAATCTTCCAGTAATGGCAGGGCGAGATCATACTTGCCGCCGTAAAGGCAGGCGCGGGCGAGGTTCCATTTGTTCTCGCGATTCGTCTCATCCGCCGCCTCGGTGGGATCGGCGGAAACTTCACCGATGTAACCCAGGGCGACGAATTGATCCAGCAACGCCTTGCTCTCCTCCTCGGTCAGCGAGCCACGGGCAGATGCCTTCGCCTCGCCGGTTTCCCACGTCGGAATCGTCTCGATGGGGCGATTTTCCGCAAAACATTCCGAAAGCACCCGTCCTTCCATATCGCCGCCAATCGGTAGGCCAAAGTAGTGCAGCACGGTGGGGGCAATGTCCAGCAGCCGCGCCCCATGCACGGCGGCATCCGCCTGAAATCCCGGTCCTTTCGCCAGAAAAATCCCCTGCGCCCGATGCCACACCGTGATTCCGGCAGGCACACGCGGCGTGAACTTAGGCCGCAAGTGATCGCTATGGAAACCATGGTCTGATACCATGATCACAGCCGTATCCGGCCCGGCGAGATGCAGCAGACGTTGCAACATCATGTCATGGGCGCGATAAGCTCCATTGACCACATGTTGATAGGTTTGAAAATCCTCCTCCGGGATGCCCGCCATCTTCGGCGGGTGATAGTGCATAAAGAGGTGACAGATTTCATCAATGGCGCGGAAATACACTGCCATGAAGTCCCATTCCGGGTCGGTCTGCATCAGGTGGCAAGCGGCGGCTTGCACGGAAAATGCCTCAGCCAGTTTCTCGGCGAGGTGCTGCATGCGGCGGTCGCGGTGCTGATCCACCTTATAGCCATCCGGCACAAAGGCACTGATGATGTCTCCATCAATGTCGGTGGGTAAAATGCGTCTATCATCCAGCTCGGCAGCCAGTTCCGGCGGCCAATACGTGCCGGGCATAGGCCTCGGCCAATCCGCAGGATCCATCTCGGCAGTCGCGCCCTTGATGTGGCCATACAAATTGGAAACCATCTTGCCGTTCAGGTTTTGTTCGCCTTGGGTGGCGAACCAGCTCACCACGTGACTGCGCAAACCTTGCGTGCCGAGGATTTCCCACAAGGTTTTGCACTGCCGTGTGGCAGCGGATACGGGAACGATGCCCCCGCTCACAGAATCGACTTCGGTAAAACCTTTCACGCCATGGTGGTAGGCCATCTTACCGGTAGCGATGGATGTCCACAACATCGGGGAAAGTTGTGGTTCCAAGGTCGCCAGATTGCCGCTGACGCCGCCGTGGACGAGTTGGGCCACTCCGGGGAGTTTCCCATCATCCATCAGCGGTTGAATCAGTTTCCAATCGGCAGAATCCCAGCCAATGAGCAGGATTCGTTTTTTCATCGTTCTAAGGCAAACTTACGCAGCCTGCTTACGGCGGCGGACGAAGACACCAGCAGCCAGTGCGCCTAGGGATAGCACGGCGGTGGATGGCTCGGGGATGGCGGCTCCGGCTTGGATGCCCACGCCGGGAGTGCTTTCATAAGCACCGCTGAGGATACGGAATTCATTCGTGGCAGCTGTCCAAGTGACTTCAAAGTAGCCGAAACGACCATTTACGTCTTTAAAGCCCATGAAGGAACCTGGACCGAAGTCGGGAGCGGCGACCGTAGATGAAGTCCTGAAAAGAGTATACATATCCAAAAGTTCCATGTTAGCACTACCGTCGATCATACTACCCGATGAAAAATTACGAGGGGTCGCTTCCACGTTATTCAAGGTGGTTGCAAAACCACCACCCGGATACCAATCGGCA
>JBJTQJ010000038.1:0-38477 GCA_046075565.1 Verrucomicrobiales bacterium | reverse complement strand
CGGATCCAATTACATCCTCAAAATGAGCGACTGGAAAAAGGGCCCGTGGTGTCCGGCTTGGGACGGTCTCTATTGGTCCTTCATCGCCGATTATGCCGATGTTTTCGCTGCCAACCCGCGTATGGGCATGATGGCCCGCGTGGTTAGCTCCATGGATCCGGCCAAGCTTGATGCCCACAGGAAGAATGCGGATGAATTCTTCGCCGGACTCATGTGAAAGAGATGCCAGCGAATTCAGCGACGACCCGGCGAATAGCTGTGGTCCACCCCCGCCGAGATCCTCCCGCGACTTTCCCTTTTACCTCCTTCGTTTCAGCTCTAATGATCTAATACCATGCCAAATGATGACGGCCGTTCCGCCTCCGGGAAGGAACCCGACCCGCTGGGCGAAGCCGCGCGGGCTCCTTTGGCGCATCGTCTGGGCGGAGCCGCGCTGTTTCTCGCCGCCGCGGTGATTGGCATTTCGGCTTTGCGCGCCTGCCGGCAGGAAAAGAAGCCCCCAACGCTCCCCGCACCGGCAGTGCCCTCCGATTCTCAAGGTCGAATGCCGTGATTTCCGCTCGCTTCCGAGGCGATACCGACCAAAAGTGCCGGATGCATTGCTTTATCACCGGAACCGGGACCGACGTCGGGAAAACCTTCGTCACTCGACTGATGCTGCGGGCCCTTGTCGCGGCCGGCCACCGCGCCGTCGGCTATAAACCCGTGGCCTGTGGAGACCGCGACGACGCCAAGGCCCTGCTGGCGGATGGCTTTCCCGGTCCATCGCTGGATGAAATCAATCCAATCTTTCTTCCCGTGGCGGCGGCTCCGTTCGTGGCGACGAGTTTGGGTCACGCAACGGTGGATGTCGGCAAGGCCATCGAGGGTTTCCGCCATCTGGCGGCGACTTACGACCACGTGCTGGTCGAAGGTGCGGGAGGTTGGGAGGTGCCGCTGGTGGCAGGTCGCACCGTGGGTGATCTGGCCGCCGACCTCCAACTACCGGTCGTCGTCGTGGTCGACAACCGCCTCGGTGCCCTCAATCACACCATCCTTACCGTCAATGCCATCCGCGCCCGGGGCCTGAAATGCGCCGGTCTGATCCTCAACCACCTCGCGGATGAACGCGACACTGCCTCCATCACCAACCGCGCCATCCTGGAGGAGTGGCTACAAATCCCGGTGTTGCAGGACATCCTGCACCAGGAATCTGAAACCGATGCCGAGTGGATCCTGGATTTGCTGCGGACTACTTGAGACTGCCGCACGTAGATCTAGAAAGAAAGGCCGCTCACCGGGGCGATTGGCCGCTGAACGTTGACGCGAATCACTCCATGAAAACCGCTTTGCTAGCGCTTTTAGCAGCCGTCGTGGTTTTCAAAACCGCATCGCCCGCGGGATTGCTCGTTCATTACACGTTCGACGGCAACACCGGAAACACTGCCACCGACTCGGCGGCGGCGGGCGGAACGACAAATGCAACGATTACCGGCGGTTCATTTGTCACCGACCCCCAACGGGGCGGTGTGTTGAGCATGACGGGCACCGGGAACGAGACGGCCTTTGGGTCGGTGGCAATTTCGTCCACTTCGGGAAGTTACACCTTCGCGGGTTGGTATAAAGGCACGGACACTTCGGGTTACTGGTATGATCAAGGCGTGTCAAACCGCCTGATTCCCTCGCTGGGCTCGTCAAGCAATCAGGATCCAGACGATGGAGGCGCCGGCTCTGGACTCGGAGCTTACGACGGCACCGCCTGGAAGAACAGCAGCGCGAGCAACACGACGTGGACCACCGGCCAGTGGGTTCATCTCGCTTGGGTATTCGAAAATGACGGACTTGGCCCGGGAATGGATAGTGTTACCATCTATCTCAACGGCTCGGCCCAGGATGTGGATCCCGGCTCGACAGGCCTGCAAACCAAACGTGCCATCGCCAATATCCCGAATCTGGGTGGAACCCAGCGGCTTTTCGCGCGCTACACCGGTTCAAATGACGTGACCCAGCTCATTGGCATGATTGATGACTACCGGATTTATGATCACGCGCTCAGCGCTGCGGAAATCGCCGTCTTGGCCGCGCCGATTGACACGACCCAGCCGGTCCTCGTGAGCGTTCGGCCCCGGGGAGCTTCCTCGGTCTCTCCCGCGACCAGCCTGGTAGCGACCTTCAGCAAGAACATCGCCATCAAGCCCGGAGGCACGATCACTTTCGTCGACACATCAGACGGCACCGGCACTTTCACGATCCATCTCCCCTCACCCGCGCAGGCTGTGGTCTCGGGCAACAATTTGATCCTGAACCCTCTCGCGGACCTCGAGCCAAACACCAATTATGGGGTGGTCATCGGTGCGAATAGCATCGAGGACACGGCGACGGTTCCGAATCCATTTGCCGGCACAACCCCCGGACAGTGGACTTTTTCCACCGGATTCGCGGGCGACCCTATCCTTATCCAGGCCGATGGTGCCTGGTCATGGTTTAGCGACCACACCGCGCGTTTCGTCAATGGCGACCTTTATGTTGGCTATGTGAAGGGGCAGGCAAACTCGATGGCGATGACCCGTTACGATTTCGAAACCGCCACCGCTCGCGAATTCCGTTTCAGCACCGCCACCAATCCGAGCAAGGATGACCATGACGTGCCAAATGTCACCGTTCTCCCTGATGGGAAAATCCTTTCCGTTTACTCCCGCCACAATCTGGACTCCGTCTTCTTTCACCGCACCAGCCTGAACGGCAATCCCACCAGTTTGTCGGACTGGGGTCCCGAGGTGACCAGATCTCTTGGCACCCCGAAGAACACTTATTCGAATACCTTTCGCCTCTCGGCGGAGTCGGACAAAATCTACAATTTCTCCCGCAACATCAACTTCAATCCAACCATCCACATCTCGACCAACCTAGGTCAAACCTGGGACACTCCGGTCCATTTTATCAAAATCGGAACCGGCAGCGTGCGGCCTTACCCGAGGTATGCCACGAATCATTTCGACCGCATCGATCTCATTTACACCGACGGCCATCCGCGCAATGAGAACAACTCGATCTACCACCTTTTCTATCAAGGCGGGAGTTTTCGCAAATCGGACGGCTCTAACATCAAGAGCTTCTCCAATTTACCGCTCGAGCACAGCAGCGGCGAGCGTGGCACCGTGGTTTACCCCTACACTACCGCAGCCTGGGGTGCGGGCGAGGGTCCCGACGAATGGATTCCATTCGGGCGGGCATGGACGTGGGATATTCAATACCAGCCTGATGGCAAGCCGGTGTGCGTTTTCCAAGTGCAGGACGATGGAGTCGCCGGCCCTGCGACCGACTTCAAGAACGACCGCATCTATTACTACTACGCCCGTTGGGACGGCAGCCAGTGGCGGAGGAAATTCATCGCCAACGCGGGCCGGGGACTTTACTCCTCAGAGGACGACTACGGGGGCGGAATGTGCATTGATCCGGAAAACCCGAACGTGATCTACTTGTCCAGCAACGCCGCGAATCCCTTCGACCTCTCGACGCTCTCGCCCGCATTGAACCCTAACAACGAGATCTATGAGATCTACCGCGGCGTGACCTCCGATGGGGGCAATACCTGGGCATGGGAGGCGATCACCTCCAGCTCGGATGCCAGCAACATGCGTCCATTTGTGCCGGAAGACCACGGCCGATCCGAAGCGGTGATCTGGTTCCGAGGAAGATATACCACCTACCTCAATTACGACTGCGACATCTATGGCATCTTCTCCCCTGCTCCCCCACCCGGCTTGCAGATGCGCAATGTGCAATGGAACCCGGGCGGTGCCGCCTTCAAATGGGCCTCGACTCCCGGTAAGAGCTACCGAATCCGCGCCTCACTGGATCTCCAGGGATTCCCCATCAATGTTGCCAGTGGAATCTCCGCGCAAGGCGACAGCACTTACCAGACTTTCACCTTCCCGCCTCCCGTCTCCGCCTCCCCCAAAGCCTTCTTCCGCGTGGAAGAGGAATGATCCCGAAGCTTCAACTGCACGGGGCTTGGCGACCAGATAACAAAAAACCCCGGCTCCGCGGGTGCGGAACCGGGGAAATCTTGACGGCCGGAAATGGATCCGGTCCGGGAAATCGTCTTATTCGAAGGTGACGGAGATTTCGTCCTTGGGTTCGATGGTGGCACCGAATTCCTTGGCCATTTCAGCGAACTTGGCGAAGTCTTCCATTTGGTCGGGGCTCTTCATCTTCTTCGCGAAGTCGGGGTTGGCCATCATTTTGCCGAAGTCGATTTCCATCAGGGTGACGGTGCTGTCCTTGATGTTGGTGGCGGTGCTCTCGGAGACTTTGCCGTCCACTTCGACGGTCATGCCGATCTTCATGCCTTGGAACATCTGGGTCATCATGGCCATGGCTTGGGCGTCTTCGCCGGCTTCGGCGGGCTCACCAGCATCAGCGTCTTCGCCGGCTTCGGCGGGCTCACCAGCATCAGCGGGTTCACCGGCTTCTTCCTTCTTGGCGTCCTTCTTGGGCATCTTGACCGTCAACACGGGCTTGTCATCTTTGGCGAAACCGAACTGGATTTGTTTATCCTTGTTCACTGGTTCCTCGCCGCCTTCGTCGCCGGGTCCGCCGGAGCCGGGGCTAACGGTGATTTTGGTGACATCGGCGAACTTGTAGGTGGCGACCACACCCATGCGGCCGTCATCAAACTTCAGTTCCTTGGCGCTCACGAATTCAACGCCTTCGCCCATTTTCGTGGCTTCGGCCTTGAGTTTCTCCTCGTCAAGAAGCGGGTTTTTCGGGGCATCACCACCTTCCTGGGCGGCGGCGGCGTTCATCATGCCGGCCATCTCGGCGCTCATGACGATTTTATTCTCCACCGTGCCGGAACCGTCTTTGCTCACTTTGACGGTGTTGTATGCTTCGAAGCAGGAAGGAAGTACGAGGGTGGCAGCCAGGGCCGCGAGCGCGGCACCAGCCCGACGGAGGCAGGTGGATATTTTCATGAAGGTCCTTATGGGGCTTTTCCGCCCGGGTGGCAAGCGTCGAATTGGACAAAATTTGTTTGAAATATCGTTTTTTTTGTCCGAGTGGAAAATCCGGGTCATTTGGGATGTTCGACCGCCTCTTGCGCCCGCCGATCCCCTGCCCTTAAGTGTCATCCCCGATGATTGAGCAAGAAATCCAGCGCCGGCGCACGTTCGCCATCATTTCCCACCCGGACGCCGGGAAAACGACGCTGACGGAAAAGCTGCTGCTCTATGGGGGCGCGGTGCATCTGGCCGGGAGCGTAACCGCCCGCAAGGACCAGCGGTCCACCACCAGCGACTGGATGGAACTGGAGAAACAACGCGGCATCTCGGTGACCTCGACGGTCCTCCAATTCGAATACGATGGCAAGGTAGTGAACCTGCTCGACACCCCCGGCCACAAGGATTTCTCCGAAGATACCTACCGCGTGCTCACGGCGGTGGATGCGGCGGTGATGGTTATCGACGCCAGCAAGGGTATCGAAACCCAGACGCGGAAGCTCTTCGAGGTCTGCCGTCAGCGCGGGGTGCCGATTTTCACCTTCATGAACAAGCTGGACCGCCCGGCCCGCCCGCCTCTGTCCTTGCTCGATGAACTCGAGGAAGTGCTGGGCATCCATGCTTTCCCGCTCAATTGGCCGCTGGGTAGCGGACCGGACTTCAAGGGGATCTACGACCGCGAGCACCGCAAGGTCCATCTCTTTGAAAAGACTCCCCGCGGAGCCTACCGGGCCCCGGTGGACGTGCGCGATATCTCCGATCCGAAAGTCGCGGAGACGATTCCCGAATTCATCTACAAACAAGTGGTGGACGAACTGGATTTGCTCGCGGGCGCGGGTGCCGAATTTGATCTCGCGGAAGTGCGGGCCGGTCGGCTCACGCCGGTGTTTTTCGGTAGCGCGATGAACAACTTTGGTGTCCAGCTTCTGTTAGAAAGATTCCTCGAATTGTCGCCCGGTCCGTCGGGACGTCCGAGTCTTGGCGAGCCCATCGAGCCGGAAGATCCGGAGTTTTCCGGTTTCGTCTTCAAGATCCAGGCGAATATGAACCCGAAACACCGGGACCATGTCGCCTTCATCCGCGTGGTCTCCGGCAAGTTCAAACGTGACATGGTCGTCGGCCACCCCCGCGGAGGAAAACAACTCCGTCTCTCGAATTCCCAGCGTTTGTTCGCCCAGGACCGCGAGACGGTCGATGAAGCCTACGCCGGTGACGTGGTCGGCATCGTCGGCAACCACGATCTGCGCATCGGCGACACGATAACCGAGAAGAGTGGAGTCCTTTTCGACGAGATCCCGGCTTTCCCGCCGGAGTGTTTTGTCTACTTGCACAACCCGAGCACGGCCAAGTTCAAACGATTCCGCGAAGGGCTGGACCAGCTTCTCAAGGAAGGCGTGGCGCAGAGCTTCGATGTGCATGGCACGGCCCAGCGCGTGCCCTTGCTCGGAGCGGTCGGCCCGCTCCAATTCGACGTGCTCCGTTATCGTCTCGAGACCGAATACGCCGCCGATTGCCGGGTCGAATCCGCGCCCTGGGAACTCGTGCGCTGGCTCACCCCGCCGGCGGACGACCCGCAAGGCGAGACCCTCGACCTCCCGCCCGGAGCCAACCGCGCCCTCGACCAATACGGCCACCTCGTCGCTCTCTTCCCGAGCGAATGGTCGTTGAAATACTTCGAACAGAAGCAAGCGGCGTGGACAACCCACACCACCGCGCCGAGGCATGGTTGAGCATCCTAACCGCTAATCCTCCGGCGATCGGGGATGCCGTGAGTCCGCTTTAGCACTTGCCCGCGCACCGCCGCCCTTGCAAGAGAGCCTCCAGTTTTGTTGCGGCGTGTCCATGACCGCCGGTAGATTTTCCCCGAACGATGCTCCACGCTATAAACAAATGCGACGGTCACAGACCGCCGCTACATGTTTACGGCCCTGCTTTGGCTGGTGGCCATTCAAGGTTTCGCTGGATTGAGTGCGGTCCAGACCGTCTCCGCGATCTTGCGTTGTCCTTCGGCATTCGGATGGATCCGATCTTCCTGATTGAGTTTGTCGTCACCGCCAACGCCTTCGAGCAAAAACAGGATGAGCTCGGTCTTCTCCGCAGCCGAGACTCTGGCAAAGAGCCCCTGGAAGGCCTCGGTGTATTCCGGACCCATATTGTCGGGCATGCGCATTCCGGCGATGAAAATTTTCATGGCGGGATTTTTCTTCCGCGCCTTCGCGACGATACCAATGAGGTTCTTTTCCGTTTCGGCGGGGGAAATGCCGCGCAGACCGTCATTGCCCCCGAGAGCGATGACCAAAACGTCGGCGCCTTTGGCACCAAGGGCCCAGTCGATGCGCCGGAGTCCTCCGGCCGTGGTGTCGCCGCTGACCCCGGCATTGACGACCTCCCGGGCCACACCCGCCTGGTCGAATTTGCCCTGCACAAGCGCGGGATAAGCTTCCGAGCGATCCAATCCATGCCCGGCCGTGATACTATCACCGAGGATCACGACGCGCGATTTCCCGCCATCCGCTGCAAGGGATTGCGCTGGGGATGTTCCGATAAACGTAATACTTGCCGTTAGCGCAAACGCCAGCAATTTGAACCATGCCATCGACCAGAGTAAATTCCGCCGTTTCGGCTGTCAACCCGCCCATCCTCGAAGTCCACGGACTGAAAAAGATCCATCGCACGGTCGATCACGAACTCACGGTGCTGCGCGACATCCACTTTACCCTCGCCGAGGGGGATACCTGCGCGATCATCGGCCCCTCCGGCAGTGGCAAGACGACGTTGCTCGGGCTTTGCGCCGGCCTGGACGACGCAACCTCCGGTTCCGTGAAACTGGCCGGTCAAGCCATGGAAGAACTCGATGAGGACGCGCGGGCTGCCCTGCGGAACCGCTTGGTCGGATTTGTCTTTCAGAACTTCCAACTCATCCCCACGCTCACCGCGGTGGAGAACGTGCTCGTGCCGCTCGAACTGCGCGGCGAGACCGGTCGACGGAAAGATGCCGAGGCCCTGCTGGCCGAAGTCGGACTCGGGGAACGTCTAGGCCATTATCCGGTCCAACTCTCCGGCGGCGAGCAACAACGGGTCGCTCTGGCGCGTGCGTTTATCCATCTTCCGAAGATTCTTTTCGCCGATGAGCCCACCGGAAATCTCGATGCCGAAACCAGCGGACCGATCGTGGAAATGTTGCTCCGCTTGAACCGGGAGGCGGGCACGGCCCTTGTGTTGGTCACTCACGACCCGGCACTGGCCGCCCGGGCCCGGCGGGTGGTGAAGATGGGTGGTGGAACGATTGTCGGGGAGGAGGAAAACCACGGTGTCTGAGCCGCGTCCATTACCCGGTGGCCTCGTTACCGCTTTGTTTCATCCCTGGACTTGGCGGATGGCATGGCGGGACAGCCGCACCCAGCGGACCCGACTGCTCGTCTTTTCGCTGGCCATCGTGTCCGGCACCGCGGCACTGGTGGCGATTCATTCGCTCAAAGCGAGTGTGGAAGTCGGCGTGGCGAACCAGGCCAAGGAACTGCTTGGCTCCGACCTCCAGGTTTCATCAAACAAGGCATTGGATGCCGTGGACATGGCGGGACTTACCAAACGGGCGCAGCGCTCAAGCCGCGAGATCTCTTTTCCGTCGATGATGATTTTTCCCGGTGACGGCGCACGTCTGGTTCAAGTGCGGGCCATTGAGGGGCAATATCCATTCTATGGAAAAATCGAAACCGATCCCGCGGATGCTTGGCAAAAACTTGCGGATGAACCGGGGGTTTTGTTAGAGCCGGCTTTGTTGGATCAATTCGGCGCGCGCCCGGGCGATGAGGTTGAAGTCGGTGGCGTGCGGTTGAAGATCCTCGGCGCCATCACCAAGGCCGCGCCGCAAGCCAGCCGGTTCAGCGGCTTCGCTCCGGCGGCTTACGCGCGCCTTTCCGACATCGAAAAAACCGGACTCGTTGGCGGCAACAGCATGGTCACCCATCTGCTGCATCTGGAAATCCCCGCCGGACCACCACCCCGCGAGTTGAAGGAAAACGTTCGCCGCGATTTCCCGGATCGACCATGGCGACTGGAAACACCGGATGATCGACGGGAGAACATCGGGAATGCCCTCGATCGTTTCCAACGCTTCCTCGGCATCCTTGCTTTTTCTTCGCTCGCGCTGGGCGCGCTCGGTGTGGCCACCGCCGTGCATTCCCATGTCACCCGCCGGATCCCGACCATCGCCATCTTGCTTTGTCTTGGCGCGCCCCGCCATTTGGCCGCGGCCGTTTATTTCGCGCAGACTGCCGCCATGGGATTCCTCGGCACGCTTCTCGGTGCAGCCATCGGCATCGGCATCCAGCTAGCGGTGCTGACCGCCTTCCGTGATAGCTTGCCCCTCTCGGTCGAGGCAAAACCGGAGTGGATGGTGGTCGGACGCGCGGCCATGGCGGGCTTCGCCGTCTGTTGCGGATTCGCTGTGATTCCCTTGTTAAAAATTCGGCAGGTTTCCCCGGCTGCGACCTTGCGATCATCGGTCGATTTGCCGGGAGCCGCCCTGCGCACCCTGCCGGTTTATCTGGCGCTGGCCGGTTTGTTAGTGGTGGTGGCGCTCGGCAATGATCCGGATACCCGTCGCACCCTCGCCATGGTCGGAGGACTGGCCGCCGCATTCGCCATCGTCTTTGCCGTGGCCCGCACCTTGATGGCACTGACACGTCGTGCCGTGAGCCCCGCTTGGCCGTATCTCCTGCGGCAAGGGATTTCCAACCTTCATCGACCCGGCAACCAGACTTCCATCTTCCTGCTTTCGCTGGGACTGGGCACCTTTCTCTTGCTGACCATCCTCTTTTCCGGACAACTCCTGCGCCAGCGGCTCAGCCTGACCGAATCCGGCAAGAGTCCGAACCTCTATCTGGTCGATGTGCAACCGGATCAACTCGAGGGCGTGAGGAAATTGATCGAACGTGAATCGCTGCCGGTGCTGGAAAGCGCGCCCATGGTCACCATGAGGATCGAATCGATCCGCGGCAAACCGGTGGCCAAGTCGCCCGGGGTGCCGAAATGGATTGCCCGCCGCGAATTCCGCTCCACCTATCGCGACTATCTCAACGAGACCGAACAAGTCATCGCGGGCGAATTCTCCTCCCGCATTGCGAATCCCGACGAACCGGTGCCGCTTTCTCTCGAAGAAGGCATCGCCGCCGATCTCAAAGTGGCCGTCGGCGATTCCATCAAGCTCGATGTCCAGGGTGTGCCTGTCGATGCGCGCGTCACCAGCCTGCGCAAAGTCGATTGGTCGCGTTTCAACTTGAACTTCTTCATGGTCTTTCCTCCCGGTGTGTTGGAAAACGCGCCCGGATTTCATGTGGTCACCACCCGCACACCCGACCCTGCGGCTTCCGGCCGACTCCAACGCGCACTGGCCTCGGAATTCGCCAATGTCTCGGCCATCGATCTCACCCGCATCCTCGAAACCGTGCGGGATATCATCGAAAAGATTTCCCTTATCGTTTCCATTCTCGCGGGATGCACATTGGTTGCGGCCTTGCCTATTCTCATCGGCACGCTGCTCAACGGCCGGGATATCCGCCTGCGCGAAAGTGTGCTCCTGCGCACCCTCGGGGCCTCCAGCCGACAAGTGCGGGCCATCCTCACCATCGAATACGCCGCCCTCGGTTTCCTCTCCGCCCTTACCGGAGCCGGACTCGCCGTCGCCGCCAACGCCGCCCTCGCCATCTTCGTCTTCGACTCCCCGCCTTACCCCGATGCGGCCACCCTTGCCGCCGCCTTCGTCACGACCATGTCCGTCTCCATCCTCGGCGGCCTCGCCCTCAGCCGCGGTGTTTCCAATCACCCGCCTCTGGAAATCTTGCGAAGCACTTGAGGCCGGAAGTTCGACCACAAGCCGTCACACAGAACGTAGGACCATTTGTTCGTCGCGGGATGAGTTCCAAAGGATTGAATGGACGGAATGAACGTGGTGTTTCGATTGGGCAAGCGCACCTTGTGAAGGCGACAATTGTGAAAGAATACCATCAGGTCGGATGTAGCTCTGTGGGCCGCCACGAATTCGGGCCCATCCACTCATGAAGCCAGTAATCCCACCATCCACCCAGCCTGTGACCACACCCGGAAACTCCCGGCGCAAGTTTTTAACCAAGGGAGCCATGGCCGCCAGCGCCGTGGCCTTGCCCTATTTTGTTCCCGCCTCCGCTCTTGGGAGAGATGGGACAGTCGCCCCGAGCAATCGGATCGTGATGGGAGGAATCGGCATCGGAGGCCAAGGCTCACGCGACCTGAGTCGGTTTCTTGGCCACCAAGACGTTCAATTTGTCGCCATCTGCGATGTGAGAAAAAGCCAACGTGATGCCGGCAAAAGCGCAGTGGATGCCCGCAATGGCAATACCGACTGCGCCCTTTACACCGACATGCTGCAGCTTCTGAGCGAACGCTCCGATGTGGAAGCCGTCTTGATCGCCACGGGCGACCGTTGGCATGCCTTGGCCTCGGTGCTGGCCATGCGTGCCGGCAAAGATGTGTATTGCGAAAAGCCCTCCTGTCTTAGCATGGAGCAAGGTCGGAAACTCGTCGAAACCGCCCGCGACCAAAAGCGGGTCTTCCAAACCGGTGCCCAGCGGCTGAGCGAGTCACACCATGTATTCGCGATCGAGATGGCCCGCTTGGGTCATTTGGGCAAGCTGCAGGCCGCGTATGCGGATTGCCGCTGGCGTGGCGGGTATCGAGTAGACAACCTGCCTGCCGAAACCATGCTGCCGAAAACCGATTTGGATTGGGATCAATGGCTCGGGCCCGTTCCGGATAGGCCCTACAACGGCCAGTATGTTACGGGCGAGTGGTATAACTTCGAGTGCATGGCCACCGATATCGCCCAATGGGGCTCGCATACCGTGGCCCAAGTGCTCGCCGCTCTGGATGCGGAAAAGATAAACTCCATCGAATTCAAGTTCGCCGGGCCAACCGTCTCGATGGTCACCAAGCTTTCCACCGGGCTGGAGTTACTTCTCTACCGGAAAGAAGGAAGTGTCTGGGATCCATGTGAATACTGGACTGGAGCGTGTGGCGAACGCTTCGTCGGCGAGAAAGGCTGGGTCGGTGCGGCCGATGGTTACGCCAAGCCCGATGTCTCTTCTCCCGAACTACTGAAGGATTACAGGAAAATCTTGAGCGAATATACGGAGCGGACCCAACGCCCCATGGACCATGTGCGGGATTTCCTGAATTGCGTTCGCACACGTAGCACAACCGTCGGGAATCCCGACATGGTGCTCCGTTCGATGGCCATCTGCCTAGCCGCCGACATCTGTAACAAGCTAGGACGCGACCTCAAATTGGATCTTTCCAAGATGGAATTCATCAACGATCCGGAGGCCAATAGCCTCGCCAAGCGCGACATGCGCGCTCCCTTCACTTTCTGAGCGCCCGCCATGAAAGCTTTCTTTCTTCCTCTTCTTCTCGTGACCGCATCCGCGCACCTCGCCGCGGAAGAGCCCGTCGATCTCTTCAACGGCAAGGACCTGACCGGATGGGAAGGCAAACCCGGTTGGTGGCGGGTCGAGGACGGGGCATTGACCTCCGAAAGCACGCCGGAAAAACCGTGTCTCAAGCCGAACTATCTTTTCTGGCGCGGCGGCCAGCCCTCCGATTTCGAGCTAGTGATTGATTTCCGGATAAGCGACCAAGCCAACTCCGGCATCCAAATCCGCTCCCAGGAAAAGCCCGATTGGGACACTTTCGGTTATCAGGCGGATATGACCGGAGATGGTTCCCTAATGGGATTTGTCTATCACCACCAGCACGGCCTTATCTCCGAACGCGGACAAAAAACCACCATCACGGCCGACGGGAAGAAGACCGTCGAACCGTTGGGAGATCCGGCAGCCCTACTCAAAAACTACAAGTCCGGCGTATGGAATACCTACCGAATCATCTGCCAAGGACAATCCATCTCTCTTTACTTGAATGATGTCATGGTCTGCCAAATCACCGACCACCGGATCACCGGGGAGCAATCCCGCGGTCATATCGCATTGCAAATGCACCCCGGCCCACCAATGAAGGCGCAGTTCAAAAACATCCGCCTCAAGAAACTCTAGCAAGTCTGCGACAAAAGCAGGATGGTGTAGGACGGTTGCGTTTCGGGTTCTCGTCCGCTCCCTGCGAAGCCCTGCCGCAATTGAATTGCCATGGATTTGCGTCAGCGCCTACTGTGCATGTTGCCCGGGGCCGAAAACGAACCGTCGAATTTCAAGCCGCCGCGCTTGTGGAGGCTATGAGGAACCGCAAAATGCTTTTTCACATAATCCGCCTGCCACGTTTCTCCCGACTTGTTCTCGCCGCCCTGTTTCTCGTGCCGACAGCCGCACTCAAGGCCGCCGGGAACCCGGCTGACAAACCCAACATCATCCTCATCATGGCCGATGATCTCGGCTACGCGGGCTTGGGTTGTTACGGACAGAAGCTCATCCAAACGCCGGAAATCGACAAGATGGCCGCCGCTGGAATTCGTTTCACCGACTTCTATTCGGCCAATACGGTCTGCGTGCCGTCACGGGTTGGCATGCTGATGGGGATGCACCCCGGTCATGCGCCGATCCGCGACAACATGCCACCACATCTTCCGGACTATGCGGGCCATATGAAGGGTTATCCCGCCGAGCTCTGGCCACCAAAACTTCCGACTCTTGGACAAGTGATGAAACAGGCCGGTTACAAGACCGCCCAATTCGGCAAACTGGAAGCCGGCATTCCTCTTCCAAAAGGCAAGATGACCGAACATGGATGGGATGAATGGTTCGGCTTCAAGGGCACCGGTGAGGCCTTTCAGTTTTATCCCCTCGAGTTGTGGAAGAACGATGAGAAGATCACATTTGAGGAGAACCGCCCCGAGGACATCCGCCGTCCAGGGATACTAGGAAACAAGGGAGTCTATTCGCAGGATTTGTTCCTTGGGGAAATGCTGGATTTCATCAAGCGCAACAAAGACACGCCCTTCTTCGTCTATTTCCCGACCCAGATTCCGCATGGTCGTTCACCAGCCGATGGAGACCAAATGCAGGTGCCCGACATCGGACCTTACGCGGAGCGCGATTGGACTCATCTTGAAAAACTCTGCGCAGCCGCGCTCACTCGCCTCGACTCGCATGTCGGGCGCATTATTCAGGAACTGAAAAACTAGGGCATTGACGAAAAGACCATCATTCTCTTCACCAGCGACAACGGGGATGAAAACAGCTACTACAGACACACGGATAGGTTTCAAGCAACCGGACCATTAAAAGGCAAAAAGCGTTTCCTTTATGAGGGCGGTATCCGCGTGCCCATGCTCGCCCGCTGGCCCGGCCGGATCCCAGCCGCCCAAACCACCGGCCTACCGGCCGCGGGATGGGATGTCATGGCGACGTTGGCGGAAGTGGCCGGCGCTGAGCGGCCAGCACACACCGATGGGATATCGTTGGTGCCCACCCTGTTAGGCCAACCGGAGAAACAGCAGGCCCGCGAATATCTTTATTGGGAATTCAACATGGGCAAACAACAGGCGGTCCGCATGGGCTCTTGGAAAGGCGTCCGCTTCGGCGGCACCAAAGAGCCGATCGAACTCTACGACCTCAAGGCGGATATCGGCGAGGCCCGCAATATTGCAGATCAACATCCGGATGTGGTGTCGGCCATCACGGCCATCATGGAAAAGGCACGGGCCAATTCGGAGTTCAACCGCTTCTGGCCACTGCCCGAAAACCGCCGGAATGATATCCAGTGGGACAAGGTGATCTTCGACCAACTCATCCATGGGATCCGATAGACCATAAGGACGCATCTGCGCATCACGTCTTTCTTGGCCGCGATCAAACCACTGTAGAACGAGTGTGCGCTATGCGAATCAAGGCTGGATCACCCACCCTGCCCGATAGAACTTTTTCGGTGACGATGGCGAGAGCGGTTCGGTGACGCGGATCGAAACGCGGGTGGTGCCTAACGCGGGGTTGTTCTGGCGGCCGGTTTCAACATAGCTATTGGAAGGCAGCGGGTTCCAATCGTTCAGGTCGGAGCAGGCCTCCACGAGCAAATGCGGGATACTCTGGCCCACGGGGCTCGAACATTCGAAATCGATCACGACTTGACCGTTGGAAACCTGCGCCACTCCCTGGAGATATGGACGCGACGAGCCATTACGGGGATTGGTTTGGAACTGGAATTCCTGATCATTGGTATAACCATCAAGGTCGGGATCGGCGTTACCTCCGGAGATGGAAGGATTCGCCAGCTCGGCGGTTGTGAAATGAGTGGAATTCCACGATGAACGTCCGGGAAAGACGCGGATGGTGGTTTGGGCCACGATGGAGCCGTTGAGCGTGAGAGAGTAGGTGGTGTCGGCGGTGGGAGCCACTTCCAGATAGCCGATGCCATCAACGGTGGATGCCAGCACGTTGCCGATTCCCTGATTGATCGAAAGCGTCGTCGGCGAGGCGACATCCCATTCAAGCAGAGTCGAGGCACCGGAGAGGATGCTGGGCTGGACGGCCCGGAACGAGCGGATGGACGCGCTGCCGGACGGGCTTGCCGTCTGCCCGTTCCGGGTCTCGGAAATTGTCTCGTCATCATAGGCGATTTCGACGCGGTAGGTCCCGGTGTTGCTGTAAACCGGCGGGCGATAACGGGTGCCGCGAATGCGCATGGAATTCACCAGTTCGCCGGTGGATTCGTTAAAGACACGCACCACCGGATTGGGTCTCCAGTGGGTGTCGATCAAGGGCAAATACCCGGTCCGAACACGGCCGTCGTTGTCGGTTTGGCGGAAGGTTTGCGGCCAATCGCCGAACTGTGATCCGGTGCTGGGGTATTCGGGGTCGGCGTGGATCGGCCAGCATTCGAAGGTGATCTCGCGGGTGATGCGGTTGACACGGGTGATGCCATAACCGGCCCCGCGATCGTGATAATTGGTCGGGTTGATGCCTGAGGTCCGCTGGTAGTATTGTAGCGAGTTCGCTACGCCATAGATCCTAATATGCCCTGGGAAGCTTGAGTTCAGATTGGGAACGTTGTTACCAACAGGAAGATTACCGACTCCGTTGAAAAAATAATCCCCCTTGTAAGGACTAATCGTGTTCGTGGTGCCAGTGACTCCATTCAAAGGATCAAAGCTGCGCGGGAAAAAGTTCGCCATTGCGGGTGCTGCAAATGAGATGCCTGCATCGCCAGCCGCATCTGCGCCGTGGTGAACGAGGGTGGCGACGTGCTGATCACCTGCCAGTTGGAACATCCGGCTAACACGAAGCAGGCGCCAAGCTTCCTTTCGGCGGTGAGCCGGCCAGCCATGAGAATCCTGATCATTCACCGAGAAAGTGTAATTTGCACTCGAATGAGTGCGCACACAGGCGAGAGGTGATTGGGAGACCATTAACTTTACATCTTGGCCACCCCAGTCCTTGTTCCATTCACGAAGGAAGTCGTGCTGTCGCTCGCCCAGCAGATGCTGATCCTCAGTTGCAGGCGGGCTTGAGGGGCCTGTCTTGAATTTCCTGTCCTCGAGAATGGCAAAGCCGAGTCTTCCGTAGGTCATTCCTGTGAAGTAAACCTTGATTCCCTGTGCAATGGTGGGCGGCGGCTGGACGGCGTTGTAGGGATCGGGATCGGGCAGATTTGATGTCTGGGTTCGCTCGATCATTCTCACCCAATTCGCCGGAGGGGTATAGCCTCCTGTGTTCTCGGATTCAGTGCTGATTCCTCCTTCGCCCCATAGATTACCTTGGAAAACATCGTGGTCATCGGGGAGGGCTACGGTTGGAATGTTGCGGGAGAGTTCCCTAGCCTGAAGGACCCACAGGTTCCATTTGTAAAGGTAGTCGAGTTGGCGATTGACCGCATTCGAGTTGTCTTCCCCGGTAGGCTGGCCCTCGTAGATCTGGTCTCCATGGGCTAGAAGAACATCCGGTTCGTGTTTCGCGATGTGGCTGAAGGACATGACATGCGGCTGCCAGAGCATTACTGGCGACCAGTCGAAGCCATCGTTCTGCATGTTGCCGTCATTGATGCGTTGGCAGGTAGTCATCGCGATGACGAGTTCTTCCTTATCAATCGGATCACGGCGAATGGTGCCGGTCCAAGAGTAGTCGGTGCCTCCGATATTGATGCGGAGCCGGTAGTCTTTGTCCACGGTATCGTTCCATCCGGAAAGGACGAAGGTGGCGGTGTAAGAAGAAAGGTTGTCGGTGTTGTCCGCCGGCGCGGTGGCGATTTGGCTCCACGACGCGCCGTTCCAGGTATCCAGTGCGACCGTCGGGTTTGAGGCCAGGCTCAGCGGCGAGAGTTGTGCGGTGAGCTTGAGTTTGCCCTTCGACAGCGTGTGCATTGCACCGAGGATGGCGAGGTGGCGATCGGTCTCGGGATGCAGGGCGTTGCCGCTGCCGGTGAAATCATCAAACCAGTGGGTGGCCGCGGTGGTTCCAAAGTTGCTGAGCAGGCCGAATGATCCCAGCACCCGGTCGGAGGGGATCGAGGTATTGATCGAGCCGATTTGCGTGTTTGAACTATTAAAGGCGGTGAGCGTGAGCGTGTAGGTGCCCGGTCCGCTGTTGTAAGTGGCGGCAAGATTGAGCCGGGTGTTGGCCGCGAATCCCCCGGTGGCGGCCCCGGAGGCGAGCGCGGTCACGGCGCCGGTCGAGTAATCCTCGATGACGAGGTTCCCTCCTCCCGTAATGCCCATGAAAAGACCGAAATCGCGGCCCAATCCGTCGTGCACCAGCAATGCCCCCCGCCAGTCCACATTGGGAGCGGCACCCAAAAGGAAACCCGCGCGTGAGCCGGCGCTGTTGGTGCCTGTATTCAAGCCTGTCCGCACGCTGAAGGTGAAATTCCCGCCATTTCCTCGGATCGAGGTGCCGGTGCGGTGCAAGGTGAGACGCTGGCGGGCGTCTTCGATGCATTGGACCCGGTTGCCGCTGACCTGCCAGTCCTGCAATCGGTTGGCCCAATAGCCCGGTCCCGCCCACGTTTGGTTCGGCGTGCTGTTCCAGTTCGTGGTGAAGGAACCGTCGGGAGATCCGGAAGGCCAAAAGTCGAGGCGGACGTTGTCCACGGATTGGAAGCTTCCGGCACCCAGATCCAGCGATCGAAAACGAATGCCGATGGTCTTCCCCGCGTGGGCGTCGAGCGCGCCTGCGGGCACCGCGAGGTGGTAGTGATCCCAGGACCCGACGGTCGGGGTCTTGAATGGGTAGGTTCTGGTCGCTACCGGCAGAGGCGTTCCATTGTCGTCTACATAGAGATCGGCGATGATGACTCGGGTGCTGCCGCCTGAAAGCACCACGAGAGTGAAATTGTCAAGCCGGGCAAAGCCCGTGGTGGTGCCATTGCCATCCACACCGGTGAAGTAGACGAACAGACGCTTGCCATTCGCGGACCCGGGGATGGGAGAGAAGTCGTTAGTTTCGGACTGGTAGGACGAGTCGACCGCGGACACGGCGGACAATTTGGTCTCGATGATGGTCCGTGTGCCGGTGATGGTGTCGTCACTTGTCGTGAAAAGGGTCACCCCGATCCGATCGGTCGCGTCGTTCCAGTTGGAAGCGTCGCGCCACTGGTAGGTGACCCGGATGGTCTGCCCGGTCACAAGGGTGTGGCCGGTGTCATTCGCGAAGAGTCTGGTTCCGGCTTCCGATACCACCGCGTTGCGGGTGCCGTCCACTGGCAGGTCGGTTTTGGTCGCTTCAGCCGTTTGCAAGCCGCTTCCAAGGTTATACCAATCGGGCGTGTCGTTGAAGGGTCTGGAAGAGGTGGTCGATGTGTCCGCGTTGAAATTGCCGTTGCGCACGCTGCCTCCGATCAAGGTGAGATCTCCGACGGGAGTGCCCGCGGAAAACATCGCCGCGTCAAAGCGAAGGGAGTAAGATGCTCCGGTTGGGATGGCGTGTCCGGTCATCTGGCGGATCCACTGGTTGTCCTTAAAAGAGAGCCGCCATCCGCCGTTCCCGTAGTCGGTGCCATCATTAATCACCTGACCACTATTGGTAGTACTGGAAGTCCACCCAATCACGGCAGCGCCGGATATAGGGGAACGATCGACCCCATTGTTGATTTCGCCCGAGGGATTGAGTACCTCGATCGGGGCGCCATGGGCAAAGCCAGCTAGGGTCAGGAGAAAGAGTACTTTTATAATGTTGTTCGACGGCATGGGATTCGCTTTGGAAAGCAGGCCCCCGGAGGAGCCAACGGGGAAATGGGGAGGTGCAGACCACGCTACGCCCGTCCAAACCGGACCGGAGGCGGGCAAATGGGGGTTGTCCGGGGGCTTTTGACCCCAACCGGCGCAGAGTTGGACGGCAGCATAAATCGGCATCCTGCCGCCAAATCACGCGGATTTCAAGGGGATTGGGCATTCCCACAATCTAGGGGGATTTTACGGGAAAAAGCTTTTCCATGTTCAAGCGGCAGATCTTGTCCTCGACGTCCTTGGGGAGTTTGAGTTCCTCGATCAGTGAAAATTCCGGCATTGGCGGCTTGTTGAACGACCACCACCCGCTGTCGGTGCCGAAGAGCAGTTTTTCGGCGTGTTTGATGAAAAACTCACGTGCCATGTTCTTGTCCCTGCCGATGGCGCTACGGACCACCGTGCAGGAGATGTCGGCATAAAGGTTCGGATACGTTTCAAGCAGCCGACCGCAGGTGCCGTCGCCGAGATTCTTCCACCAATCCGAATGGGCGATGAGGATACATTTCGGGTAGGCTTTCAGCACGTTCTCCAGCCTCGGCAGTCCTTTTTCATCCAGATTCTGGTTCCGGTCCATGTGGAACATTACCGGCAGGCCAACTTTCTCGCAGGCGGCGTAGAGCCTCATATTCTGTGGGTCGTCGAACATGAGTTTCGTTCCATAATGCTCCCCAAAACCGATGGCTCCTTCCTCCTTCTCGCGGGTGAGGATCGCCACAGCCTGCTCGACAGTTTCGACATCCTCCGGGTAGATGATGCAGAAGCGCTCGATGACGCCCTTGTATCGGGCGTAGTTGGCGAGCATTTGTGCTCGTTCATTGTCATCGCGCGGCAGGCTCTGTCGAAGCGGGTGGTTGATGACGCGATCGACGTTGACCGATTTCATCCACTCGGCGATGCGATCGAAATCCTGCGCGCTGCGGATGTGGAAGTGAACGTGCGCGTCGGAGTAAACTCGTGCCATTGCCTGGGTTGCGGGGTCGGCGGCCTTGCCGTCTGCAGCGACGCAGACGCGCGGTGATACAACACTTGTTGCGAGCCCCAAGGCGATAAGGATGCGGATGGCACGATTCATCCTGGCAATCCTATGGCTAGGGGCTCGGGCCGCAACTCAAATTGCCGTGGTCAGGAATCAATCGGGGTGGCAAGCCGCACGCAGCGAGAGTCGAAGGGCGGCATGGAAAACAGACTTTCCCACCTGATGTTTAGCCTTGAAGAGACCAAGAAAACCACGGATGGGCACGGATTGTAATGACTTGAATCGAATATGTGGGCAACTCTCTGGGAGAAGTCTAACAGCGCAGTTGACAGGAATTTCCGACGGGCCAGATTTCCATATGAAAGGCGATCCTCATCGCTGTTCTCGCCCTGCTCATTGGCCCCTTTTTCACCATCACCGGGTTCAAGGAAAAATCCATCCTCGACCGTATTGCCAAGGAAGGGGTGGAAGTTGACGGGATACCGACCGAAGGCGAATCCAGATCCAGTCGCAGGAGCAAGAGCTACAAGGTGACGGTGATGTATCCGGCGGAAAACAAGCCGGTGACCAAGGAGTTCAAGGTCAGCAAGGCTTTCTTCGAGAGTCTCGGCAGCAATGGCACGATCACCCGCGACACGGTGAAGGTCAAATACGTGCCTGCCGATCCGCAGATCGCGATCCTGCCCGAAGGCTCGGAGGACGAGGTCTTTTTCCTCTATATCGGGCCTCTTATATTTCTCGGTGGTCTGGGCTATCTGATCTACCGGGCCAAGGCCAAGAAGACGGAGGTGGCTTAACCGCCCCGCCCGCACCCGCCTCTGCGTGGATGCCACGGGGTGGGTGAGGTCGCGGGGTCAGAGTTTCTGCAGCGCGATGTTCCGGAAGTGGATTTCGGCGCCTTCGGATTGGAATCCGATGGGCCCCGAAACGATGTCGAGGCCGGAGGCTTCGTTCACGAGTTCACCATTGATCTTGAGGGTGAGGGTATCGCCGGAAACGGTGATTTCGCAGCGGTTCCATTCGCCGGGTGGCTTTTCAGCGTCTTTGATTTTTGCGACTCCTTTGAAGTCGCCGAGGTTCGGGTTCGCTTTCACTTCACGGGCGCGTTCGCCTTCGCTCTTGATGCCGGCGCCGTAGAACGCCCAGATGTCGCCGGCGGAACCGTGCTTGAGCTGGGCTTCCACACATTTTGGCATGAAGGTTTCGGCTTTGCTGGCGATGCGCAGGAGGACGCCGCTGTTGCCTGGCTCGCGTCCCGGTGCCCATCGCCATTCGAAGGTGAGCGTGTAATCCTGGTAGGATTCTTTGGTGTGGAGGAAACCGAGGGGTTCACCTTTGCAGACGATGACGCCATCGGACACGCTCCAGACATCCTGCATGGCCACATCCCCGACGAGCACGTGCGACCATCCATCGAAGTCCTTGCCGTTGAAGAGGGCGATGGCCACCGGAACTTTCCGGGGCGCGGTTGTTTCCGGAGCGGGGGGTTTGGTTTCGGAAGAGCAGGAAGCCAGCAAAGCGGTTGCGGCGACCACAGGGAGGAGAAAAATCCGGTTCATGGGCTACGATAACGGGGCAATGGGTGGAGAACTTGCTGCAAAAGTGCCGAGCCCGACGGACGAAACCGAGTTGAATGCCGTCGAAAGGACCACATACCCGGCCACGTTCTTCATGGGTATGAAATGCGGAACCATCCTCGCTGCAATGCTCCTATTCCTCGTCGGCATGTCGCCGGCCCGCGAACCTGCGGCGAAGGCAGAAATTTTTTCCTCGCTTGGCTGTGCTGCAAAGCCGGACTCAATGAAGCAGGTGAAGGAGTCGGGGGCAGACTTTGTCACCGTGAGCACGGCGGATTTCTTGTGTCCGGAGCAATCCGAGGAGGTTTTCGAAAAAAATCTGGCCAAAGCGCGGGAAGCCGGTCTGCAAGTGCTGGCGTGCAACGGATTCCTGCAAAAAGGCAAACACACGGTGGTGGGGCCGGAGTCCCAGCACGATGCAGCAGTGGCGTGGGCGGAAATTGTTTGCCGCCGTCTGGCGAAGGCCGGAGGAAAGTTCGTCGTGTTCGGCAGCTCGAGCGCACGGCGAATTCCCAAAGACTGGACCAAGGAGCAGGCGGACGAGCAGATGGTGGCGCTTTTGAAACGACTCGGCCCGGTGGCAGAAAAGCATGGCGTGACCATCGTGGTTGAACAATTGCGTAAAGAGGAGTGCAATTTTTTGAATCACATCAATCACCTTGGCGAATTGATCCGCAAAGCCGATCACCCGCATGTGAAGGCACTCGCCGACCTTTATCACATGGCCTCGGTGGGCGACACTCCCGAGGATCTAAAGCGCAACCTGGATGTGGTGGTGCAAATGGAAATCGCGGAAAAGGATGGCCGGAGCTATCCTGGAATCAAAGGGGATGACTTCCGTCCATGGTTCCGCGTGCTGGCCAAGGCCGGATGGAAGGGCGCCATCAATATTGAAGGGAGAGGCGAACCGTCGCAACTGGCCCCCGCCTTCCGGGAAATTCGCAAGCAGGAGGCGGAGGCAATCGCCGAGGGGAATTGACTCCAGATTCGTATTCGGCAAAGGGGGCATGTCCGCCGACATCGGACGTTCGGAGCCACGACAATCTTGTCGTGGTGGCGCTTTGGTGGAGAGTGGAAGGTCTGAGGGGCGGCATTCTCCTTGGCTTTCCGGGCACGGCTACCACAAGATTGTGGTAGCTCCCAAACCGGGATCATCTCCGTCGGTGCGGGACGACAGTGGATGGCGCGCGTGAGTCTGGCTGTAAGTCTGCATAGGGCCCATTGACCCGCCAGTTGCGCTTCTTGCTCCGGTTGAGGAACTTGCAGTCGAAGGTGATTAGCTCGAGGCCTCCGCTTCGGGCATAATGCAGGGCATCCGCATAATCAAAGCCGTCGTCATAGGAATCGAGCACATTCAGGAGCAGCATTCGATCATCCACGGAAACCGTTGACAAGGCCATGAGTGCTCGAATCGCCCGGGATATTTCCTCGCGGGAAAAATCGTAAACGGCACGCAAAACCCACTCGGTTTCGAGAAGGACACTTTCCAGAAGGAGCACCCGATTGTCCTCGAAAACTCTCCGAGCACGGTTTCCTTCAACAGGATGATCATCGACGAGAAAGCGGACGACCACATTGGTGTCGACCGCGATCATTTCCATGACTTCCGGAGCGATTGTCCGATACCTTCACGCATTTGTTCGATCGTCACGCCCTTGCGCCTGGGCTTGAGCATGCCTGCCACCTCTTTCACCTCCATCTGCCCGGTTTCGTCTGGCGCGGCCACACTGCGGGCAAGGGTGTGAAGAATCTCCGCCTGCAAGCTGCGGGCATGGGCCTTGGCCCGCCGACGGTAAACGAAGTGCAGCGCTTCCGGAATGTTCTTGATGGTGATCGATGCCATACCGTGATTCTACGCAACCAAAATGGTTGTGGCAAGCGCCGTATTCCGATTCTCCCCACACACGACAGGCGAGCGCCGGGCTCAGGACGCACGCGAATCCTGAGGACTTGACTGCAATCCCGGCTGGTCCAGTAGGTTTTCAGCAAGAGTGCCGACGTTTTCGGGGAAAGGTCAGGCGCACGTGGAGGCGCTGCCTTCCGGGGTCCTCGGAAAACAGGGAATCCCGCAGCATCCAACGCGCCGCGTGCCCGAGGGGCAGGGCTTCAGGCCGGTTGCCTTGTCGGGCTACAGGCAGGGGGGTGGGATTTTTTCGCCACCACTTCCATCTAGCGTCCCTCGAAGCCCGTCTCAACCAAAAACGACGTTCGTTTTTCTTCTGACTGCGCATTTCACGGGCTTTACCCGCTTTCGGGCCCGGTTACCTTGCGGCATGAGCACACATTTGAGCCGGATTCGTGTCCAAACGCGGGGACAGGGCACATGGGAAATCACCGATGAAGTGGCGGAGATCGTCCGTGCGAGTGGGATTGCGGTGGGCACGGTGACGGTTTTTGTCCGGCACACGAGCGCGAGCCTCGTCATCATGGAAAATGCCGATCCGACGGCGCGGCGGGATTTGGAGGAGTTTTTCCGGCGCTTGGTCCCGGAAGACACGTCTTGGTTCCGTCACACGATGGAAGGACCGGATGACATGCCAAGCCACATCCGCATGGCCTTGACGCGCACCTCGGAGGTTGTCCCGGTCTCCGGCGGGCGCATGTTGCTGGGCACTTGGCAGGGGATTTTTCTTTTCGAACACCGCCGCCAATCCCACACCCGGGAGGTGGTGGTGGTCGTTCAGGGGGAAGTTTCGGAAATTTGACAGGTTTTACGTTTCCCGGACGCTAATCGAGGGTTAAAGTATTTCAAATGCCTCCACCCGCCCAGCCCATGCTCGATGACGTGGCTGACGATGTCCGTCAGACCCTCTCAAATGTTTTGTCCACCGGCACGGAAGCCGTGGTGGACGCCGTGCTCGAGCACGAGGGCATTGATGAGGACAAACTGGCCGCCGAACTCGCGAAGCTTCTCGGCCTGCGCCACGTGGAGTTTCCCGTTACGGAAGAACGGGATCTGGTCCGGAAAATCCTTCCCGCGCGGGTGGCGTTGCGGCATCGTGTGCTCGGCTTGGAGGTGGATGAGGAACACGGGCGCATGGTGGCGGCGGTTTATGATCCGCTGGACCTGCTGGCCCGCCAGACGGTGGCACGTCAGTTTTCCGGAGCGGTCGAATATGTTGTCGCTTCCCGCCGCCGATTGCTCGCGGCATTGCAGGAAGTCTATGGCGTTGGTGCCGATACCTTCGAAGAGATCTTGGCCGGTCGAGCCGGTGAAGAAGAAGGCCTCGACATCAAGGATGAAGCACGGATTCTCGATGGCGACGACGAGGAAGCTTCGGTGGTGAAATTCGTCAACCAGATCATCCGCGAAGCTCTCGAACAACGGGCGACGGATATCCACGTCGAGCCATTGCAGGAAAACCTGCGCATCCGTTACCGGATCGACGGCGGACTCGTCGAAGTGGCCGTGCCCGAACGTATCAAGAGCCTCCAATCGGCGGTGATCGCGCGGTTGAAAATCATGTCGCGCCTCGATATCGCCGAGCGCCGCCTACCCCAGGACGGACGGATCAATCTCCAACTCGGCGGCAACAGCATCGACGTGCGGGTCGCCACCGTGCCAACCGTCGAAGGCGAAAGCGTGAGCCTGCGTCTCCTCAACCAGGAACGATTCAATCTCTCGCGCCTCATGATGCTACCGCACATCGAGGACAACATCCGCCGGCTGCTCAAGGTATCGAATGGCATCGTGCTTATCACCGGCCCGACCGGATCCGGTAAATCAACCAGTCTTTACACATTCCTGAGCGAGTTGAATTCCCCTCACCGCCGCATCGTCACGATCGAGGATCCGGTGGAAAACAAACTCGATGGCATTATGCAAATCGCCGTGCGCCCCGAGATTAACCTCACCTTCGCCAACGGACTGCGCAGCATCCTGCGGGCCGATCCGAATGTCGTGATGATCGGGGAAATCCGCGACCTCGAAACCGCCGAAATCGCCATCCGCGCCTCGCTAACCGGTCACCTTGTGTTCAGCACCCTGCACACGAACGACTCGCTCGGCGGCATTTCCCGTTTGACCGACATGGGCGTCGAGCCATTCCTGTTGGCCGCTTCGGTGCGCGCGTTCCTCGCCCAACGTCTTGTGCGGCGTTTGTGCCCGGCGTGCAAACGACCGACAAAACTCGATGCGACCAAGGCCGCGCAGGCGGGATTGGAAATCACCGGCACACCGCGCGCTTGCGAACCGGTTGGCTGCGAGCAATGCCGCAACACCGGTTTCCGCGGGCGACTCGCCATCTACGAAATCGCCATGGTGACCAAGGCCCTGCAAGAACTCATCACCGCGCGCGCCACCGGTTCCGCTCTCTTCGTGCAGGCGAAAAAAGACGGCTTCCGCCCCATGCGCGAATATGGCTGGGAAAAGGTCCTTGCCGGTGAAACAACTCTCGAGGAAGTGGTAAGCGCCACCTCGACCGAAGTGGATTGATTTTCCCATGCCCGCCTTCCGCTACAAAGCCGTCGCTGCCGATGGAGGAGCCGTTTCCGGCACTCTTGAAGCCGAGAGCCGATCCATGGCCCTGCGGCGGCTCGTGCGCACCGGATTGCAACCGACGGAAATCGCGGAAGCCTCGCCCGCCATTGTGGTGGCCGCGAAGAAAGAATCGGAAATTGATGATTCGCAACCGGTGAAGCTCAAGCGCGCCGACTTGATTCTGTTCACCGAAGAACTCTCCGATTTGTTAGACGCCGGGCTGCCGCTCGAGCCCGCACTGCGCTCGATGGCCAATCGCGGCGGCAACCCGCGCCTCGCCGCCGTGAGCAAACGCCTGCGCAATTCCGTCATGGAAGGCAGCAACTTCGGTCCCGCCCTGCGGAATGCCTCGCCAAGCTTCGACGAACTCTACTGCAGCCTCGCCGTAGCCGGCGAAGCCTCCGGTGCGCTGCCCGCCATTCTCTCGCGCCAGGCAAAATTCCTCGCCCAGGTCGCCGAGCTGCGCAGCAAAGTGGCCAGTTCGCTCATCTATCCGGCCTTCCTGGTCGCCGTCGCCATCGGGGTGGCCGTGCTTTTCCTCACCGTGCTCTTGCCCGACCTCGGCGACCTGCTCAAGGAGAGCGGCGGTGCTATGCCGCTCGGCACGAAGATCATTCTCGGCACGAGCGAGTTCCTGCAAAAATGGTGGTGGTTCCTGCTCCTGCTCATCGGCGGTGTCGTTTATTTCTGCTGGCAATGGACACAGGATGAAAAAAACCGCCCGGTCTGGGACAAATGGAAAATGTCCATGCCCGCCGTGGGCAATCTGCTCACCACTTCGATGCAGGTGCAGTTTCTCGAAACCCTCGCCAACCTCGTCTCGAATGGTTTGCCCCTCCTGCGCGGGCTCGAGCTGACCCGCAACACGTTCGCCAATGTGCACGTGCGCTCCCGTCTCGACTCGGCGTGCGCGTCGGTGGCCGATGGCAGCTCCTTTTCCCGCGCCCTTCAGAAAGCCGATGTTTTCCCACCCGAACTCGTGGACATGGTCGCCGTTGGCGAGTCCACGGGCGACCTACCCCAGGCTCTCCGCCATGCCGCCCGCAGGTTCGACCGCGAGCTTTCCGCACAAATTCAGAAGATCATGGCGCTCATTCAACCGGTGATCATCGTCATCGTCGCCCTCATGGTCGGTGCGATGGTTTACCTCGTCATCTCCGCCATCTTCCAATCCTTCTCCAGTTTCGGAAAAATCAAATAGTCCCCCACCCCACCCGAAAAACACCATGAAGATCCAGTCGCCCATCCGCCGCGCGGCCGCCCCAGCCGGCTTCACCCTCATCGAAATCATGCTCGTCGTCGGCATCATCGTCATCCTCATGGGTGCCGTGCTCAGCCGAATGGGAGGCTTCGGCGACACCGCCAAGATCGCCGCCACCGACGCCAAGATCAGCCAGCTTTCCGCCGCCGTCTCCAGCTACCAAACGAATGGAGGCACTGTCCCGAGCACCGAACAAGGCCTGCGCGCGCTCGTGGAAAAACCCGGCGGCCGCCCCGTGCCCAACCGTTGGGTCAAACTGGCCAACGAATCCGATCTCGTGGACGGATGGAAAATCCCGCTCGCCTACTACAGCCCCGCCCGCAAAGGCGGCGGTGAATACGAGATCGTCTCCGCCGGTCCAGACAAAAAAATGAATACCGACGATGACATCTCCAGCGTCAAACCGGAGTAAGCGCAGGCGGCGCTGCTTCTATCTTTGCGGCGTGATCTGCTTCGCGGCAGCTGCCTGGCTGCCCTTGCGAGCGGAGGAAAATGCCCCGCCACCTGCCGAAAAGGCAATGATTGTCACCACCGAAGCGAAGGTCATGCAGCTTTGTGCCGCGGTATTGCTTTACCAGACAAACGGTGGAGTCGTCCCCAGTGCCAAACAAGGGCTCAAGGCCCTCGTGGAAAAACCATTGGATCGTCCCGTGCCGCTCCGCTGGGTCAAGTTGGTCAATGATGATGGCGACCTTCTGGACGCATGGGAAACCCCTTTCGCCTACTACAGGCCCGCCCGCAAAGGCGGCGCTGATTTCGAGATCGTCTCCGCCGGTCCCGACAAAAAGATGAATACCGCTGACGACATCTCCAGCGTCCAGCAGGAGTGATGCCTCCGGAATCCAGCTCAAACCTTCCCCACGCCCATCGTAGCAAGACCGTCCCGGTCTTGCCCTAAAGCCGAAACACTTATGAACAGGGTCTCTGCCAACCATTCAAACGGGATTGTCCCGCTCTTGCCTGTTGGCGAACTGCCTCCTTTCGACGACTGGGAGAATCTGGATATCAGCATAGGCCAGCAAGGACTGCCACATTGGCAACTAGCAGGCGCCACCTACGCGATTGTCTTCCGGCTTGCCGACTCGCTGTCTGCCGTGATTAAAGAAAAACTCCGGGATGAAAAGATTCTATTGATGGGACGAAATGCCCGAGGTGAAGATGTCGCGGATGAACTGTCTGCCTTGTCCTCACGCCTCCAGTCTATACTTGATCAAGGCCTGGGCTCCTGTCTTCTTCGACAGTCTCAAAATGCGGAAATCGTGGTCGGTGCCCTGAGGCATTTCGACGGAGAGAGATATTCGCTCGGGGCTTGGTGTGTTATGCCCAATCATGTCCACGTCATCGTGCGACCCAGGCCCGGGCACTCGCTGGGCGAGATCCTCCACACTTGGAAATCGTTTACCGCCCACCGGATCCAAAAGGTCACAGGTGGAAGCGGGGATTTTTGGCAGAAAGATGCCTACAATCGGATTATCCGGGACGAACAGGAATGGGAACACCAAAGTGCTGACGTCGCACGAAATCCCATCGAAGCCGGACTTGTGGACTGGAAATGGTTTGGACACGGTTCTCTGGGGCAAGAGCGGCACGCTCTTGCTACAGTCCCGGAATCCAGCTCGACCCACCCACGCCCATCGTAGCCCCGACGCTGTCGGGGTCCCGGTCTTGCCCTACCGCACAAAAAAACTTCCCCTCGGATACCACATGAAACCGAACGAATCCCAAACCACGCCCGCCGCCAGGCCATCCCGCCGCCACGGCTTCACCATCCTCGAGATCATGCTCGCGGTGATGGTGACCGCCGTGGTGCTCACCATGGGTGTCGTGCTCTTTCGGGGATTCAAATCCCAACGCGCGCTCGAGGATCGCATGTCGGCCATCGAGAGTCTGGCCCGCACCGCTTACAGCGGCGTGCTCGAGGATCAACGTCCGTGGATGGTGGTTTTCGAGAAGAATCGATGTGGGGTCTTTAACATCGGTGCCTTGCCGCCCGAGGATGCCCCCCTCCCCAAACCAATCCGGGTGGTGGAACTCGAACCGGACATGAAGCTGTTTCTGAAGCGCACGACCTGGCCGGAATGGAAGGAGATTGTAGAGCCCGAGGTCTGGCGTTTCGAGCCGCGGTCCATCCTCGAACCCATCCTCATCCGCCTTGAATCGCCCAAGGGATTCATTTCCGGTCGCTTTGATCCCCTAACCGCCCGATTGGTGGATACGGAAATGGAAGCAAATTAGCCTTGCCCCCTGCCTTCCCTCCCCGGACCTTCGACACGCGGCCCATGGGACTTGCTTCCAAGAGCCGCTCGTTTCGGAATTCGAATTTGGGATTTCCTTAGGTAATTGGCTTGCCCTTCGTAGCCTTGGCGAAGTAGGGGTGTTTCGTCATTCCCTCCCCATCCAACAATCCGGTTGCGGAGGGCGGCTGGCTGGCCAAGGTTTTTCGTCTCACCCGAAACAGATTATTTATGAATCGCAAACTTCGCATGGGCATGGTCGGAGGAGGCAGCGATGCCTTCATTGGAGCAATTCACCGTTTGGCCGCATTTATGGATGGCCAGATCGAACTGGTCTGCGGGTGCTTCAGCATCAATCCCGAAATTTCCAAGTCCTCCGGCAAGTCCTACTATCTGCCGGACGACCGCGTTTACACTTCCTTCCACGAGATGTTCGAGAAGGAGAAGCAATTGCCCGAGGGCGAGCGCATGGATTTCGTGACGATTGTCACACCGAATTTCGCCCACTTCGAGCCGGCCATGATCGCGCTGGAGAATGGTTTCCATGTGGTGGTGGACAAACCCATCACTCTCACCCTCGACGAGGCGCTGAAACTGAAGGCGCAGGTTGAAAAAAGCGGCCAGATCCTCGCTCTCACCCACACGTATTCCGGTTTCCCGGCAGTCAAGCAGGCCCGCCAGATGGTCGCCGAAGGCAAACTCGGCAAGATCCGCAAAATCTACGTGGAATACCCTCAGGGCTGGCTCTCCGCGAAGCTCGAAGACACCGGCAACCAACAGGCTTCGTGGCGCACCGATCCGAAGCGTTCCGGCAAAGCAGGCGCCATGGGCGACATCGGCACCCATGCCCACCACCTCGCTGAATACGTCACCGGCCTGAAGACCACCGAGATGTGCGCCGAGCTGAATGTCTTCGTGCCCGGCCGCCAGTTGGATGACGACGGAGCGGTGCTCCTTCGATTCGACAATGGCGCCCGCGGCGTGCTCATGGCCACGCAGATCGCGGCCGGTGAGGAAAATGCCATCAAGATCCGCGTTTACGGCGACAAGGGAGGATTGGAATGGAACCAGCAGGAGCCGAACACCCTCCTGGCCAAATGGCTCGACCGCCCGATAGAAATTTACCGCGTCGGCACCGGATTCATGGGTTCGGCCGCCGCCGCCAATACCCGCACGCCCGGTGGTCACCCGGAAGGTTACCTCGAGGCCTTCGCCAACATCTACCGGAACTTCTCCCGCACCGTGCGCGCCCGCATGAACGGCGAAGAACCGAAGCCGGAATGGCTCGACTTCCCCGGTGTCGAAGACGGTATCCGCGGCATGCAATTCATCGATGCCGTCGTGGCCTCCGGCTACAACAACGACGTCAAGTGGGTGCCGTTCTCCTGAACGGCGCAGACGAAAGAATATCGAAAGACCGGCGGAGTTCCCTCCGCCGGTCTTTTTTTGCGCGTTGTGATCTGCTTGCCACCGGCACCGGAAGCGGTGGCGCTATGGAGGCCTTCAAATGGGAATCTCATGGTGTAGCGGAACGCCTTCGCGTTCCGGGGAGGGGACTCCGCATCTCGAGCGAGATGGCAGATCGTTTCTCCGGCACCGGAAGCGGTGCCGCTACGAGAGATAGCAGCTCGACGGATCTACCAGATTCCCCTCCTGCGCTGCCACCTCAGAAATCCAGCAAGATCTCGGCGCGGCGGTTGAGGCGTCTGCCCTCCGGATTGTCGGTGCCATCAGGTCGGAAGTTCTCGCCCCGTGGTTTGGCGGCTCCAAATCCTTCGATGGTGATTTGGCCCGCGGGCACGCCGGACTCAATCATGGCGGCGCGCACGGCGTCGGCGCGGTTGCGCGATAGCCCGAGATTATAATCCTGGCCCCCGAGAGCATCGGTGTGGCCGGAGATTTTGAGTTTTCGCCCCGCATCGGCCTTGAGCACACCGGCCACGATTTCGATCTGGCGTCGCGTGCGCGGGTGCAACTCGTCGGAGTCGTAGGAGAAATACAAAACAAGCGAATCACCGCCCTTTGGATTCTTCACGAGCGGGAAGTATTCGATGTCGCCTTCCGCGAATCCGGCCGCGTAACTGGCGAGCAACCGATCGAGATTCACCTCGGTGATCAACCACGGCTTGCCCGCGTCGCGCTGGAGCACGAGCCCGAAACGCGATTCCTGCTCCAGACGGGCGCTGGTCACGTGGGCCAGCAACCAGGTGACATCCTCGCGCGCCACCGTGGCAATGATGGGTTTTTCCTCCCGGAGTTTGAATGCACCTTCTTCGAAGAGGATGCAAAGTCCGGCGATGGTCGTGTCGCCTACCTTGCCCTGATCGACCATTGCTCGGGCGGCAGGAAAGTCCTGCGCGACGACGGCATTGATGAACGCCGTGGCAATATCCATCGCTCCGGCGTCGGGCGCGATCTTTCCGACTTCCGCGGGATTCTCGGTGAGTTTCCCCGGCATGGGCGGCAGTCGCAATGCCTCACCCAACCAGGTGCCATCATCGCGGCGGACGAAATCCATTTCGATGGCACTGGTGATTTCCGGCTTCGCTCGCAGACGCAACCTCACACCCCAAGTCTCGCGGTTGATCTCGCGCGCCATGGGAATAACCGCGTCTTTCGCATCGGTGCCGTAGCCCTTCGGTCCAAGGAGTTCCTCCAATTGGACAAGCACCGGCGGGGTGACAACTTTTGGACCGAGAAGATCCAGAAAGGCGGACGCGCCTTTGGTTTGCAGATTGAGCACCATGCCACGCACAGCGGATTCCGGATTGGACACGGGGGCGGCGCGCGAAGCCTCTGTATTTTCCGCGCGGGCGGCGGCCTCGGCACGCGCCTGCTCAATGGCGGCGGCCTTTTCTTTTTCCCGTTCCTTGAGCTTCGGAAGGGTGAAAATGAAGAACAAAGCCGCACTCACCAGCCCCACGGCGGTGAATACCACGATGGTGGTCTGCGACGAGCCGGGCGCACGGCGGATTCGATGGGCACGAGGAAGATTCATGATACTGAAATGGATTCGGACAATAAGCGCCCGCCCTTTCCAATATCCGCTTATTTATCCGGAAGAAAAGCCGTAATGAGCGACTTGCAAGAGCGCGGAACCGCCGCATCGTGAAAGATGGCATCAAGCACGCCCGAATGGTCGAATCTGAGCCGTCTTTTCCAAGACACTCCGGCCGTCGAAGCCGTTCAGGTGCCGCAACACGGGCGCAGCGTGCTCGTTGCGACCCTGGGCGCTGTTGACGAAAAGGAACTCGCGGCCCAGTTGCGTGAGATCCTCGGTTCCACCCCTGCGGGAGCATCCGCGCATGTCCCTGGCGTCACCATTACTAGTGACGACGACGGCACCCGCTTGAGCCGGGCGAGTTGTCCGACATCTCCCCGGCTCTGGGTATGGCGGGAAATTCCCCTCGCCAAGCAGGAAGGGGAAACAGAAACCGGCGCGGAATGGCGGGAGATGGCCGTGCTCGCTGCCATTTGCGGCCTGAGTGGCACCATCGGATACGTGCTCGGAAAAGTCAGCGGCACGCCCGTCTGGCTCCCCATCGGTTTCCATTGCATCGCCATTATCACCGGTGGATGGGATGCCGCCAAGGATACCTGGGAAAACCTGCGCAAAGGCACGCTGGATATCCATTTTCTCATGCTCGCGGCGGCGGCGGGGTCGGCGGCGCTCGGGGCGTGGGGAGAAGCCGCGCTGCTCCTTTTCCTTTTCTCCTCCTCCGGTGCCCTCGAACATTTCGCCCTCCACCGGACCCGGAAAGAAATCGAATCCCTTTTCCACGCCGCCCCGCGTTCGGCCACCGTCATCGAATCTGATGGCGCGGAACACACCGTGCCCGTTGACGCCGTGGCCACGGGGCAAATGTTGCTCGTTCGTCCGGGTGATCAATTTCCCGTCGATGGCGTGGTCGTTTCCGGATCCACGGCCAGTGACGAATCCGCTCTAACAGGAGAAGCGAACCCGATTTCCAAGGAGACCGGCGATGAAGTCTTCAGCGGCACCCAGAACCTCTGGGGTGTCGTGCGCGTTCGCGTGAGCAGACCGTCCGGGCGCAGCGCCTTGCAGAAGATCATTGCCCTGATCCGCGAGGCGCAGCAGTCGAAGGCACCGAGCCAGCGCTTCACCGACAAATTCGGCACCGGCTACACCTGGGGCGTGCTGGCGTTGACGCTGGCGGTTTTTCTTTTCTGGTGGTTGGCCGCGGGCATACCGGCCTTTGAAAAGGGACCACACGGTTATCCGGCCATCTATCGGGCCATGACCCTGCTCGTGGTAGCCAGTCCCTGTGCCCTCGTGCTTTCCATTCCTTCCGCCATTCTCGCCGCCATCGCGTGGGGTGCCCGCCATGGTATCCTTTTCCGCGGTGGTGCGGCCGTGGAAAAACTCGCTTCCATCGACACGGTGTGCCTGGACAAAACCGGAACCCTCACCACCGGTGATTTGCAAGTGACCGTGGTGGAGAGCTACCCACCCGGTCGCGAAGAGGAGGTGGCCAAACTCGCTGTGACCCTCGAGAAGAACTCGACGCATCCCATCGCCCGCGCCATCACCGCCTTCGGCAGAAAACAAGGCATCGAAGCGGAGGAAGTAGGCCACTTCGAGAACCTGACCGGACGTGGCATCCGCGCCGAAACATCTGGTGGCAAGGTTTTGTTAGGAAAACGCGACCTGCTCGGCCAAGGCGAACTGGCGGAAAAACTCAAGGACATCGCCTGGCCACCGCCCGGACAAACCGAAGTCTGGGTCGTGGCGGAAAATTTGCTCGGACGCATCCTCCTGCGTGACCGTCTGCGTCCCGAATCGAAGGACGTGCTCGCCCGCCTAGCCCGCGCCGGTATCGAGGCGCGCATGTTGACCGGGGATCGTCCCGAAGCCGCCCATGCCGTGGCGGAGGAATTGGGGCTCGCCCGGTCGCAGGTGCTGGCCGGCATGCATCCCGAGGATAAAGTCGCGGAAATCCGCCGTCTCTCGGACTCCGGTCGCACCGTGGCCATGGTTGGCGACGGGATCAACGATGCCCCCAGCCTAGCCGCCGCCCATGTTTCCATCGCCATGGGTGCGCGGGGCTCCGATGCCGCCCTCGAACAGAGCGAGGTCGTGCTCATGCATGATCGGATTGAAAATTTCCTCGCCGCCCATGCTCTCAGCCATGCCGCGCGCCGCGTCATCCGCCAGAATATCACCATCGCCCTCGGCACGGTCGTCGTCATGGTCGTGGCCGCGCTCACCGGCTCGGTGCCACTCTCGCTCGGCGTGTTCGCCCACGAAGGCAGCACGGTCGTCGTTTGCCTAAATAGCCTGCGTTTGCTCTTCCTTCCAAGCGCGAATGACAACTTGAGGCCCTCCGCGTAGCGGCACCCACGAGCACCTCTCTTGCCACGGACCGCTGGGACAGCGGTCCATGCCGATGAAACGGCCGGCAACGTTTTCGGACCGTGGTTCGCATGTCCCGGCCTGATCCGTTCGAGCCGCGATCGCCATCTGACTAACTCGTCCCCAAGGCAAGGGCAGGGACGTTTGTCCCCAAACGTCCGTGGGGAATAAGCCTCAACCTCCACCGTGCTTCGAAGTCCACTCACCCGCCCCTTGACGCGCCTTTGTTGCATGCAATACTTGCAAGGCCCGGCGCAGGGTTCGCCGCGTCCCCAAGCCATGGCCACGATTTACGATATCGCACGCGAGACCGGGCTTTCCGCGGCGACCGTATCGCGCGCTCTTCAGGGTTCAAGGCTCATCGGTGGCGAAGTCCGCGCCCGCGTCGAAGCCTGTGCCACTGCTCTCGGCTATGTGGCCCGCACCATCCGTCGTCCGCGCTCCCGCGCCATCCTGCATGTCCGGCTCGTGCTTCCAAAACCCGCCAACCCCGCGCGTTCGCTATTTTATGATGTCACGGACTTGATCGAAGGACTGCGCACGGGCTTCGGGAAGAGCTCCATCAATCTCGTGTGTGATCTCGCGCGTCCCGATTTCGAGCCATTTCCTAACAAAAAAGGTGGCGATACCGACGCGTTTGTTTTCGCCTTCCATCGTCCCGACAATTCCACCGTCGCGAAATTGCGCGAAGAGCAGGTTCCTTTTGTCGTTCTGAACCGCAACATTCCCGATCTACCCTGCCTTGGTCTTGATCAGGCCGATGGTATCCGCTCCCTGCTCGGTCATCTTTCCGCAGGCATTCCGAAGCTGCGTCCCATCTTCGTCAGCGTCGAACGACTCGGCGAAATCCATGATGAACGCAGCCATGCCTTTCTCGAGACCGCCACCGCAATGGGGTTGACTCTGCCTCCGGAGCCCGTGCGGGTATTCCCACATCTCGACTCAATCAATAGCAAAGCCATCACCAAAATCGCCGCCAAGGCCAACGCCATTGTCGCGGTGAATGATATCGTCGGCATGCTCGTGCTCGAGGAAGTGCGCGGACTCGGAATCATGGTTCCGGAAAAAATCGCCGTTACCGGATTCGATGACTCGCCCTTGCGCCGCTTGTCACGTCCGTTGCTCACGACCTTTTCCCTGCCCGTGCGGGAGTTGGCCCAGGCCGCCGGTCGCCGGCTCGCCGCCAAAATCCTTGACCGTGAACCGGTTCAAGAATCCGCCCTCCTGCGCGGCAAACTTCTCCAAGGCGGAACGACCCGCAAGATTTGATCCACCCATCCACCATCGAACAAAACCATGGATCCATCCCGTCTCGCTATCCACACCTTCACGACCAAACCGTGGTCGATCTCCGAATGTATCGAGAACTATGCCCGCGCCGGCATCGGTGGCATTTCCATTTGGCGCGAAACGGTCGCCGGCTGCGATCTCGCCAAGGTGAAAAAACATCTCGATGACTCCGGACTGGAGAAGATTTCTTACGTGCGCGGGGGATTTTTCACCGGGCGTACGGCCGAAGATCGCGCCGCCGCGCTGGAGAAGAACCGTGCCGCCCTGCGTGAATGTGAGGCCCTCGGTCTGCCGATGATGGTCATGGTGTGCGGGGCAACTCCCGGCCAGACCCCGAGGGAAAACTTCGATCAGATCCGCGACGGCCTTGCCGTCCTCGCGCCGGAGGCCACCAACGCGGGCGTCAAACTCGCCATCGAGCCGCTGCACCCGATGTATTGCGCCGACCGCTCGGCCATTCCAACCATGAAGATCGCCAACGACCTTTGCGACTCCATCGGTCACCCAATGGTCGGGATCGCCCTCGATGTTTTCCACGTCTGGTGGGACATCGCTCTCGAAGCGGAAACCAAACGTTGCGCTGCCGCGGACCGGCTCTTCGCCTACCATATCTGCGATTGGAAACAAACCATGGACGACTTCCTTCTCGATCGCGGACTTCCCGGTGAAGGCGTGATCCCGCTACGCGAAATCGACGGTATTGTCCGTGGTTGTGGGTTCAGCGGCCGCGCCGAAGTCGAAGTATTCTCCCGCAAATGGTGGTCGGAAAACCAACACGTCCATCTGCAAACCATCATCGACAATTGCCGGCGGATTTACGCGTGAGCAAGCCAAGACGGCTTCACGGCAACTGTTTTCCGATCTCCTCCGCCACTTTCGCGGCCAGCTTCGCGCTCGCCTGGTTCGTGAAATGCACGTCGCCGGGTCCGGTAAAATGGTCGGCGGGAAAGGCCTTGGTCATCGCGTGGAGATCGTTGATTGGAATCCCGTTCCGTTCCATCACTTTGCGCGCGATGGCATTGTATTTCTCGTCATCTCCGACAAAACGCCCGGCTTCACCCTCCGGAACCAGGGTTGTATTGGCCCAGATCAACTTCGCCCCCGTGGCTTTGAGCCGGGCGACCAGCTTTTCCAGATTCTTTTCATAATCCTCTGGTTTGGTGGACACCTTGCCTTTCACCTTGTCGCGATTGCCCTGCGACTTGGAATCAGGATGACGGTAACAAAGATCCCATAGCCCCCAGTTGAAATGAATAACCGCCCATTTCCGGTCGCCCAGCCATTTGTCCAGACCGGCCAATCCCATGGGCGTGTCGCCGCAGTTCTCCGGTCCTTTGCCATCCTTGCGAACGGGCCGGAAGACATTCGCTTTGCCCGCGAGCAGCTTCCTCGTTTCCAGGGTGTAGCCGATGGAAATGGAGTCACCGAGAATGAGCACATTGGGAAGTTTCGGGTCGGGCTGGAAGGCCCATGATCCCTTCATGTCCTTCGCCGGGGTATAGGGCGCGCCCTTCACCGCATCCTGGGCGAAGACCGGGAGAGCCGCGAGAGAAAAGATTGCCAAGACGCTGAAGAATTGCCGGGAGGTCATGGTGATGAAACGCCTTCCTTTTCCAGCCTCTTTCATCCCGCGCCCGTTGCGGAGATCAAAAGCGCGGGTCTGGAGGATCCCATATTGCCCGCGCTTTCAAACCTGATAGATTGGCGAGCATGGCCCATGACAGTCGTCTTGTTCTGGGGATCTCCGCATACTTCCATGATGCGGCGGCCGCCTTGTTGCGCGGTGGCGAAATCGTGGCGACGGCCCAGGAAGAGCGGTTTTCCCGGGTCAAACATGATTCCGGGTTTCCGGGTCGGGCGGTGGAAGCATGCCTCACCGAGGCCGGAGTGACCGCGAAAGATTTGGACTTCGTGGTATTTTATCCTAGAAAGGAAAATGGGCACGTTGGAATGCCACCTCTGATGTATGCGCGGGGCATGTTAAAATCTGAAAGGTTCGGCGGGATATTTTCATCCGCTCAAGAGCAGTTTTGCCTCATCGGGTAGTCCGGGAAGCCATTTGCCGCCCAGCCATCGGCGCAGAATTCGCGTCAAGAGCAGTGTCCATCG
>JBJTQJ010000037.1:0-52696 GCA_046075565.1 Verrucomicrobiales bacterium | reverse complement strand
GGTGAGAGCCGGACACCCGGCAGTCGCTTTCCGCTTGGCTCACGTCGATCCAGCGGATACATTACCATCGCCTGAAACGGGCGATCATCGGCACCCCTAGCTCAGCTGGATAGAGCATCGGATTTCTAATCCGACGGTCGCAGGTTCGAATCCTGCGGGGTGCGCCACTTGCCCCGTTTTTTCTTGCCCGGACGGCTCGGATCCGGCACATTCCGCGCGATGTCAGCAGCCACCGCCTCCGCCTACCGAATCACCATCGGATTGGAAGTCCATTGCCAGATCAAATCGCAAACCAAGATGTTCTGCGGATGCCGCACCAGTTTCGGGGCGGAGCCGAACACGAATGTCTGCCCGGTTTGCCTTGGCTTGCCCGGCGCCCTGCCTGTGGTGAACGGCCGGGCCATCCGCCAGACCATCCTCGCGGGTCTGATGCTCGGTTGCCGTATCCCCGAAGTGACGACCTGGGACCGGAAGAATTACTTCTACCCGGACATGCCGAAAAACTACCAACTCTCCCAGTTGCAGCATCCTCTGTGCTGGGGCGGCCATGTCGAGTTGGATACCTTGCATTACCCGAAGGACGCGCAGAAGTCTGTCCAAGCCGGACGTGTGATCCGCATCCACCACATCCATTTGGAAGAGGACGTCGGGAAATCAACCCACTACGACAATAACAGCCTCATCGACTTCAACCGCGCCGGCACCCCGCTCATGGAAATCGTCTCCGAACCGGACATGGAGACTCCGGAAGAGGCCGTGGCCTTTCTCAATGCCCTGCGGCAAACCCTGGTCTATGGAGGTGTCTCCGATGCCGACATGGAAAAAGGCCAGATGCGCTGCGATGTGAACGTGAGCTTGCGCCCCGATGGCCAGGAAGAACTCGGTCCGAAGATCGAGCTGAAGAATCTCAATTCCATTTCCGCCGTGCGCCGCGCCCTCGAGCATGAGATCGAGCGTCAATCGGCCGAACTTGATCTCGGCATCCTGCAAGTCCAGAGCACCCGGCGCTGGGACGACGACCTCGGGGAAACCCAACTCATGCGCACCAAGGAAGACGCGCACGACTACCGTTATTTCCCCGATCCGGATCTCGTGCCCATCGCCACCACCGACATGCTCGCCGAAGTGCAACCGCTGGTGCCCGAACTTCCCGCGGCGAAACGCGCGCGCTTCATTGCCGATTATGGCGTGACGTCCTATGATGCCGGTGTGCTCGCCTCCGAACGCGCCTTGGCTGATTGGTTCGAATGTGCCGCCGATGGTGCTTCCGCGCCCAAGAAGATCGCGAACTGGGTGATCAATGAATTGTTAGGCAAACTCAACGAAGCGGCCCTGACCATCGGAGATTGTCCGATCGAACCAACGACCTTGCGCTCGCTGGTGGACATGATCGAGGGTGGCAAAGTTTCCCAATCCCAGGCCAAGGAGATCTTCGCTGAACTTTTCGACAAACCGGGGTCTGACCCGGCCGCGATTGCCCGGGCCAAGGGATTTGAGCAGGTGAGCGACCGCTCGGCCCTGCTCCCGGTCGTGCAGGCCGTGCTTGCCGAGTTCCCCGACAAAGCGGCCGAAGCCGCGGCCGGGCAAGCCAAAGTGCTGAACTGGCTGACCGGTCAGGTCATGAAACGATCCGGCGGCAAAGCCAATCCGCGGATGGTCGCCGAACTCCTGCAATCTACACTCGGCGGAGCGTGATTGCCTCAGTATCGACGGACAGGCCTCAATGCTGTTCACCGATCGCGAATATCGATGTCGGTCTTCATCCTCTTGGTCCGATCCATGAGGGGCAAGAGCGAGACGCTCTTGCTACGCGTGACATGGAAAGTCAAGGGGATTTGGCCTGTGAGCGTCCCTCGGAAATGTAGCAAGACCGTTGAAGCCTTCGAAGCCTTGGCGAAGTAGGCCCGGTCTTGCCCAGAAAACCGATTTCCATTCGTTGGACATGGTGCTAAGTATTCGGCGTTCCCAGGCCTGCCCATCGGAATCCGGAGGGACACGATCCCGAAGGGTCGTGTCCGACTCTCGTGGGCGTTCTCACACACCCGCGTTCCCTGGCACGCGGGGAAATGGAATCACGTCGCGGATATTTTTCACGCCGGTCAAGAACATGAGCAGGCGTTCGAAGCCGAGTCCGAATCCCGCGTGAGGCACGGTGCCATGGCGCCGGAGGTCCAGATACCAGGAGTAAGTCTCGGGGTCGAGGCCGTGTTCCTTGAAGTTCGCGGCGAGCACATCGGCCCGCTCCTCCCGTTGCGCGCCACCGACGAGTTCGCCGATACCGGGAACCAGCAGGTCCATGGCCGTGACCGTGCGTCCGTCATCATTCGAGCGCATGTAGAATGGCTTGATGGCCTTCGGGTAATTGAACACCGTGACCGGCGAACGGAAATGTTCTTCTGTTAGATAACGCTCGTGTTCGGCTTGCAGGTTCGCGCCCCACTCGATGGGATATTCGAACTGGCGTCCACTGGCGAGCAGGATTTCCACGGCCTCGGTGTAGGGCAACCGAACAAATGGCTTCTCCAACACGCCGCGCAGGCGCGACTCCAGTTCCTTGTCGAGGAACTTGGTGAAGAAAGCGAGGTCCTCCGCGCAGTCCTCGAGCATGGCCCGGGTCATGTCTTTCACAAAGGCCTCCGCGAGGTCCATGTCGGCGGCCAGATCGCAGAAGGCAATTTCCGGCTCGATCATCCAGAATTCGGCGGCATGGCGCCAGGTATTCGAGTTTTCAGCGCGGAAGGTCGGGCCGAAGGTGTAAACGCGCCCGAGCCCGCAAGCCAGCGTCTCGGCTTCGAGTTGACCGGACACCGTTAGGTAGGCGGCCCGCCCGAAGAAGTCCTCATGCGGTTTTCCACCGGGTGGCAGGGTCGTCACGCGGAACATCTCCCCTGCCCCCTCGCAGTCGCTGGCCGTGATGATCGGGGTGTGGACATAAAAAAACTCGTGGCGCTCGAAAAACCGGTGCACGGCCAAGCTCAGCCGCGAACGCGTGCGGAAAACCGCGCTGAAGAGATTGGTGCGCGCGCGCAGATGGGAAATCGAGCGGAGAAACTCCACCGAGTGGCCTTTTTTCTGCAGCGGGTAGTCCGGGGCGACGTTGCCCAGCAGTTCGAACTCACTGGCGTGGAGTTCCCATTTCTGGCCGGCGGCCGGGGAAGGCAGGAGTTTCCCCGTCACCTTCACCGATGCCCCGGTGCCCGCTTCCGGCAGATGCCCGGAACCCGGGACCCCCTCGTCCACCACACATTGCAGATTGGCCAAGCAGGACCCGTCGTTCAGTTCGAGAAAGGAAAACCCCTTGGAGTCGCGGCGGGTGCGCACCCATGCCTGCACGACAAGGGCTTCGGCGGGCGCGGTGGTAACGAGGAGCAATTCGCGGATGGTGGGCTGCATGTCCGCAGAGAAGGCAGATCCAGGCGCTAGTCAATCGAATTGACGATCTTTTCCACCGGTGGGGCAAAATCGGATTGGAAATCAGGGCTTGGAGGGTTTAAGGCTTCCGGTAATGATTCGTTCGTATTTCTGCGAGGGAGGTATCGTCCGCTGCCGCGAGCAGACGGCCGGTCATACCCTGCCGCCGGGCACCTTCTGGGTGGACCTTCTCGAGCCCACACCGGAAGAGGACGCCTTTGTCGATCAACTGCTCGACCTCGATATGCCGACGCGGGAAGAAATGAAGGAGATCGAGATGACAAGCCGGCTGTATCGCGAGGGAGCGTCGCGCTACATGACGGCCAACGTCCTCGTGAAGGCCGACAGCGAGGCTCCGGAAAGTTCGGAAATCACCTTCATTCTCACGGGTTCGCGTCTCGTCACCCTGCGGTTCGCGGATCCTAGGCCGTTCACGAATTTCGCCGCCCAAATACTGCGGAAGAATGCCGAGATGAACCGGGATGGCGCATTCGTCGGATTGCTCGAAGCCATCGTGGATCGGCAAGCGGACATCCTGGAGAAAATTGGCATCGAACTCGATGGCATCTCCGGCGGCATCTTCTCGCCGCCCGAGTCGGGAAAAAGAATCGAAGAACGGCAGCTCAAGGAAACCCTGCGCGCCATCGGCCTCCGCGGTGACCTCATCGCCAAAGAACGCGAGGCGCTTGTCTCACTCGGCCGACTCATCACGTTCGCGGGCCAGGAAGACTTCGACGCGCCCCGCGACAATCTGCTCTATCCACGTCTGAAACCGCTCGGACGCGACCTGCACTCGCTCACCGAATACGCGAACTTCCTCTCCTCGAAGATCAACTTCATGCTCGATGCCACCCTCGGGTTCATCAACATCGAACAGAACGCCATTATCAAGATCTTCTCCGTGGCCGCGGTCGTCTTTCTTCCGCCCACCCTCGTGGCCAGCATTTACGGCATGAATCTCAAACTCTATCCCGATGCCACTTGGGCGCACGGATTCGAGTTCGCCATCTTCCTCATGATCCTCTCGGCTCTCCTGCCCTATTGGTTCTTCAAACGCAAGGGATGGTTGTGAGATTCTAACCGGAGGAAGATTTCAGCGGGCTGGAAAGGGAGCAAGTCCGTCCACCCCACCGGCACGGGAAGCCGTGCCGCTACAGATCCAGAAGTAGCGGAACGCCTTCGCGTTCCGGAGAGAGGACGCCGCATCTCCAGCGAGGTTGAACGTCCCTCGCCCGCTCATCCGAGCGACACCACTTCTCCCGGCTTGAGCAGATGCAACTTCACTCCCGCCTTGGCGAATTCCGAGCGCGCCGCATCGTGATCGATGGCTATGGGAGGGAAGGTATCGAAATGCATGCCGATGACTTCCTTCGTTCCAACCCACTTGGCGGCGGTCGCCGCATCGCCGGGACCCATGGTGAAATTATCGCCGAGACAGAGCGCGGCCCATGAGAGTTGGTATTTTTCCCCGAGGATTTTCATGTCCATCGTCAATGCCGTGTCGCCGGAGAAATAGAATGAACCCTCTGCCGTGGTCACCACGAAACCACCCGGGTTGCCGCCGTAACTGCCATCGGGCAACATCGAGCTATGCACGGCCGCGACATAGTCCACGCGTCCGAAGGGAAAAACAAAACCCCCGCCATGATTGAGCGGATGGGCCTTTTCGATACCCTTGGCTCCGAACCAGGTGACGATCTCATAGTTTGAAATCAAAGTGGCTCCCGTGTTTTTCAGGATGGCTTCCGCATCGGCGACATGGTCACCGTGTCCGTGTGAAAGAAGCACATAATCGGCCCCGATACTCGCGATATCAATGCCCGCTGCCAATGGATTCGGACTGATGAACGGGTCGAACAGCAGCCGGGTGCCGGCGGTTTCGACGAGAAGGGTGGAATGGCCGAAATAGGTGACTTTCATGATGCTCCGACTTTACGCCACCTTCCGGCGGCAAGCTCGCATTTTTCGCACTTTTCGTGACCAGAAGACAGGGTGCAGGCAAAGATAGGGAAATTGCTTGGATCCGGGGCTGGTCCGCGCCACGTTCTTGGTCTGTCATCCGGCCCGTCCGAATCATGGATCTCTCCGAACTCCGCAAAAACTACCTGCAAGGCGGGCTGCGCCGCCAGGACCTCGATCTCGACCCGATCGGGCAGTTTTCCAAGTGGTTCAACCAGGCCATGGAGGCGGATCTGGTCGAGCCCAACGCGATGACCCTTGCCACCATCGACGCGAACAATCGCCCGAGCCAACGCACGGTGCTGTTGAAATTTTTCGATGGCAAAGGGTTTGTCTTTTTCACCAACTTCGAGAGCCGGAAGGCAAACCACATCGAAGCAAACCCGGAAGTCTCGCTTCTTTTCCCCTGGCTCGCCCTCGAGCGGCAGGTCATCATCCAAGGCCGGGCGGAAAAAGTCCCGACCACCGAATCCCTCAGGTATTTCCTCAGCCGTCCGCGCGAATCCCAACTCGGCGCTTGGGTGAGCCGCCAGAGCAGTGTCATCTCCTCGCGTTCGTTGCTCGAGCAGAAGCTCGCGGAAATCAAACGCAAGTTCGCCGGTGGCGAGGTGCCTCTGCCCTCCTTCTGGGGCGGTTACCGCGTCGTGCCCGTCGAAATCGAATTCTGGCAGGGCGGCGCCGGGCGCCTGCACGACCGGTTTCTCTACCGCCTGGAAAACCCATCATCCGAGTGGACCATCGATCGCCTCTCGCCCTGATTCCCCATTTCCGGGGGAAATTCGCGAAAGAATCCCCCCGCACCCCATGTAACTCCGCTTTCCATATCATGCGCAACCATCGTCTCCTCGCCATTGCCCTTCCGCTTCTTGCCGCGCCCATGGTCGGCGCCCAGGAAGAAGCCAAAGAAACCGAAGTGAAACCCGGAACTTTCCGGCATCAGGTCGTGATGGAGGGTTACCTCTCACCGGCCTCGGCCACCCCGGTTCAAGTCGACCCAAAGCAATGGAAGACCCTCCTCGTGAAGGACTTCGCGGCCCACGGCACCATCGTGAAGAAGGGCGATCCGATTGTCACCTTTGATGTCGAGAAACTCGAAGAACATGTCGAAAATGTCGGGCGCTCACGCCAGACCGCAAAACTCGAAATGGAACGCGCCGAGCTGGAACTCGCCACCGTGCGCAAAATAGCGCCACTCGACTTGCAAGCGGCCCGCGAAGCCGCCGAGCGCGCCAAAGAAAGCCTGGAGAGTTGGAAATCGACCTGGCGTCCATTGCAAATCGAGGAATACAAACGCGATCTGCAAGCCTCCGAGCAGGCCCTCGAATACACCACCGAGGAACTCCGCCAGCTTCAAATCATGTATAAGGCCGACGATCTCACCGAAGAAACCGAGGAGATCACACTCAAGCGTTCGAAGTGGGCGGTCGAGCGCGCCGAGTTCGCCTTGCGCACCGCCAAGGAACAAAGTGATCGCGGACTCAAGCTTCTCATCCCGCGCACCGACCGCGAGCGTCAGGATGCCTACGACCGTGCCGCCATCGCTTTGGAGCGCGTCGAAAAAGACCATGCCCGGGGTCTGCAAATCAAGGAACTCGAATTCGTCGAGAAACGCCATGCCTTCGAAAAAGAGGAAAAGAATTTCGCGGAGCTTCGCGCCGACCTCGACCTTCTCCGCGCCGTGCGCGCCCCCGCCGACGGACGCATGCTCTGGGGCGACTGGACCGCCGATGAAGGCCCGGGCAAATTCGCCGAACTGGAGAAAAAACGGGCCGGCGCTCCCCGCGCCTTCATCGCGCCTCAGGATATCTTTGCCACCGTCGTTTCCGGCGTGCCCAACCGCATCCATGGCAGCATTTCGCCGGAGAACCGCGGGAGCATCGGATGGCGCGGACCGGATGCCGAGGCGCAACCGAATGGCACCCGCCATGCGACCATCGAGACCGATCCCGAAATGCCCTTCGGCGTGCGCATCCTCTCCGTCGATTCCCAACCGGACGCCCAAGGGCGATTCGGCATGACCCTCGCCTTCGACAACGAAGCCCTCGCCGACGACGACCTTCCACCGGTGGTCGCCGGATTGAAGGCCCGCGTGGTGCTCGCCGAGACCCGCATCGAAAACGCCCTCACCGTTCCGGCCAACCTCATCGAAACCTCCTTCGCCAATGGCCAACGTGTCCAGAGCGTCTATGTGAAAGCCGCGGAGGGATCGCCGGAAAAACGCACCATCGAAACGGGAGCCCGCGGTGCTAAGGGTGTCGTGGTCACCAACGGCCTTAAGGCCGGAGAAAAAATTGTTCCCCTCCCCTGATGCATTTGCTCTCGGCCAGCCTCCTCGTTGCTATTCTCGGCACAGCCGGACTGCCCGCGCAGGATCCCGCGCTCGAGGCGGCGGCAGTCTCGCCCCTGTTCAATGGCGCGGTCTCGCCGGCCGAAGACCTGCCGCCCGTGCCTCGTCCCGGACCGTCACCGGAAATCACCGCATCACAAATCGCCGACGCCCGGGATCGTGGTGTCGCTTGGTTGTTAGCAAATCAACAACCCTCCGGAGCCTGGGGAAGTCCGGGCCGCACCAAAGGACTCAATATCGCCGCCGATGTCCCGGGTGCCCATTACGCCTTCATGACAGCCACCACCAGCCTGGCCATCGAAGCGCTCATCCTCTCGGTGCCCGAGACGCCGGAAGTGAAGGCCTCCATCGACAAGGCCGAAGCATGGCTTCTGGATTTCCTGCCACGCGTCAAGCGCCCCAACCAAACCGAACTCTACAACACGTGGGCCCACAGCTATAGCATACGCGCGCTTCTTCTGCTTTCGCAGCGCCCGGGCGTTACGGAAGAACAAAAGGGCAAACTTCTCGAGGCCGCCCGCGAGCAAATCCGCATGCTCCAGACTTTCGAGTTCATCGATGGCGGTTGGGGCTACTATGATTTCGACATGGCCACGCGTAAGCCGAGTGGCATCGGCACGAGTTTCACCACCGCCACGGCCCTCATCGCCCTGCACCAGGCCCGTTCAGCAGGCCTCGAGGTCCCCCAAAAGATGGTCGATAATGCCGTTCGCTCCATCCTTATGCAGCGCACCCGCGATGGCAGTTACGTCTATTCCTTTGGCCACCGCATGCGCCCGCGCGGCGGCATCAATCGCCCGGCCGGCTCGCTCGGACGCGCCCCCGCCTGCAATGCCGCCCTGCGCCACTGGACCGATACCCGCCACGTGAGCGACCAAGACATCCGAGACTGGCTCGACCGCTTGGTCACCCGCGGAGGATGGATCGAAAACGCCAGGAAGTTTCCAATCCCGCACGAAGCCTGGTTCCAGAATTCCGGCTACTTCTACTACTACGGTCAATACTACGCCGCCTGGTGCGTGACCTTGTTGCCGGAGAAGGAGCGGCCATTCTACCGCGGGCACCTCGCCGCGACCCTGCTGCGCCTTCAGGAGAAGGACGGCACATGGTGGGATTTCCCGCTCTACGATTACCACCAGCCCTACGGCACAGCCTACGCCCTCAGCGCCCTCTCTTGGCTTGAACCCGACTTGAAGAAAACCACCATCGCCAAAGGTGACTGAGTCCGCGATGGCAGCCCAGTCTCCGGGAAAGACAGGGACAGACCACGGGATCTTCAGAGGGGTTGGAAACCCCAGTCATGGTGCCAGCAAGCCTTGATAAACCACGGATAAGCACGCATAAGACACGGATGTTCAGAAGGATCAACGGAACTGACTAAATTACGCTGAACGCGGATATATCCTTCTTAATCCATTCCGCATCAGTGTATTCTGTGTCATCTGTGGTTCCCCGCTTCTGAATCCAGGATCATGCTGGTCGCACGGTCGAGTCCTGCAGCCAAACTGGGAACGACGTCAACCGGATTTCATGGCGGTGGCCATGGCTTCGTCACGCCATAGGCTTTCCGCTGGTCGGCTTTGGATAAAACACCATTCATCGAGAGGGTGATCGCGCTCAGCACCTTGCCGTCGGAAAACTCGAACTGAAGCTCAATCGTGCCCGCCTTATACTCATAGAACATGATGACCTCTCCATCCGAACGGTCTGTCCAGTATGGCTCGCCGAACATATTGCGAATGTCATTTTCGGTTGTGTCCTTGCCGATCTTGATGGGCTCTCCCGAGCGGGAGAAAGAGCCCTTGTAGGCGGGGATTTCAAAGAACCCATAGTCGAGCACTCCATTCTTGGTGCCCAACTCCACCCCTTGTCCGGCAGGCTGGAAAACTTCCGTCTTCTTCAATGGCTCATGGAATGGGTCGGCAGGCGCCGTCGGCTCACCCAGCGCAGTCGCCCCCATCTTGAATTCTTTCAGGTCAACCACGATGGCCACTGGGGCTTGAACCTCATGAAACTTGTCCTGCCCCCTGTTGGAATTGAAAAACGATATGATTGCCATGGTGATGAGGAGGTCTGCTTGTAGTTTCATCTTCGAGGAAGGCAAAAGCAAGGACCATTAGTCGTGGTCGGGCTTTGCACGTGGCTCATTATGATGGGAGGCGGTCCCTGAGTTCGCGTGGTCTGAGGAAGGGCTTGCTGGATTGCTTTGGTTGATCAATTCGACTCGGGGTTGTCAATCGGACCAATTTCTGGCGGATAGTTTGGCACCGGACGATCTTTGGCCAACAACTCACGGAAATCAAACGGATCTCCTTCATGGGACAGTCCAAAGGCGACCCATATCGCAAGAACCATTGCTAGAAGAGCCATGGCATGGCTGCACAGGTAGAACGCCTTGTCTTTGGCGGTCAGCGTAGGAAAAAAGCTCCGCAACTCTACCATAGATAGAATTGCGGCTAAGACTGTCAAGGGCCCACCGAGAAGGATAATCACGGTCGATCCGATGATGAGGTGCCCGAATCCGTCCATACAGCCTTTGTTGAAAAAGGTGAGTTTCGCCGCCACGACAAGATAGGGCAAGAATACGAACAATGCGGCGACCGTTCCTTTGTGAATCCGGACTGCTGGAGCAAGTTTCAACAGTTTGCTTACCGCGGAATGTCCCCCTACCAGCGGGGGCGCAGGCCGCCCGCGGTGTTGGAGATGAGGATAACGATAGTCATGTGAACCGAGAGGCTCATGGGGATTCCGGCGCCTTGTCTTGCTGATTAGGGATTGTCGTTGTGATCCGAAGCATCGCGCCGGCCCTTCTGATAGATCCAATTCACAATGAGTCCTATCACTCCGCCGCTCACAAAAAGAACCACCACTCCGAAGAGCTCCACGCGCACGGAACCGCCGAGGAGCAGAGCGAGAAGAGCCAATACGATAAAGAATACGAAACACCCTACCCCACCCTTGATAAACGCCTTACCGTTGTTGCTGATTGTGGACGTCTTGTAATTCCCGAGATATAAGGCGGCAGCATACGCGGGGCAAGGCCCAAATTCATCCGCGGAATCGGTTGCCGGTCTTTACTCCCGAATTGTTGTGCATTCTTGTCTAGTTGCGCATGGATTTCGCCAGATCCTTCTTCGCCTTGCTCAAGGCGTTCTGGATCTGGTTCGCCTGAGCCTCTAGCGCCTCAACCTGAACCATTGCAGCCTCAATATCTGTTCCTGGCAACCAAGCTGCGACCTCGGCAAACTGCGATGCGTTATCGCTCACGACACCCTTCGACAATCCCTTGAGAATGGCGAAACGATGCTTACAATACATGCCATTGGTTCCTGCGGGACAAGTGCAATACGCACTAAGATTCGAGCCGTCCAGTCGGAAAACAACCTCGTAAGGTTCGCTCGCGGACCCCTGAAATAAAAATTTTCGAATCATGACGTTCTCCTTAGCTGAGCTTGATCGAATGCCAACTTGAACTCACCAGTCGGCCCACTTATCAGAAATCAAACGAACTCTTCCTTAAATGCGAAGCAACCGGATTGGGTCCATCCTTCATTTGGTCCGCTCGCCTCAAACTTGATGTCAAGCGCCTCATTGAAGGCGGCCGGGACATAAATGAACCACTCGGATGCATCCGGATTCTTCGGATCACGCAGGAGATCCCTTGACCGCCGATTCATTCTGCCGCCGGCCGTCAGTTTATCCAAAAGTGAGTGGGATGAATCGGTCTTCATTCGTTTAACAATAGCATTCATTCGTATCCTCCCGCAGGATGATATCAAGGGGGGATTCTTCCTGCATTGAACACAAAAACCGACTGGATATTAATGGAATTTTTCCAATCGTCTCTATATCAGCCCCTATTTCCCGGGCGGCTGGGGCGGTTGGGGGCGTGGTTGATATCATCGGGTTTCCCCCTTGATTCGGTGGCGGGATCCGCGCACAATCATGGCTCGATTCCCATGCAACAGGACGACCTATTTTCCCTTCCCGCGCCGGGTGCGGCAAAGACCGACGGTGGTGCGGCCGCCGCGGCCCACCGGGTGGCCTATTTGCGGGCGGAACTGGAGAGGCACAACCGTCTGTATTACCAGGAGGCGACGCCGGAGATCTCCGATGCCGAATACGATCGGCTCTACCGCGAGCTGGAGGAGCTGGAGAGAGCCCATCCGGAACTCGATGATGCGAATTCCCCGACCCGGAGGGTGGGCGGGAAGCCGCTGGAGGGTTTCGTGTCGGTCGAACATCTGGTGCCGATGCTCTCCATTGACGATATTTTCGAGGCGCGGCCGCCCGAGGAGGGTGCGGATTGTTTTGTCGGCGACGGGGAGCTGGTGACATTTTACCAGCGTTTGCAGAAAGGACTGGGCCGCGAATCGATCGAGGTGACTGTGGAACCGAAAATCGATGGGGTGGCGGTGAGTCTGGTTTACCGCGACGGCAAGCTGGCCTATGCCGTCACGCGGGGTGATGGCCGGACGGGTGATGACGTGACGCAGAACGTGCGGACGATTCGCGGTCTGCCGTTGATTCTGGCGAAGGGTGCACCGGCATTGCTGGAAGTGCGGGGAGAGATTTTCATGCCGAATGCCGCCTTCGCGAAACTGAACGAGGAACTGGACGAGGCCGGATTGCCGACCTTTGCCAATCCGCGTAATGCGACCGCCGGGACACTGAAACAATTGGATTCGAAGATTGTGGCGACACGTCCTCTGGCTTTCCTGGCCCATGGATTCGGGGCGCATGAGGGGATCGAGTTTTCCCGGGAAGCGGATTTCCATGACTTGTTGGATCGCCTGGGTATTCCGCGCAACGGTCCGGTGATCCTGGCGGGGAGTCTGGAAGAAACCCGGAAGGCGGTGGCCGAGATCAACCACGTGCGTCATGGACTTCCGTTTGGCACCGATGGGGCGGTGATCAAGGTGCTTGATCATGCCGAGAGGGAAGAACTCGGGTTCACTTCGCGGGCGCCGCGCTGGGCTGCCGCCTTCAAGTTCCTGCCGGAGCAGAAGGAGACCGAGGTGTTGGGCATCGTGATCCAGGTCGGACGCACGGGGGTGCTCACCCCGGTGGCGGATCTGAAACCGGTGCTCATTTCCGGCTCAACGGTTTCGCGGGCGACCCTGCATAACGAGGAGGAAATCCAAAGGAAGGACATCCGCATCGGCGACACGGTGGTGATTGAGAAAGCCGGTGAAATCATCCCCGCGGTCGTGCGGGTGGTCATGGAAAAACGCAAGCCGGATGGTCCGCCCGCGTTCTCACTACCGGAGTTCGTGAACCACCGTTGTCCGAGCTGCGGGAGCAAAATTTCCCGCGAGGAGGGATTCGTGGCCTGGCGGTGCACGAATTTCCTTTGTCCCGCCCAGGCGGTGACGCGGATCACCCATTTCAGTTCGCGCAAGGCATTGGATATCGAAGGGCTCGGCGAGACCGTGGCGGCCGCGCTCGTGCGCGAGGGCATGGCGCGGAGTCCGCTGGATTTATTCGATCTCAAAGTGCCGGCACTGGGGGCCTTGAATCTCGGCACACCCGAGGAACCACGACGCTTCGGGGAAAAGAATGCCACGAGGGCCCTGGCGGCATTGGAGGCGGCGAGAAGCAAGCCGCTTTCCCGCTGGTTGTTTGCCATGGGTATCCCGCAGGTCGGGGAGAGCGCCGCCCGCGAGCTATCGCGCTTGCACCGGACTTTCACCGAGGTGACGATGTCGCCATTCGTGCCCTTGCTAAAAGACGCAAAGCCGGATGCGAAAAAGAAGGACCCGGGGCTGATACCATATGCGATCAACGCTGAGTTCGGTCCGGCGGTGGCGCAGTCGCTCGACGCGTTTTTTGCTTCGGAAGGCGGACGGGCCACACTGGAGCGATTGGTCGAACTCGGCCTGGATCCTGTTTCCGACAATCACGCCCCGACACCGGCGGATGCCAGCACCGGCCCGCTGAGCGGCAAGACTTTTGTCATCACCGGCACCCTTTCGAAACCCCGCGAGGAAATCCAGGCCTGGATCGAGGCGCGCGGCGGCAAGGTTTCCGGGTCGGTTTCGAAAAAGACGGGTTATGTGGTGGCCGGCGAAGGCGGGGGTTCGAAGAGTGACAAGGCCCGCGAGCTGGGGGTGCCGATAATCGACGAGGCCGCGCTGGAGGCGCTGGCGGGAGAATGAAGCTTGCCACTTGTGCGGGAGCTTCCCCCGGCTTTAATTTGGGATCCCCGAGCACGCCTCCCCAAGGCCGGGCCCGGTCCCACCCGAACCATGGAAATTTCCTTTACCAAAATGAACGGCGCAGGCAACGATTTCGTCGTGCTGGACAACCGTGACGGTCGTTACGACGCGCTCGACACGGCCGCCATCGCCCGGCTATGCGACCGCCATCGCGGCGTCGGAGCGGACGGTCTGCTCGCCGTGGAACCGCCAAAAGCCGGCTCGGATGCCGACTTTACCTTCCGCTATTACAACGCCGATGGCGGCGAAGCCGAGATGTGTGGCAATGGCGCCCGCTGCTTCGGGAAATTCGCGCGGGCTTTGCTCGGTCATGAGCGGCCGGAGGTCAGTTTCGACACCATCGCGGGGCGCATCACCGCCCGCTTCATCGGGGAAAACGTGCGTATCCAGCTCTCCGAGCCGCATGATTTCCGCCTCGGCCTCGACCTTCCCTTGCCCTGCGGACAAAGCACCGTGCATTTCGTGAACACGGGCGTGCCCCATGCGGTGTTGCTGGTGGAGGATTTGGAAAGCACCGACGTGCGCGGACTCGGCGCGGCGATGCGTTATCATGCGGCCTTCGCTCCCAAGGGCACGAATGCCAATTTCCAATCGGTGCTCTCGCCGGGTGAAATCTCCATCCGCACCTACGAACGCGGCGTCGAGGATGAAACCCTCGCCTGCGGGACGGGCATCGTGGCCAACGCCCTCGTGCACCACCGGCTTACCGGAACAGCTTCGCCAATCCGCGTGCGCGTGCGCGGCGGCGACCTCCTGGAAGTCGGCTTCATCCCGGAAGGTCCCGAGAGTTTCCGCGAGGTTACGCTCACCGGTCCGGCCGACTTTGTTTTCAACGGCTCCATCACTCTCTGAATCCGACACTCCATGATTTCCGGCACCTACACCGCACTTGTTACTCCGTTCCGCGACGACGCCATCGACCGCGAGGCTTACCGCAAGCTCATCGATAGCCAGTTCGCAGGCGGCATCACCGGTATCGTGCCGGTGGGCACGACGGGAGAAAGCCCGACGGTCTCTTATGACGAACACTTCGAGTTGATCCGCCTCGCCGTCGAGTTCGCGGGTGGGCGCGGCAAGGTGATGGCCGGCACGGGATCAAATTCCACTGCCGAAGCCATCGAAGCCACCCGAAAAGCCGAGGAACTCGGCGCCGACAGTGTGCTGGTGGTCGCGCCCTACTATAACAAGCCGAACCAGGAGGGAGTCTTCCGTCACTTCCAAGCCATCGCGGCATCAACGTCGCTGCCGGTCATGCTTTATTCGATCCCGGGACGTTGTGTGATTGAGATCGCGGTCGAAACGGTCGCCCGGCTCGCGGAAGCCTGCCCGAATATCCGGTCGATCAAGGAAGCAGGGGGAAATGTCGAACGTGTGCACCAACTCCGCGCCGTCCTGCCGGATGATTTCACCATCTTGTCCGGCGATGATTCCCTCACCCTGCCCTTCATGGCTTCCGGTGCGGTTGGGGTCGTTTCCGTGGCCTCGAACCTCATCCCTGCCGGTGTCGCCTCGCTGGTCAATGCCATGCTGGCCGGCGACCTCGCTGCCGGGCGCGCTGCCCACTACCGATACTATCCGCTTTTCAAAGGCATGCTCTCGCTGGACGTGAATCCCGCGCCCATCAAGGCCGCGCTCGCCATGGCCGGAATCATTCCCGGCGACGAATTGCGTCTACCCCTGCTGCCGCTCGACGACGCCAAACGCGCCACCTTGCGGGGGATCCTTACAGAGGCGGGTGTCCTTTGAAGACTCCCCCATTTTTGATCCCCGAAAGAATTTGTCCGTCACCCACGTCTAAAACCAGTAACAATCGAACCATCCGAATCATGAAATCGCTCCGCATCCTTCTTTCTTTGTCCGTCTTTGCTGTCGCCGCTCCGGTGGTATTCGCTGAAGACAAACCGGCCGACGCCGCCGAAATGAAGCCTCTCTTCGACGGTAAAACGACCCAAGGGTGGAAGAATCCCTACGAATGGGGGAAAATCGATATCGTGGACGGCGAGATCCACCTTACCGCCGACAAGAAGTTCTTTCTTGTGACGGAAAAAACCTACTCGGACTTTGTCTTCGAGGGCGATGTCAAACTTCCCGAAGGCAAAGCCAACAGCGGCTTCATGTTCCGGGCCCATGTCGAGCCGAACAAGGTCTTTGGCTATCAAGCTGAAGTCGATGGCGACCCGAAACGCGGATGGTCCGGAGGACTCTATGACGAAGGCCGCCGTCAATGGTTTGTTTCCCCCATCAAAGGAAATAAGGAAAGCGAGGAAGCCTTCAAAGCCCGCGCCGGCAATACCTTCAAACGCGACGACTGGAATACCTATCGCATCACCTGCATCGGCAAGAAGATCAAAATCGAAGTCAATGGCGTCGTGACGAGCGAATTCGAAGACGACATGGACGCCAGCGGTGCGATCGGAATCCAACATCACGGGGAAAAAGGCGCGACCTACAAGTTCCGCAACCTGCGCATCAAGGAAGTCGCCAAGTAAGGCATCCTTAGGCTCCGCCGGGACCGCCGAAGGCCGCTCCCGCTGGGATCGCCGACAGCCTGCCCTCTGGGGCCTCGGGCGAAGACTGGGTCCTCGTCTGCCTCCCAGCAGACCCCTGAGGCCGACGGGGACGTCGGCGATCCCAGCAGACCCCGCCTCTCCACTTCACTTCCCGGCTGCGCTTTCTGCTCCGTGAATGAAGACGAAGATGCCGCGTTTGTTTGCCGTGACAATGTCCGGCTTGCCATCGCGATTGAGGTCGGCCACGGAGAACTGCGTGCCCACACCTGAATCAGAGTCCACCCGGTGAGGCACAAAGTCCACGGCTCCGTCGGTGCCGCGCGTGGCGCGGAACCAATACACAACGGAGTCGCCCTCGGGATCGACGTCTCCTCCCGGTCCATGCGCCCAATAGCGCTTTCCGGTGACCACATCGAGCAAGCCGTCGCCATTCATATCTGCCATCTCAATGGCGTGCATCTGGGAAAAGGCAACACCATGGCGGTTCGCCTGCGGGTTGTCGTTGAGGATCATATGGCGGGTGAATCCCGTCCCTGAATCATCGGTTTGTTCATACCAGACGAGACCGTATCGATGCGGGTCGAGCGTGGTCAACACGTCGTTGCGTCCATCGCCATTGAAGTCGTAGGCATACATCTGGGCACCACCCGCCGTTTTTTCGCCGGGCGCGAAGGGAAAAGCGTGAAGTTTCCATACGGGGTCGCCGGCCAGCGACGCCGGTTGTTCCCACCAACCGGCCGATTCGATCAAATCCGGTCGGCCGTCCTTATTGACATCCCCCACCCCACAGCCATGGGTGTATTTGTGCCATTTGCCTTTCGGGGTGATTGGATGCCACGACCAGGGCGACTCGGGTTTGGATGCATCCGGTTGGAAGTATCCGTAGTGCCCGTCGAAATTTCCCACCATGACCGGAGAACCATTCCCCAGCAGATCGGCGAAGACCGGTGACTCGTTGTCCAGCACTTCGATGGCCAGGTGCTTGGGCCAATGCGATTCACTTGCAGCGGGATCCTTGGCTCCGGGATTGGCATACCAATGAACCGCTTTGCCCGGCCAACCGACATTGATGATGTCGTCCCAACCATCGCCGTTCATGTCCCGGACGAACGTGAGAAAGTTATCCGAATAGTCATTCTGCGTTCCGAGGGCACCTTTGAATCCGGGGACACTCCGTTCCGAACCATCCTTCAGTTTGATGGTCGAGGTCTTGCTATCATCGCGGAAGGTGTGGCGCTTCTGGAAATCGGGTCCTTGCCACCAATAGGGCCCCGCAGTGACATCGGGATGACCATCGCGATTGAAGTCACCCGCGCCCGCTCCCTCGGTCCAGAAGAACTCACTGAGTCGGATCTTCTGGAACGTTTGGTCTTTCGATGGCTCGCCAGCTTGCACACAAGCCACGGTGCATAGGGTGACGAGCGCGAAGGTGAGTTGTGCATTGGACATGGTTGAGGAGGTATCACAGTCGGGCGGTCCGCGCAATCACATCTTCTCTCGGGGTCATCCGCTTTTTCCCATTCCGTGGGACGCTTTGGCGATTTCCTTGGCCTCACGATCTCACGAACCGCTGGGACAGCGGTCCCTGCCTGTCAATTGCTCTGTATGGTTCATTGCTCCGATATACCGTTTATATACGCTGAAAGGTGAATCTACGGCCGGTTCGTATCATTGGGGTCCATCCGGGTTATGGCCACGCGTTTCCTGCCCGGATCCATTGCCTCGTTTCTCCCTAGCACTCCCAGCATCATGAACCTCCCCCGCTCTCTCGCCTTGTCGTTGTGTCTGGCTCTCTCCGCGCTGAGCTCCTTGCAGGCCGGTGTTTACTTTGGCAACGGAATCAAAATTGGGGAAGTCGACTCCACCTCCGCCATCGTCTGGCTGCGCCTCACGGATCGTCCCGAGCGGCGGTCAGATGGCACGGAGTTCAATGACAAGGACTCGGCTGTGCCAGCGGGACTGAGCCTCAGGGACATGAAAGACAGCCTCATGGGAGCGGCCGGAAGTGTGCGCCTGCGCTACAAGACCGCCGATGACCAAGAAACCGTCACGGATTGGCGGAGCGTGGAAGCCAACCAAGATTTCACCACCCAAATCCGCCTCGATGGTTTGAAGCCCGGCGCCGCTTACACTGTTGTTGCCGAAGGCCGCGCGGAAGGAGAAGAAAACCCGTCCGTGAAATGCGAGGGTGGATTTCGATCGGCCCCGGCGGCAAGCATGGCCGCACCAGTGCGTTTCGTGGTGGTGACCTGTCACGATTTCCCCCGCCGTGATGATGGCGAACGCGGGCATATTATCTATAAGGCGATGTCCGGACTTAAGCCGGAGTTTTTCGTGCACGCCGGGGACATCGAATATTATGACAAAGCCGGACCCTTCGCGAAGTCGGCCGAACTCGCCCGTTTCAAATGGAACCGCCTTTATTCGTTGGCCAATCAGCGCGACTTCCATTGCAGGCACGCATCCTACTTCATGAAAGACGACCACGATACCCTGATGAACGACTGCTGGCCCGGGCAGACCTACGGCGATCTGACATGGGAGCAAGGTCTGGCGATCTTCCGGGAACAGGTGCCCATGGGGGAAAAAACTTACCGCACAACGCGTTGGGGGCGCGACTTGCAAATCTGGATGGTCGAAGGCCGTGACTATCGGAGCCCGAACAACATGCCGGACGGTCCGGAAAAATCCATTCTCGGAGCGGAACAGAAAAAGTGGCTGTTCGATTCGTTACGTGCATCCGACGCGACCTTCCGCGTGGTGATCAGTCCCACTCCGATCATCGGTCCGGACCGCGGCTCGAAAAACGACAACCTCTCCAACAAGGGCTTCACTCACGAAGGAAACGAAGTGAAGGCATTCCTCGCCTCCCAATCCGGCACCTTCGTGATTTGCGGGGACCGTCATTGGCAATATGCATCCCGTCATCCGAAGAGCGGATTGTGGGAGTTTGGATGTGGTCCTGGCTCGGATTCCCATGCCGGGGGATTTGCCATGAAGAATCGCGAGCCCGAACACCAGTTCCTCCGCATCAACGGCGGCTTCCTTTCCGTGGCCGTGACTCCGGAAGGTGCAACTCCGCAAATCCTGTTCCGCCATCATGATGTCTCGGGCGAGATTGTCCACGAAGAGTCTTTCTCCAAAACTCCATGACGGGGTTAGCCCCCCTCGCCTTCACCACTAAAGAAAGATCCCTCATCGAACGTTGGTGACGACCATTCTTGGCACATTGGTGGCCGATCTCCAGGCTATCCGCAGAAATGTGCGAAATCCGGCCAATCCTGCTTTCTATGTCGACTCTACAAAGCCCAGCCGAAAGAAATCTGCCCCTGCCGACGTAGCCCACCACCCATGCCTCGTGTCCTCGCACTTCTTTTGGCCTTCGCCGCTCCCTTGCTGGGATCTTCGCCACCGAATGTCGTCATCGTGCTGGCCGACGATATGGGCTACAGCGACATCGGGTGTTACGGCGGAGAGGTTCGCACCCCGAATCTGGATGCCTTGGCAAAAGAAGGGCTGCGATTTACCGATTTCTACAACGCTGGCCGCTGTTGTCCAACCCGGGCTTCGCTGCTCACCGGGCTCTATCCCCATCAGGCGGGTGTCGGTCACATGGTCTCACCGCACAAGGAGCCTGGATACATCGGCCACCTGAACGACCGGAGCGTGACCATTGCCGAAGTGCTCCGGAAGGCTGGTTATCACACCGGATGTTTCGGAAAATGGCACGTGACTCCCTTTGATTACGCCACCGGGGCTGCGGACCATCGGGATAGTTGGCCCTTGCAGAGGGGGTTCGACCGCTTTGTCGGCTCGCTGGCCGGAGGGGGCAACTACTATGATCCGAAAGCATGGATGGTGGACAATGATTTCAAAGAACCGGGCGAAGGATTCTATTACACCGACGCGGTCACCGATGCCGCCATCGAGTTCACGCGAGGTGCACAAAAGGACAAACCCGTATTCCTTTACATCGCATATACTGCTCCGCACTGGCCGTTGCACGTGCCGGATGCGGAAATCACGAAATACGAGGGCCTCTATGACGCGGGCTGGGATGCCATCCGCGAGGCGCGTTACCAACGTATGCTCGACATGGGGCTCGTGAAGGCGGATTGGAAGTTGTCGCCACGCGACAAACGGGTCAAGGCCTGGAACGAGAATCTTCCCGACCGGACATGGCACACCCGGCAAATGGCGACCTACGCCGCGATGATTACCCGCATGGACCAAGGCATTGGCAAGCTCGTGGAAACCCTGCGACAAAGTGGGCGCTTCGAGAACACGCTCTTCCTTTTTCTCTCCGACAACGGTGGTTGCGAGGAAGAGGTGAAGATGCCCTCCGTCCGGCGTTTTGCCAGACCCGGACAAGACACGAGCCGTTGGGGCAACCGGACCGACGTTCCTGCGGGGCCAGCGGACACGTTCCAGAGCTACGCGACGCCATGGGCGAACGTGTCCAATACCCCGTTCCGATGGTATAAGAGCGAGACGCACGAGGGCGGAATTGCCACGCCCTTTATTGCCCATTGGCCGGCGGGCATCGAAACCTCGCGCCGCGGACGCCTGATTCGGGAGCCCGGGCATTTGATTGATCTCATGGCTACCTGTGTGGATATCTCCGGCGCTGCGTATCCGGAAACTTATGGCTCCCGGGAAGTTCGGCCCATGGAGGGTCTCTCCCTTCTGCCGGCTTTCAAAGGGAACCCGCTCCAGCGCGAGCATCCGATCTTTTTCGAACACGAAGGCAATCAGGCGGTGCGTGATGGAAAATGGAAACTGGTCCGCCTCCACAAAGGCTCTTGGGAACTTTACAACCTCGAGCAAGATCGCTCTGAACTGCACGATCTGGCCGCAAAACAACCCGAACGGGTCAAGCAATTGGAGGCCCAGTGGAAGGCATGGGCGCAACGCGCTGATGTTGTGCCGGGACCCTTCGCCAAGTGATCGCGGGGAAAACTGGCCTCACTTCACAAAAACCTTCTTTACGCCCGATTCGATCTGCTGGAGCCGCGACTCCATTGACCCGCTGAGACCGACGGAAGGGCGCAGCAACCCCGCCTCCACGGGCAATTGTATCCTGGCTGTGGTTCACTTTGGTTGCAGTGAGGCCGCGAGGATCAGTCCAAGCCAGGTGCCCGCGAGGCAGAGAAGGAGCGTGAGGAAAATGTTTCCCAAGCCGTAGAGAATCTGCCCATTGGAGAAAAGATTGATGGTTTGCAGGCTGAAGGAAGAATACGTGGTGAATCCGCCCAACAAACCAATGGCCACGACCTGGCGGGTGAGCGGTGAGGTGAGCAGCATGCCTTCCGGCCCGCTGATCCCGGTGAAAAAGCCAATTACCAGGCAGCCACTGACATTCACCACCAAAGTGCCCCAGGGAAAGGCCTCGCCGAATTTGGCGGCGATCCAGCCGGAAAGAAACACACGGAGACCGACGCCAACCGCGCCTCCCGCCATGACCGCCAGATAGGTCCGCAACATAATGAAAATTTTCTTGTTCCGAATGCCCCAGGAATCATCAGCCAGATGGAAATCCGGGCGGTTATTCCCTGTTGCGGCGGGAACAGGCAGAGATCGATTGCCCGGAAAACTTTTCGCCGGGGATGTCGCCCTTGTCAAAGCCGGAAACCCTCAGAATACTTGACATTTTTGCCAAACTTGGCATTTTTGCCAAGTAATGAGGACTTTAGCTCTCCGCCATCAGGTTCAGGTCATCAAGGCCCTTGCCCATCCGGCGCGACTGGAGATCGTGCAGGCTCTGGCGAGCGGAGAACGCAGTGTGAGCGATTTGCAAACACTCGTCGGTGGCGACCTTTCCACCGTTTCGAAACATCTGACGCTGATGCGGAAAGCCGGTTGGATCGACTGCCGCAAACAGGGACAACAGGTTCTGTATCGTCTTGCCTGCGACTGCCTGCCCACCTTTTTACGCTGCGTTGAAGACATCGCAAAATGCCGCAGCGCCTGCGATTGCTGAGTCCCCTGCCCCGCGCCAATCCCATGACCACTCGCGAAACCCTCAAACATCTCCAATCCCATCCCAACCATCTCTTGAGTTTCGCGATACCGGATGGCTCGCGCGTGCCCGCACATTTCCATATCACCGAAGTGGGTTACGTGGCGAAATCTTTCATCGACTGCGGAGTCAAACGCCACACCATGGATTCCTGTGTTCTCCAGGCTTGGGTTGCGGATGACATGCATCATCGTCTCAAGGCAAGTAAACTCCCAACCATTTTCGGGCGTGCAGACGGTCTTTTGCCGAATCTCGACCTGCCCGTGGCAATCGAAGTGGAGGCACCGGTTCTCACCTAACTTCGCCTCACTCACTGCGAGGTTGTGGATGGCACCCTTGTTTTCCATACCGCATTCAAACACACCGACTGCCTGGCCAAGGAGATTTGCCTGCCCGATTTCTCGCTGCCCAGTATCCCCGGGGAATCAGCCTGCCGCCCTGATTCCGGTTGCTGCTGATCTGGAACACCACCCGCTGCCCCACCCTGCTCGTCCACATGATCCTCATTCTCTGCACTGGAAATTCCTGCCGATCCCACATGGCGGAAGGCATTCTGCAAAAAGCCCTGGGCCCGGATTTCGAAGTTACATCGGCCGGCTCGAAACCCGCGGGTTATGTCCACCCGCTGGCCATCAGGGCGCTCGCAGAAATCGGCATCGATATCTCCACCCACGAGTCGAAACACCTCGACACCTTCCTCACCCGCGAGGTCGAAACCGTGATCACGGTTTGTGGCAATGCCGACCAGGTCTGCCCGGTCTTTCCCGGTCAAATGAACCGCCATCATTACCCCTTCGACGACCCAGCGCACGCCACTGGCAGCGAGGAGGAACAAATGATCGTCTTCCGCCGGGTGCGGGATGAAATCTACCGCGTCTTCACCGCTTACGCCGACGGGCGACTCGATCAACGCTGAATCGTAACAACCATGACGGAACACATCGCCGCCCGGATGTCCTTTCTCGACCGTTACCTCACGGTCTGGATCTTCGCCGGCATGGCCGTGGGAATCCTGATCGGACGATTCGTCATTGATGATCCGGAGGCCTTCTTTGCGCCATTCACCATCGGCCCAACCAATGTCCCCCTGGCCATCGGTCTGATCGTGATGATGTATCCTCCATTGGCAAAAGTGCGTTATGGCGAATTGCCGCGTGTCTTCGCCAACCCGCGTATCCTAGGATTTTCGCTAGTGCAAAACTGGATCATCGGTCCGGTCATCATGTGGGTGCTGGCGGTGCTCTTGCTGCGCGACCAACCCGATTACATGGTCGGGTTGATTCTGGTTGGACTCGCCCGCTGCATCGCGATGGTGCTCGTGTGGAATGATCTGGCCAAAGGTTCGCCGGAATATGCCGCCGGGCTGGTCGCCTTGAACAGCATCGCACAAATCCTTTTCTACAGCGCCTACGCGTGGTTGTTCATCACCGTGCTGCCCCCGCTGGTCGGACTCAAGGGCGTGGTGGTCGAAATTGCGATGAAGGATATTTCCATTTCCGTGATGATCTATCTCGGCATCCCCTTTTTCGCCGGCATGATCACGAGATCGGCACTCGTCCGCATGAAAGGCGTCGAATGGTATGAGAAGAAATTTATCCCACGGATCTCGCCGCTCACGTTGGTGGCTTTGCTTTTCACCATTGTCGTGATGTTCACCTACAAAGGCGATGCCATTGTCGAACTGCCCATGGACGTGCTGCGGATCGCCATTCCGCTACTCATCTACTTTGCCGTGATGTTCCTGGTGAGTTTCCTCATGGCCGCCAAACTCGGCGCGGACTACCCGCGCACGGCCAGTGTGGCCTTCGCGGCAGAGGTCGGCCCGCTTGTCGAAGTCCCGGCCCTCATCGGACTCGTCCATGTCTCTTTTTGGCTGAAGAAACGGTTCTTTGCCGGGAATGCTTGAAAAGCCGGTCTCGCCGGACCTAACCCGCACATCCACGTGGGATGGGTTTGGAAAATGACGACACCCGATAGTTCGGCTTGCCAAACCGCTCCGCATTGACTATGAAAAGCTCATGGCAGCCGATACCCCACCACCCATCGTCCAGTATTCCGAAGACCTCGAGTATTTGCGCAAACATGTCAAGGTCGTTGAGTTGAAATCGGGCGCGGCCAGGGTGGCCGTGGTTCCGGACTGGCAAGGCCGGGTGATGACGAGCACCACGGATGCGGAAAAGGGCCGCTCGCTGGGATGGTTGCACCGGGAAAACATCGCCGCTGGGATTCAACCCGAAGCCAAGCGGGAAGGACTGGCGAAACACATCCATGTCTTTGGTGGTGAAGAGCGCCTCTGGTTCGGACCGGAGGGTGGACCGTATTCCTTGTTTTTCCCGCCGGGCGTGCCGCAAGAGTTCGCCCATTGGAAGACCCCCGCCTTGATCGACACCGAACCGTTCTCCGTCGAGGTCTCCTCCGAGTCCTCCGCTGTTTTCACTCATACCGCCCGCCTTTCCAACCGCGCCGGCTCATCCTTTTCCTTCGCCATCCGACGCGAGGTGAAAATCCTCGACAAGGAAGAAATCGAGAAAACGCTCGGCATTTCACCCGGCGCGGAGATTGGTGCCGTCGCCTATCGGACGGAAAACCGGGTGACGAATACCGGCGAGGCGGCTTGGAAAAAAGAAAGCGGGCTCATTTCCATCTGGATGCTCGGCATGTTCCCGCCTTCGGAGGGTAGCATTCTCGTGCTACCTCTAAAATCCGGCGGCAGCGGGGCTCCCAACACGAACTACACTGGTTTCGGGCAGATTCCCCCGGACCGCGCCATCGTCAAAGGAGACCATCTTTTCTTCAAGGGCGATGGCAAGGCGCGGGGCAAACTTGGAGTTCCGCCCTCGCTCGCCCTGCCTTTCAGCGGATGCTGGCAATCGGACATCGGAGTCCTAACGCTCGTGCACACTGCAATGCCCGCCGACGCGAGTTCACTTCCTTACGTCGATTCGCAATGGAAGGAAAATGGAGACCCTTACGCGGGCGATGTGATCAATGCCTACAACGACGGACCGCCCGAGCCGGGTGCGAAGCCTCTGGGGCCATTTTTTGAACTCGAAACCTCCAGCCCCGCGCTCGCCCTCGCGCCGGGAGCCTCGCACGAGCACCGGCAGACGACCCTTCATTTCACCGGTCCAAAGGAGGCGCTCGACCCCATCGCCCGCAAGACTCTGGGGGTAAGCCTTGCTGAAATCGAGAAAGCCTTCGCCAAGTGACGCTCACGGGGGCGGAATTCCCGCTTGCGGAAGGCGGCGGGCAAAGGAACTGGTAGGGTCGTTACCATGGGACTGCTGGAAAACAAAATCATCGTTCTCACGGGCGGCTCCGAGGGCATTGGCTAGGAATGCGCCAAGGCCTACCATCACCATGGAGCGCGGGTAGCCATCCTCGCCCGTTCAGCCGACAAGGTGGCGGCCGCTGTTAAGCAACTCGGTCCGCTCCATCTCGGCATCCCGTGTGATGTGGCGATCGAAGACGAAGTGGCGGCGGCCATGGCGAAAGTGCTGGACACCTTCGGCCGCATCGACGCGGTGCATAACAACGCAGGCACTGCCAGCCCGAGCAAACCACTGCACGAGACGAGCGCGAAGGAATGGGAAAAACTTTTCGCTATCAATCTACGGTCCGTCCTGCATACGACGACCCATGCTTTTGCCGCCCTCAAGAAAAACCGCGGCAGCATTTTAAACACATCCAGCCTCGTCGGTGTGATAGGGCAAGCGAACCATGCCGCCTACACGGCGACGAAAGGGGCGATGAACACTCTCACGAAATCCATGGCCTTGGATTATGCCGCCGACGGCATTCGCGTGAACGCAGTTTGCCCAGCCGGCTCATGGACCCCCATGCTGCGCGAATGGTGCCGCGACCAGGATGACCCATCGGGCATCGAGCAGTATCTCGATGACATCCACCCGCTTGGGCCGTGTCCGGAAGGCGACGCCATTGCCGACCCTTGTGTTTTCCTGCTTTCCGATATGGCCCGCTTCATCACCGGTCACATTCTCCATGTGAGCGGCGGAGCGGAAATCGGCTACCGGCGATAGATTGCCCCCACGCCCCTTTCCCATTTTCCACCGCCGATGATCACGTCCATCCGCACTCGCGATCTCAGGTATGACATCGGCACCCAGGCCGGCTCGGACGCCATCCACAAGGATCCAAAGTATTCGTATGCCGTCACCCTGCTGCAAGACAGCTCGGGACATTGTGGCAGCGGTTGGGCCTTCACCCTGGGAGCCGGGAACAATCTGGTTTGCGAGGCCGCGCTCTTCCTCGCCCAACGGCTGCAGGGGCGGGACATCGAGGAAATCATGGCCGATTTCGGGAACATTCAGCGCGCGATGGCCAACGAACAGCAATACCGGTGGCCCGGTCCGCACAAAGGCTTGGTTCATCTCGCCCTCGCATCCGTGACCAATGCCTGCTGGGATCTCTGGGCGAAAAAACGAGGTGTCCCGCTCTGGCAACTCCTTCTCGATTTGGAAACAAAAGCGCTCCTCGCCACCATGGATTTCAGCTACGTGGAGGACGAACTCTCCCTCGTTGACGCGGCCACACTTATAGAAAACGAACGCAGTTTCCGCAAGGATCGCGAGGGCATTCTCAAGACCGGCTATCCGGGTTACGATACCTCCATTGGCTGGTTCAACTACACCGACGGGCAGATCCGAGAGAACGTGCGCGCCTCGGTGGACGCCGGATTCACGGCCATGAAACTCAAGGTCGGAGCACCGGACATGGAGGTGGATCTGCGCCGGACCGCCCTCGTGCGCGAGGGCGCGGGTGCGGACGCCACCGTGATGGTGGACTGCAACCAGCAATGGACACTAGAGCGCTCTCTCGAGTTTGGACGCAGGTCAGCCGAGTTCAATTTGCTCTGGATTGAGGAACCCACACATCCGGATGACATCCTCGCGGTCTTTTCGGTGATTTCCGCGATCATCATCCACATCGGATTTTCGCTTCTTACCGGTGCCATCGTGCTGAGCGGGCTCTTCGGCGTCAATCCATGGGTCAGCATCGTCGTGATCGCGGTCGGGACGGCGCTCTATGTGGTGGTGGGCGGGCTCATGGCGGTGGTTTTTACGGAAAGGGTGGAAACGGTGGTGCTTTTGTTGGGCGCGGCGCTGATTACATGGTTTTCCTTCAAGGTGCTCGGCGGCGACCAGGGAGTGGCTGGCGGATGGTCGCACCTCGTCGCTGCTTTGCAGATGCCTGCTGAAAAGAACATGCTCTCGATGCTCCGTCCCAGCGGTGACGCCAGCGGGATGCCGTGGTATGCGATTTTCCTCGGCTACCCCGTGCTCGGCATCTGGTATTGGTGCGCCGACCAGACCATTGTGCAGCGGGTGCTTGGAGCAAAGGATAAAACCACGCCCGGGTTGGTCCGCTGTTTGCAGCGCCAATTAAGATTCTCCCCGTTTTCCTCTTCGTTGTTCCGGGATTCATGTTCTACGCCATGGTCAAACAAGGAACCTTCGCCGATTTGAATGTCACCTGGGCCGAAGGAGCGACCAAACCGGGATTGATCGCCGCCCATGTGATCGCGCGTCCACACGAGGAACTTCTGGCTTTGCTCCCGAAGGGTTGATGGACATGCCCGGAAACGAAAAAACCGCTCCGGAAGAATCCGGAGCGGCCCCGCAATGCCGCCGGTGGGCGATTGGCTCACGTTCCCTAGAGCTCCGTAGGTGGGAGGCTTCCAATTTCCATGGTTTCCGCCGTCCAGTGAAGGCCTGGCGTCAAAGGAATGGAGGTGCCTCCCGTAATGGATATAACGGTCCGGGCCTTTGTGTCCCACGAAGTCGCGAACACCGCAGGTAGGGTGCCGAAGCACAGCCACGATACTGCCCCATCCGCGCTGAACTGGCAAGACAAAGCTGCGGAAATTTCGCATTTCCCAACGCCGGATGAGCCTTGCTTCCGACCGCGGGTCGTGGAACCTTTCCGCCAGATTCCCCTCCACGATGCGCCGCCGCGATTTTCTCTCCCTTGCCGCCGCCAATGCCGCCCTCTCCAGTTGCGCGGAGGGAGCGGGCCCCTCCCCTCGCAAGAAAAACCATGCCCGCGCCATTGCGGTAGTGAAGCGTATCCTTCCGAAATTGCGGGAAGATCTGGCGAAAAAGGGACTCGCTCCCGGTGAGCCGGTGCATTTGCGGTTTTTCAAGGAATCTTCGGAGATGGAATTGTGGATGAGACCGCCAACATCCGAGGAGTGGAAACTTTTCAAGGAATGGAAAATCGCGCGCTGGTCGGGCAAACTCGGTCCGAAGAAGGAAATGGGCGACGGCCAGACTCCGGAGGGATTTTACTATACCAATCGCGACAGCCTCAATCCGGAATCGCGTTTCCATCTTTCCTTTGATATCAACTATCCGAACGCCCGCGACCGGGCCCTCAACTTGACCGGCAATCTAATCATGGTGCATGGCTCGGTTTACTCGATCGGTTGTTATGCCATGACCGATCCCGTGATCGAGGAAATCTATACGCTCGTCTCCATGGCCATCGCGCAAGGCCAAACCGAGGTGCCCATCCATTGTTTCCCCTTCCGTATGAAGCCAAGCCGGATGACAAAGGCCGAGAAAAGCGCGGAAGAAGCCGCGCATCTCGCATTCTGGCAACAGCTCGAACCCGCGTGGCGGCTTTTCGAAGAGACAAAACGCCTGCCCCAAATCACCAACGACAAGGGCGACTACATCGTCAAACCAGCGTGAGTGGCAGGCTCACTCTCCTTCGACCGCGACTTTGATGCCGCGACCGGCCCGAATGGTGCCGATGCGCTTGCCACCGGGGCCGGCCTTGAGGGCGTCGGCTTCGCAGGCGGGATCGCAGATCACGACCCATCCGATGCCCATGTTGAAAGTATCGAATCGGTCATGCTGATCCACGCGGGCGAGCACTTTTTGGATGACCGGATCCTCCACTTTCGGAATGAGCAGGTCGGCACCTTTTTCGCCGAGGAAACGTTCGAGATTCTCGACCAAACCGCCTCCGGTGATGTGGGCCATGGCTTTCGGACGAAGTCCGGCTTTGCGCAGGTCGCCGGTGACATCATGGTAAAGCCGCGTGGGTGTGAGCAGGGAGACAATTTCCTGCTTGGTGAAGTCATCGGGGAAAGACGCGAGCACACGCCGCACGAGTGACCAACCATTGGCGTGGAATCCATTCGACGGGTAGCCGATGACGGCATCTCCGGGTGCGACGGTTTCCGGGTCGAGCAGGTCGGGTTTTTCCGCAGCGCCGATACAGAATCCACTCAACTCAATCACTCCATCAGGCACGATGCCGGGCATCTCCGCGGTTTCACCACCGGCGAGGATACAATTGCAATCCTCGAGCCATTCGACCATACCCGCGATGAGGCGGGCGATGCGGGTTTTGTCGATACGTCCGATGCCGATGTAGTCGAGGAAAAGCAAGGGGTCACCACCGGTGGTCAGGATGTCGTTCACGTTCATGGCAACGAGGTCCTTGCCGGCCGTTTCAAGTTGATCGTGTTCGAGGCAGAGTTCCATTTTTGTGCCTACGCCATCACATCCGGTGACAATCACGGGTTCCTTGTAAGCGCTGAGGTCGTAGCTGGCCGCGAAAAGACCGAAAGCCTGGTGCAATTTGCGGTTTTTTTCCGTCCGCCGGCGGAGTTCCCCGATATCGCCCACGAGGGCGGCGGCTTCTTTGATATCAACTCCGGATTCTTTGTAGGTCAGGCCAGTGGACATGGGTGCTTGAAATTGGAACCAACCTGTAACGTCGACCACCTCATTCCGCAAGAACGGATGGGAGGGAGTTGATTTCCGGGGCAGTCGGGGTTATCTCCCCGCCCGTGCGACCTGTCCGGCTCCTGCTTCATCTCTGTCTCCTCGTCCTGTTGGTCGTGGCCGTCGGATGGTTGTGGAAAAATGCCTGGGCGGTTTCTGAAAAGGTCTCGCGTATCACTCTCGACCCGGGGCCCCAGCCCCCGGGTCGGCCCCTCATGAGAGCGGAATCAGTCGATTGGGACGGGTCCGCAGGGACACTGACGCTTCGAGCCGATCAAGGCCTCCCCTCGCCCAGCTACGAAATTCCCCTGCAAGGCTGGCCCGAGGGCTCGGCGGCGCATATCCGGTTCCGGGGCGTAGCCAAGGAAATCGTCCCCGGCGACGAAATATGGCAAAGCGCGCGCATCATGGTCATCTGGAGAGACGAAAAAGGGATACTCCGCGAAAAGCACTACGGGTTGTTGTTCGCCTACGGAAGCGGGACCTTTGAAAATGAATTCCTAGCGGTCTTGAATGAACCGGGCGAGGCCTCGATATTCCTCCAACAAGCTGGAAAATCGGGCGAAATCGTCCTCCATAGCCTGGAGATTTGCCCGGTGACAATGAGGACGTGGGTGCCGTGGGCCACGGCGGGATTGTTGATGGGAGTTGGTGTCTGGTGGACGTTTCTCTTCCGCCTACTCATTGGGCAATCAGGGATCCGGCGGCCCTTGGGGGCGGCCACACTGGCACTAGTCGTATTTTGGGCCTTGGTGCTACCTGGACCGTGGGAACCGTTGCGGCCACTGGGCGGTCCCTTTGCCATCGACCACACCTCAGCGTTGGCGACAAAGCCGGCAAGTTCAATCGGAGAACCGACGGCAGAAAGCCCATCCGCTCCGAACACTCCCGTTGCGGCATCGCCCGTTCCCGCCGTCAACTTGCCCGTGCCCGCAGCAGTCAAAGATGGTTGGTTCTGGGAGACCTACCGCTGGGCGAAAGAGAAAGCCAGGGGCCTGATGCACCTGGGCACATTTGTCGCCCTGACGCTCGCGTTTGTGGCCATTTTCCATTCAACCCGAGGCTGGATTCCCGTGGCGATATTGGGCATCAGCTCGGAGGCAATGCAGACAGCTTTCGGCTTCGGGTTTGAAGGGGAGGACATGGAAGACCTTGCCGTCAACGCGCTCGGCATCGGGTGCGGGCTCCTGATGGTGGCGATGTGGAGAAAATGGCGCAACGGTCAGCCGAAAAAGCATGGCAAAATCACTTCGCCCCCTTGCCCAGGAGCACCACCGGAATCGTCTTGAGCAGGATGAGGAAATCAAGCCCGAGCGACCAATTGTCGATGTATTCAAGATCGAGTTTAATCCAATCCTCGAAGCGGGTAATGGAATTGCGTCCGCTCACCTGCCAAAGGCAAGTCAGGCCCGGTTTCACACTCAAACGGCGACGGTGGGAGAAGTCGGTGAATTCGTCCACCTCGTAGGTGGGGAGAGGGCGCGGACCGACGATACTCATATCGCCCATGAGCACGTTGATGAACTGGGGTAGTTCGTCCAGACTTAGCTTTCGCAACCAACGGCCGAAGGGAAAAACCCGGGGATCTTTTTCCAATTTGAAAACGGGGCCGCTCATTTCATTGCCGGTCATGGCCTTGATCTCGGCAAGTTGTTGCTCGGCATTGTTGTGCATGGAGCGGAACTTCAGCATGGTGAAGGGTTTGCCGTGCCGTCCACTGCGGGCTTGTTTGAAAATGGCCGGTCCGGGACTCATGCATTTGATCAAACCGGCGATAACCAACATCGGGATGGCGAAGATCACCAGGGCGACAAACGCCGCCGTGCGATCAAAAACCTCTTTGCCGAGCATCGACCAGGAAACCTCCGGGGTCGTGCGGAAAACGAGCATGGGTTGGTTGCCCAGAAAGTCAAAAGTCGGGCGCGCGACACTTGTCTTGAGGAAATTCGCGTAAATCCACGATTCGACCCCCTCGACCTCGCAGGTCTGGACGGCTTCTTGCACCTTGTCGAAGGAGGTATGCCCGGCGGCGAAAATCACGCGTCCGACATTGTGCTGGTGCAGGATATCCGGTAATTCCCCGAGGTCGCGCAACTGCAAGTCGAAGACTTCCACCACCCGCCAGGCGGAAAGCACACCCGGAGACAGTTTGTTCTTCATCGCCGCGATGTCATCGAGATTGCCCGCGAAGATTACGGTCTCCAGTTTTCCTTCGGCCAAGAGATAGCGGCGCAGATACCAGCGGGTTGCTCGTTCCCGCAGAAGCAGGAATGTCACCCCCAACGGCACGGCCCCTGCCAAGGTAAGCCGGCTGGACGGAGCAAAACGAGCGAACACCACACCCATGGCGACCAAAACCGTCAGGACCAACATGGTCTGGAACATCTGGCGCAAAGAATCCCAGCGCCGTTTCTCCAAGGGATAGTCGTAGAAGCCGTAACGTTGCAGAACAAGAGGGCTGAGCGGCACGACAATGGCCAAAATCCAGGCAATATCGGCGAGGTCCGCACCGAGAGTGCCATTGAAAGGCAAATACCCCTGGGCACCAAGATAGTCACGAATGACCCGGGATGCCCAGAACGCAAGGAGAACCAGCAGGCCGTCAACGACTTGGAGCAGGCGAATTTGGATTTTTTGTCGTGATCCTTGCATGGGGATTCTCACCTTTACATGGGCGGAAAAAGGCCATCAGCCTACCTACTCCCGAAAAGATTATGTTTCAAGCCACAAGTTCGTCCTCGAAAAGCAGGCAAAACCCACCTCCTATCACCGATCATCGCTTGACGGACCCGCATCCGGTCCTCCATCCTTGCAGCATGGCAAGAATTGATACCCCGCCACTCGCCGAAGAGATTGTCCGCCGGGTCCCGAAGGTCCTCCTGCATGAACACCTCGACGGCGGATTACGCCCACAAACAGTGATTGAATTGGCGGAAAAAGCTGGTGTGGACCTCCCCGCTTCCGGTCCGGAGGAGTTGGCAGCTTGGTTCCACCGTGGGGCCAACCGTGGGAGTTTGCCACTTTACCTTGAAGGTTTCGGCACCACCATTGCCGTCATGCAGAGCCGTGCCGCTCTTCATCGTGTCGCCAAGGAAGCGATTCTCGATGCGGCCGCCGAAAACATTGCCTACATCGAATTGCGCTTCCATCCCGGTTTCCACACGGCCCGTGGCTTGACGCTGGAGGATGTGATGAACTCCGTGCTCGCCGGTTGCGCCGAGGGCGAAAAAGAAACCGCTGTCCAGTGGGGTATCATCGTCTGTGCGATGCGGAACATGGACCCGGCGACCTCGCTGGAAATGGCGGAGTTGGCCGTGGCCTACCGGGACCGCGGGATTGTGGGCTTTGACCTCGCCGGAGACGAATCCGGACATCCCCCGAAACGGCATGTGGATGCCTTCCACTACGTTCAGCGGGCGAACTTCAGCATCACCATCCACGCCGGTGAGGCATTCGGTAAGGACTCGATTTGGCAAGCCATCCAATGGTGTGGCGCGCACCGCATCGGACACGCCGTGCGACTCATGGACGACCTGGCCATTGATGCCACCGGACGTCTGGTGGACATGGGGTCACTCGCCCAGTATGTCCTCGACAAACGGATTCCCATTGAGATCTGCCTGCTTTCAAACCTGCAAACCGGCGCCTCGCCATCGCTTGAAGCGCACCCATTTCCCTTGCTCTGGCGCTACAAGTTCCGACTCTGCCTGAACACGGACAACCGGCTCATGTCCAACACGACCATGACCCGTGAAATGATGGCCGCCGTCGATACCTGGGGACTGACCCTCGACGATCTCGAGAAACTCACCATCAACGCGATCAAGTCCGCCTTCATCCCCTACAAACGGCGCTGCTCGATCATTTACAATGTCATCAAACCCGGCTACTCCGCCTTGCGCACGGAACTCGAACAGTAAGGCCGGCCGATTTCCCCGCCGGAAGACGCATCACGAGAAAGATAACCCGGCGAAGCCACGTCTATTCCCGATGACTTCGATGCTCCGATTCGCGCCCCTCCCATGGATAACGGCCATCTGTGGATTGGCCATCATCACGCAATTGCCTGCCGCTCCCCCGCTACCACAGAAGCCGAATATCATCTTCATCCTCAGCGACGACCTCGCACAGGGCGACCTCGGCTGTTACGGACAGAAGTTGATCAAAACCCCGCGCTTGGACCGGATGGCCGCCGAAGGCATGAAGTTCACAGAGGCCTATTGTGGAACGACCGTGTGTGCTCCCAGCCGAGCCTCACTCATGACCGGACAACACAGCGGGCATTCACCAATCCGTGCCAATTGGGAAATCGCTTCCGGTGAGGGCCAGTATCCACTACCGGAGAATCAGATTCTCGTTTCGGAAATCCTCAAAAAACAAGGCTACGCCACCGCCTGCACCGGCAAGTGGGGCATGGGCATGTTTGATACAACCGGCAGTCCCCTCAAGCAGGGCTTTGACTTCTTCTTCGGATACAACTGCCAGCGCCATGCCCACTCGTATTTTCCAACCCACCTCTATCGGAACGAGGAGAAAGTCGAACTGCCAGGAAATGATGGCAAAGGCATCGGCAAAACCTACGCCCAGAATCTCATCGCCGACGAGACCCTCGCCTGGGTGCGCCAGCAGAAAGACAAGCCGTTTTTCCTGTATTACGCCATCACTTTGCCGCACGCCCGCAACGAGATCGACGATCTCGGGATTTACAAGGACAAGCCATGGACCAATGGACAAAAGACCTATGCCGCCATGGTAACGAGACTCGACACCGATGTCGGACGACTTCTCGATTTGCTAAAAGAACTCGGCATCGATGACCGCACTCTGGTCATGATCTCCGGCGACAATGGCTCGTCCTACTCTCCGGATTCGGAATTTGGGAAACTCTTCAATCAGGCATCGAATGGCCTAAGGGGATTCAAACGTAGCCTTTACGAGGGAGCGCTCCGTCAGGCATCTCTGGCCCGCTGGCCGGGCGTCATTCCCGCTGGAGTGACCCGCGATGACCCATGGGCATTCTGGGACTTTCTCCCAACCGCCACCGAATTGGCCGGCGCGGAGCTACCGGCAAAAGGGAAATTCGATGGCCATTCCTTGGTCGAATTTCTGCGCGGCGGTCCTGCCCCGAAACGTGATGTCTTCTATTGGGAACTCCACGAGGGCAAACCGATCCAAGCCGTTCGCTTCGGAAAATGGAAAGCTGTCAAAAACGGACCGACCGCCAAGGTTGAACTCTACGATCTCGAGAAGGATCCCGGTGAATCCAACGATGTGTCCGAATCCCAGTCCGAAGTCGTGAAAAAGGCCGTGGCTTATATGGCCTCTGAACGGACCTCCCATCCCGACTGGCCGCTGGATAAAGCCAGGGAAAAAGGCGCCAAGCCGAGCGGCCAGTAGATGCCCGCATTTTCCATTTGGCGGAGACGTGGATCGGGCTTTTCTTCCGGGATATGACGACGGAAGAAATGTTTGTCTCGCTGGCAGGACTGTTGGGCACGGGCAAGGTCTCGCGTGACGAGACCGTTCTGGCCGAGCACGGCACCGACAAGTGGAACATGAGCGCGCAGCCTGAGATCGTGGTTTTTGTGGAGACAACCGAGGATGTTTCGGCGACGCTCGCTTTCGCCAACCAAAACAATGTGCCCGTGACCACCCGTGGCGCGGGTATCGGTTACGTCGGTGGTTGTGTTCCCATCCGGGGCGGCATCGTGCTTTCCGTGGCCCGAATGAACAAGATTCTGGAAATCAATCCCGCCGATGGCGCGGCCGTAGTGCAACCGGGTGTGATCACCAAGGCCATCGGAGATGCGGCCCGCGAATTGGGCTGGTATTATCCTCCCGACCCGGCCTCGCTAAAAGACTCCTCCATCGGGGGTAATATCGCCACCAATGCCGGTGGTCCGCGTTGCCTGAAATATGGCGTCACGCGGCATTATGTTCTTGGTCTCGAAGTCGTGCTCGCCGATGGCACGGTCACCCGCACCGGGGGCCGCGTGCACAAGAACAAGACAGGCTTCGATTTGACGGCACTTTTTACTGGTAGCGAAGGCTTGTTAGGCGTGATCACCGAAGCGACCTTGCGCTTGATTCCTCATCCTCCCGCGCGCGGCATGCTCGCGGCCGTATTTCCCGATTTTGAATCCGCCGCCGCGTGCGTCCAGGGCATCCTCGGGGCCGGTCATTTGCCCTCTGCCCTCGAGATCACCGACGGCTTTACCCTGCGCGCCGCCCGCGCCCTGCTCGGAGCCGATTCACTGCCCGAAGGCGACGCCCATTTGATCGTGGAGACCGATGGTCGTCCCGCCGCCGTGGCCGAGGAACTCGCCGCCTTGCGGGAAATCCTACTTTTCCACGGGGCCATGGCGATCAATCTGGCCGACGACGAGGACGGCTGCGAACGGATCTGGAAATTGCGCCGCGAGTTCTCCAATGGCCTTCGCGCCACCGGCATGACTAAACTCAACGAGGATATCGTGGTTCCCCGCTCCCGTCTGGTCGAACTGGTGCGCTTCTGCCGGGAACTTGAGACTGAAACCGGAATCCCCGTTGCTTGTTTTGGCCACGCCGGCGATGGAAACATCCACGCCAATGTCATGGTCGCCGATTACGCGAATCCCGATTCACGGGTCAAAGCCGACGATGCCGTGGACCGGTTATTCCGCTGGGTGCTCGCGAACAAAGGGGCAATCACTGGCGAACACGGAGTGGGCTTGGCCAAATTGAAATGGATCGAGGATGCACTCGGCCCCGCCTCCATCGCCCTGCACTCCGCCATCAAGAATGCCATGGATCCCAAGGGCATCCTCAATCCCGGGAAAATGCTTCCGGGCTAGCTTTCTGCCTCCCGTTCATCCGGCCGGTATCTCTCCTCGCCAGCTTTCTTCTTTTCGCGGGCTTCCCTGAAAAAGCTCTGGATCAGAGCGCGGGCGTCATCCTCGCGCACTCCCGATGTGGTCGGGCAGCGGTGGTTGAGATTGGGTGTGTCGAGCAAATTGATCCACCCTCCGGCAGCACCGCCTTTCGGATCTGGAAGGGCGAAAACCACGCGCGCCGGTCGGCAGTGGACGATGGCCCCCGCGCACATCGGACATGGTTCTTTGGTGACGTAGAGCGTGCAGTCGTCGAGCCGCCAATCGCCCAACGCGGCCTCAGCCTGGGTAAGCGCAAGCATCTCCGCGTGGGCGGTGGCATCCTTCAGTGTTTCGACCTGATTGAATGCCCGGGCGATGACATGGAAATTCTTGTCCACGATCACGGCCCCGATGGGCACCTCGCCGTGGGCATAGGCCTTTCTCGCCTCGCGCAGGGCCATGTCCATGAAAAACTCGTCGCTCTTGAGGTCGATGATTGGACCTGCGGGAGAATCATCCGGTGGATTCGGTTCAATCATGGCGCGTATCAGGATTTGGCCCGCGCCTCGAGGGCCCTGACGAGACGTCCCTTGTAGTCGACGATCTCCTCGGGCTTCTCAAATCCCACGATGAGCGCATCCACACATCCGAGCTCGAGCACGAAACGCAGCGACTCGTCGATTTTGGCAGGATCATCCCGGAAGGTTCCTTCGCCGATGAGTTTCATCCCGATGATCCCTTTGCCGGCCGCGTGGATTTTTTTCAACACGGGCACGACGACATCGGCGGGGCCATCCATCTTCACTCCCCAGGGATTGATCCTCGAATGCACGATATCAACCCACGGATCTGCGGCGGCCGCTTCAAGGGCCTGCAAGCTGTGACAAGAACAACCATGGGCTTTGATCACGCCTTTCTCCTTGGCCTTCTCCAGCGCATCCATGTGTTTGCGATAGGTGGTGGTCCAATCGGCAGCGGTCTGGCAGTGGAGTTGCACGATATCGATGTAACCACTACCGGCCTCGCGCAGGGATCGTTCGATCACCGCCATGCTATCATCGCGGGATTCCTCTTGCGGGATGCCTCCTTTCGGATGACACCAGATCTTCGTCACGAGCACAAAACTTTCCCGAGGTTTGTCGGCCAGCGCTTTCGCGACCATGGGCAAGCTGCCGTAGGAATCGGCGCAGTCGAACAAGCGCACGCCCTCATCATAGGCCCGGCGCACGGTATCCTGGAAATTCTTTTCACCGGAGCGCGTTAATGCATTGCTACGGTTGCTCGCCTTCACACCTGTGCCCATACCGAGCAGGGGCACCCGCAAATCAGCACCCAATTTCACTTGTGGCACAGCCTCCGCCGCGTGGCCCGGTGTTGACCATAAGGCGGCCACGGCCCCGGCGGCGGCGGTGCGGAGGAATTGGCGGCGAGAAGAATTCGAATGATTCATGGTGGTGGCATTTTCCCGGACTTTAGCACCCGCCGGGGAAGGGAAAAAGAAAATTCGGCGACCCCTGCGGGAGGGTGCAGGACAAAAAAGTCGGGTCTTCTGGAAATCGGGTGGATTTTTATTGTCTTGGTCCGTTGCCCGTCGGTGCGTTCGATGGAGCTGAAGCAGGCATAATCGAACCCCAACGGGGTTCCGCCCCAAAGCCCGGGGTAGCCTCGCAAGCGGGGCAACCCCGGGCTCCGGGACACAATCCCTTCGGGATTTGGGAACCCCTGCGAGATAGCTGGCAGGAATGTCAGCCAAACAAAGGCACGGAGATGAAAAAGCACGCTGACTTTTTTATCCTGCCCCCCTGCGGGACAGGCAGGCTAAATCTCCACACCTTGGACGATGGCAATGGCGAGATCCTTGGTGTGGCTGAGGGAAATCCGGAAACCGGCGAGGCCGAGGCGGGCGGCGGTGGCGGCGGCGGTGCCGTGGAGTTGGATGCCGGGGGCACCGTTCGGGGCGCGCACGACCTCAATTTCCGCGAGAGCGGCCGAAGCACCGATGCCGGTGCCGAGGGCTTTGGCGACGGCTTCCTTGGCGGCAAACCGGGCCGCATAGTGCGGAGCGGGATAGGCCATGCGGGCGCAATACGCTCGTTCGTTTTCTGTAAAGACGCGGTTCAAAAAGGCCTTATCACCGCGTTCGACAATCCGGCGGATGCGCTCGCATTCGACGATATCCACGCCGAGTCCAATCGGAAATTCGGGAGTCATCCGCGGTAAACATTCATGGCCGCGCGCATTTCCGCGACGGCGGCGGTGATTCCGATGAAAACGGCACGCGACACGATGGAGTGCCCGATATTGAGTTCCGCCAGGTGCGGAATGGCGAAAAGATCCGGCAGGTTGGCCAGAGTAATCCCATGGCCGGCATTCACCTGCAACCCCGCCCCATGGGCGAGTCGCGCGGAGTCGGCGAGACGCGCGACTTCGGCAGCGCGTTCCCCTCCCCTGGCATTGGCGAAACACCCGGTGTGCAGTTCAATCATGTCGGCCTTCAAAGCGGCCGCCACTTCGACTTGTGCAGGCACGGGATCGATGAATAGGCTCACTTTGATTCCGGCGCCTTGAAGCTCCGGGATCATTTCCGCGAGAATATCGCGCGCGGCCACGGCGTCGAGTCCTCCTTCGGTGGTCACTTCTTCGCGGGTCTCAGGCACAATGCAGACGAAAGCGGGGCGTTCTTCAAGGGCGAGCCGGAGCATGGCTTCGGTGGCTCCCATTTCCATGTTGAGCGGGACGGCAAGGCGGGCGCGTAACAAACGGACGTCAGCCACCTGCATGTGCCTGCCATCGGCACGCGGGTGCACGGTGATGGAGTCGGCGCCTCCCGCGATGGAAGCCTCGGCGGCCTCGAGAATCGATGGCTCGCGATTGAAGTTTTCCGGGTCGCGCGCATAACGCGCTTGCCGCAGGGTGGCGACGTGATCGATGTTTACGCCGAGTTGAATCATGTTTCGTGTAATCAAGGTTTTTCGAGAAGACGGGCCGCCCCATCGAGGTAATCGCCAATGGGGTCGTCCTGCCGGGTGGCAGCAGGTCTGGCTTTCATGGCCTCGCGGTAACCTTTGAGGTCGGCCGTCTCGCCGCGGCCCTTGGTGACTTCCCACCAGTTGAGGTAGTCATCGATGGCATCGAGCCGGGCGGCAAGGGTGGCGCGTTCCTCGTCAAGCCGGGCCAATCGTTCGGGCAGTTCCTTCGTTTTGCCGCCCATGGCATCCTCGATCAATACCCGATGGGCTTCGACCACCGCACGGAAAACCGGATGCACGCGCGGGCCGAGAGCCCGCACGGCCAGCCAGGTTTGGCGCAGAACACGCAGCCGTTCGTTCTTATCGGAAAGTGCGATCATGTCGGGCAATCCAAGCACGACGGTTTCGGCTTTCGTTTTTCCCGTAGGCGTCAATTCTGTTAGGAGAGCGCGGCCGAGCAATCGTTCGGATTCGCCGGCACTGAGAAAGTCCATGGCCCCGGGCCGCGCCATTTGCGCGACTTGCAACGCCCACCATTTTTCCAGAGCGCGATCGGATTCCGCCATCTCCTGGAAATGGTGGCGGATTTGTGTGGCGGCCTCCGCATCGAAGGATGCGAAATCGGCGAGCAAGCGGCGGAATCGCCCTCCTCCTTTATCCAACTCGAGCAAGGTGAGTAACAGTCCGCAAGCGGAGGCATCATAAGCAGCAAGTCCGGCCGCGGTCATACCTTCGGGACTTTCCTTGAGCAGCTTTTCCACGGGAAAGGCGCGGCCGCGGGCGAAAACCGTGGCCGCGACGGGTGAGCGACCGCCTTGCTCACGATAGTCGAGGGCGGCCATCACGCCTCGGTGCAACCACGCGGGCACGAGATTGCCGGCGCGCACTTCCGACGGGCGGCGCCCTTGCAAGATGTCGCCGGCGAGAAGACAACGGATCACCGCCGAGCGGCAAGCCTCGGGCGTCGCTCCCGCATCAAGACGGATGTGGATAACCGCGCGGAAGGTTTCGCCCACACTTTCGAGCGACTCGCGCACGGAAGCATAAAGCGGCGAAACCACGGCGGGGTCGTGGAGTTGGATGGTGATGGGAGCTCCTTTCCCGGCATTTCCTTCCAACAATCGGGCGTATCCCGCCTGGTTTTCCTCAGCTTGGGTCGCGAAGACGCGCCGGGTGGCGGCATTTCCCCCGAGGATACGGAATCGTCCGGAGGCTGTTTGGGTGATACCGCTGTCGGGGATCACCGGCGCTTCACCTCCGGTTGCTTCGATGGGTGGCGCGGGAGGTTCAACGCGCGGAGGCGATGCCACGACCTGAGCGGAGCAGGAACAAACCATGACAAGGCCCGACAGAAGGACCAGCAAAAGGCCACGGCCAGTGGTTCTCGAGTTCATTGTTTCACGACGACCGGTCCGAGTAAGACTCGCCCGCTCTCGACCCGGACCGAAGATGCATGCCGGAGGATCTTCAATTCATCCCGGTAAATGGCGGCTAGTTGGTTCACCGGAGCCAGCACGAGGGCGAGGAGACCGCCTGCCACGGGAAGTTTGCCAATGCTGCCCCCGCTAGGTTGGACGTTCCACACGCGGTCGCCACCCGAGACGATCTGGGAAGGAGTAAGGCGCACGGTCACGCAGTGCTCGCGTCCGAAGACCTGGCGCACCATCACGAGATGCAAATCCCCGTCACGCAAACGCACGGCCACGCGGCGCAGAGGCGCTCGCTCGGCCAAAGGGCCGCCCTGGCGGGCTTTCAATGTCGCGGCGAGATAGCCGTTGATCTCCGGCTCGGTGATCGTCAGGTGTTGACCGCTGCTCAAGCCGACGGCAAGCAGGTTCTTTAGATTCGGAACCGATGTCCCGGATGCGGGAATCTTGGCATCGCACGCGTCACTGGTGAAGGCGAGGGTGTAACAAAGACCCAAGCCAGCGAGCATCAGGAGCAACAGGACGAGGCTCAGACCTCCGCCGCCGGAGCCAGAAGACGCCGGGACCGGACGGGGCGAGGAGGGAGGCCTTCCTCCGGTATTGCCGGAGCTGACGGGAGCACTTGGTTTGCCGACCGGCTTCGCTGGCAGCACGGGTCCACGGCGGACGGGAGAACTCATGGATTTGGATTTCCTCGGTTGGCTTCAGTTCGAGGAGCAGGACCCGCCGGAACAGCAGGACGAGGAAGGTTTGGATTCGGCCGGCGCCGAGGGCGCGTCTTTTTTCGCCGATTCCTTGTAGGTCGAGCTTCGGTAGTCGGTGGCGTAGAAGCCGGAACCCTTGAAAATGATGCCAGCGCCGGTGCCGAGCAACCGCCGCACCGCGCCGCCGCAGGTTTCGTCCGGGCAGGATTCCAGCCGGGGATCTTTCATGGATTGGAAAACCTCGAAGGTTTTCCCGCACTTGGCGCACGAGTAATCGTAGTTGGGCATGGCGATGGAATGGGGGGTGGAAACCGTGGCGGCGACTATACCGCCCTCTTTTAGTCCATGCAAGCGCCGCCGCGCCTTGACCCTGCCCGAAAATCAGGTAAAATCCCCACCATTCCCGTCCATGAAAATCCTGCTCCGAGCCTTTGCCATTGCTGTCGCCCTCACCGGCTCCTCCTGTTTGACCACGATGTCCCCCCAAACGGCCAGCGCGATGTATCTGCAAGGGGTTGGGACCGGCCCGGTGCAGTCCGACCCGCTCGGAATCGACAAAGTTTCCTACTGGGACGGTGATGGCATGAGCGGCGCCCCTTCCATCCACATCCGTTTGTCCGAACAAAAAGCCTATTTCTTCAAGGGCGGCACCCTCGCCGGAGTCTCGATGATTGCCAGCGGACGCGAGAACTTCGAGTCGCCCTCGGGCAAGTTCAAAATCATCCAGAAAAACAAGGACCACCACTCGAACCTCTACGGGGAGATCCTCGATGCGAGTGGCACCGTCATCAACAAGGATGCCGATATCAAGAAAGACCCTGTGCCACCCGGAGGACGATTTGTCGGTGCTCCCATGCCCTACTTTATGCGGATCCACGGCGGCGTGGGAATGCACGTCGGATTCCTGCCCGGATACGCGGCCTCCCACGGCTGCATCCGCATGCCCGAGAAGATGGCAATGAAGTTTTGGGAAAACGCGCCCCTCGGCACGCCAGTCTGGGTGGAATAACCCATCTTCACGTTGCCACTTCCTTGGAGTCATGAGCGAAGTCCCTGAAGAAATCTCGGTCGCCGAGACCTCGCGTTTGCTTTCCGACGGAAAAATCCTCCTGCTGGATTGTCGCGAATCGGACGAACACGCCACCACGCGGATCGAAGGCGCGAAACTTGTGCCGCTCAGCACATGGTCGTCGGCTTTTCCCGATGCTTTCCCCACCCAGAAAGATGCCGCCATCGTGATCCATTGTCACCATGGCATGAGGTCGCTTCGGGCCACCCGTTTTCTCCGCCAACAAGGCTACACCGCCGTGCAATCGATGGCCGGAGGTATCGAAGCATGGTCCTTGGAAGTCGATCCGTCCGTGCCGAGGTATTGATTGCTGCGCTTAGCCTGCGATTCAGGGTTCAATGCGTGGCGATTTTCACGAGCAAACCCGTGCGCCGGACATGCCGTAGATTCGCAGCGAAAAAGAACGCGGCGGCAAGGCCCCAGATGAGATTGAGCACGAAGGCCTGAGCTAGCATCGGCCAGGGCATGGGAGCACCTCCGAGCACCGCGCGCATCCCTTCGAATACCGGCGTGCATGGCAAAGCCATGGCCACGGGCTGCAACCACGCGGGCAGAACCGCCACGGGATAAAAGACCGAAGCCAATGGTTGGATGAAGAACGGCACCGCCCAGGCCAGGCTCTCGGCGGCTTGACCCCAACGCATGATGAGCGCGGTTGACACCAATCCCAGCGACCAGCCAAAGATCATGAGATTTCCGAGGAACGGCAACAACGACCATCCCAGAGCGTGCAATTCAAACCCATAGGCGGCCGCAGCCACGATGGCGAGCACGATCAGGGTGACCAGCACACGCAGGACACCAACCAGGCAGGTCGCCGCCACGTATTCGATGGTCCGAACCGGAGCCACAAAGACATTGAGCAGATTCCTCGTCCACACATCCTCGAGGAACGAGATGGCCACTCCCTGCTGCGAGCGAAAGAGAACATCCCAGAGAATCATGCCGCCAATGAGGAAGCCTATCCCCATCGGGAAAGCGCCGCCCTGCTTCTGCAGATACATGGTCAGGAAACCCCAGACCAGAAGATCCACGAGCGGCCAGAAGATCAGTTCGACAAACCGCACCGGATGACGCGTGTAAAGGAAAAGATACCGCAACACGAGGGCGGAAACAGGTTGGAAGGAGAAAGGCATGGGGAAACCGAGGAGGGCGGGTCGAATATACACGTCATTCCGGGCGGTCGAAAGTCACAGCTTGATAGTTCCCATGCCGTTTAGCTGGCACAAGAGCCAACAGCGCGGAAATCGGTTTTCTCGGCAAGACCGGGACGGTCTTGCTACGATTCCGATGGTTGCTCGCAGGGAAAATCACCACGGTCCGCTGTGCCAGCCGTAGCAAGAGCGTCTCGCTCTTGCCCCACGGGGTTGGGCTACGGAAATGAAGACCGTCATCGCTTTTTGTGCTAAGTGAATAGCATTTTTGCCCGCTCGCATATCTCACTTTTCGTGGCGAGGCACGAGGCTTCCCCATTTCCCCTCAATCCGGAAAAACGATGGCGCGGTGGCCGTCGATAATGGTGCGGTCATGCACGTGCCAGCGGATACCGCGGGCGAGAGCCGAGCGTTCGCAGTCGCGTCCGAGGCGGATGAGGTCGGCGACACTATGATAGTGTTGCACCCGTTCAACCGTCTGTTCGATGATGGGTCCGGCGTCGAGATCGGAAGTCACATAGTGGCAAGTCGCGCCGATGAGTTTCACCCCCCTCTCATACGCCTGACGGTAGGGATTGGCCCCGATGAAGGCGGGCAGAAAGCTGTGGTGGGTATTGATGATTCTTCCCGAGAATTCGCGGCAGAACCAATCGGGCAGGATCTGCATGTAGCGGGCGAGCACGATCAATTCGACCTTTTCCGCGATCAACTGGTCGCGGACCTTCTGGAATCCGGCGTCGCGATCGGCAGGGTCGATAGGAAGAAAATGAAAGGGCAGTCGGGCTGCGTCTGCGACCGGTCGGCAGGTTTCGCGGTTGCCGACGATGGAGGTGATTTCGACCGGCAACTCGCCCAACCGTGCGCGCCAGAGGATTTCATGCAGGCAATGATCGGTATTGGTGACCAAAACAGCCGAGCGCATCAGGTAAGGCAATTTCCGGAAATGCCATGTGGCCTCCAAGGCACGACCGAGGGTGCCGAATCCATGGATGAAGTCATCGACTTCCACTTCGAGTCCGGCCGTGTCGATTTCCAATCGCGCGAAAAAGCGGTCGGATTCGCGGTCAGTGAACTGGGAGAACTCAAGCAAGTTTCCCGAGACGGCCGCCACATGGCTGGCGATGCGCGCCACGATACCGGGCCGGTCGGGACAGGCGAGTTTGAGAATCAATCCGCTCTAGAGCATATAGGTTGTTAGGAAGATTGGTTAGTTTTTTCAGAATCCGGCGATGCCGATGTCCGAGCGCCGCTGCGAGCCGCGGAAATCCACCTTGGCCGCCTCGGCGTGGGCGCGGGCCACGGCTTCCCCGCGGGTGCTGCCACCGGCGACGACAGCAAGCACACGACCGCCATTGGTTTCGTAACCATTTTCACCGAGTCGAGTGCCCGCGTGATAGACCCGGCAATCGGGCGATACCGCCTCGAGCCCGGCGATGGGATCGCCGCTGCGGGAAGTGGCCGGATAACCGGCGCTGGCGAGCACGACTCCGACGCTCCAGCCTTCGGAGAAATCAATGAGCGCGGGGTCAAGCGCTCCTTTCGCTCCGGCGAGGCAATAGGCGGCGAAATCACCGGAGACGAGGGGCATCACGGCCTGGCATTCCGGGTCACCGAAGCGGCAGTTGTATTCGAGCAGCTTCGGGCCGTCCGGCGTGAGCATGATGCCGAAGTAGAGAAATCCACGATACGGCAAACCATCGGCAACCAATCCTTCGACGGTGGGGCGCACCATCTCATCCTCGATGCGTTTGATCGTCTCGATGCTGGCGAGACCGCGTCCGGCAACCGCGCCCATGCCTCCGGTGTTGGGGCCGGCATCGCCGTTGCCGAGGCGTTTGTAGTCCCGGGCCGGGCAGAGGATATGGTATTTGCCGTCACACACCGATGCGAAAATGGATATCTCCGGGCCGGTGAGAAATTCCTCGACGAGCAAACGCCCGGCACCGAATTGACGGCGGGTGAAAACGACATCAAGGAATTCCTTGGCCGAAGCCTCATCCGGGCACACGGCCACGCCTTTGCCAGCAGCCAACCCGTCAAATTTCAGCACCGTCGGATAACGGTTGGCAATCGCCGCAAAGGCCTCTTCGTAACTAGCGGTGCTGGCATATCCGCCGGTGGGAATGTCGTGGCGGACCATGAACTCCTTGGCGAACTCCTTGCTCGCTTCCAATTGGGCGGAAGCCTTGTGTGGCCCCCAACAAGGAATGCCGAGGCGTTCACAGACATTGGCGAGCCCCTCTCCCTGCACCAGCCAAGCCTCTTCACCGGCCACCACGAGGTCCGGTCTTTCCGTTTCAATCCAGGCGAGCAGGCTATCCATACCCGAGCCGGGCACCCGTTCGGCGAGTGCGGCGATGGCATCACTGCCGGGAAAAGAATAAAGCGTGTGCTGGCCAGGCGAGACCGCAAGAGCGGTGGCGAGGGCGTGTTCGCGGCCTCCTTTGCCGACGACGATGATCTTCATCCGGCAAGCAAAGCCCTTTCCGGCGATTGGAGCAAACGGTTTCAGCTAGCCCGCATGGACGAATCCGGGCTCATCAGAATGCCTGCCAAAGGAAAAATTTCGTTTGCGGCGGGGCGGTGATTCCGACATGCTCGCAGGGTTCCATCCATGAATCTCCCGAACTGCCTGACCCTCACCCGCATCGGCATGAGCGTGCTCTTTGTGATTGCGCTCTCCTTCCGCTGGCCCTATGCCTTCGGGACGGCGTTCCTGCTTTTCCTCATCGCCTCGATCACGGATTTTCTGGACGGGTATCTGGCTCGGAAACGCAACCAGATCACGGATTTTGGCAAACTGATGGACCCGCTCGCCGACAAAATCCTCGTTAGCGCGGCCATGGTCCTGCTGGCCGTAGAGCGGCTCCTCCCCGCGTGGTTTGTCATCCTCATCCTTTTCCGCGAATTTCTCGTCACGGGAGTCCGGATGTTGGCATTGGGCAGCCGCATCGTGATTGCGGCCGATATCTGGGGGAAACTAAAGACCATCGCGCAGATCGTGCTGGTTTGTATCATCCTCGGTGTCGCAGGATTAAGGGAAATGGGCTGGTCGAAAGTGGCTGACTGGGACCTCTGGGAATGGGCGCATATTTTCTTCTTCCACGCCACGTGGGCAACGACCGTCTTGAGCGGGGTGCTTTACCTCCGCACCTTTCTCAAGGAAGGAAAGTTGCTGACAAAGTCCTGATTGTTCCTCGCCGCACTTTTTGTTGGTCAAATCGCGCAATCTGCCGAACTGTTACGCGCGTTAGGCAACCAGTTACCTTCTCACCCAATGAACTCCGTCCGACCCCTCTCCTTCGCCGCCGCGGCAACTGCCGCCCTGCTCGCTGCCTGTTCCGGACCAGAGAAGGCGAATGTCGCCCCGCCACCAGCCGAGGTGCTCGTCACCGCCCCCGCTCAACGCGACGTGCCGATCACCCGCGAATGGCTGGCCACTCTGGATGGTTCTGCAAACGTCGTGGTGCGGCCCAGGGTTCAAGGATATCTAACGAAGATTCTCTACACGGCCGGCTCCGAGGTCAAGGAGGGCGAGGTCCTGTTTGAGATTGATGCCCGCCCCTTCGCGGCGTCCTTGGCGCAGGCCGAAGCATCGCTCGCCCAAGTGGAAGCCATCCAGGTGAAAGCCGAGCTGGATGCCAATCGCCAGGTGTCCCTTTTTGCCAGCAAAGCGGTGAGCGAGCAAGATCGCGATGCGGCCGTCCAGAACAACGAAGCCGCCAAAGCCAATGTCCAAGCCGCCAAGGCCGCCGTCGATCTGGCGCGTATCAACCTCGAGTTCACTCGCATCACCGCCCCGGTGCGAGGCATCATCGGTATCTCGAACCCCGGTATCGGCGATCTGGTCGGTCCATCCGGTTCCGACCTCACGAAAATCTCCACCGTGGATCCCATCAAAGCCACCTTCCAGGTAAGCGAACAGGAATACCTGCGCGGCGAAGAATTGCTCAACCGCATGATGGCTATGCCGCTCGAGGAGCGCCCATCTGACCTCGAACTCATCCTCGCCGATGGTTCCGTGCATCCGGAAAAAGGGAAATTCCTCTCCGCCGACCGGCAGATTGATCCGAAGACCGGAACCCTCGCCGTGGAAACCCATTTCTCCAACCCCGGCAACAAACTCCGCCCCGGTCTCTTCGCACGTCTCCGCGCTGTTATCCGAACGGAAAAAGATGCCCTGCTCGTGCCGCAGCGCGCGGTAACCGAAACTCAGGGGGCCTACCATCTCGTCATCATCGGCGAAGGAGACAAACCGGAAATCCGTCCGGTAAAAACGGGCGAACGCATCGGCACCGAATGGGTGATCACCAGCGGATTGAAACCCGGTGAACGCGTGGTGGTGGAAGGACTGCAAAAAGCGCGACCCGGCACAACCGTCGTGCCCAAACCATGGTCACCGCCCGCGTTAGCGGCTGAAGCGAAACCCGCGGCCGCAACCAAAGCTCCCTGATCTCCCGTGGCCGCCTTTTTCATCAACCGGCCCATCGTGGCCATGGTCATCTCCATTCTCATGGTCATCTTGGGGGTGGTCGCGATTCTCGGGCTTCCCATCGCGCAGTTCCCCGACATTGTGCCGCCCCAAGTACAGGTGAAAGCCACCTACACCGGCGCCGATGCCACCACCATCGAACAATCGGTGGCCACGCCCATCGAGCAGCAGATGAGCGGCGTCGATAACATGGACTACATGGTCTCGACCAACGCCAATAACGGGACCATGAACCTCACGGTGAATTTCAAAGTCGGCACCGACCCGAACACCGATCAGATCTTGGCGCAAATGCGAGCAAGCCAGGCGAATTCCCAGCTTCCTCCCGATGTCACGAAAGCAGGCGTCACCGTGCAGAAGGCGGCCAGTTCCCCGTTGTTGTTGTTCGCCATCAGCAGCCCGAATGGCACCCACGACAGCCGCTTCCTCGCGAACTATTGCTACATCAATCTCAACGACCAGTTCACCCGCGTGCCCGGCATTGCCAGCGTGACCATTTTCGGAGCCGGTCAATATGCCATGCGCTTCTGGGTCCGGCCTGACGCCCTCGCCAAACTCGGCATCACCGTCCCGGAAATCCTCTCCGCCGTCCAGAAACAGAACAACGTGAACCCGGCCGGCCAAATCGGAGCCGAACCCGTTCCCACCGGACAGGAGTTCACTTACGCCGTGCGCGCCCAAGGGCGTCTGCAAAGCGAGGAGGAATTCGGGGAAATTGTCATCCGCATCAATCCCGATGGCGGCACCGTGCGCCTGAAGGATGTCGCGCGAATCGAACTCGGCGCGCAAACCTACTCGATGGAGAGCCGTTTCGATGGCCGCCCCACCGCCTGCGTCGCTCTCTATCAAATGCCCGGCACCAATGCCATCGCCGCTGCCGAAGGCGCGCGGAAACTGATGGAGGAATTGAGCCGCAATTTCCCCGATGACTTGACCTACACCGTCGCCCTCGACACGACCAAGGCCGTGACCGAAGGCATGAAGGAAATCACCCACACGCTCCTCGAAGCGGTCGTGCTCGTCATCATCGTCGTTTTCCTCTTCCTGCAGGGCTGGCGCGCCACCCTCATCCCCCTGCTCGCCGTGCCGGTCTCCCTCATCGGAACCTTCATGATCTTTCCGATGCTCGGATTCTCGATCAACACGCTCTCGTTGTTCGGGCTGGTGCTTGCCATCGGTCTGGTGGTCGATGATGCCATCGTCGTCGTCGAGGCCGTCGAGCATCATATCGAAAAAGGACTCTCACCTAAGGAAGCGACCTTCAAGGCCATGCGCGAGGTCAGCGGACCGGTTATCGCCATCGCTCTCATTCTCAGCGCCGTTTTCGTTCCGACGATTTTCATTCCCGGGATCACCGGTCAGCTCTACCAGCAGTTCGCGGTGACCATCGCCATTTCCGTGATCATCTCGGCCTTCAATGCGCTCACCCTATCCCCCGCCCTCTCTGCGCTCCTGCTCCGTCCCAAGAAGCGCGGCACCGGACCCCTGCAGAAATTCTTCGACGTCTTCAACCGCGCTTTCGACCGCTGCACCGACGGTTACGTCGGCGTCTGCCGTTTGCTCATCCGCAAGTCGTTGGTGGCAGTAATTTTGTTAGGCGCGTTCGTCGCGGGCACGATCGCCCTCAATGGCAAGCTTCCCGGCGGGTTCCTGCCGGATGAAGACCAAGGCTATCTTTTCGCAGGCATCTCCCTGCCGGAAGCCGCCTCGCTCCAGCGCACGGACGAAGCCAGCCGGAAAGTCGAGGAAATCCTGCGCGCCACGCCCGGCGTCGAGCATGTCACCACCGTCAATGGTTACAGCCTGCTCAGCGGGGTCTCCAGCAGCTACAACGCCTTCTTCTACATCACCCTCAAAGACTGGGGCGAACGCACCGCACCGGAGGAAAAATACGAGGTCATCAAGAAACACATCAATGGTGCGCTCTCGCGCGTGCAGGAGGGATTCGCCTTCTGCTTCCCGCCGCCCGCCATTCCCGGCGTCGGCACCTCGGGCGGTGTCACCTTCATGCTCCAGGACCGCGCGGGCAAGGACATCGATTTCCTCGCGCAAAATACCAAAGCCTTCATGGCCGCCGCACGCCAACGCCAGGAATTGGCCAGCGTGACCACCACCTTCTCCCCCACCGTGCCCCAAATCTTCGTCAAAGTGGATATCGACAAGGTGATCAAACAGAAGATCGATCCGGGGTCGGTCTATCAGACCCTCCAGGCCTTCATGGGCGGGTATTTCATCAACTACTTCAACCGCTTCGGACGGCAATGGCAGGTCTTCCTCCAAGCCGAGGGCGACTACCGGACGGACGCGGCCAACCTCGGGCGCTTCCATGTGAAGAACGCGGACGGCGACATGGTGCCGCTGAGCGCGCTCACCCGCATCGACCAAACCAACGGACCCGAATTCACCCAGCGCTTCAACCTCTACCGTTCCGTGCAATTGAACGTGACCCCCGCGCCCGGAACCAGCTCGCTCCAGGCCATGGAGGTCCTGGAAGATGTCTTCAAACAATCGATGCCCGAAGGGATGGGCTTCGATTACTCCGGCATGTCCTTCCAGGAGAAGAAGGCGGCGGAAGGTGTCCCACCCTCGGCCATCTTCGCGATGTCGTTGTTGTTCGTGTTCCTCATCCTAGCCGCGCAATACGAAAGCTGGTCGCTGCCCTTCAGCGTTCTGCTCGGCACCCCCATCGCCGTCTTCGGTGCTTTCGCCGGACTATTTGTCGGACGATACGAAAACAACATCTACGCCCAGATCGGACTGGTCATGCTCATCGGCCTCGCCGCGAAGAATGCCATCCTCATCGTGGAGTTCGCGAAGATGGAATATGAAAAAGGCAAGGAACTCATGGAAGCCGCCCTCGAAGGGGCACGCCTGCGCCTGCGCCCCATCCTCATGACCTCGTTCGCCTTCATCCTCGGTTGCCTGCCGCTGGCCAAAGCCGCCGGGGCGGGGGCGCTTTCCCGCCAGGTCATGGGCTTCGCGGTCATTGGCGGGATGCTCGCCGCCAGTTTCCTCGCAATCTTCCTCATCCCGGTTTGCTATTATGCCATCGAAAAACTGAGCGGACGCAAGATCACTCCCCCCGCCGGCGGCGAGGCTGCAGCAGAGCCTAGCGGACACTGACAGAACCGACCAATTCCCGCGATAGAGAAGCCGGTGGTTTGATCGAACCACGTGAATCCGGCTCGTTGGAGTTCGGGCTTTAGCCCGTCGTGCAGTTTCATTGACGAATGTTGATTGTTGATTTGCGATTTCCTGAAAACCCTGAGGTGACGGGTCGAGGCTACAAAATCAAACTTCAAAAATCGTCAACCATCATTCGTCAATCTCCAGTGTCCAGCAACGCCATGTCCGGCTCGGCAACGACTTCCCCGTTGGAGCTCGGGCTTAAGCCCGCAATGCAGTTTCATTGACGATTGATGACTGCCAATTGCAGATTTCCGATTTCCTGAAGCCCCTGATCAGCCAAGGAGAAGCACGAGAAAATCTTAATCTTGAAAGGAAAATGGACCACGGATAGGCACGGATAAAACACGGATATTCAGAGACCTCGGTGACATTGGAGTTCTCACCCAGAGAGCGGGAATCAACTTCTTCATAATCCATTCATAATCCGTGGATTCTGTGTCATCCGTGGTTACCCATTTCCGAGTCCAGCTATGCACCCCGCTAAATTCCACCCTCCAAAGCCACCGCGTAAAACCTCTTGGAAAGCCGCTCGCTGGTCGAACGAGTGATATCAGCCGCGCACCTGAGCAACCCCGGCGTCAATTAAAATTCAGGTGATATACGCACCCTGGCCACAAAAT
>JBJTQJ010000036.1:0-3586 GCA_046075565.1 Verrucomicrobiales bacterium | reverse complement strand
TTCACCCTGCCCGCCGAGTTGCCACCTGCTATCCTTCCCGCGCCGCGTTCTCGTCCTCTCCCTCCGCCGGTTGTCGCGGGTGTGGATGACCCACTGGATCCCGAAGATGGGGCTGCGGCCGGTCCCGCACCGGAAGATTTGCCCGCCTTCGAAATGCCGGGACGTTTGCCGGAACTCGATGATCCCGTAGAAGAAGAGGAGCCGTTACCCAAGCACTGAACCTAATGCCCGAGGAGCGGGCAAACGCCACGTTGCCACCACGCGAACTAACAAGACGCGGTAACATGGGCGCGGGAAATGCGGGCTGGTTTATCCTAACTTTGGAAATGTAAACCACGGATGCCACGGATTATCACGGATATTCAGAGGATTAGGACAAAAGAGCAGTTCATCCTGTGAGTAAGAGAATACCCAAATCGAAACATCTGGGTTTCAAATTTCTATTCGTGCGGTTTCGTGTCCATTCGTGGTTTCTAGGTTCAAGGTTTAGGCTCCACTTCGCCCGTGTTTGCGTGAGGTGTCGAGCATTTCCGGCACGATCAACGAGGTTCCCACAAGAATGAGCGTGGCGCAGATGGAGGCGACCACCTGCGGTGGAAAATGTCCGAGAAGATGGAACCCGATGAAGGGAGCGATGAGACCGCGTGTTCCCGTGAGAAAGGCATGCACCGACATGTATTCCGCCACTTGATCGGGCCGCGCGAACTTCGTCACCCAGAGATTCCATGAGACATCACCTCCGGCGCGCGCGAGGCCGTGTGCCGCCATGCCGAGAGCCATCCAGGGCAGGGTTCCCCCGCCGAAATAACAGAGGGTTGATACCACGAAGAGTAGATTGATCAGCCCCCGCACGCGATAGAAATGGCGGCGGTCGAACATCCGGCCCCAGATGAGGATCGATACCAGCGCGAAGACCGTGGGTAGGGTTGAGGTCAGTCCACCGACGGCGGCGGAAGATAGATGGAGTCCGTGAACCGGATTGGCCGCATACTCCACATAAACCGCTACGGAAATCAGATTGCCCAGACCGATGAGCATCCAGACAAGGAGCAGCTTTGCAAAGGCACGATCACGGCGGGCATGGCCGAAGGCTGCCAACCAGCGGGTGGGCTTCGCCTCCACCGGCGGACTCTGGACTCTCCACAAACAAACCGCGACGGCGGCCGCGCACGTCGCATAGACGCCGAAGAGCCAGGGAAAGCGCTCGAGGCCTTGGTCGAGCCACGCCCCGATGGCGAGAGCGGACATCATGGCCATGGCCATCCGCGCCATGGAAGCCAGTGAGAATAGTTTGCCCCGTTGGTCGGTGCCATAGTTCGCGTTCAACGCCTGGGCCATGAGCGGAATCGAAAGCGGGGGGAGAAATGCCGCCGCCATCAGCGAAGCGAGGAAAACCGGAGCCGAGGGCAGAGACAGCGCCACCACGGCGAGCGCGGTGGAAGCTAGACCCCAGAGCATGCCCGCGACCTTCGGTGCCCTCCAACCGCATCGGGCCGCCAGCGACACCGTGAATAAGCTGCCCAGATATCCGGCGGAAGACGAGGCGACCAGAGCCGCTTTGGCCGAAGGCGAGAGTCCGAAAAACCGCACCGCGATCAAAACCGCGAAGGTCGTCCACAATGTCTCTACCACCCCCGTTGGAATGGCCCGCGTCAGGTCGAGCCGAAACGTGCGACCGGCGAGGGAATCAGCGGGGGGAATATTCATGGGCGCCCCGCGAATTTCACCTGGTGAGTTCCCTGCGTGTCCGGACAGCGGCGGCGAGGGTTTCGAGCACTTCGGTGGTGGTGTCCCAATTGATGCAGGCATCGGTGATGCTGCACCCGTAACGAAGTTCTGCTCCCGATGGGTCCGCGCTCTGGTTGCCCTCGACGAGGTTGCTTTCAATCATCACGCCATTAATCGCCCGATCGCCTTCGGAAATTTGCTTGGCGATCTCGGCGGCCACGATGGGCTGACGGCGGTAATCTTTCGAGCTGTTACCGTGCGAACAATCGATCATGATGGTTTCTGGAAGCCCGGCGGAGCGAAGGGTTTCCGTGGCGGCCTTCACGCTCGCCGCATCGTAGTTAGGTCCGCTCGATGAACCGCGCAGAATCACATGGCAATCAGGATTGCCATTGGTGGCAACGATGGCGATGAGCCCTTGGTTCGTCGCGCCGAGAAAGTGGTGGGGATGGCGCGAGGCATTGATGGCATCGATGGCGATCTGAAGGCTGCCACCCGTGCCATTTTTGAAACCGATGGGCATGGAAACTCCCGAAGCGAGCTGGCGGTGGAGTTGGCTCTCCGTCGTGCGGGCCCCGATGGCCCCCCAGGTCACCAGATCGGCCAGGTATTGCGGCGTGATGGTGTCCAGCCATTCCGTCCCGGCCGGGACTCCCATGGCCGCCAGATCAAGGAGCAGTTTGCGCGCGACACGCAGTCCCTTGTTGATGTGGTAAGTCCCGTCGCGATCCGGATCATTGATCAATCCCTTCCAGCCGACCGTGGTGCGTGGCTTTTCAAAATATACGCGCATCACCACCAGCAAATCACCCGCGTGCTTCTCAGCTTCCGCCTTGAGTCGCTTCGCATAATCCAGCGCGGCTTCGGGGTCATGGATGGAGCATGGCCCGGCCACGACCAGCAGCCGATCATCATCATGGAAAAGGATTTTCTCGATGGCCCGGCGGGTTCCCGAAACAAGAGCCGCACTGTCTTCGCTCTGGGGCAGTTCTTTGAGCAAAAGCACGGGAGGACCCAGCGGGTCGATGGATTGGATACGCAGGTCGTCGGTGATTTCCATGGAACCGATACCTTACCCTCAACGATGCCTGGAATCAATCGCCGGAAATCCGGGGTCCAGTCTTGCCATTCCGGGCTTCCTACGGCCAAACCTGCTGAAAGCATGTCCATTCTTCTGCGTATTTGTCAGTCCACGGAAGAATCACACCATTACCGAAATCATGAAGTCTCCCCAACCTGTCCTTACGTCCGTCGTCGCGGCCTTGACCCTTGGCCTCCTGCCTTCCACATGGGCGGCAAAACCTGCCCCTCCGGCGGCTGTCTTGTCGGAAGAGGGACAGAAAATCGAAGCGGATCTGGCCGCCCGTCTCGCATCCCTGAAAGCGGAATTGGCGAAGTCCGTTCCCAGCATCAATGAGACCCAGAAGTCCACTCTGCTCGCCGCGCGGGAAGCAATAAAGAAAGCGAAGGCCGACCTCGCCGCGGCCCAACAACCGATCGACAAGATCGCCGGCGCTGCCGGGCTGGTCGGCCATCGGAAAAACAAATGGATTGCCGGAGCCAACAAAGGCATCGCCGCCGCCGAAGAGGCGCTGAAGAAGGCCACCAACGACGCGGAACGGGCCGCCGCGCAAAAGGATCTCGCCCACTGGCAGGACAACCTCAAACAAGGGCAAGCCGCCCTCGTTGAATCCGAAGCCGCCTTGGCTGCGGCAAAGGCGGATGAACCCCGATACCTGCAAGCCCTCGAAGCGGCGAAAAATGCTCTTACCGAAGCCAATACCAAGGAAGCCGCGGCTGCCAAAGCCATTCAGGACTCCGTCGCCTCATTCATGGCCGACGATAAACTCGACCCGAA
>JBJTQJ010000035.1:0-13149 GCA_046075565.1 Verrucomicrobiales bacterium | reverse complement strand
CACCGGACTTTCCCCGCGGGACGCGGCCCTCGCCCGTCGCCTTGCCGAACAAGTGGTTCGCCACCTCCGTTTGCTCGACCTGTGGATCGACCATTTGGCCGCGCCGGATGGGAAAAAGCCCGGATCAAGGAAACTCGATGGCACCACCCGCGACCTGCTCCGGCTCGGTCTCGCCCAACTTCGGTATTCGAGGGTGCCCGTGCATGCGGCGGTTGATAGCATCATGCGCATCGCCCCGCATCGTTCCCGCGGCTTCGTCAATGCCCTGCTCCGCCGCGCCGTCCGCGAGCCGGATGTCCTCGACCAGTGGGCCGCCGCCGCGCCTCCGGCCATTCGTTATCACCTTTCCGATACCCTCTGGGCGCATTGGGAAAAAAATCACGGAGAGGATCTTGCCAGCCGGCTCGCTCTTGCCTCGGTGGAAACCGCCCGCCTCGCGTTCCGGTTCAATGCGTTTTTTAGCAAGGGCGAGCCCGACTCCGCGCCCGGAGTTCATGCCATCGCCGGCCATCCGGGTTTCTTCCACTCCGACGAGCACCTTCCGGATGAATGGCTGGCTGGCGGAATGGTTGCCGTGCAAGACCCCGGAGCTGCGTTGGCAACGGAGTTGCTCGATCCAAATCCCGGTGAAACCATCCTTGATGCCTGTGCTTCCCCCGGAGGAAAAACCCGGCACCTCGCGGAAATCGCCTTTATGAAAAATGGCGGCGGTGAGGACTCTGCCCGCATCATCGCCTGCGACCTCGCGCCGCGCCTGCCTCGCCTCCAGGAAAATCTCCGCCGCTGGCGTGTGCCCGCCGTCGAGTGCACGGCCGTTGATTGGACAAATCCCGAGTCTATTGCCGACATTCCGCTGGTGCATGCCGTTCTTCTCGACGCGCCCTGCACCAACACGGGTGTGCTCCGCCGCCGCATCGAGGCGCGTTGGCGGTTTGATGCCGAATCGCTCGCTTGCGCCACCAGACTGCAATCCGCCCTGCTCGACGCCGTCGCCGCCAAAGTCCGCCCCGGAGGACGCCTCATCTATAGCACATGTAGTGTCGAGCCGGAGGAAAACGAAGATCAGATCGCGGCCTTTTTCGAGCGCCATCCCGGATGGACACTCACAACTACCCGCTCGAGTGGTTTTCCGGATTCCGGTTGCGATGGTCACTTCGCGGCAAGACTGGAATATGAAACGCCAGGGTGAGTTTGATCTGCTAGCGAATTCGTAGGAAGGCCGTGCCGCACCGTCCAGATCTCTACGGCTCACTTCACCATTGGACGCTCACCCAACCGGCCCAGCGTGCGATTAGCGCGTGGGCAATTGCTCTTCCTCGTCCACTTTGGCATCATCCTACGGGGCGGATTCTTCCTTCTTCGGATCGCCCTCGGTTTTTCCCTTTGCTGCCTGCGGCTTTTCCTCTTTCGGTGCTGCCGTAATTTCTGCTCCTGCGCCAGGGACTTCAATCGGTTCTGTGGTTACTGAAATGGGTGGGGTGGTGGCGGTAGCCGGCCCGGAGGCGGGAGCGCCTTCGGCGGGAGGTGTCAGCATTTCCGGAGGTGTTCCTTCGAGAGCGGGCGGGGGAGTGGGAATGTCTTCCAACACTTCGTTGCCGGCTTTCCAAACCGCTTCCACGGTGCTGGAATTGAGTTTGAAGGAGGTCTTTGCCAGGGCTTGTTCGCGGGCGAGTTTCTCATCCCATGCCTTGCGTGCCGCCGCTTTGTTATCGGCATCGGCTTTCTTCTCCTCCTCGCTCATCTCTTCGGGTTTCTTCGCACCTGCGGCGGGAGCGGGTTCGGTGTAGTTGCCGCTGATTTTACTCTCGACGGCGTAAGCGCTGCCAGAAGTGTCGCCTTCTTTCGGGGGCAGGGGAGTGAGGGTGAAATCATACATCAAGCCGTCGAAGGTTTCCGCCTTCACATTGCGACTGCCCTTGCGATCAAGGGTTTCAACATCCGCCTTGGTAAGCACATCGGCGGCTTGGGCGTAGCTGAGGAAGGATGTGAGCGCCGAGTTGGTGGCGGCCGAAAGTTGCTTGCCGGCGGGCGCGTCTTTGAGAACGAAGGTGCCATCCGCTTTGTCGCGGCTGGTTTCCCAGCCTTGGAATCCTTCGCCACCGGCGATGGTGAATTTTTTGAAGCTGCCCGGTTGGAGGAACTTTTTATCGACCCAGTCGGCGGGATTCCCGGTTGCCTGAAAGGGGCTCTGGTCGAGCAGGTAAATGGAGTTTTCTTCACCCGCGATACGGGCGAACTTCCCGCCGGGACCGCCACCGCCGCCGCCCATCATCGCGGCCATGGGATCGGCGGATCCAGACTGCGGGGCTTTGCCAAAAACAATCTCCGCCAGGGATTTGTCCTTTTGCCCGAGGATACGCACGACCGTGCCTTTCTGCTCTTTGCTGATTTTATCGTCGGTCGACGCGGGATCGACGAGGTGCAGGCGTGGATACTGCGACGGCCCGGCTTGCTGGACTTGCAGCACTTTCAGATCGAGCAAACCGCTGACCAGTCCGGACAGCCGGGAGGCATCAACCTGGTAGCCATCACGTTCGGCGACCGTCCAGACATCTTTTTCCCCGCGATTGACCGTGACCTTGCCATCCGGGGTGGAGATGGTGATGGCCGCGATGGCGGAAGGATCGAGTCCAGCCAGCAGTTTGGTGCCCGGTGCTCGGGTGCCAGCAGTGGCTTTCGGATTGTTATCCGGCCTTGACAGAATGGCGGCGAGGCCGACCACCAGGGCGACAACGAGGAGAATGAGGAGTGATTTGCGGGACATGGCGGGAAGGAGAAATGATTATTCCGGTGGTGAAGCGGGGGTCAACGCGCGGCCGTGCGCTGGCGGCGGTAGGCGGCGATGGCAATGCCGACCATGGCCACGAGCAGGGGAATGATAAGGATGTTCGCCCAGATCAACTTTGATTCGAGTTGGTCCTTTTCCTTCACCATCGACTTCTGGATCGAGCGGAGGCGTTTGTTGCCTTCGACGAGTTCCTTGTTCAGGGCGTCCACTTTGTCGCGCATTTCCTTGGTCAAGACGAAGCGGCCATCTTCACCGCCCTGCGCTTGGGCCATCTTGTTGATCTCTTCCTGGGTTGCCTCGGCCTTTTTCTGAAGGCCACTGACCTCTCCGCTGAATTTCTGCTCGGCGGCGGCTTGCATTTCCTCAAGCACCTTGAACGGTCTCCGGCTCGACGGGCGGCTGCGGGCACCGATCAGGTTGGCATCGCCGGCCAATTGTTCGAGGACATTGAGGGCCAGCGAGAAATTGCCATTGAAGGGCATTGGGTATTGGGGGAAAAGCGGGTTCGGCTGGAAGGCGCCATTGTCGGTGATCATGTCAACATCCGCGAAAAGCACCACAGCACCTTCGCCGGTCGGTTCCTTGAGCGCGGGCGTTTCATCCTTCTTCTCGCCCTCTTTTCCGGGTTCGGCCGCCGGCGCGCCGGGGCGTCCATTCGGGAAGGCGGTGGAAAAGCGCCCGAAGAGGCGCAGGACCATGTCGTAGGATTGGCTTTGCACGGGAGCCGAGGTGAGCAGTCCCTGCTCGAACTGGCTTGCGCGCATCGGGTCGAAGAGTTGCGTGTTGGTGCTCGAGCGAACGAGGACGTTTTTGTGGATTCCAGCACTCGGTTCGCCGGAGAAACCTCCCGGGAGAATCATGAAGACATTGTCGAGCTGAGAAGTGACGGGGTCCTTGGTCTCGATGGATTCCTCTCCGCTGAAGGACGACACGCCGGTGAGAACGCGGTCGCCCTGGCTGAAGCGGAAGCGGGAATCACCAACGACAAGACCGGATTCGAAAGTCAATCCCCAGGCCTTGAGCAGCGTCGGAAGGGTGGATGCGGTCGGCGTCTGCGGCGATGGCATCATCGGGTTCTGGGGCTGGTTCTGGCTGAAGTAGTGGTGGGCGTCCAGGAAAATCGCCGCCTTGCCGCCTTTGAGCAGGTATTGGTCGATGGCGAATTCCGTTGCCGGCGAAATCATCGCCGGGTGAACGACCAGCAGGGCGGAGAGCCCCGCCGGGATTTCTTTCACATCAGGCGCGACTTCGACCATTTCGTAGTCCTGTGAAAGCTGGCGGTGGATGAGCCAGCCCGGCTGGCCACCCATTTGCGGAGGCATGCCATTGCCGACGATGGGGAGTCCGGAAAGCAATCCGAGTTTCGGTTTCTGGGCGCGCACGACCTGCGTGATGGCACGGGAGATTTGATATTCGAGCAGAGACTCCTGATTGGGGTCGAGTTGGGGTAGGGTTTCCTTGCGATCGAGGCAGGAGACGGCGGCGCCGAAGTAAACCGACTCCGACACGCTCACATCCTGGGAACGCAAACCATCGGTGCGGGCTTGGTCTTCGGCATCGGTATCCGGTTGAACGTCGATGCTTTCGAAAGTCACCTTTCCTTTGCCGTAGGTTTCATACTGGCGGAGGAAATCCTTCACGCGGGTCGCGTAGAGCTTCACTGCCCTGGGAAGAGCGCGGCTGCCTTCGGTGAAGTAGAAACGAATGGTCACCGGAGTGTCGAGACCGGCGAGGATTTTTTTCGTTCCATCGGAGAGGGTGTAGATTTGATTCTCGGTCAGGTCGAGGCGGTTGGCACCGGCGCGGGTCGAACCGACAAAGATATTCGCTCCGATGAGGATGATGACCAGCAACACGATGCCGGCGATGGCGGCGGGAAGCACGGAAAAGGACTTTTTCATGGCAACGGGGAAATGGTATGGCGTTCGGTGGGCTTTGGTAATGGCTCAAGCACGGCTGGCGCGGAGAATCGCGCTGGTGGCGATGAGGCAGGCCACGATGATGGACAGGAAATAAACAATATCGCGCAGCACGAGGACGCCGCGGGTAATGTCGGTGAAGTGGGTGAAGAATCCGAAGCTGGTGATGAAAGACACGGTCGAAGGTTCCAGTGATTTTGAGAGCAGGCGCACCAGCGGCTCGAAGCCCACCACGGCAAGGGCGAGGCAAACCACCACCGATACAATCAGACAGACGACCTGGTTGCGGGTGGAGGCGGAGATGGCGGTGGTGATGGCGAGGCAGGTCGCGCAGACGAGGAAACTTCCGATGTATCCTGCGAAGATGGTGCCGTTGTCCGGATCGCCGAGGTAGTTCACCGTCCACCAGATGGGGAAGGTGAGGGCGATGGCGATGAGCCAGACCGTGCAGGCGGCGAAATATTTACCGAGGATGGCCTGCCATGGCTTCACCGGCATGGTGAGCAACAACTCGATCGTGCCGAGTCGATTTTCGTCGGCCCATTGGCGCATTCCCACGGCAGGCGCGAGCACCACGAAGAACCACGGGTGCCAGACAAAGAAGGCTTCGGCGAGAGAGGCGTCACCGGCTTCCAGCAGGAAACCGAATCCGAAGGCGAAGGCTCCCGAGAGCAGGAGGAAAGCGATGATGATCACATAGGCCACCGGCGAATTGAAGAAAGCCAGTAGCTCGCGTTTGTAGACAGTCCAGATGTTGCGCATGTCGGTAGGAGAAAGGGGTAAAGGATTTCGTGGGAATGATACAGACGCCAGATCAGGCGGCGCGACCGGTATCGCCGCTGGTGATGTGGCGGAAGAACTCGTCGAGTTTGCCGGTATCTTCGTGCAGGCTCTCCAGCACAAGCGCGCGGGAGCGGCAAAGTTCGGAAATGGCGGCGGCAAGGTCTTTCCCGAGTTCCGCCTTGCGCGGGATGGCGCGGCCGACGAGATGCGATTCGCCCGCTTCGATGGATTCGACATCGGCACAGGGGCCGAGTTTCTTGATCTCGGCGGCGATGCCGGAACCGGCGAGACCGCGGATGCGGAAATGGATGTGGCCCGCGTTGGGGGAGCGGAGGAGCAATTGGGACGGAGTGCCGTCGGCGACAATCACTCCTTGGTCGATGATGATAGCCCGCGAGCAGGCGGCTTCGACTTCCTCGAGGATGTGGGTGGAGAAAATGATGGTCTTCGTTTTGCCCATCTCCTTAATCAAGGTGCGGATCTCGTGTTTCTGATTCGGGTCGAGTCCGTCCGTCGGTTCGTCAAGAATGAGCACGGCCGGATCGTGGATGAGGGACTGCGCCAGGCAAGTCCGGTGACGATAACCCTTGGAAAGGGTGTCGATGCTCTGATGGCGGACTTTTTCGAGGAAACACATTTCGATTACCCGTTCCGTCGCTTCCTTGATCGCCCGGCTGCGCAGTCCACGCATTTCCGCACAGAAGCCGAGGAACGAGGATACCGACATGTCGGTGTAAAGCGGGGCGCTCTCCGGCAAATATCCGATTAGGCGTTTTGCGTCTTCCGGATGGGTCGAGACATCATGCCCGCCGATGGTCACCGAGCCGGAAATGGCCTGGAGGTAACCCGTGATGATGCGCATGGTGGTGGACTTGCCGGCACCGTTGGGGCCGAGGAAACCTAGGACTTCGCCCTGGTTCACTTTGAAGGAGATACCGTTGACGGCGCGTTTGTGGCCGAAGTGCTTGTGCAGGTCGTTGACTTCAATCATGGCGGAAGGTGGGATGGCGGGCGTAGAAGATGGCCTCTCCCGGTGGGGCACGCAACCCCCGGAAGAAGGTCTTTTCTGTTATGGGCGTTCGAGCGACAAAAGTGAATTCGTTTGTCTAAAAAAATCCGCCCCCCGGTCCCAAGGGGAGCGGAGGGCGGCATTGTGCGGAAAACTTAAGATTCCGCGGCGCGGACGGAGTCCGGTTCAGAGTTGGGGAGCAGGGGCCCCGGCGCCGCCCTTCTTCTTGGGTTTGTCGGGTTTCGGGGCCTTGTTCTGCCCGTCTTTTTTCGGTTTGGCGGGCTTGCCGGCGTTCAATTCGGCGGGCGTCAGTTTGCCGTCGCCATCTTTGTCGAGTTTGGCAAAGCGGGTCTCCATCTTCGCCTTCTGGGCGTCGTCCTTGGCGGAGGCGAGGAATTCATCCTTGCTCACGGCGCGGTCTCCGTCCTTGTCCATTTTCTTGAAGGCGGGGCAGGGTTTCGTGGGATCGGGCGCGCCAGCGGCGTCTTGGGCGGAAACAAGGGAAACCATGGCCGCAGCGGCCAGGGAACCAATCAAGAGGAATCGTGTTTTCATGTGGATATAGGGTGGTGAAGCTTTCACCGAAGTCTGCAAACCCGGCGGAACCGCTCCAGTTGCGGATGGTTTAGTCTTTTTTCACGGCTTCCGCGACGGCGGCGGCGGCTTCACCCTCCTTCGGAAGCACCGTGGCCACCGAACTCTTCTCCATGGTCACGTGGACGTTGTCGGCAATCCGGAGCGAGACAGTGCGGTCGGAGACGGAATTGATCACCCCGTGCACTCCCCCAATGGTGACGACCCTGTCACCCTTCTTGAGCGCGGCGCGCCGGGCTTCGTCTTCCTTTTGCTTCTTCTTCTGCGGGCGGATGATGAGCACCCAGAAAATCACGAAAAACAACACCATCGTGATGAGCAACTGGCTGCCGCCTCCGGGAGGAGGCTGAGCGGGGGCTTGCTGGGCGAGGAAAGAGATGGTGGCGAACATAGGAATTAAAGATAATTGATGTGGGCCGAGACTATCAGGTCGGAAACCCGGCCTTTCAACCGGGGAAATTACTTTTGCAGTCTCTCAAGCGTCGCCTCGCGTCCGAGCCAAGCCAAGAATGGCATCAGGTCGGGCCCGGATACTTTCCCAGTGGCCAGAACCCGAAGAGGCAGCATCAATTTGCCCGATTTGAGGCAGAGCGCCTCGGCGGCAGTTGCGACGGCATCCTTGAGCGCGTCTGATGACCAGGATTCCGCCGGGATGCCTGTGAGCGCGGAGCAAAGGGCGGATTTGATTTCCTCCCTCCTCGGGTCGCCGGCCAATTTCGCTTCGGCCTCGGCGTCCAGTGCCGGAATGCCGGGGCGAAAGAAGTCCAGCCACGGCGGGAGTTCCCCGAGGGTGCGGATTTTTACCTTTACCAAATCGAGAATGGTCGTTTTCGCCTCGTCCGGCAAGTCGGCCAAATCAGCCGACTGGAACCACTTTGCCGACGCGGACAACAGCGAGCGCGCATCCGCTTCGTGAAGATACTGGCCACTGAACCAGCGGCATTTTTCGAGGTCAAAAACCGCGCTCTTCCGATTGACCCCGGAAATCTCAAAGCGACGGATCAATTCCTCGCGCGGCAGGATTTCGCTGTCATCTTTCGGCGACCACCCGAGCAGGGCGAGAAAATTCACCACGGCCGGCGCAAGAAATCCCTCCTCGTCATACTGGCGCACCGATGCCCCTTCGTCGCGCTTGGACATTTTCGAGCCGTTGGCATTCAGAATCAGCGGAATGTGGCCGTAAACCGGCGGTTCCACTCCGAGTGCCTCGAAGAGTTGGAGGTGTTTGGGGGTGTTGGGCAGGTGGTCATCGCCCCGGATGACATGCGTGATGCCCATTTCGAGGTCGTCCACCACATTCACGAAATGGAAGACGTAAGACCCGTCGCTGCGCCGGATCACCATGTCCGGTGTGTTCGAGGCATCCGTGTAATCAACGGTAACGTCGCCAGCGACCAAATCCGGCACGGTGATCGGTTTGCGCTCGAAGCGGAAGCGCCAGGCACCGTTATCATCGTAAACCCGGCCGATCTCCTCGAGCTTGCCGAACCAATGGTCGTAGATCGCACCCCGCTCGGACTGGCGGTAAGGTCCGAATGAGCCCCCGGCGTCCGGTCCCTCGTCCCAGTCGAGGCCGAGCCAGCGCAGCCCATCATAGATAGCCGCCAGAGCCTCGGGCGTGTTCCGGGCGGCATCGGTGTCCTCGATCCGCAGGATGAATCGCCCGCCGTGGTGGCGGGCATAAAGCCAATTGAAAAGGGCGGTGCGGGCTCCCCCCACGTGGAGGTAGCCGGTTGGACTTGGGGCAAAACGGGTGCGGATCATGGGTAAGGGCAGCCGGAAGGTTAGCCGCTCCCCGGCTCGGGGCAAGTGCGGGAGACGCCCAAGTGGGGGAGAAACCCCGCTACCTGTATAATTCACTTGTGAATCCGGGAAAAACCCCTTAGCTTGAGGTATGAAATCGACCTTCTTTGTCGCAGCTCTTGCTCTCCTGTCAGGATTTGCTAACGCGGAATTCCGCGATTTCACTCAGGAAGGGACCGGGAAAACCATCTCCGGCGAGATTCGTGGCGTGAATCCGGCAGCCGGCACTGTAACCCTCGGTCTCGAAACCGGAAATGTCGTGACTTTCAAACAGAGCCTTCTCGTCGAAGCCGACCGTGAATTCATCAAAACGTGGGCCAAGGAAAACGCATTTGCTACCGCCGTCCGCATGAGTGCCACCAAAGTCACCGGCGAACGCACGACCAGTGGAGGAGATATCTACCAATACAAAAACCTGACCAACGGTTATCGCGTGAATGTCCGCAATGGTTCGACCACCGAACGCCTTGACGACTTGACCGTAAACTACGTGCTCGTTATCGAAAGGGGCGGTGGCAAGCTCGAATTGAAGAGCGGTTCGCAGTCAGTTTCCGGTCTCGCTCCCAACGGGGCATCCGACTTCGAAACCGAACAAGTCCAACTCTCCGTGGATATGAAGTCCGTCAGTTCCTGCCCCAAATGCGTCCAAGCCGCGAGCGAATTCAAGGGTGATGACCTGCTCGGAATCATGCTCACCGTCGAGAGCAATGGCAAAAAGGGCGCGGAGGTGGTGATTCCGTCCTCGCGTGATAAGAAAATCCGCGAAGCCGTGAACGGCAACGCCAACTGAAGTAGGACTAAAGACGAGTCCCGCCTTTTTCCAGCCATCGGGCGAGGTCTGGTCGTTTGCTAAAGCAACGCCGCCTCGAGGGAAAAGCCGCAGCATGTCGGGGCGAAGAATGCGCTTTAACGCGGTCGCGTTTCCCGCTCGAATGATCGGTTCGCGTTCTCCGGGCAAGAATGGCATCGCTTGAACGCCCGTGTCCCCGCGCGTTGATTCGGCCCGTGCTTTATCTGGTATGAAATTATTGCCACAATTTCATACGGCGGTAGTGGAACTCCGTTCATACCATGATCAAATCCTTGAAAAAACTCGGGAGTGCCGCCCTCGGCCTCATTGCTCTCTGCGGCACCGCGGCCGCCGAACCACTCAAGATTGCCTACTCCGATTGGCCGGGTTGGGTGGCTTGGGAAATTGGAATCCAGAAAGGCTGGTTCAAAGAAGAAGGGGTAGAGGTCGAATTCTCCTGGTTTGACTACGTGCCCTCCATGGATGCCTTCGTGTCCGGCAATGTGGATGCAGTTTGTATGACGAATGGTGATGCGCTGGTCACCGGGGCCACCGGCAAACCTTCGGTCGGTATCCTAATCAACGACATCTCCAACGGCAACGACATGGTGGTAGCCGCGCCTGGTATCAATTCGATGGCCGAATTGAAGGGCAAAAGATCGGCGTCGAGGAGGGTTTCGTCTGCCATCTGCTCCTGCTCAAGGCATTGGAGAAAGCGGGAATGAAACCGGAAGACGTGACCATCGTGAACACTCCCACCAACGAGACCCCGCAGGTGCTCGGGTCCAAAGCCGTGGATGCCATTGCCGCATGGCAACCGAATTCCGGCCAAGCCCTCAAGGCGGTGCCGGCTTCCAAGCCGGTATTCACCTCCGCCAATTCTCCCGGGATCATCTATGATCTCCTGTATGTCTCGACCGAGAGCCTGGAGAAACGCCGCGCCGATTGGGCGAAGGTGGTCAAAGTCTGGTATCGCATCGCCGATTACATGAGCAAGGAGGAGAACATCGATGATGTGCTGAAAATCCTCTCGGCGCGCGTCAAAATTTCTCCGGAAGAATACGAGCCGCTCCTCAAGGGCACGAAGATTTTCACGCTGGAAGAAGCCTTGAAACGCTGGGAAAAAGCCGATGGTCTGGACAGTGTTTATGGCTCGACCGCCGTCGTGAACGATTTCAACCTGCAGTTCAAGGTCTACGAAAAATCGCAGGATCCCGCGAAGTATCTCGATCCTTCCCTTACCAAGGCACTGGCGGAGAAAAAATAGCCGGTTCTTCTCGCCTCCGATCACGGTCCGTGGTCGGAGGTTGGGCGCAATCTCCGCTGCGTATGGCCCGACCTTCCCTACTGAAGAACTGGTTCCTCATCCGGCGAGATTTGCCTGCCACGCGGGCCTCCGTGCTGACCGTTGTTTCCTTTCTCCTGCCCCTGATTGTCTGGTGTCTCGTTTCCTATCCCGACTTTCGCAACTGGGAGTGTTTTTGGTGCCCTGAGACCCGCGCTTGCTTGATTTCGGGCGCAAGGTCTTCACTACACGGGGTGGCGCTCAGTTGAGGGGTTCGAGGGTTTGCTGGCTAGTGATCCGAGGTGGGCTTTGTTCGGGCAGTTCAACTCCGAGTTGGGCGAGGAGCAGTTTCTGGGTCTTGTCGGGCGTGGTGTATCGTTCGAAGAGCAGCGTTTGTCCTTCGCTGGTGGGGAACTTCACATCGAGCATCAGGATGCCGGCAAGTTGCTCGAAGACACTGCGAGGGGTGAGTCCGGGAGCTTTTTGCCGCAGCTTGTGCCGCAGGGTTGTGTGCAAGCAGAAGGCGAGGAAGCAGATCATGATGTGGGCCTCGATGCGCTTCTCTTCCTTATGATAGATGGGGCGGATGGAGAGGTCGCCTTTGCGGTTGCGGAAGCATTCCTCGATCTCCACCAGGCGCATGTAGAGGTTCCAGATGCGGGCGGGGTCTTCTTCGGTCAGGTTGGAGCGCAGCAGATAGCGGCCTTCGCGCAGGGTGGTTTCCTTGAGTTTTTTGCGGTTGAGTTGGTAGCGCAGGGTTCCGTCGGCTTCCACCTGGATGTCAACCAGCCGCCAGGCGGAGGGGGATTGTTCCTTGGCCTGGCCGAGCTTGATGAGCAATGCGTCCCGGGGATGGTCCCGGGTGGCGAGTTCCTTGAGGCGGGCCCAGAGTTTCTTGAGTTGGCGGCGACGCATGGCGCGCTCCTTGCAGACCCGGTCGCGCGAGCGGGCCAGCACGTAGAGTTCGCCGGAGCGAGGCAGGAGTTTGACATCAACTCCCTCCCGGGCGTGTTGCCAATCAAGGTCGAGCAGTTCGCCTTCGAGTTGGCCGAGGCGGCCTTTGGGGGTGCCGACGAGGTAGTGGACGGGCGGATCGCTGGCGCGCATTTCGGCAAGCACATCCTCGGTGGGGATGCCGCGATCCATGATCCAGATGCGGCGGGCTTTGCCGAAGCGGCTCTGGATTTTTTCCAGGAAGCCGCGCAGGGTGGTTTTGTCCGCGGTGTTGCCGGGCATGACTTCGTAGGCCAGCGGGAAGCCTTCCGGGGTGACGACCAGGGCGATGACGACCTGCACGCAGTCGGAGCGCTTGTCGCGGGAGTAGCCGAACTTGCGCTTGTCGCCGGGCGGGAAGGGCGGGCCGCTCTCCAAGTAGGTGCTGGTCAGATCGTAGAGCAGGACGTCGAACTTGACCCCGAAGAGGTCTTCCCAGCGTCCGCGCAGGAAGGTGAAGAGCCCGTCCTTGTGTTCGAGGAGCAGATCGTGGCAGCGGTAGAGGGTGTCCTTGGCCGCGATGGAGAAGTCCTCATGCAGCAGATCGCCCATGGCGCTGCGGTCGAACCAGTGCCGGTGGAGCCGCCATTCACTGCCGGGCTCCAGCAGGCGATAGCAACAGAGCAACTGGAGGACGTGTTCCCACTCGGTGCCTTCGCGCGAGGCACCGAGGCGCTCGCGCCAGAAGATGTCCAGCCCGAGTTGCTTCCACAGTTCGGTGAACAGCCAGCAGGCCCCCATTGGCGCGGGCGGTGGATTTCCATGCGGTCGAGGCGGACCCGCACGCCATCGGGAGCGCAGTCGGGCAATGGGCGCTGATGGCTGAAGAGTTTGAGCTGGCGGGATTCGCCGAGGCTCTCGTCGAAGACTTCGATGGCGCGGATCCATTGCTCCTTCTGGCTGTCGTTGATCTCGCCGAGGTAAAGGACGGTTTTCTGGACGATGCGCCCGCCCTTGCATCGGCGGTTTTCCACAATCGACCAGTAGAAATGCTGCTTGCCGTCCTTCCATCGTTTGGTGTGCCGCAGGAACATGCCAACAGATTATAGCGGCAAATCCAGGGACGTGAAGAGGGCAGGTCTTCACTACACGCCGTTTTCGGAGAAGGCCCCAGCAATATCAAGGGCTCCAGCGCGGCAAACGGGTGAAAAAAGCCATTTTTTGCTCCCAGTTGCGAAAGTCGGG
>JBJTQJ010000034.1:0-23760 GCA_046075565.1 Verrucomicrobiales bacterium | reverse complement strand
GCTCAACTTGGTTGCTTCCACGGCCATGGCCCAGGTGAAGTTCGGAAGCAATAGCATGCCATCGGAATTGTTCAGGTTGCTGGGCTGGCCGCTCGCCCATTTGAAGAAGGCCAGGTTGCTGCCATCGAGGTTCCCACCGCCATCGACCCACTGGTAGGTCCCTTCGGTGACTTTATCGTGCCCGCCAATCCAGTAGGAGGCGTCAAGCGGAAGGGCTTGCACGCTCTTCAGGTAAGCCAACCGGCGTTCCATCAGAATCTGTTTGGCAGAGGTATCCGGCACGGCGAGGCGTCCGCCCCGGGCAATGGCATCAAGTCGTGCTTGTTCCCAAGTGAACGTGCCGGTCACCACCTCGAACGGCCTCACTTCACGCCCGTCAAGCAATCCATCGTTGTCCGAGTCGGAGTCGAGGGGGTCGGTGCTAGCAGCTATTTCTTCGTCATAGGTGAGCCCATCTTTGTCCACATCCGGGTGCCTCGGAATGTCCTTGGCCAGCGGATTGGTGGCCGGGAATTCGATGACGTAGGGGTTCAGAGCATCCAAGACGGACATCGTCCACTTGAAGTCGGCCAGCAAGAGCACGCCATCGGCATTGCCGAGATTGCTCGGTTGGGCGACCGCCCACGGGGGCACGCCGCCGAAAGCCGGGCCGTCCGTATTGCCAGCCGAGTCAACCCATTGGTAAGCGCCTTCGGTGATTGAGTCATGGCCGCCAGTCCAGTATTTGTTCGTAGCGGGAAGGGAGAACTGGGTTTTCAGGAAACTCAAACGCCGGGACATTTCCGTATTCTTGGCGGCCGTATCGGGAGCAGCCAAGCGGCCACCTCGGGCGATGGCGTCCTGACGAGCTTCTTCCCAGGTGTAGGCTCCGAGAAGAACCTCCCACGGGCGAACCTCGCGACCATCGGACAAACCGTCGCTATCGGTGTCGGCGAGCACGGGTGAGGTATTAAAGGTGAGGGTCTCCTCGTCATAGGTCAGCCCGTCGCCGTCCACGTCCGGAGAGGTGATGATGTCGGCCACCAGCGGATTGGTGGGTTGAAATTCAATGACATAACCGAGTTGCGTGGTCTCGATAGCCATGGCCCATTTGAAATCTGAGAGAATTCGCATGCCGTCGGCATCGTTCAGGTTGTTGGGTTGGCCGGGGCCCCAGTTCAAGGGCGCGACGACGTTACTTCCAGCCAGATTTCCAGTCGCGTCAACCCAGCGATAACTCCCTTCAGTAATCTTGTCATGGCCACCAATCCAGAGACTGGCTCCGGCGATCGAACCTCCCAGTTGCTGGGCAAGGCCATCTTGTTTGGGGCCAGTGTCTGCGACCATAAGGCGGCCGCCACGGGCGACGGCGTCCTGACGGGCTTGTTCCCAGGTGTAGGCACCGTTGATAATCTCATAGGGGTTGACCTCGCGGCCATCGGTCAGGCCGTCGTCATCAGTGTCAGGATCGGATGGATCGGTGAAGTGCTCCCCAAGTTCATCGGCATCCGTGAGACCGTCGTTGTCTGTGTCTGGTTGGAAGCTCGAATCCACAAGAAGATAGTCCCGGAAAATGATGCTGGTGGACGTGCTTTTATCGGCGGTCGAAAAATACCAACTGGAGTAGTCGAGGGAGCGGGGCGATGTGGAAAGCATAAATCGGCCTTCAATTGAAGGCGACAAGTCCGTATCCGTGAGGAGATCGTTGAAATAATGAGTGACCTCCGCTGGGTTGGGCTGTCCGCTGACGGGGATAGGTTGGCGTCCGTTGTTCCACACGACTAACTCGTCCTCGGATACAAACAGGGAAGCTGATTCGACGGATACCTCCTGGGGCGTCAAGACGCTGGCATTGGTAGCCGGGTCTCCCGTGTCGCGCAACCATATCACCCCGGTACCATCCAAGTATGCCACAGCCGAAAAATCGTTTGGATTGCGCTTCTCGATGAAGCAGGAATCCACCGTTACTCCGAGAGGGCCGGTCCGGTAGAGCTCGATGAGAGAGGACCCCGCGATCTGTATCGCAACGATACCATTTGCCGCACTGGCGGCATAAAAAACCTGGGTTTCTCCTACATGCGTGTAAATTCCGGAATCGAGTTTGTTCACCGCTTCGGCCAGCAAAGCGGGCTCACCGCCCAGGTTGGCCGGGAATCCTTGTTGCGCACCTGTGGTGATGTTGCGATTCACGACCTGAACAACGCCCGCGCCTGAGATGTATACCAACCTGCGGTTCGATGTGTAAAGAACCTGATCGACATCCACCGCGCCACCAAAGCCACCATTGACGCGAATGACCGTGTTTGGGGTGCCAGGTCGCGAAGCATCGACCCAGTAGGTTTCCGGCCCACCGGATGTCTCCACACGGAAGACCACCGAACCATCCGAACCGTAGCCAAGAGCGTTGACCTCAGGGCCGCGGAAATCGTCCTCATCGAGCTGCAGCGATGGCAGTGTTGCCAATTGCTGGAGTTGCCCACCTACCGTAACCCGATAAATTCGAATTGAGCCAGTGTCGCGCAAAAGATTTTGATTGCCTATAGGGTATTGGTCGATCCTTTCGGTAGTGACAAACGTGTAAGAACCGGTTGCGATGGTCACCGGAGAAGTGGCCAAGACCTCTCTGCCGAAAATATTCGGAAGCCTGATCGGCGGTGTAGTTTGGCCGGTCGTGGCATCGAGACGATTCAAGGAAACGGCCACGTTTGGGCGGGAGTAATAGCCATCATGAGGAACCAAGGCGTTGTCCCACACCAGAGCTTCGGTCGCGGAAACAGCGAGCGGGCTGGCCAAATCGGAATTCGGCATCAATCGAATGGTGGCATAGTTTTGATTTGTCCCCCGAGTAATGGGATCCTGCCAAATGAGTGCACCATTCACATCCAGCAGAAGGGACGACCCGTCATCGCAGAATTTGTTGACATCGGGCCGGTTCCCGAACGGACTGAAGGGCGTCGTGATGTTCAGAGTGAACGGGTTGCGCACCTGCTGGACCTGGTCGTGTTGGGCGTGGACTTGTCCCGCGATGATGGCCCCGAGTAGAAACAAACGGGCGAGGAAACCGGACTTGATGGTTTTCATGGTGTTGTGATTTAAGGAAATAGCTGCGCGCAACGCTGAATATTCGGTATGGGAGCGGACTCCTCGTCATGAGACAGTTTTTGCCGTCAAAATTTCAGCGTCCTATCGATGTAAAGATAGGTCTAACCGTTGGCAATGGGAGAGTCAACATGCTTTTAATGATTTTGTGAAAATTTCGGCGATCTTTTTCGGCAATTTCGGTGAGGTCAACCGCCGCCGGATCGCCCAATGCCGTTGGATTAACGCAGGAGTCAGCCAAGGGCAACGCGTGCGCGGGGCAAGAGCGGGAAGACATCCCCGATTCTTTCGCAGGCCCGGACGGTTCGGACCTTCTGACTAAAGCCAAGGGTTCACCAGCCCTTGTCGTGGGGCAAACGGATAGCAAATGTGTTGGACTGCGCCGGCAGAGGAAGCCTTTGGCGAGCGGCGACGGCGCTTTCCTGGGTGGATCGACCATCCCCAAAGCGGTGTCGCGCCAAGGCTTGCCACCGCACTCCACACTCGAGCCAATTCGATGGCTTTTTTGTATCAATCGCCGCGAATCACGGGAGCTCCGAAAGAGGACGCCCCGACCCTGACCCTTCTGGGGATTACCGGTTCAACGAAATCCACCTTTACATTCCGGACATCAAGCACCTCGATTTCCTTAACGAGACGTGGCCGACCCGGCTCTTCGGCAATCAGGCGCAAACGCACCCCGAAAGGCCCCAGGATAGGCAGGGCATACCCGCCGGAGGAAGTGGTGTAGGTCTCATATAGGCCGTCCTCGATGCTGAGGCGGATGCCCGGTTTGCCCTCACCGGGGTCGTATTGGCCATTGCCATTGCTGTCGCGGTAGGCGACCCCGGTGACAAACGGCCCGGCCATTTCCGGTGAACCGGCGCTACGGGCAAAATTCTGGGTCAAAAAGCAGGCTTGATAGACCTCGCCCTCAAATTGGTAGTTCCCGGCCTGCAATCCGAGACCGACCGAGTTGTGGTCGACATCGAGCAGATTGAGGCGGTGGGTTGGACTAGCGAAAATCGAGCGATGAAGTCGGCGGACGAGTTCTGCCGGATTTCCGATTCCTTTGACGCCTTGCCAAGCGATGTTTTCCCCCCACAGATAGGGGGCGAGAAAGCGGTATCCCGCCGCTCCCATGCGTTCGCCGGCATTCGAGCCTCCGGAACCAGTGTGGCTGAATTGTTTTGCTTCGAGCATCCAGAGGCTGTGCCGACGGGCGGCCGCCAACAAGTCGGGGTGGAAAGCCAAGGGCTGCTTCGCTTCACCGCCAATTTGGTTCGGGGAGAGTCCGGCATTCAGGTCGACGCCCAAGTCTCCGGACTCGGTCAGCGGAGCCTGACGAGCCCGATTTGCCATTTCGAGGGCGAATTGCTCGAGCGGCGTGGGATCCCCATGGGTGTAGGGGATTTTTCCGGATTCCGCACAAAGGCTGCCAGACCCTCCCAGAAGGAGGAAAAGGCTGAGATGGCGGACAATCGGGGGGGACGATTTCACAATTTCCCGCGAGAATGGCATTTTTCCGCTGCTTTGTCCCGAAAAATTTGCTCCCCGTGGGAATTGAAATTGGACGACTCCAGCCACTCCTGCGAAAATAGGCGACCAATTCACCATGAGCGCCCCATTCGCCTTAATCCTCGCCGGCGGCAGCGGCACCCGTTTCTGGCCGCTGAGCCGGAATGCCCGCCCGAAACAACTCCTGCCACTTTTCGGCGAAACCACCCTCCTCGAACAGAGCGTGCGCCGACTCGACGGACTCGTGCCCGCCGAAAATATCCTCGTTCTAACCAACCCCATCCAGCTCGACGCCGCCCGCGCGGCCTGCGCCGGATTGCTCGCGCCGGAAAACATCGTCGCCGAGCCGGAACGCCGCGACACCGCCCCGGCCATCGCGCTGGCGATTGGTTGGGTCGCCGCCCGAGACCCGCAAGGCGTGATGATGGTCCTGCCTTCCGACCATCTGATCCAAGATGCCGCCGCTTTCCGGGCCGCCCTCGCCGCCGCCACCAATTGCGCCCGCGCCGAACACGCCATCGTGACCCTCGGCATCAAGCCGACCTGGGCCTGCCCCAGCTACGGCTACATCGAACGTGGCCAACGCCTCACCGTGCCCGGCGTGCCGGAATCCCTCGCCCCCTTCACGGTGAGCCGATTCCGGGAAAAACCGGATTCCGCCACCGCCGCCACCTATCTCGAAGCGGGGAATTTCTGCTGGAATGCCGGAATGTTCGTCTGGTCGATCCCGGATGTGCTCGCCGAACTCGACGCCCATGCACCCGCGCTAGGGGAGTTCGCCCGCGGCTTGGCCGCTTCCCCTTCCCTGCCCGCAGATTTGCCCGATCGCTTCGGCGCGCTGCCGAAAATCTCCATCGATTTCGCCCTCATGGAAAAAGCATCGCGGGTGCTGAACATCGAAGCGCCCTTCGATTGGGACGATGTCGGCTCATGGCCCAGCGTCGCCAACCACCTGCCTGCCGACGAGACCGACAACCGCGCCAATCGCCCGGTCACCACCATCGAATCCGGCGGCAATATCATTTTTAATGCCCGCCCAGGCACCACCATCGCCCTGCTCGGTGTGGACGACCTCATCATCGTGCAAACCGACGATGCGCTGCTCGTCGCCCGCCGCGATCAGGCCGAACGCATCAAGGCCATCGTGGACAAAGTCGGCCCCGAACTGCAATAATCCTGAAAACCACGAATCGACACGAAGTAACACGAATAGGGAACCAAAAATCGGAAATGCGCGCAATGAGCCCACTCACCCACCCGAGAAAGCGGTTTTTAGTCATACTCCTTTGAAAATTCGTGCTCATTCGTGTCCATTCGTGGTTCCATATTCCTACTTAGGACAAAAACCATGAGAGCGCTCGGTATCGATCCCGGTGAGGCGCGGACGGGGGTTTCCCTCTCCGACCCGCTCGGTGTGGTCGCCCGACCGCTGGAAACCATCCATCGGGAATCCACGCCCCATCCAGAAACCCGCGTCGCCGAACTCGCGCGCCAACACGCCGTGGAGGTCGTCGTCATCGGCCTGCCCGTGCGGATGGATGGCCGCGAAGGCACGGCCGCCGCCAAGGCCCGCGCTTGGGCGGAAAAACTGCGCGCACTCCTGCCCTCGGAAGTTCGCATCGAGTTCGCCGACGAACGCCTGACCACGGTGGAAGCCGACCAGCACCTCCGCCGCGCCGGAAAACGCGACCACCGGGAACGAAAAGCCGTTATCGATCAGACCGCCGCCACCGTGCTTCTCCAGCACTGGCTCGATCAACACGCCGGCCCCGCACTGCTCCCGCCCGATTTGTAATCGCGGATACCGAAGCAGTTTACGAAATCGCTTTGGAGGTCTCGGAAGATGAAAGGCGGAAATCCTTGCCAGTAGGCCGGGGCACGCGCATGATTGCGGGCATGGAAACCGAGGCCAGAACATCACGACGGGAGCGTTGCGCGGAGATTATCCGCGAAGCGGGCCGGGTGGTGGTGGCCTTTTCCGGAGGAATTGACAGCACTCTTGTGGCAAAAGTCGCCCGGGATATTTTGGGAAGCGAGGCCATCGCGGCGACGGCAGTTTCGCCCAGTTTGGCCAAGGCCGATTTGGAGGAGGCTTGCGCGCTCGCCTCGGCCATCGGGATTGAACACCGCCTGATCCAAAGCGCGGAGACGGAGAAAGCCGAATACCAGAAAAATGGTCCGGACCGCTGTTATTTCTGCAAGGACACGGCCTATGATCTTTTCACCGCGCTGGCCAGTGCGGAAGGATTTTCCGCAGTGTTGGACGGAACGAATGCCGATGATACCGGCGATCACCGCCCCGGTCGCCGGGCCGCCCGTGAGCATGGGGTATTGAGTCCGTTGCAGGAGGCGGGCTTGACCAAAGCGGATGTTCGGGAATGGGCACGGGAACTTGGACTCGCGAACTGGGACAAACCGGCAAACGCCTGTCTTTCCTCGCGGGTGCCCTTCGGCATGGAGGTGACGCCGCGCAAACTCGCCCAGATCGAAGCGGCGGAGACTGCCTTGCGTTCGCTCGGTTTCCGCCAATGCCGCGTGCGCCATCACGATCAGGTCGCGCGGGTGGAAATCGAATCGAGCCAGATGGATCTGGCTTTCGCCCGCCGGATCGAAATGGCCAAGGTGCTCAAGGCCGCCGGTTTCCTCTATGTTTCCCTTGACCTCGAAGGGTTCCGCTCCGGCAGCCTCAATGCGGCACTGGCCCCGCAGCAACGTGAACAGTCCGGCCCGAACGGTGCGTAGTCTCACCGAAACCGCATTTTTTAAATGGCCGAAACCCGCATCCGCCAAATCCTCCAGGCCATCGCCGACGGACGCTTGTCCATCGAGACGGCCATGGAAGAGCTGGCGCGCTGGCCGGTCGAGGACCTCGGTCACACGCTCGTCGATCACCACCGCGAATTGCGCCAGGAGATCCCGGAAATCATCTACGGGGCGGGGAAAACTGCCGCGCAGATCGGCGATATTCTTGTCGAGTTGCACCGCCAACACGGACGCGCCCTCGCCACGCGGGTGAACGCCGAAACCGCATCTGCCGTCCGCGCCCAGCATGCGGCGGTTGGCTATGATGATTCGGCGCGATTGCTTTGGCTGGGCGAATTTCCCAAAGCTCCGAACGATGGACCGCTGGCCGTGGTCATCTGCGCGGGCACCTCGGACTTGCCGATCGCGGACGAGGCCGCGCTCACGCTTGCGTGGCTCGGTCACCGCGTGCTCCGCATCAACGACGCGGGCGTGGCGGGACTACATCGTTTGTTAGCGCGCCTCGTCGACCTGCGCGCCGCCGACGTGATTCTCGCCGCCGCCGGCATGGAAGGAGCTTTGCCGAGTGTCATTGGCGGGCTTGTGGCCTGCCCGGTGATTGCCATTCCCACGAGCGTCGGCTATGGAAGCGCGGAGGGAGGCAAGACAGCTTTGCATGCGATGTTGACCTCCTGCGCCTCCGGTCTCGCCGTCGTGAATATCGACAACGGCCACGGGGCCGCCATCCTCGCCCACCGTATCCTGAAAAAGATTCCACGATCATGAAGACCGCCTACTTCGATTGCATTGCCGGTGCCAGCGGCGACATGATCCTCGGAGCCCTGGTGGATTCCGGATGGCCGATCGGAGCCCTGCGCGCGGAGTTGGAAAAACTCCACATTACGGATTTCTCCATCGAAGCGAAAGCGGTTTTGAAAAATGGCTTCGCCGCCACGAAGATTGATGTGCGTGTTTCCGACACCGCGCCCGAACGTCGGTTGGCCGACATCCTTGCGGTGGTGGAGGGCAGTGATCTCTCCCCGAAAGTAAAAGAACGCGCGGCCCGGGTTTTCACGCGCATCTGCGAGGCGGAAGCGGGTATCCATCGGGCATCGCTTCACGAAGTGCATCTGCATGAGGTCGGCGGGGTCGATGCAATTGTCGATGTGTGCGGCGCGCTCGCGGGCATGGAAGCACTCGGCATCGAATCGGTGATTTCTTCCCCTCTCCCGCTCGGCCGCGGATTCGTGAACGGCGCACATGGCCGCATTCCGTTGCCCGCACCGGCGACGCTGGCCTTGCTCAAAGGCTGCCCGGTGACCGGCAGTCCCATTGAAAAAGAACTCGTCACCCCGACCGGAGCGGCCTTGCTTGTCGAACTGGCCGATGGATTCGGTCCCCTGCCCGCCATGACCATCGCGGGCATCGGCTACGGCGCGGGAACACGGGATCTGGTCATTCCGAACGTTCTCCGCCTCGTCATCGGTGAAACGCCCGCCGCGCCGAAGGGATACATCACCGAGCCGCTGGTGCAACTTGAGACGAACATCGATAGCGATACTCCGGAGTTGTTAGGCCATGTCTCGCGGCGGCTACTCGCGGCCGGGGCCCTTGATGTGACATTGACCGCCACGCAGATGAAAAAGGACCGTCCGGGCACGCGCGTGGAGGTGCTGGCGCGTTCCTCCGAGGTCGCCGCTCTGGAAAACATCCTGTTCACCGAGACTACCACACTCGGCATCCGCCGGCTCGAACTCGAACGCGATTCGTTGCCCCGTGTCATACAGTGTATCCTCACTCCCCACGGTTTGATCCGGGTGAAAGTGGCGACCTTGCCAGATGGCACGGCGAAAATTTCCGCGGAATACGAGGACTGCCGGGCCGCTTCCGTAGCAACCGGCGTGCCCTTGCGCCGCGTGATGCGCGACGCCGAACACACCGCCGCCCATCAGTTCCAGTTACCACACACGCATACACCGGAAGATGACGTGGAGCCGGATGAATTCCTCAATCCCTAAAAAACCAAGCTCATGTCGAGTCGCCGCGATTTCCTCAAAACCCTATCGGCCACGGTCGCGTTGCCCGCGATGGCCGAAGCGGCGGACGCACCATCGGCCGACGGTGCTTTCCCGGTGCGGGCACTCGGGCGCACGGGTATCAACGTGACGACCTTCTGTCTGGGCGGCCACCACGTGGCGAGAACCCGCGATGAGCCCACCGCCGAAGCGGTGATCCGGACGGCCATCGAACAAGGCGTGCGCTTCTTCGACAACGCGCGCAAATACACGGGAGGCCGCGCGGAGGATCTCTATGGCAAATACCTCGTGCCGAAGCACCGCGATCAAATCATTCTCATGACCAAGTCGGGCGGCAATACGAAGGAGGAAGCCAACCGCGATCTCGAGGCCTCGCTCAAGGCCATGAAAACCGATCATCTGGACCTGTGGCAAATCCACGCCATCGTCAGCCCCCAGGATGTGGATGAGCGTATCAATGGCGGTATTTTCGATGCCTTCTTCGAGGCCAAGGCCGCCGGCAAGACCCGTTTCATCGGATTCACCGGCCATGTTAGCCAGGAAGCCCACCTGCACATGCTGTCCGAACTTGAAAAACGCGGACTCGAACTCGACACCTGCCAGATGCCGATCAATCTCGTGGATCCGCATTACGATTCTTTCATCCTGAATGTGCTGCCCGTGCTCGTGAAACGCCGATACGCCATCCTCGCCATGAAGACGCTGGTCTTCGGACGATTGTTGGGCGAAGGGCCCGCGCCACTGCGCAAGGAGGGCCCGCCGCCATCGTTGCTAAAAGCCGGCGTCACGCTTGCGGAGATGTTCCACTATGTCTGCTCGCTGCCGGTGGCTGCTTTGGTGAGCGGCTGCGAAACCCCGGAGCAAGTGATGGAGAACACGCGTATCATCCGTGAGTTCAAGGCCATGGATGCCGCGACCCGGGATGCCCTGGTCGCCAAAGCCGAGGCCTGCTCCGGCGCTGCCATGGAATACTACAAACGAAAAGTCTAACCACACTCACACCATGATCCACGAAACCGCCATTCTCGAAGGAGCCATCACCTACCCGGATGATGGCTCGGTTCACATTGGTCCTTACGCCGTGCTGAGGGGGAGCATCCGCCTCGGGCGCAACACCCGCATCGCTCCCCACGCCTGCATCGAGGGCGAAGTGGTGATGGGCGATGCCAACACCATCGGCCACGGCGCGATCATCGGGGCGGATCCGCAAGATCTGACCTTCGACTCTTCCGTCCGCAGCGGTGTGCGCATTGGCACAGGGAACACCTTCCGCGAATACGTGACCATCCATCGCTCTTCGAAGGAAGGCCGGGATACCATGATCGGGGATCAGAATTTCCTCATGGCCGGCAGCCACCTCGCCCATGACGTGACAATTGGAAACGAGAACGTGATCGCGAACAACGTGCTGCTCGCCGGCCATGTGCATCTCGGCAACCACGCTTTCCTGGGCGGCGGATCCGTTTACCACCAGTTTATCCGCATTGGCGATCGCGTCATGGTGCAGGGCAACGCCGGCATGAGCCAGGATGTGCCGCCCTTTGTCGTTGCCCATGGCATCAATTTGATCGCCGGACTGAACGTGATCGGGCTTCGCCGCGCGAGAGTGAATTCGGCAGGTCGCGCCATGCTGAAAAAAGCCTTCGATCTCGTCTATCTGGCGAAGCTTCCTTCCGAGGAAATCGGCCGACTTGCCGATGATCCGGAATGGCCGGCCGAAGCGCGGCAATTCCTCGCCTTCTTCCGCGAACCCAGCCGCAAGGGGGTTTGCCGTTGAGCGGAGCTTCGCAACAGCGCCTGCCTGTCACCCGCGATTTCATCCGCCGCCATGGCTGGCTGATGGTGCTCACCGTGTCGCTCGCCCTGCACGCGTTGATCGTGCTTTGCTTCGCCATCCGCTGGGATCGCGCGGCCATGGTGACTATCGTTCCCTTTCCGATCTGGTGCGCCACCGGGGCCTTCGTCGCCGGCCTGTCTCTGCTATGGAAACGCACCACCCCTGGTCTGGTTGTGCTCGCATTGTGGGGAATGACCTTTCTCTGGTCCGACGAACTGCGGGCATGGAAAAATTGGGGCAGGCCCGCGCCGATGCAAACTGGTCCGATGGTTGATGCCACCAACGGGCAACGCGCCTTGCGACTCGTTTCCTACAATACCTTCCGCCAATCGGTTCCCGCCGCCGCCGAAGTCAAAGCATGGAATCCCGATATCGTTTTCCTCCAGGAGTCACCATGGACCCATGATTTGCAACCCTTGGCCCGAGAGTTGTTCGGCAACGAAGCGTTGCTTGTGATGCGCCCCGACTGCGCCATCATCGCGCGGGGAAAAGCGTTGCAAGTTTTCGAGTTCAAATGGCCGATCCCATTGCCCGGAGGTGTGCCGTGGGTCGCCTGCGGGCGGTTGACCTTGCCCGACGGGCGCGCGCTGGATCTGCTGAATGTCCATTTGTTGCCGGCGGAAAGAAACTGGAGTTTCTGGTCGCGGCAAACCTGGCGGGATCACGCGGAAAACCGCCGCAACCGACGCTTCCAACTCAATCTTCTTCTTTCGGCCATGCGGACGATCACGGAAAAGCTGCCGCCCGCACCGGTGATCGTGGCCGGGGACTTCAACGCGCCCGCCCGCGACAGCGGGCTGATGGTCTTGCCGGCTTTCGGCTTGCGCGACAGCTACGAGCTCGCCGGATCGCGGCCCGGCAACACCTTCCCGAACCGCTTTCCACTCCAGCGCATCGATCAAGCCTGGTTCTCGCCCGATCTCGTGCCCGTGCGCCACGGCACGGTGAAGGGTGTACATTCCGACCACCGCATGGTGATCGTGGATTTTCTGATGCCATAAGGTCCAAGGCCCGAATGGATTTCACCCAATCAAAGCACCCGCGGCTTCGCGGGCCCAGGCATCGGCGGCGACGGCGGCATCGAGCCCACCATCATGCATCGTTTCGTGATGGGCCATGACGGCGGCCACGGTTTCCCAAATACCGGGGAAAGACAAACGTCCGTCGAGGAAAGCGGCGACGGCGATCTCGTTGGCGGCATTGAGCACCGATGGCAGGGTGCCGCCGGTGGTTCCGGCCTCGCGGGCCAAGGCGAGCGCGGGGAAGTCGCGTTCGCGGGGTGCTTCGAATTCGAGTTTGCCGAGGGCGGCGAAATCAAGCGGCTTGAGCGTGTTGGGCACGCGATCCGGCCAGGTGACGGCATACTGGATGGGAAAACACATGTCGGTCACGCTCATCTGCGCGAGCACCGAACCATCGACCGTTTCCACCATCGAATGGATGATGCTCTGCGGATGAATGATCACATCCACCCGGTCCATGGGGATATCAAAGAGCCACCGCGCCTCAATCATCTCGAGCCCTTTGTTAAACAAGGTGGCGGAATCAATGGTGATCTTGCGGCCCATTTCCCACGTGGGATGTTTGAGCGCCTGCGCCGGGGTGGCGGCGCGGATCTTCTCGATCGGCCAGGAGCGGAACGGGCCACCAGATGCGGTTAGGATGAGCCGGCTGACCTGCGATGCCGGCACACCTTCCATACATTGGAAGATGGCGTTGTGTTCGCTATCCACGGGCAGCACCCGCGTGTTTTTCCGGCGGGCCGCTTCCATGATCGTTTCGCCGGCCATGACGAGGATTTCTTTGCTCGCGACGGCAATATCCTTGCCCGCTTCAATCGCGGCCAGGGCCGGTCGCAATCCGGCCGTGCCAACAATGGCGATAAGCACCATGTCGGCCTCGGGCAAAGTGGCGAGTTCGACCAGACCATCCTCACCGGCACCAACCTTGACTCCGGCGGGAGCGAGTTCGCGCAAGCGTTGGGCGGCGGCCTCCTCACCCATGGCGGCGTTTTTGACACCGGTTTCCTTGAGGATGGCAACGAGGGCATCGGCATTGTTACCGGCGGCCACACCGACGACTTCCATTCGATCGGGGATATCGCGGGCGACTTTGAGAGCACTGGTTCCGATGGAACCCGTGGCTCCGAGGATAACGACGCGGCGGGCCATGGAAGAATCAGGGGTGGAACACGGGCGGGTGATGCAACCAGCGCAGGTAAAAATAGAGTAGCGGTGCGGTGAAGATCAGGCTGTCGATCAGGTCGAGCACGCCGCCGATACCGGGCAGGGTGTGGCCGCTGTCCTTGGTGGCGAGGCCGCGTTTGAAGAGCGACTCGGCGAGATCGCCGATGATGGCGGCGAAGGCGATGAGGAACCCGAGGATCACCACATGATTCCAATCACCGAGCAGCGCGAGTTGCGAGGGAAACAACGCGTAGAGCCCACAGCCGATGGCTTGCGACGCACCGAAAGCTCCAATCAATCCCTCGCGGGTTTTCCCGGGGCTGATGTGCGGGATGAGTTTCTTCTTTCCAATGGCCGTGCCGACAAGATACGCCCCCATGTCGGTGAATTTTGTGACGGCAACGAGCCACAAAGCCAGCCATGCTCCAGCCGGTTTGCCTTCGCCGGGGTAATCAAAAAAGAGCACGCGACCGGTGAAGTTCATGCCGATGGCAAGATAGACAAATCCGAGCAAGGTCACGGCCAAGGCGACGATGGGTCGTTGGCCATCCACGGGCAAACGCAGATGCAGGAAAAAGGCGAGACCAGTGAAGGCAGCCAACGCCATTCCATCGAGCAGGTGGGTTTGATCCTGACGCCCCTGCAGCAACAAATAGTAGAGGACGGCGGTGTAGATGAAGGCTCCGGCCAACCCGAGCCTCGGCATGGGAAGAAATCCGGCTCGCCGCGTGATGAGATGGAATTCCCATGTGCCGAGCAGCGTCAACCCTCCAACCAGGATGGCAAATCCCCAAGCGTGACCCCAAAGGAAGAAACCCACGACAAGCGACCACAGCAAAACCGTGCTGAGAGAACGAGGCCCGAGTCCGCTCCGCCCGAATGAGGAAGCGGCGGACCGGGGCCGCGAATCGGGAGCATCGGGAGAACTCATGAGTAGGTGAAAGGCGGTGGGACTGCCAGAAGTGTGCTTAATCAACCCCGCCCTGAGAGCCTGACAACCCCTAATTCGTGTGGTTTTCGAGGGCAGTCCACTCGTCGATGGTCATGCCGATGGATTCCAGTTCCCGGCGGATGGCCCCCAAAGGTGCGCCCGTCGCGTCCGGACCGCCGAGATGGATTTTCCGCACCGGATCAAAAACCCGTCCCATCCGCCGGAATAATTCGCGCGTGGCCAGCTCCGCGGCAGAGGTCGCGCTTTCGGCGATCCGGGTACGATGGCTTTCCAATTCTCGTCCACTTTCCTCAATGGTCGCCGCCTCGCCTTGTTGGGCGACTCCGGCAGCAACAAGCAAAGCGGAAAGAACCGCGACGGCAGCGGCAATAACGGATGGCATCGGCAAGGAAGATTCCCATGCCCACCAGCCCGCGGCAGCAAGCGCGGAAATCAACAGGAGCAAACCCCGCAGAATGGCGACTCGGGTGGAGAGCCGACGGGCCAGAGAAAACTCGATTTGGCAATCAGACACGGCCTCGGCAATGCGACCGGGCACATCAACCGTGGCGACCGCGGCCCATTCTGCGAAATCAGGTCGCCCGGTCGGGGTGTCGAGCCGGAGTGGAAAATCATAGGCATTCGCGAGATGGGAGCGCAGCGACTCCCACGCCCGTTCCCCCCATCACGCAGCGTTGCGAGCAGGCTCGCATGGCAGTTTTCACCGGCCTCGCCCACGCTGCCACGGAGATGGCGCCCGACACGCCGGGGCGTTCGCTCTCCCGTCAAGACCGCGCCGATGGTGGCGAAGATTCCCAAGCGTTCCTCGATCTGGCTGGGTAGCAAAATTTCCAATTCGCGCCAGCGTTGCACAAGCGGCTCCACCACGGTGGGCACGACGGCGAGGGCGTACCGTTCCTCGCTGTCGATTCGCTCGTCGATTTCCTGCACCAGTTTCTCTTCCGCATCGACCTCCGTGGACACGGTGTCCGTTCTCGGATTTACCACTTCCTCGATGGGCGATTGGGCGGAAGCCTGGCGGATGATGCTCAGCCCCGCCTCGACCGTGTTGCGCATCTTGAGCAGGCGCGATTCATATCGACCGACCCTCTCGCGCAGATAGGTTTCCACCGATGAAAATCCGCTGCTTTCCCACAACGCGCGTTTCTCTTCAGTGCTGGCCGTACCATGCGCGCGCAAGGCGAGCTTCGCCGAGACCGGAAACAATGGCAAGACTTCACCATGTCTGGCATGCAGACGCCCGCGCACACGACCACAGACCGTGGCGACCGCCTCGGCGTCCAGCAAGTCCGCCTGCTGCAGAACGATGACGACTCGCTTGCGCCATTGGCGGCGGAGTCGATCGAGAAAGTCCCACGCGGAAGCGGACCAAGGATTGGTGATCGGAAGGACCAGCACGACCAGATCCGCCATCGGTAGGAAACGCTCGGTCGTCGCGTCATGCCCACTCACGATCGAATTGGTTCCAGGTGTATCCACGACATGGAAGTCGCGCAGGAAGGGCGTGGGCCTCCGCCGGATAATCACATCATCCCGCCATGGTTCATCGGCCGGCTCGCCGTGGCGGAACCAAAGAACCGTCTCCGTGGTCGGCAACACATCCGAGAGTGTGACCTCCTCGCGGAAAAAAGCGTTCACGAACGTGCTCTTGCCGCTGTTCACTTCGCCGGCGATCACGAGGAGGAATGGTTCCCTCGCCGCTTCAGCCAGCCGAAGGAGGCCGTTTTATTTTTCCTCCTCGAGCCCGACCCGTGCGCCCTCGTCGGCGGCCCGGCGGAGCACCTGCCAGAGGCGCTGGCGCAAATCGAGAACCGATTCGGCGGGTCCCATTGCGGCCCCCGTGCCGATTGGCTCTCTTGCGTCTGTCATGCGAGGCGCTCCCTTTCGAGGCTCACTGGCCCGACATGGCCAGGAGCTGCGATACGGTCACGAACGTGTAACCCTTGGCGAGCAAACCATCGAGCACAGCGGGGACCGCATCGACCGAACCGGCGTGGATGTCGTGCAGCAGGATGATCGAACCATTGCGCGCGCCGGAGAGAATCCGGGAAGCCACCACACTCGATCCTGGCTTTTTCCAATCGAGCGGGTCTACATCCCAGAGAATACACGGGTAACCGAATTTCTCCTTCAAAAGAGCGCGCTGGGGTTTGGTCATCGCGCCATAGGGAGGGCGCTGGGATTTCGGGGCGACACCGCAGGACGCGACAATCGCATCCTGAGTGTCCTGGAATTCCTTCATCATGGCTTCGGTCGGCGCCTTGCTCATCACGCGGTGGGTCCAAGAATGGTTGCCCAGTTCATGTCCTTCAGCGACCATCCTCTGCATGATGCCGGGGTTGCGTTTCGCGTTCGGACCAAGAACATAGAAGGTGGCTTTTACATTGCGGTCGCGCAGGATAGTGAGCAACTTCGGTGTGAGAGTGGCGTGCGGACCATCGTCGAAAGTGAGCGCCACATAAGGTTGGGCGCGACTGCCGGCCGTGTAGCTAACATTCGGCACGTCCCCCGTGGGCAATGAGACAACATCAGCGTTCCAGCCCCGCGGGGCGGAAGGGGTTTGCGGTTTCGGGCTAGCCGCCTGGTTGGGATTGATACGGGCATTGGGTTGGCGCGTGGCACCATACCGCGGGTCCTGATACTGACCGTAGGCCGGATTGTATTGGGCCTGGGGATAGCCGCGGCTCTGATAGGCGGCGGCGGCTTCGACGGGGGATGTCTTCTTCTGACAGGAAGCCAGCGGAAGAGCCACCACCAATGCCAGTCCGAGGATACGAAGGGAGATGGAGAATATCATGAGGGGGGTCCGAACAATCCGGAAACATGCACCCGAAACCCTCCGGACGCAAGTAGGGTCGCAAACGGCCACGGAATCGCATCCCCATGGCCGGAGGGGATCGCCCCTCCCCCCGATCACATCAATGAAAGCAAGCTCCGGGCTGGCGCGTCCACTTCAACATGACTGACAGGATTCTCACCGCCCGAACCAACCCGACCGTAAACACCAACCGCCGCCGCTTTGTCTTCTCCGCAAGCGCCGCACTTGGAGCCTCCTTGCTCGGTCCGGCCTTTCCCGTCCGGGCCCAGGCCACCGGTTCGAATGGGGCGCTGCGGGTCGGCATCATCGGCTGCGGCTCCAAGGGCACCCACGCCATCAAAAAAATGTTGGGACAGCCGAACGTGAACATCGCGGCTGTTTGCGACCCGGATACCACGGCGATGGAAAAGCACCAGAAGATGTGCACGGATGCCGGAAAAGCCAAACCCCAGGCCATCCGGGACTTCCGCGAATGCTGTGCGTCTGCAAACGTGGACGCCGTCATCATTTCCACGCCCAACCACACCCACACCCTTCTGGCCATGACCGCCATCGCGGCGGGCAAACATGTTTATGTCGAAAAGCCGGTTTCCCACAATATCCGCGAAGGACGCCTGCTCGCGGAAGCCGCCGCCAAACGCCCCAACCTCATCGTCCAGCACGGCATGCAACGCCGCTCCGACACCGGATGGCATGAAATCATGGACTGGGTCAAAGCCGGAAACCTCGGAAAAATCAAGACCTCGCTCGGCCTCAATTTCAAACCACGCAAGAGCATCGGCAAAACCAACGGTCCCGTGCAACCACCGGCATCAGTGGACTACAATCTCTGGTGCGGGCCAAGGGAGACGAAACCGCTGCATCGCAAACAATTCCACTATGATTGGCATTGGCAGTGGGACTACGGCAACGGCGACATCGGCAACCAAGGTCCACACCAACTCGACGTCGCCCGCTGGGCGCTGGACCAGATGAAACTCCCCTCCGCCGTCATGAGTGTCGGTGGACGTTTCGGATACGAGGATGATGGCGAGACCCCCAATACCCAGTTCGCCCTTTTCGATTACAAACCCGCTCCCCTGCTCTTTGACAACCGCGGCCTGCCCCGCAAGAACATGGACTGGGCCATCGGTGAACCCCGCATGCACGGCGTGAGTATCGCCAACATCATTGAATGTGAAGGCGGCCTCATCGCCGAATCCCGCGCCCTTGATGCCAACGGCAAGACGATCAAGAAATTCGCCGTCACCGATGGAGAAGGGCACATGGAAAACTGGATCAAGGCGATCGGCGCCGGCAAACTCACCCGTCCCGATCACGGTGTGCTCGATGGCCATCTCTCCGCTTCCCTCGCCCATCTGGCCAACATCTCCTACCGCCTCGGCAAATCCGCCAATCCGGATGAGATCCGCGAACGCCTGCAAGGCGACAAACGCGCGCTTGAACTCAACGAAGCCTTCCTCGAACACCTCGTCGCTAACGGCCTCGACCCCGCGAAATCCCCCATCCGTTGCGGTGTCTTGCTTTCCTTCGACCCCGACAAGGAGGTCTTCACCGGTGAATTCGCCGACGAAGCCAATGCCCTCGTGGCCGGCACTTACCGCGAGGAATTCAAGCTGCCGGTCATCACGTGACTTCAACGCCCTCTTCTGCGAAGATGCGCAACAGATTTTTGAAGTCGGAGTTCATCTGGATTGATTCCCTTCTGGCCCACCCAATAATCGAGCACCAAATCCCAAGCGGCTTTGAGACGGGCCTCGCAACCCGCTTCTTGCCATTGCCGGATCCGGTAGGCACGCATTTCGTCAAACGACCCGCAACGGCGGGCCGTCCAGTCCGAACGATCATTTTCCGGAGATGCCACCCCCTATCCTAATGCCCCGCCGAGTAGAGTCAAAACGATTCCGAGAAACTGAAATTCCCGACACTCGCGTTGCGTAACAGGCGGCATGAAACGCACCGTCCTTCCGATCATCGCCCTCGCTTTCGCCGCTTCTGCAAGCGTTTTCGCCGAAGCCCCGCCCACACCCGCCGAGCCAGGCAAGGAAATGATCGCCCCCGATCTTTCGAACGTCAAAGCTCCGGACGGCGTCTGGAAGTTTGAAAATGGTGAACTGACCGCCAATGCCGACCAAGTGCTCTGGCTCGCCGGCGAACACGAGAACTACCTCCTCGATCTGGAATTTAAAACCGCCGACGGAACCAACAGCGGCGTCATCGTCCATTGCACCGACACGAAAAACTGGATCCCAAATTCCATCGAACTCCAGATTGCCGACCCCTTCGCCGAAAAATGGGCGAAGTCAGCGCCCACATGGCACGGCGGTGGTGTATTCGGCCGCCTTGCCCCCGCCAAACAAATGACCAAACGCCCCGGCGAATGGAACCGTATGATCGTCCTCGCCAAAGGCCGCAACATCAAAGTCTGGCTCAACGGCGAACTCACCGCCGACATGGACATGGATAAATGGACCGAAGTGAAGAAAAACCCCGATGGCTCGGACATCCCAGGCTGGCTCTCGAAGCCCGCCGCCACTCTTCCCTCCAAAGGCCACATCGGCTTGCAAGGCAAACACGGTGATTCGACCGTCTGGTTCCGGAACGTCCGCATCTCCCCGGCGCCTTGAGGACAACAAAGCGGAAGGGGCACTCTCAATTTCGGCTGCCAACGGGATCAGCACAATCGCTGGCTCAAAAGCCAATGGGTGGCCGAGTTCGAACGCCATGGCTTCGAAGTCGAATGCCGAATCATCTTCCGCCACGAAGAAGGACAAAAGCGCCTCTCCCGTCAGGAACTCTCTCCCGCCTTCCGCGAGGCCAGCGACGACGACCTCGACTCACTCGTCACCCACTTCATCGCGACCAAGAAGGGATGATACCATCTTCGAAGCTGATGCTTTCGAGCGGACCAACCGTGCTGCCTGCAAGCAACGAAATTTTCACCTACCCAACAGATTGGGTGGCCAGGTTTCGGGGATGACTTCGGGGATTCGGCCGGACGCCGGACGGGTGGTGGCGGCGGATTCGCGCAGACGGGTGGTGAGTTCGGCCAAGGTGGCGGCATGGGCGGGATCGGCAGCGAGATTAGTGAGTTCGCCGGCATCGTTGTCGTGATCGTAGAGTTCGGCTCCCTTGGTGCCATTGTCCCATTCGATATATCGCCAGCGGGTTGTCCGGATGGACCATCCGGAAATGTTGCCCCGTTTGACCTGCGTGAGGGCGTAGCCGCGACCAGTGGTCGTTGGGTCCTCAAGCATGGGAACGAGGTTCTGGCCTTGCAATGGTTCGGATGAGCCATGGCCGGTCATTTTCCGGAGCGTGGGATAAATGTCGATCAATCCGACGGGAGCTCCGATGCTGGTGCCGGGTTTCACGCCGGGGCCTGCCATGAGAAGAGGAACCCGCGCACTCTCCTCGAAGAGACTTTGCTTCTGCCAAAGACCGTGTTCACCGAGATGGTATCCGTGATCGCTGGTGAATACGACAATGGTATTTTCCTCAAGACCTAGACGTTTCAGGGAGTCAAGCACGAGACCGACCTGCTCATCCATGAAAGTGATGCTGGCGAAATACGCCTGGATGGCTTGACGCCGGAGATCGTCGGTGAGTTTTTCCTGTTCGGGTTTGCGACTGGCGAGCGCGAGGGGTGGAATGTCTTGCTGATCTTTGTCTACACCTTGCACGAGTGAAATCTTCTCCAATGGATAGTGCTCGAAGTAAGATTTCGGCGAAACATACGGGGTGTGCGGGCGAAAAAATCCGACGGCCAAAAAGAACGGTCGTTGCGGCTCTCTGGCGCATCTCTCGAGAACCCATGCCGCATCCTTGGCCATGATGGCATCGGTATGAAATTCACTCCCGCGGGGTGAAGCATACCAGCTCAACGTGCCGCCGAATTCTCCCTCGCGCAGAGAGAAGATGTCGCCTTCTTCATCGACGCGATCAACACCGGCGGGCTGAATCGTCAGCTCCCAGGATGCGGGGTCGTCGTGTCCCACGGTTCCGACGGATTTGGGAACATTGTAATGATACATCTTGCCGATGCGAGCCGCGAACCACCCGTCGCGACGGTAGGCCTGCGGCAAACTGACGGCTTCGGGGATGGTCTGGCGGAAGATTTGCGAGTTGGCGTGGATCCCCGTGCTGTCCGGATATCGTCCGGTGAGCATTGAGTTGCGGCTCGGTCCGCAGAGCGGGAATTGGCAGTAAGCGCGATCAAACCGGGCTCCCCGGGACGCCAGCGAGTCGAGGCGGGGGCTTTTCACCATCTCATCACCGTAACATCCCAACCGGGTGTTGAGGTCATCGGCCATAAGGAACAGGATGTTCGGTGGTCGCTTCGCCGCCTCTTGTGCGGAACAAACCGGAGCCATTGGCAGTTGGGCGGCGAGCGCTAAGAAGAAATTCAGCCGGGTCATGCAAGCCAGTCTAATCGGGGATCAGACAGGAGACAATCTTGTGTCGTCCGCCGGGATGAATCTGGGTCGCCGACAACCACGGAATCGGCAAAAAACCGCAAAATCACAGATCAATTTGCAATTTCTCCGTTATTGCATATAATTTGCATTATGGTCCTCACTGCGCAACGCCCTCTCTCACTGAAAAGTGCTGGTCAGGTGCGCGTCCGGGAAACGGATTTACGGGGAGTTCTGGCTCAGCAGATGGTTTTTTGGGGATTGGATGCCCGGCATCCGGACGGGAATTTGTTCCTGCGCACGGGCTTCACACGATTGCCCCGGCCTCGGGAGGGCACGAGTTCGAGATACCGCCGCGAGCTGCCCGGCGGCAGCGTGGTGGAACTACATGGAACCTACCTTCGGTGGGAAACCGAGGGGCGGTCCTTTGTCTTCAAGCGGGGTAGCCGGCGGTTGGGGGAAGTCAGCTCATGGGACCCGGCGAACGCGGAATCCAATCCGCTCCTCCCGGTGCCTGCCGGAGAATGGTCAGATCTGGCCCGGCCGCTTTTGCAGTGGGCACTGGTGCATGAGGAATCCGTGCAAACCTTGGCCGGAGAATCCTGGCGGGACTTCTGTTGGAAGAAACTCAAGAGCCTCCCGCTTGGGCCGACCTGGGCAAAACCCGAGTCAACAAAGGAATGGTTCCGCAGGGCATCGAGGCCCTGGAAAAGCAACGGGTTCACTCTGGTGGAACTGTTGGTGGCCATCACGATCATCGCGGTGCTGGCAGCGGGGATATGGACGGCCTTCGCCCGTGCGAAAATGATGGCCAATCGGGCGGCCTGCGCGTCGAACATGCGCACGCTTGGCACCGCGTTCATCGCCTATGCCAATGAGAACTCGGGCTGGCTCCCCACCACGTCCCATCTGGATCCCGGGGAGAGTTGGATTTTCCAACTCAAAGACTATCTCGGCGACGGCTATGATCGGATTCGCATCTGTCCAGCGGACCCAAAACGGGAGGATCGGCTCGCGGAAGGAGGAACGAGTTACACGCTCAATGAATACACGAGTGTGGACCTCGACGATGGGCTCGGCGGCATGATTGAATCCTTCCGGCATCTGCCACGACTGCAATATCCATCGCAAACTCCCCTGCTCTTTACGGTCGCCGATCGGGTGGGCTTGAGTTTCACCAACGATCACACCCACAGCCGCAACTGGAAATCCTGGTCGAGCGTGTTGGCCGACATCTCGCCGGATCGCCACCGCACCGGCGAAGCAACGCCCCAGCATCTGGAGGGATCGGCCAACTACCTTTATGCCGACGGGCGAGTGGAAACCATCAAAGCAGCCGATCTCAAGGCACAATGGTTCGACCGCGGTATCAACTTCGCCATGCCCCCCGAAGCTCGCCCCACCGGGCAACCTTGAATTTTTCCTTCAAGCCACCATCTCAATACCTGACACAATCATGAAAACCATACATACCAAACCACTGCTGGCCGCGCTCGTCGCGGGAAACCTCGCCATAGGCAAACTCATGGCCGTCACGACCTTTACCACCGAACATGTTGATATCGGCCTTGCCGAAGCCGGCGACCTGGGACTGCATTGGCACGACGAAACCACTGTACTCGAATACGAACCCGAAGAAGCGGAGGCCTTCGTCAACCCGGCGTTCGCCACCACGACCCGACCGCCAGGTGCCCAGTGGAATTTCCTCGATGTCGGCGCGGGTCAGACCTACTACCAAATCCCCGACGCTCCCGAACCAAACCTGCCGTATCTCGGTATTGGGGCGGAGGAAGCCGATCTGGGTGCCTTCGACGCGTGGAACCCCGGAGACGCCCGCGGAGCCAACACCAGCAACAAATGGTTCGGCCTGCGTCTGCTCGATTTCACTTACAGCGGACACGCCATCAACCCGCGATTCTCCCTCTGGAAGGATGACGGCTTGGGCAACCCGATCGTTTGGATGGCCACATCCGACGGCATCGATGCCACGGATGTCGCTTATGTGTTGACTCATACGCACTTCAACTTCGCTTTCACCGACCTCGGTGTTTACGAACTTGAATTTGAGGCCTTCGCCAAACAAGGCGGTAATGATGTCATGAGCGCTCCGGCGACCTACCGGTTCGTCGTGCCCGAACCGGGCTCGGCCGCGCTGCTTCTCCTTGGTGGTCTCGCTGCTTTCCGGCGTCGCCGATGATG
>JBJTQJ010000033.1:0-14625 GCA_046075565.1 Verrucomicrobiales bacterium | reverse complement strand
TGGGCCATGGCTGTGGAAGCCACCCAGTTGGCCTACGTGATTGAGTTTTTGCCGACCAATCCGCTCGTCCCGGACAATGTGATTCCTTCGGACGTGGACGGAGACGGGCTCGTTTACAGCGAGGAGGTTGCCGCGGGCACCGATCCGCTCAATCCCGACACGGACGGGGATGGTCTCTCCGACGGGCGTGAAACGCGTCCGTTCGAATTCGTCACCGGAACCTTCACTTGGGAACAAGCGCGGCAGGACGCCATCGCGCGCGGTGGCCGCCTGGCGGCGCCGGACACCCAGGCCAAGCGGGTTTCCATGGAGCGGCAACTGGCTTTCCTGAGAAATGCGCAGGCCCTTCCCCCCGGTAACTCCTACTGGCTGGGCGGTCACGACACGATTACGGAAGCCAGCTACCAGTGGGTGGACTCGGTCGGGAACACCAATGGTCCGGCGCTTGGGGTTGACACGAACTGGGGGGTTGCCGAGCCGAGCAATCTCGGGAATGCCGATGGAATGGTTTTGCGTTCGGACTTCAAGTGGAGGATGTCACCCATTTCCACTTTGTTCGGATATATCATCGAATTCCCGACGACCAATCCGATTGTACATGATCGTCCGAAACATCCCGATGTGGACAATGACGGTCTGACCTACACTGAAGAACTTGCCGCGGGCACGGATCCGCTGAGCGCTGACACGGACAGTGATGGCTTGACCGACGGTCGTGAAGTGAGGCCGTTCGGGGTGGTGACCGGCACGTTCACTTGGGAACAAGCCCGCCTTGACGCCATTGCCCGTGGCGGACGCCTCGCCGTGCCGGATACCTCTGCCAAACAGATTCTGATGGAGCGCCGGTTGGCTTACCTGAAGAGAGCGCAAACTCTCCCGCTGAATGCGACCTACTGGATCGGCGGCCACGACCTCAACACCGAGGCCACCTATCAGTGGATTAACAATTTGAGAACCCTCAACGGGCCGACGCTGACCTACCTCAAGTGGGCCGAAGGGCAACCGGCCAATCCGGGAGATGCCGATGGTATGGCGCTGCTTCCCAATTTCCAATGGGTAATGCAACCGGTCACGACCGCCCAAGGCTATATTATCGAGTTCATTACCACGAATCCTACCAACAAGGATTCCGACGGTGACGGTGTGACCGACCCGAACGACCAAGAGCTTGATACCGATGGGGATGGAATTCCCGACTGGTATGAAGTCAATGTGCTGGGCACCGACCCAACTGTTCCTTCCTTCGGAGGAAATGTCAGCCTCGTTCCGCTCAACTTCGCCAATCCGCTCATCAACGGAACCTATTGTGGGATGGTGACCGACAACTTCGGCAACCTGAACGCGCAAATGGAGATTTTCGTCAACTCCCGAGGCAAGTTCACCGGATCCATGGTCGGCATCGCCGGGTCAAAGAGTTTCAGCGGGACGATTAACGCCTTCGGCAGCTACGCTGGCGTGGTCAGTCTGCCCGGTGGTTCCACCGTGTTGAATTTCAACTTCGAGACGATCGGTGCCGAGTATGTGCTCCGTGGCAGATTGTCAAACAATAGCTCCGTGCTGGGAAGCTTCGAGCTTCGTCGTCCTGCCTATTCCAACTCTTCACCCCTCGCTCCCGCCGGACTTTACACCTGGGCGGCCGCAATCCGCACTGGTCAAACCGAGGCCACGGGAGACGTCTATGGTTATGGAAGTGTCGCCACCAACGGTTCTGTTACCTTCAAGGGTTACCTGCCCGACGGCACCTCTTATACCGCCTCCGGCAAACTGGTGAGTGGGAACTTCGTCGCCTTGGCTGCCCGCGTCGGCAGCAATCCGACCCGCACTTTGCTCGCATCGCTCCGTGTCGTGCCTTTGGCTCTGCCCGCATTGAGCGATGTCGGTGGCCTCGTACGTATCCATCGTCCGACCACCATCGTGAACAACAGCTTCACCCAAGGTTTTGATCAAAACCGCGACATCTTGGGTTCGACCTTTATCCGTCCCGGTTTCGCGCAAATGCCCGCTCCTTGGTTCAGCGGCACGGGCATGAATTCCGTGCTCGCCTTGACGAGCGGACAATTGATCAACACCCGCTTGGTGGGTCAGTGGTCGCCGTCCGGTCCGTTGACCGTCCCCAACAACGCATCCTACGTCTTGAGTGGCGGATCGAACAACAGCACGGGTGAGTTGACCGGCTCCTATCAAATCAAAACCGGAGGCAATACGAGCCTCGGCATCGTGAACAACTCCGCCACTTTCCGCGGTGTGATTCTGCAGAAGCAACAACAGGTGACTGGTTTTTACATCGCACCGGCCGGCTCCGGCAAGGCGATTCTGGAACCGAATCTTCTCGGCGAGGAACCCGACTACACCGTCGTGGGACCGACCTCGAAGACCGTGAATGGCACCGGACTTACCTACACCGTTTCGGTCTTCACCAGGGGTGCGTGGACGGTGGAAATTCCGCCTGAAGCTCCTTGGGTTACCGCCAGCGCCGGCGGAACCGACGACGGCATCGTCACGGTGGTGGTTTCACGGAACACCACCGACTTCAACCGCAACACGGTGATCACCATCGCCGGGCAACCCCACTACCTCCTCCAATACGCCCGCACCACGACCATCTCGTCGTCCAACCGGACGGTGGGTGCCGCAGGCGCGTCCTACTACGTTGCTGTCGACACCATCGGAAATATTTCCGCGACGGTGCTGACAGGGGCTGACTGGCTGACCGTGGCGGTGGACAATACCACCCGCCAAGTGCTCGTGACGGTGGCACCCAACACCAGCACACAGAAGAGAGTTGGGACCATCAATATTGCCGGCAGGATTCACACCGTAACCCAGAATGGGGTCGTTGTGAGCATCAGCGCCAGCAAGAGTCCGTATATTCCGGCCAATGGAGCGACTTACGATATTAAAGTCACAGCCGACGGCCCATGGACCGTCACTATCCCGGATCGGTGGATTTCCATCAGGATCAACGGGGTTGCCCAGACGCCTGCGCCTACCGCAGTCTATCCAGTGTCGTTCAACGGCACCGGAAATGCCACTATCACTGTAAGCGTGGCCTTTTACAGCGCTGCCTCCTTCCCGGTGCCGCGGTCGGCCACCTTGTCAATCGGAGGGAAGAGCCACGTGATTACCCAAGACTGGAAGCTCAGATGACCCTGGCCCCCAACATCGCGAGAACACCACCAACCCCGGTGGCCTTCTAGGCAAAATGTCCCCGGCTCCGGCTCCGTCCGGACCGGGGCTTGTGGCGTTTTGACCACTGAAACATCAACACTCTTCTCCCCCGAAACACGAAGCCCCCAATTCAAGTTTCTTCTCCGGACGCCCGGCCAAGCCGGCGCGAAATTTTGCCGGCCAAAGCACTGCCGAATCCATGTTTGCCATGAACTCCAAAAAATTCTTTACCATTACCACCTCACTGATTACCGCCCTGGTGGTGGGATATGTCATTACCAGTGAGCAGCGTGAATCGCGAGCATCAACTGTTGCTTCACCAAGCCGCACTGCTGAATCTGCTGAAATAGCGCCCCAGCCGGAACCGGTCCGGAATGTGGAGATCGTTGCCGCTCCGCTTCCAATCGAGCCGGCGGCCGCAAGTCATGGACATTGCAAGAGTTGTCCGTCGTGCGCTCAGGCTGCTGGCAAGGAAGCGGAGCGAGCGGGTGTGGTCGGACAAGCCAAGGAGACTCTCGTCCGCCAGATCGTTTTGACCGAAGAAGATTTGGCTGCCATTTTTTCCGGTGGAAAAGGAACCAAGGTGTCTATTCCCCTTCCGGGTGGGCTCCAACTTGAAGGTGTGGTGGACTTTGGCCGCCAGGAGAATGGCGAGTGGGTTTCCATCACAGGCAAAGCGGAATCTCCTCATCAGGGGCTCTTCTATTTCGTACGCAATCAGACGCCCGGCGTAGCCGGTGAATTGTCCGGCTTCGTACGTTTCGACGAAGCCAATCTCGCTTATTCAGTGGACAGTTCGAACCCCGAAGCAGGCATGCTGCTGGTGGAAAAAGATCCGGACGAGGTCTTCTGTCGCGGAAAAATGGGCATGCCGGTGGCGAAAGGTGTTCCGCTCGCATCCCCACCAGTCGGTCAGGCTGATCCACCAGTCATTATCAAACTGCAGAGCCGCCCCGGTGCCAGAGGCGTCATTTACTTGGACTTCGATGGCGAAACCGGACCCTTCCCAGGGTGGGGCGATTTCGATGCCAAACCCTCGAATGTGAACGATGCCTCGGTTACAGAAGTCTGGAAAGGTGTGGTAGAGGATTTTGCGCCATTCAACGTCAATGTGACTACCGATCTCGCCGTTTACCAAGCTGCTCCCCGCACTAGCCGCATTCAAGTGATGATTACCCCGACCATCGATGCCGCGCCTGGTGCCGGTGGTGTGGCCTACCTGAATTCCTTCAACTGGGATGACGACAAAAAGGTGTGTTGGTGTTTTTACGCCTTTGGAAAATCGGCGGTTGAAGTGATTAGCCACGAGGTTGGCCACACATTTGGTCTTCGCCACGACGGGAGATCCAATCCTGTCGAGGAATACTACACAGGCCAAGGTGATGGTGCGGTGGGGTGGGCGCCGATTATGGGCGCGGGATACTACAAAACCGTCACCCAATGGTCGAAAGGCGAATACAAAAACCCGTCGAGGGCGAACGAAGATGACCTCGCCATCATTGAGGCGAACAACAATGTGGACTTCGTGACCGACGACCACGCCGACGGATTGACCGGAGCCACCGTCATCCGAATCACCACGGGTTTGGGTGCCGAGAGCTTCAGCCTGGCCGGCGTGATATCCACTGCCGCCGACGTGGATTGTTTCCTCGTCAAGATGGGTGGCGGCACCATCCAGTTCAATGCAAATCCCGCCGACAAACTCCCCAATTTGGACATTCTGGTGGAAATCTGTGACGTGGGGGGCAACAGGCTGGCTTTCTCGAATCCGGATCGTTTGCTCCCCGCAGGAACCTCGGTGAAACTGAAAGAAGGAACCTATTTGATTAAGGTGTCGGGGGTTGGGCGAGGCAATCCACTCGCAGACGGCTACACCGACTATGGTTCACTCGGACAATATACCCTCACTGGGATTGCTCCGCGACCTCCGCAGGCTTTGGATGACCACGGTAATACCTTCGTTACCGCCACCACTGTGACCCCGCCTCAGTCCGTTGGGGGAGTGCTTGAAATCAGCGGAGATGTCGACACGTTTTCTTTTACCGTTCCTACCGCAGCCGTTTACGTCATCACTTCTTCCGGGACGACAGACGTGCGAGCCACACTGTTCAATAGCCAGTCCATTTCCTTGGGCTCGGATGATGACTCCGGCGGGAACCGGAATTTCCGCATCCGGAGATTGCTCTCTCCCGGCGTGCACTTCCTGCAGGTTCGAGCGGGCGTGGGCAGTCAAACCGGGCCTTATTCGGTGAATATCGCCGCAGAAACCGCGGACGGTCCGGAAATCGCCATTGTGGGAGGTGTTGGGACGACCATTTTGACGGGAGATGTGGCACCCACCGAGCAGAAGGGCAACTCTTTCGGAGTGATTGCGCCCTTCACCGTGGCCACACGTCAGTTCTCCGTGGTGAATTCGGGCAAGCTTGACTTGCTTTTAAACGGGACGCCCCTAGTGAAAATCACCGGAGCGGGGGCGCCGTTCTTCACCGTTGATGCACAACCGACCTCTCCGGTGCCGGCAAGTGGCACTTCAAATTTCACCATCGGTTTTCGGCCCACCAAAGTAGGGACCTACTTGGCTACAGTTTCCATCGCCAACAGCGATGCCGATGAAGGATCCTACACGTTCGCCATCCAGGGAACCGCATCCACGGGTAGCGCGAACTTCGCCGACTCGGTGCCGGTTGGACTTCCAAGCGAAACGAACGACCGCATCGGCGAACCGGGAAGTGCAAAATCCTACCGCATAACTCTCACGGAAACGGTGACATTGAACGTCAACACGACCGGAACGATGGATACGGTGGGTGAGTTGTACGAAGGGACCGGAAAATTCCTCCAGCGCGATGACGATGGCGGCGAAGGGAAGAACTTCCGCATTTCCACAGTCCTTCCTGCCGGTATCTACTTCATCCGGGTGACGGGCCGGACGGCGCTCACTTTCGGTGACTTCAAGTTGGTGGTCGGCTTCGAGACCCTGCAACCGGAAATCGAACTGGTCGGTCTTTCCAGCAAGATTATCCCCAGCGGAAACACCGTCGCCTCGGCGGTTGATGGCACTGATTTTGGCAGCGTAAATGCCATTTCCGGCTTTGTGAATCGGACCTTCAATATCAAGAACACCGGTTTCGCGGTTCTCAACCTCACCGGAACCCCCGCCGTCACCCTCGCCGGAGATGGGGCCTCGCATTTCAGCGTCATTACGCCGCCGGCCAATCCGGTGGGTTCGGGAAGCATGTCCCCCTTTATCATCCGCTACAATCCTGCCTTCGCCGGAACCCATCTCGCGACCGTTTCCATCGCCAATAATGACGCGAATGAGAATCCCTATACCTTCAACATCAAGGGAGTCGGTTTCGGAGATCCGGATGATCATGAGGGAACCTTCGCGGGAGCCACTCCCATATCCTTCGGAGAAACAGTCGCGGCAAAACTCGAACGGGTGGGCGACACGGACATCTTCCGGTTCCAGGTCGTTCAAACCGGCGTTGTGGTCGTCACCACCACCGGCACCACGGACACATCGGGTGTGCTCTACGATGTCAACCAGCGTGTGGTGGCCCGGGATGAGGATGGCGGCGAAGGGCCCAACTTCCGCATCGCAACCGGTCTCAGGCCCGGAATCTACTTTATCCAGATTCGAGGGTTCGGCACAGCCGCTGGCAACTATGCTCTCAGCACGGGATTCTAAGCGATGGATTCCCGTGGTCGCCCTCGCGGGTGGCCTCGGGGTCGCCATGGTCGTCCTCTACCCTGAGTCTGGGAAATCGCCTGCGACTCCTTCCGGGGGAAATGCTTCGAGCGTGAGGGCGGCAAATTCCCCGCCGTGGGTGGTCGCGCCTGCGGCACCATTGGACTCGTCCACCGACCCCGCCGCTGATTTGGACCCTGTCGCGGCGGCCGGGCGGCTTGCCTCTTTGAACGGCGAGAACATTTCGGTGCAGGCTTTGTCCGAAAGCTTGCGTTCAAAAAATCTCTCAGGGGAAGAGCGCGTTTTCGTCTGCCAGCAGCTCGCCCTTTGTGGAACCGCAGAGGCCATGCAGACATTCTTCGAGACGGTCGTGGCGGAGCAAGATGCCGTGCAGAAGAAAAACCTGTGCGGGGCACTCGACCTGCTGACCAACGAGGAAGGTATCGAAGCCGCGACCTCCGTCGCCGCGACCACCGGAGATCCTGTAATCCTCAATGCGGTGGAAGACTGTCTGTCCCGTTGCGCGAGCGCCGAAACCGTGGCGTATCTGGCCGAGTTGCACCGGGAATCAGCGACCGATGAAACTGCTGCGGGGAGAATCCGCTCCATGCTCGAAGGTGCCCATTCCTCCCGCGCCATCCCCGCCTTGGGCGGGCTTCTCCACGCGGACACGCCCCCGGAACTTTTTCGCTCGGCAGCCCTCGCCCTTTCGAAAAGCGGCGGCAGGGAATCCGCACGCGCCCTCGTGGCCGCCACCAGACTTCAGCTTTCGCCCGATAGAAGGGCGGCGCTACGGGAAATCATCACCTCCAGCTTTGATGACGGGCAGTTTGAAGTCTTTCGCGACGAGTTGACGGAAAATCCCGATGACTACTGGAAATCGGCGTACACCGAGGCCTTGGAAAAGGATATTCATTGACGAAAGCAGCGGGCGACCGCTGGCATGAACGGTTTTTCCCTCTCGCAACGCTGGATCCTGACTTATGTCCCTACTACCAATCCCCAGAACCCGTAAAGGGCAACTCTACCTGTTGCTCGCGGTAATCCTTATGCTCGGTGCGGTTGTCGCCATTGTCTGGAACATCGGAGCGGAAACAAGTGGTTCCAAGGACAAGAAGAATCCGACCGCCGGTAATGCCTCCGCCGGACAAGCAACTTCCCCGGGGGGCGCGAGTCGTCCATGGAAAACGGGTTCCAGTGGGAGTGGCCAAGCCGAGGATCCAGGTAGCGAAGCCAGCCCGGTGGTGGATCGATGGATGGACGAACATTGGGATGAACCTGACGACAAGCTTATCACCGGCTTGCTTGAATTCACCGGCAGAAAGGACCTCGGGTTGGCCGAAAAATCCCAGGCGCTGGATCACGCACTCAATCTGCTGCCGGATCCCGAATACGGGAAACTGGGCGCCCTGTTGCTCGACCCAGGGACTCCGACCGCGCTTCTTCAAAAGGTCTTTATTGATTTGCACAATCGCAATGAAAAGGCCTCCTTACAGGCGTCGCTTCTCTTGATCAAGCGAGAAGAAGCAGAAATTGTTTCGGCTGCCAAGGCCCTGCTGGCGCACCGCCTCGATCTTGACGAGGAAAATGAACTCGAGGCCATCCGTCTCCAGGCGGAGACCCGCGTCATCGAATTGGAGGAGGAACAACCCCCGCCAGAGGACACGGTTGAGCTCGATCCGAATGCTCCCATTCCCGAGGGACTTACCGACGCCACTGTGCCCCCGCCGGAGGAATGAAACGGAGAGCCCGGCAAACTCCTCGCCTCATAGCAAGAATCTTGGTGGAATTGGATGGGAGTTGCTCCTAATCTAGGGGAGTCCATTCCCATGAACATCGCACCTGCCGACCTGCTTGTTTTCACCGGATTCTTTGTCGTCGTGTTGGGCCTTTCCATTTGGAAGAGTCGCCGGAAACCCGGAGCAGAAGACAGTGGCGACTATTTCCTCGCCGGACGTGGCCTAACATGGCCACTCATCGGTATCTCGATTGTCGCGGCGAATATTTCTACGGAACAAATGGTCGGCATGGCCGGACAAGCAGCCGGTTCGGTTGGCTTGGCCGTCAGCTGCTGGCAATTGCTCGGTTCGGTTTTCATCGTGCTCATCTCCTTCACCTTGCTCCCGAGGTTCCTGCGCGCCGGCATTTATACAATGCCGGAATACCTTGAATACCGCTACAACCGGGCAGCCCGCGCCCTCATGGCCGTGCTTACCGCCGTGATCTATGTGGCCGTGCTTCTGCCGGGTGTGCTCTATTCCGGTGGGGTGACCTTGCGGGCCATCACCGACATGAACCTTGTTCACGCGGTGTGGACCATTGGCTGTATCGGAGCCCTTTACGCGACCTTCGGGGGATTGCGCGCCATCGCCTGGGCCGACCTCGTGCAAGGTCTCGCCTTGCTCGTCGGTGGAATGCTCGTCTTTTATCTCGGTCTCAAGGCCATTGGAGGCTGGGAAAAGTTCGCGACCCACAATGCGGATAAACTCCACATGGTGTTGCCCGCCGGAAACAAGGATCTGCCGTGGACCGGCGTGGTCGGTGGCATGTGGATCGTCATGATTTACTACTGCGGTCTCAACCAGTTTATCGTACAGCGCAACCTCGCCGCAAAGTCCCTCAAGGACGGTCAGCTCGGCATGATCTTCGCCGGCGGGCTCTGGTTGCTCGTGCCATTCGCCATCGTCATGCCCGGTCTCATGGCCCAGCAGCTTTTCGCGGACAAACTGACCAAGACGAGCGATGCCGCCTTCCCGACCATGATCACGGAGCTGGTCAAGCCCGGTCTCCGTGGTTTCATCTACGCTGCCATCGCCGGAGCGGTGACAAGCACGCTGGCCTCCCTACTCAATTCCGCTTCGACTGTCGTCACCATGGATATCTACGCGCGGAACGTCGAAGGTGAAACCGGGCAGCGAAAACTGGTCTTTCTCGGTCGTTGCCTGACCGTCCTCTTTGTCATCGCTGGTTGCCTGATTGCTCCGATGCTGGACGGCGAATGCTTCAAGGGGGTGTTCACTTACATCCAGCAGTTCCAGGGGTATATCTGGCCGGGTGTGGTTGCGGCTTTTATCATGCCTTTTGTTCTGCCCCGCGCGCCCGGTATGGCCGGGGTCGCCGCGCTCGTTTCCGGTCCCATCGCCTATGCTTGCTTCCAGTTTACCGAGATTACCAAGAACCGGCCGGATGGGCTCCATCACCTGCACTATCTTCTCCAGGTTCTGATCTCATTCGGGATCGTAGCTTTGATCATGACGGTCATCACGCTGCTTAAACCCCTGCCAGAGCCGAAAACGCTGCCCGAAAAAGTGGATATCCCGCACAAAACCGAACCAGTGGTTTATGCCGCCGGAGCTCTTGTCATCGTCGGGGTTGCGATTTTCTTCGCGATTTTCTGGTAATCAACCCATCCCGCTTCTTTCCACTGTTCGCCATGCCGGTTACCGCCGCCCTTGAACCGCTTGTCATCCCGACCTACCCGGTCGGTGCCCCGGAAAAAAATCCCGTCTTCTTCAAGAAGAGGGTTTACCAAGGCTCGAACGGGAAAGTCTATCCCGTGCCATTTATCGATCGTGTTTTCGACAAGCCCGCGCCGGTAACCTACCAATCCGCCCGCTTGGAAAACGATCACGTCCGCTTGGTCATGTTGCCCGAAATCGGCGGTCGCATCTTCATCGGCCAGGACAAGAACAACAACGACTACGATTTTTTCTATCGCCAGGATGTCATCAAGCCCGCGCTTGTCGGTTTGGCAGGACCGTGGATCTCCGGCGGTGTCGAATTCAATTGGCCGCAGCACCACCGGCCCGGGACCTTCATGCCGGCGGATGTCTGGATCGAGGAGGAAGCCGACGGAGCCCGCACCGTCTGGCAAAGCGAACACGATCCCCTGCACCGGCTGAAGGGAATGCACGGCATCCGCCTGTGGCCCGGCTCATCGTTGATTGAATTGCGCGGACGACTTTTCAACCGCACACCCGTGACTCGCACTTTCCTTTGGTGGGCGAATGTCGCGGCCATGGTGCATGATCAATACCAGTCGTTCTTCCCGCCCGATGTGCATTACGTGGCCGACCACGCCGTGCGCGCCATGTCGTCCTTTCCCATCGCTCGCAATCACTACTACGGAGTGGACTATGCGGCACGCCCCAGCTCCAATGACCTGAGTTGGTATCGCAATATTCCCGTGCCGACAAGTTACATGATCTGCCAAACCGGATTCGACTTTTTCGGTGGCTACGATTTCAATGCGTCGGGTGGGTTTGTCCATGTCGCCGACCGCCATGTCGCACCCGGCAAAAAACAATGGACGTGGGGCAACCACGGGTTCGGCTACGCATGGGATCGCGAGCTTACCGACTCCAATGGCCCCTACATCGAACTGATGGCCGGTGTCTATACCGACAATCAACCGGATTTCAGCTATCTCGCTCCTTACGAAACGAAAACCTTTTCCCAGTTCTGGTGGCCCATCCAAGGCATCGGTCCGGTGCAACAGGCCAACCGCGATGCCGCCTTGAGTTTGAAAGTGCGGGCTGAAGACCGGATGATTGTCGCCGGACTGTGTGTCTCCAGTGACTTTGCCGGAGCGCGTCTCGTTGTCCGGGAGCATGAGCGGGTGCTTTTCGACCGGGAGATGGATCTGGAAACCGGAAAGGCATGGATCAAGGAAGTCGGGATCATGCAGGGAGAAAACGAACCCGCTTTGCGGGCCATCCTGCTCGACAACAGCGGTCGTGAGTTGCTCGACTATCGCGCTCCCGATCCTTCGGTTCGCGTCCGCACCCGCGAGGTCGCCACCGAGCCCCCGCCACCGGCGGACATTTCCTCTGCCGACGAATTGTATTTTACCGGCGAACACCTTGAACTTTACCGTCATCCAACCCGCGACGCCGCCGATTACTGGGAAGAGGCCGTGCGCAGGGATTCGGGAGACTCGCGCTCGCGACTTGCCTTGGGCCGCGCCGCCCTGCGCCGTGGATGCCTTGCGGATGCCATCCGTCATTTGGAAATTGCCGTGGCGCGGCTGACTTTTCGTCATCCGAATCCCGAAACCGGTGAAGCCCACTATTTCCTCGGCCTCGCCCAAGTGCGTTCGGGTAATGATACCCAAGCCCTCCCTCTTCTCGCCAAAGCCAAATGGAATTCCGCCTGGCGTGTTCCTGCCGGGGTCCAGTGTGCTTGCATTTTCGCGCGTGCGGGTGACCTGCAACAGGCTACGGTTGAGGTCAGCGAAGTGCTGGAGATGGACCAGCGTAACACGCGGGCTTACGCGCTCCGAGCGCTCTTCCGCCTCCGCATGGGGGACAAAGCAGGTGCGGTTGCGGATGTGCAGGCCGTTCTTGTCCAAGATCCGCTTGATCACGCGGCACGTTGGGTTGGTGTCTTGGCCGGGGAAATTTCAGAGGAGGAATTTCTAAGGGTCTGCCGCAATGATGCCCAGACGATTCTCGACCTTGTTTTTGATCTCGCCGAGGCCGGGGCCAAGGAAGAAGTCCTCCGCCTGCTGGCTTTGCATCACGGCCATGCGGTCGCCGCATGTTCGGTCCCGAATCCACTGTCGGTATCACCCATGACTCGCTATGCCGAGGCATGGCTGCTCGGAGACGATACCAAACTGGCGGAGGCTCGCAAAGGATCGCCGGATTATTTCTTTCCATCACGGCCGGAGGAACAAGCTGTGCTCGAATGGGCCTTGTCCCGCCCCGGCAAGGATCCGCTGGCCGCATACGGATACGGGAACTTGTGCTATGACCAACGCCGACATGACGATGCCATCCTCCTCTGGGAGCGTTCCATCGCCGAGGGGGCGGCTTTCGCCACCGTGCATCGCAACCTGGGCATCGCGGCATGGAACCGCCACCGTGACGGAGAAAGAGCAGTCAACTGTTACGAATCCGCTCGTTCCCTGAATGCGAATGACGCGAGATTGCTCAGCGAACTGGATCAACTGCGAGCGAAACGGAACATGGATCCGGCCGAGCGATTGGCTGACTTGGAGAGACTTCTCCCACTCGTTCTCGAGCGCGATGACTGCACCGTCGCTTATCTCGCCCTGCTCAATCTCCACGGACGTTCCGGGGAGGCATTGGATATTCTAACATCACGGCGCTTCCATCCATGGGAAGGCGGCGAGGGAAGCGTGCTCCGTGAATTCACCACGGCCCATCTCCAGCTCGGACGTGCGGCCTTGTTGAAGGGAGATGCTACTACCGGCCTCGGGCATTTCCAAAAGGCAATGGTGACACCCGAGAATCTCGGCGAGGCTTACCATCTACTCCAGGCCAAGGCCGATGTGAATTACTGGGTCGGTCGTGCCTTGCGTTCCCTCGGTCGCGAAGATGAAGCGCTGGCCGCTTTCGAAGCGAGCGCGAGTGAAGCGGGTGACTTCGCCGAGATGGCTGTCACCAGCCATAGCCCGCTGAGTTATTACCGCGGATTGTCCCTACGGGAACTTGGACGCGAGGCCGAGGCACTTGAGGTCTTCACATCCCTGCGGGATTTCGCAACCACAAGACTTAGGGAAACTGCCCGCATCGACTATTTCGCCACTTCCTTGCCCAATTTGCTTGTGTTCGACGAGGACTTACAAAGACGCCGCGATGCGGAAAGCCATTTGCTGATTGCTCTCGCCGATCGCGGACTCGGCAATCAGGAAGCCGCGCGCGCGGAGATGGAGCAGGTTCTTGCTTTCAGCCGCGCCGAATCTTGGGCCAAAGAGTTCGGTTGATTCCACCGCCCACCACATCCACCATGAAAAGACTGCTCGCCACTGTCGGTTTGATTCTAGTCCTGAATCCTCCGGGACTGGCCGCTCCAGAAGCCATTGAGTTGAAAGGCCAATGGAACTTCGCCCTCGATCCAAAGGACCTCGGGTTCAAGCAGCCAAGGGAGAACTGGCGATTTCCGGATACCATCACCCTGCCTGGAGTAGTCACCGCCTAAGGCTTCGGCAATGAGCCATCCATGGAAACGAAATGGACCGGTGATGGCTGGCGATACCCGGACTTGTTCAAAGAGTGGCAGCAACCGGGTAATTTCAAATTCCCGTTTTGTCTCCAGCCGCCGCGTCACTATGTCGGGCCGGCATGGTATGAGAAGCAGATCGAGATTCCCGAATCATGGAAAGGTTTGTCGGCCCATTTGTTTTTGGAACGCGTGCACTGGCAGAGCACCATCTGGATTGATGGAAAAAAGATTGGTTCCAGCGATTCGCTCGGGACCGCGCACGAATTCGATCTGGGAGAGCTTGCTCCCGGCCAGCACCAATTCGTCATCCGGGTGGACAATCGTCTCACGACCATCAATCCCGGTCCCCTCAGTCATTCCGTGACCGATCACACCCAGGGTAATTGGAATGGCATCGTCGGTAAGATGGAGATCCAACCCCGGCCTTTGTCGCGAATCACCACGTTTCAAGTTTTCCCTCGAATGATGGCACCGTGCTCGTGCGGTTTGTCGGCCGCCTTGAGCCCGGCGCGGGCGAGACCTCGGTGGAACTGTGGATTTCCAGAGGCCAACGGCATGAGGAAGAGAAAATTGGCAACTCCGGACCGATGACTCAGAAGGCCGATGGGACATTTTCGGGCGAAATGCGGTTGCGCCTGGATTCGTCGCCCGCTCTCTGGAGCGAATTTGATCCCGCCCTTCATGAAGCGCGGGCAAGACTCTTTACCGGCGACGATATGCCCGTCGACGAGAAAACGACAACCTTCGGCTTCCGCGAGATCCGTTCGAGCGGCGGGCAATGGACACTCAACGGTGTT
>JBJTQJ010000032.1:0-5606 GCA_046075565.1 Verrucomicrobiales bacterium | reverse complement strand
GTTGCGGCGGTAGGAATCGTAAAAGAGAGGAAGAGAGGTGCGGAGCGAGACGCGCCCGATTTCGTTGAGGGTGAATTTCGGATCGTCTTCGATCTTGTGCAGGGTATTGATATCGACCTTGTAACGGATTTCGGTGACAATCGCTTTGACCTCGCGGGTGGTGTGGCGCAGCACGTAACGCGAGCGAGGCGTGAGTTGTTTGCTATCCGAGAACCAGCAAATCATCGCTTCGATATCCTGGCCGATGTGCGGTTGGTTGTTCGGCTTCACCAGCATGTCGCCGCGAGAGATGTCGATTTCCGTTTCCAGCGTGATGGCCACCGACTGCGGGGCGAAGGCTTCTTCCAGTTCGCCGTCGGCGGTGTGGATGCCCTTGATGCGGCTGGAGAAGCCGCTTGGCAACACCATGACCTCGTCGCCCGGTTTGAAGACCCCGCCGGCGATGCGGCCGCCGTAGCCGCGGAAGTCGTGCCAGGCATCGGACATCGGACGAATCACCCATTGCACGGGGAATCGCGCGTCCACATGGTTTTCCTGCGCACCGACATAGACGGTTTCGAGATGGTAAAGGAGTGTCGGGCCTCTGAACCACGGCATGTTGGTGGACTGATCAACGATGTTGTCGCCGAGCAGAGCGGAGATGGGGATAAACGTGACCTCGACCAGATTGTCCAGACGGCTGGCGAACTTCTGGAACTGATCCTTGATTTCGTTGAAGCGATCCTCCGACCAGTCGACCAGATCCATTTTGTTCACGGCCACCACGACGTGCTGGATGCGGAGCAGGTTGGCGATGAAGGAATGACGGCAGGTCTGCTCGATCACCCCTTTGCGGGCGTCGACGAGAATGATGGCAAGGTTGGCGGTCGAGGCGCCGGTCACCATGTTGCGGGTGTATTGGATGTGGCCCGGCGTGTCGGCGATGATGAACTTGCGGCGCGGGGTGGCGAAATAGCGGTAAGCGACATCAATGGTGATGCCTTGTTCGCGTTCGGCGCGCAGGCCATCGGTTAGAAGCGCGAGGTTGACATTTTCGTCGCCACGTTGGCGCGAAGATTGTTCGATGGCCTCGAGTTGATCCTCAAAGATCGATTTGGAATCGTAAAGCAGCCGCCCGATGAGCGTGGATTTGCCGTCGTCAACGGAACCGGCGGTAGTGAAGCGAAGGAGGTCCATGGGAGAAAGGGATGAAGGATGAGAGGTTGGGAGATGAAGGGAAAACGAGGCGATCAGAAATACCCTTCCTTTTTGCGGTCTTCCATGGCGGTTTCCGAGCGTTTGTCGTCAGCGCGGGTGCCGCGTTCGGTTTGGCGGGCAGCCGCGACTTCGGCGATCACTTGTTCGAGATCGGCGGCGATGGATTCGACCGCACCCGTGCAGGTGGCGTCGCCGATGGTGCGGAAGCGCACGATCCGCTTCTCGACAACTTCATCCGGAAGCACGGTGATGAAATCGGTCACGGCCAGCAATTGTCCCTGGCGGACGAAGACCTCACGCTCATGCGAGAAGTAGATCGAGGGGAGTTCGATTTTCTCCCGCTTGATGTATTGCCAGATATCCATTTCCGTCCAATTGGACAGGGGGAATACGCGGAAGTGTTCACCGATGTGTTTGCGTCCGTTGAAAAGATTCCAGAGTTCGGGCCGCTGGTTTTTCGGATCCCATTGACCGAACTCGTCGCGGTGCGAGAAGAACCGCTCCTTGGCGCGGGCTTTTTCCTCATCCCTCCGTCCACCACCGAGGCAGGCGTCGTAGCGGTGTTTCTCGATGGTATCGAGCAAGGTCACGGTTTGCAGACGGTTGCGCGAGGCATAGGGGCCCTTTTCTTCGGTCACGCGGCCGGTATCGATCGATTCCTGCACCGAGCCAACGATCAGGCGGGCGCCGAGCAGTTCGACGAAGCGGTCGCGGTATTCGATGGTCTCGGGGAAGTTGTGGCCGGTATCAATATGCACGAGCGGGAAGGGCACACGCGCCGGCCAGAAGGCCTTGCGGGCCAGCCAGGCCATGACAATCGAATCCTTCCCGCCGGAGAACAACAGTGCGGGATTTTCGAATTGAGCAGCAGTTTCACGGAGGACGAAGATCGCTTCGGCTTCGAGTTGGTCGAGGTGGGACAGGGTGTAGTCGCGCATGGGAATCAGTTCGGAATCACAGGGAAATTTTCGGAGTAATGGCGGCCAGGATTGCAGCGCAACCTTCGGCGATGGTGCTGGTTTCGGTATCAACGAGGAGGTCCACTTCAGATGGTTCCTCGAAGCCGGAGTCCTTGCCGGTGAAATGGGCGACGCCACCGGCGGCGGCTTTGGCATAGAGGCCTTTCACATCGCGCTGCTGACATGTCGCGAAGCTTGCCCGCACATAGACCGTGGTGAGGTCGTCGGCGCCGATGATGTTTTTGGCGGCTTCCCGCAGGCTATCCTTCGGACAAATGAACGACGCCAGCACGATGATGCCATTGCTGGCGAAAAGTTTGGCCGTCTCGGAGGCACGGCGGATGTTTTCCGCGCGGTCGGCGTCGGTAAATCCCAATCCGGCATTCAGGCCGGTGCGGAGGTTGTCGCCATCCAGCAGGGCGGTGGACCGGCCTTGTTCGTGTAGCGCCCGCTCGACGGCATGGGCCAGGGTGCTTTTCCCAGAACCCGAGAGCCCGAACAACCAAACGACATGCCCCCGCTGACCCAACAGGCTCTCCTTGGCCGGGCGGCCAAGCATACGCTCGAATTCGGGATGGATGTCTGGGGAAGCGCTCAAAATGATTAGTAAGACAATTAGGTTACGCAGGATTTGGAATTTGGCAAGGGAAAAGAGGAATCATTGCCAATTAGGAGGGGAAATCCGCCGGAATTTTTGCCGGTTCCTAGGCGCAGGGGCCGATGCCTTCGGTGGCGGGTTCCATCGCCCGCATGAAGGCTTAAAACGGGCAAGTTACCCGTTCAGCCTTTTCACCTTCTTGCTTTGGACGCCTCACTGGCGCCCTTGGCGGTCGGATCAAAATCCCATGCCGGGCGGCAGACCGAGACCGCCGGTGATCTTTTTCATCTCCTCGGCCATGACGCGGCGGCCTTCGTCGAGGCAGGAGCGCACGCCCGTGAGCACGAGGTCTTCGACCATCTCGACATCACCGGCGGCGATGACCGCGGGATCGATTTGGATGCCGGTGATGTCTCCGGCCGCCGTGCCGGTGACCTTGACCTTGCCGCCTCCGGCGCTGGCCTCGACCGGTCGTTGGCTGAGTTCTTCCTGAGCGGCCTGCATTTTGCCCTGCATCTGCTGGGCTTGTTTGAGCATTTTGGCGATGTTCATCGTGGTGTTGGTATTACGATTCCTTGACTATGGTTCCGTCGAAAATCCCGAGGGCTTTTTCAATGAGGGGATCCTGGTAAAAAACTTCCGGTGTTTCCAATTCCGGTTCACCGGCGGCGGGTTCGCTTGCCGATGGCGTTGGCGGTTCTTCGTCTTCGTCGCCATCATCTGGCGTAACGACCAACGGCACGGGAGGATCACCTTCGCTCATGTCGAGATCGAGCGGAAGGGTGTTGTCGGCGGGTTCTTTTGCCGCGATATCGTCCCGGATCTCCACGGTGAGGGAGACCGGGCGACCGTGCAGTTTGCTCAGATGGCGGATGAGATCATCGCGCCCTTCGGAAAAGAGAGCGAATTCGAATTCCTTGGAGCGGGGAAGTCCGCCGATCAGGTGATCATCATCGAAGGAAAGCAGGGTCACATCTTTCGCAATCATGGCCGCGAACCCTTGGCCGTCGCGTTCAAGCGCGATAACGGCTTGGGTCCAGAGGGAGTCGAGTGACAAAGGAGCGCCGCGTTTTTCCGGCTCGGCAGGGGAGGGGGTGGCTTTGGAAACCGGGACGACAACATCCGACGGCGGAGTCGGTGGCAGGACGGGAATCGGCGCGGGCTCGGACTTTTCCGGTGGCGGAGTGGAGACGGCGGCCGCCACCGCCTCAGGCTTTTTTGGGGCGGCCGGCAGGGGTGGAGGCGATTCTCCATCGGCGTGGGCGCGGAGGAAATCAACCACGTCACCCAGCGAAACCTGCTGCAGCATTTGCACGGCTTTCACCAGTCCCATTTCCAGATGGAGTTTCTTGTTTCCGGCGAGGCGCATGCGATCCTGCACCAGCGCCAGATGGTCGACCAATTCGAGCAAGCGGTCATTGCCCACCAATCCCCGGGCCGATTCGATAAGCCGGCGTCCCTCGGGTGTCACTTCCGGGAGTTCGTTTTTCGGGTCGATGGAAAGCACGAGCAGGTTCCTGAAAAATGTAACAAGCTCCCCGAGCAGGTGGCTCAAGTCGCGGCCACCTTCCTGCTGTGTGTGCACGAGGCTCAGGGCGCCCGCGGCATCCTGGGTGAGGACGAGCCTGGACAGATCCGCGATCACCTGCGATGAGGTGAAGCCGAACATCTCCATGGTGTGGCTCTCCTCGATGCTATCACCGCAGAAGGCTACCAACTGGTCGAGCATACTCTGGGCGTCGCGCATCCCGCCATCGGCTCCACGGGCAATGGCCTGGGCGGCGGCGGGCGAAAGTTTGATCTTCTCCAACTTCGCGATGTGCAAAAGATGGTTGGCGATGATACCTGCCGGAATTGGCCGGAGGTCGAAGCGTTGGCAGCGGCTGAGGATGGTCGGGAGCACCTTCTGCACTTCCGTGGTCGCGAAGATGAATTTCACGTGCGCGGGTGGCTCTTCCAAGGTCTTCAACAGGGCGTTGAAAGCCTGGGTCGTGAGCATGTGCACCTCGTCGATGTAGTAGATCTTGTAGCGGCCTTGCACCGGGCTGTATTGAACCGTCTCGCGGAGTTCCCGCACTTGATCCACGCCGTTGTTCGAAGCGCCGTCGATTTCCAACACGTCGAGCGAGCGACCCTCGGCGATCTCGATACAAAGCGGGTCGTCCGGATTGAATTCGGAATTGGGTCCACCGGGACAATTCAGGGCTTTGGCCAGAATCCGCGCTGCCGAGGTCTTGCCCGTGCCTCGGGGGCCGACAAAAAGATAGGCCTGCGCGATACGGTCATTCTCCACCGCATTCCGGAGGGTGCGGGTGACGTGGTCCTGACCGAGAAGATCGGCGAACGTCTTCGGGCGGTATTTCCGTGCAAAAACCTGGTAACTGCTGCTCACCCGCCTACTCTAGCGGGCACGGCGCGGATGGGAAGGGAGAAAATCGCCGTGTATCGAAAATCCGTGGCGGACCGACGAGATTTCCCCGGGCGGGGAGATGGCAGGCGCTTGTGGAAATGTCTTGAGCTTCCAATTCCTCGAGAATCCCGCTCGGGAACTGCCCGAGCTTCGGTTTTCCCCACCGCGACAGGTTGGGCAGGTTGATTCTGCCGAGGTTGGCCGTGCGAGGGTAGCTATGGGATGACCATCCAACGACCGAGGTTACGGCTTTGCCCGCCCAAGCCAAGCAGAATCAACGCTGTAGGGAAATTTTGCCCTTTGAGGTGATCTAGATTTCTGGACCATCAACTTCTAAAATCAAGCACGATATGAACCAGACACCACGCAAGCGTTACACCCCCGAATTCAAAGTCCAAGCTGTCGAACTGCTCGCTCTCGGCAGACCTGTCGCCGAACTCGC